>JBMSQB010000049.1:0-33721 GCA_049423065.1 Burkholderiaceae bacterium
CGCAAGCTTCCACGCGCTGGACGTTCGCTCGACCACGCGCACCGACGAGGTCGTGCAGGCGGTGATCGAGGCGCACGGCGCCATCGATACGCTGGTGCTGAACGCCGGAATTGCCCACAAGGTGCCCCTTGCCCAACTGACCGACGAGCGATGGGACCACACCATCGACATTGATCTGAAGGGCATGTTCCGCGTTGCGCGCGCGGCGCTCCCGTCAATGCGCAAGCGTCGAAGCGGCTCCGTCGTGTGCCTCACCTCGCTGATGGGCGTCGCCTGGGGCTGGACCGAGCATGTTCATTACTCGGCCGCAAAATCGGGCGTGATCGGCCTCATGCGAGGTCTCGCCGCCGAGGTCGCCCCGGACGGTATCCGGGTCAACGCGGTATCCCCGGGTTACGTGCGGACCGCACAACTGCTCTCCGAGGAGCATTCGCTGGGTCCCGCGGGGGTGGAGGAAGCCGCCCGACGCGTCCCGCTTGGACGGGTCGGAGAACCGGATGACATCGCACAGGTGATTCTCTTTCTCTCCTCCGACCAGGCGCGCTATGTGACCGGACAGGTCATCGTGGCCGACGGCGGTCTCGCCATCTGCCCGCAGTAAGCCCCAGGTCTCTGCACTTCGGTGACGCGCATGGCATCGCGAGCGCGATGCCATGCACCAGATTAAGGCGCCATCGGGTCGCGCCGCCTCACTTCGGTGCGCGCTGCTGCGCCTCACACCTCGCAGCGGCGTGGCACAGACATTGCGGTGACCCCCGAGTTTTGTTCCGTCCACCGACAGGAGTTTCTGAATGAAGCATCGTCTGCTCTCTGCCTTGATCGGCACCGCCGGTCTGTCCCTTGCCCTTGGCACTGCATCCGTGCAGGCTGCGAAGCCCTGTGTGGGCGCGTCACTGCCAATCACCGGGCCCACGGCCTGGGCGGCGGACTCCATCCGCATGGGGGTCGAGGTGGCGATGGCCGAAATCAACGCCAAGGGTGGCGTGCTGGGGCAGCGCCTCAACTTTGTCGCCTATGACGATGCCGGCCAGCCGCCGCGTGGCGTCGACAACGCCCGGCGGATCGCAGAGTCTGACGACTGCATCGCCATGTTTGGCGGTTGGCACTCTGGCGTTGCACTGGCGGTGGTGGAGCCCGTGCACGACGCCCAGATCCCCTATATCGCTGTCATCTCGGCGGGCACCCGGATCACCGAGAACGATCGCAAGCCCAACTACATGTTCCGCGTCTCGATGTTCGATCGCTGGCAGGCGCTCGCTCTGGTTCGCAAGAGCAAGGAAGTGACCAAGACGGGCAATATCGGCGTGCTGTACGAAGACACGGGCTGGGGTCAGGGTGCGGTACCCGATCTGAAGGCGAGCGCCAGCGCAGAAGGCGCGAAGGTGGTCGGCTACGAGGTCTTCAAATGGGACGACCGGGACATGTCGGCGCAGCTCATCCGGCTTCGCGATGCTGGCGTGGACACCATCATTCTTTACTCCCGCGACCTGGAGGCCAATCAGATCCTTCGCTCGATGCAGCGTATCAACTACTCGGCAAAAATCGTTTCGGCATGGGGAAACACCGGCACGCTGGGTGAGCTGGCGGGTCCGCTTGCCAACGGCATGATCGTTCTGCAGACGTTTACCTGGATGGGCAGCCTGAAACCCAACCAGAAGGTGGTGCTCGATTCGATCGTCAGTCGCTACAAGCTCAAGTCGCCCGAGGACATCAAGCACGGATCAGGCGCGGCCAACGCCTATGACGCGGTTTACATCCTCGCCGAAGCCATCAAGCTTGCCGGCAGCTTCGATCGCAAGAAAGTGCGCGACGCCATGTACAAGGTCAATCACGAAGGCATCGTGCAGAAATACGCGCCGGCGTTCGCACCCGACCGCCACAACGCGATCCTGCCCGAGAACTACGTCTGGACCGCTTGGCACGACGGCAAGATTCTCCCGCTCGGCCAGACGCCGTACGGCAAGTAGGGCATTGCACGCCGAACCCCCGCGCCGGTTGCGACCGCCGGCGCGGGGAATCCGGTTGCGCCTTCACCATGACTGCAGTCATTCAGTACACGCTCTCCGGGTTGGTGATCGGCGGCCTCTACGCGATCGTCGCACTCGGCTTCTACATCATGTGGTCGGCCGTGCGCGCGGTGAACTTTGCGCATGGCGACACGCTGATGCTCGGATCAGTGCTGTCGGTCGTCCTGATGTGGTCGGGCATACCGCTACTGATCGGCATTCCGATTGCCATACTCGCCACCGCGGCGTTCGGCCTCTTCATCGAACGCATTGCGGTTCGCCCCCTCAACCATGGTCCGTCGTCGATCGGCTGGATGCTCTCCACCATCGCCATCGGACTGATGCTGGAAGCGTTCGTCACGGTCACCTTCGGGGCCGATCCGCGGTCGCTGCCGTCGCCCCTCATGCAGACACCGATCGCGATAGCGGGTGCCGGCATCTTCCCGCATGAGCTGCTGGTACCGGTGCTGGCGATTGCGCTCCTGATCCTCCTCGACTGGTTCTACCGGTCCACGATGACCGGTCGCGCGATGCGCGCCATTGCTCAAAAACCTGTCGCTGCGGGCCTCATGGGGATAGACGTTCGCCGCATGGCGCTGCTGTCGTTTGCTGCCGCGGCAGCACTCGGGGCCTTCGCCGGCATTCTCGCCGCCCCCATCATCCAGGTCTCGGCCGCGATGGGGCTGTTGCTGGGTCTCAAAGGCTTTCTGGTGGCCATCATCGCCGGCATGTCGAACGCCCGGGGCATCGTCATTGTTGGCTTTGCCTACGGCGTACTGGAGCGTTTCATCGAGGGGTTCGGCAACACATCGCTTCGGGAGGTGCTGGGCTTCGGCATCATGATCCTGCTGCTGCTTGCCTTTCCGAACGGCCTGTTCGGCAAGCGTGAGGTCAACAAGGTATGACGCTGCGCCTGCTTGTTTCTCCCGGCCTGCTCTCTTCTGTCGCTGTTGCCGGCGCGCTCTGCCTGGTTCCCTTGCTGGTCGCCAACACCTTCCAGCTTCGCGTGGTGATGCTGTTCCTCATCTACGCGCTGGTCGCCCTCGGGCTCAATCTGCTGGTCGGACTGGTGAGCCTGGTGTCGCTCGGGCAGGCGGGACTCTACGCGCTGGGGGCCTACACGGTGGCCATCCTTGCCACCAAAACCGGCGCAGGCTTTTTCCCGGCAATGCTGGGCGCCATGGCCGTTACCGCGGTTGCAGGGGTTGCGCTCGCCTATCCCACCGTGCGCGTGCGCGGGGTCTACCTCGCCGTGGTCACCATCGCGTTCGGTCTGATCGTGCAGAACGTGGCGATCGACTGGCGCGCCCTGACCGGCGGTACGCTTGGCATTTCGAATGTCCCCCGGATCAATCTGGGCGCAGGGCCGCTCAACACCCGCGACCTTTACTGGCTGATTGCAGCGGTCACCTTCGCCGGATTCGTGGTCCATCACAACCTGATGCACTCGCGCGTCGGCCGCGCGATGCGGGCGGTCGCGCAGTCGGAAACCGCAGCGCGCGCGCTCGGTATCGACCCCATCCGCCAGCGCGTACTCGCGTTCGTACTCTCATCGGTCTTTGCGGGTATCGCGGGCGGGCTCTACGCCTACCTCAATCGCTATGTCAATCCGGACACCTTCAGCTTCTCCGACTCGATCCGTTTCCTGTTGATGGTGATTCTGGGTGGTGCCGGCACCACCTTTGGCCCATTGATCGGCGCCGGCGTTCTCACCTGGATTCCCAATCTGCTGCAGGCGTTCGGCAAGTGGCAGCTGTTCGCCTACGGTGCGCTCCTTGCGCTGGTGATCTTCTTTCTGCCCAAGGGCATCGCTGGGTCGGTACGGGATCTTTGGATGAGGTTGCGCCGCGGCCAGACTCAGGTCACCCGCGAGGCGGGAAGCTGGCCTCGCCCCTCGGAGGCAATCGATACGATTCTCAAGGTTGAGGCCCGAGTCCGCGGCCCGGTGCTGCAAACCCGAGGCCTCACGATTCGCTTTGGCGGCCTCTCGGCGGTATCGGGGGTCACGCTCGACATCGAGCGCGCTACGGTCCACGCCATCATCGGGCCCAACGGCGCGGGCAAGACCACCATGCTGAATGCACTCTCCGGTTTTTACGCGCCGACCGAGGGCAGTGTCACGCTTCTGCAGGATGAGGTGGGTGGACGCTCGAGCGACCAGATCGCGCGGAGCGGCCTCACGCGCACCTTTCAGAACACCGAGCTGTTTGCCGACATGACGGTAGAGGAAAACGTCCTGATCGGATTTCATGCGCGCAGCACCGCTGGCTTTCTGTCGACCCTGTTCAGGCTGCCCGGCTTTCATCGCGAAGCGCGCCGGCAGCGCGAGCGCGCTGCGCTCCTTCTAGACTATGTGGGACTGTCCGCGTATCGGGACGAGACCGCAGGCAATCTGGCCTTTGGCCACCAGCGGCGTCTGGAGATTGCACGCGCACTCGCCATGTCGCCAGAAATTTTGTTGCTGGACGAACCCGCCGCAGGGCTGACCCACAACGAGATCGATGAACTGATCGCGCTGATCCGCGATCTGAAGCGCCTCGGCCTCACCGTGGTTCTTGTCGAACATCATGTCGACATGATCATGGCAGTCTCCGACCACGTCACCGTGCTTGACTACGGCGAGGTGATTGCATCCGGCCCCCCTTCCGCAGTGCGGGACGATCCGAAGGTGATCGAAGCCTATTTCGGGGCGAGCCTGACGGCATCCGGAGAGTCCGCATGAGTGCGCAGACCGCCCCGAACACCCCGCTCCTGCGCGTGACCGATCTCGGCGTGGCATATGGCCGTGTACGGGCCGTACAGTCGGTGAGCCTCGAGGTGGGTGCAGGTGAATTCGTTGCCGTCATCGGCTCGAATGGCGCGGGCAAGTCATCAACCATGAAAGCGATCTCGGGCGTGCTCGCGCCCGTTGCAGGCCGGATCGAATTCAACGGCACCGACGTGACAGGTCTGCCTTCCCATCGCCTGGTGCGGGCGGGTCTCGCCATGGTCCCGGAAGGCCGCCAGGTGTTTGCCGAACAGACAGTCGAGGACAACCTGCGCCTGGGCGCATTCGTGTTTTCAGCTACGCCTGCCCGGATCGATGAGGCCGTCGAGCGAGGATTCACCCTGTTTCCCAGACTCGCCGAGCGCCGCGCGCAGGCCGCGGGATCGCTATCGGGAGGTGAGCAGCAAATGCTCGCAATCGCGCGCGGTCTGGCATCGAGCCCGAAACTTCTGGTGATTGACGAACTCTCGCTGGGGTTGGCCCCGCGGGTGCTCGAAATGCTTTTTCCAGTGCTTGAATCGCTCAACCGCGACGGCCTTGCCATTTTGCTGGTTGAACAACTCGCCACGCAGGCACTCGCGGTGTCACACCGGGCCTATGTGATGGAAACCGGCAAGGTCACCCTGAGCGGTCGCTCGGGCGATCTGGCGCGCGATCCTGCTGTGCGACAGGCCTATCTGGGCCGGGCGTGAATCACCTCAGTTGCCAGTCCCGCCGCCCGTCGGCGTGCGCCTCGATCCAGGCCCAGTCGTAAGCCACCCCCAGGCCCGGCCCGACAGGCACTGGCATACAGCCGTCGGCGGGCAGATCGGCCTCGTGATCGGAATACCCGCAGGTGTACACCGGCGCAATGAGATTGGGCATGTTCGGGCCGGTGAGCGCCAGTTCATAGAAATGCGTGTTGCGCGTGGCCGCCACACACGCGCGGTGCGCAGGACCGCAGGCGTGAAACTGCACATCGATGCCCAGCGCCTCGGCGAGGTGTGCGCACTTCATGGCGCCGGTGATGCCGAGATCGTATTCCGGATCAAGGTGAAACATGTCGCAGGCGCCCGCCACCGCATAGGCCGCCTTCATCTCGGCGCCACGAATGTGTTCGGTAATCATGAGCGGCGTTTTGAGTTTTTCGCGCAGGATCCTGGATCCGGTGATCGATCGGGCCGAATCCCGATAAGGGTCTTCGTACCAGAACGCACCGATCTCATCGCACACGTGACCTAACCTTAGGGCATCGAGGTGCGTGCGCAGTTCACAGCCGGGATCGACCATGATTTCCATCCGGTCGCCGATCGCCGCACGCACTGCGCGCAGGGTCGCCGATTCGCGCCGCACATCGCCGTCATGCCAGCCATGAACCTTGAAGCCATGAAAGCCGCGCTCGGCACAGGCCACCGCATAGTCGGCAAAGGCCTGCGGTGAATCGAGTCCGCCCGGGGCATCCTGCCCGTGGTGCGTGCTCGCATAGGTGCGCAATCGGGTTCGCCACGCACCGAGCATGGTCGCAATCGACATGCCGTATTTTCGGCCGACCAGATCCCACAGCGCAATGTCGATCGGTCCGTGCCCCATGCCGTCATAGGCACGAAGCTCGCGTTTGAAATCATCGTAGATCTGCTCGCGGTGCTCGGGGTCACGCCCCAGCAGATGGGGAGCGAGCATCAGCGTCTGGCCAAGCGCACCCTGCGTGCCGACCCAATGGGTCACGTATCCGCCCTCGTGTCCATCGTCGGTGCGGATACGGACCGCATAGCGCATCACACGAAGCCTCGCCCCTTTTTCATACTGCAGATTGCTCACGCCCATGGCGGCGTGCGCGCCCAGGCCCAGATCAGCGACCTCGAAGTGAAAGGGAATGACCGAGACCTCGGTGATGCGCGACATGACGCCCCCTGTCAGTTGTTGAGCGTGATACCGGCTGCCTTGATGACCTGCCCCCAGCGGGCGATCTCGGCCACCATGTACTTGCCGAATTCATCGAGCGTCATGTTGGGCGCACTCGAGAGCCCGATCTGGGTGAGCCGCTCCTGAAACTCCTTGCTGGAGGTGACCGCATGCACACCCTTGTAGACATGCTCAAGCACCGCCTGCGGCGTTTTCGGGGGCGCGAGAATACCGACCCAGGCATCGGCATTCACCGGAAAGCCCTGTTCGGTCATGGTCTGCACCTGAGGCGCGCCGACATGGCGGCTGGGCGAGGAGATGCCGTAGGCGGTGACCTTGGAGAGCGCCGGGATCACCACGACAGCCGGCGCCATCATCACGTCATTTTGCCCGGCCATGACCGCCTGAAAGGCGGGTGCGGCGCCCTGATAGGGCACGTGCAGGATGTCGAGTTTGCCGGCCTGGGCCTTGAACATTTCCATCGCGGCCTGAGAGGTGCTGCCCACCCCCCACGATGCGAAGTTGAGCTTGCCGCCGCGCGCAAGCGCCACCAGTTCCTTCAGATCCTTGGCGGGCAGTCCCGGACGTCCCACCAGCATGAAGTTGACCATCGCCACCGGTGCGACCGCACGGAACTCGTGCGCCTGGTAGCTCATCTTGGTGTAGACGTTGGGGTTGATGGAGTTGGTATCGGCGGTGGCCATCAGCATGGTGTAGCCATCGGGCGGCGAGTTGAACACCATCTCGGAGGCGATCATGCCGTTGGCACCGCCCCGGTTCTCAACCACCATCGGCTGACCCAGCGCGTTACCGAGCTGCGCCACCATTGCGCGTGCGGCCACGTCGGTGGCGCCGCCCGGCGGAAACGGGATGACGAGCTTGATGGGCTTGGTGGGTGCCCAGCCCTGCGCGACCGCAGCGAGCGGCGCAGCGCCCAGCAGCGCGGCCAAGGTCAGTGCAGTGGTACCGAACAATCGGCGGGCCGATGGCCCGGTCGTGCCGCAAACACGGCGATTGGGTCGGGTGTTGGTCATGTTTCCTCCTGGTGTGTGGAAAGTGTGAAACGGTTGATCGGTTCAGCGCCCGGTAAACCGGGGGGGGCGCTTTTCATTGAAGGCGCGGATACCCTCCCGCCGGTCGGCGGTCGCCACCAGCCTGCTGTAGGCCTCGACCTCAAAGAACAGGCCCGTCCGGGTATCCATCTGCGCACCAAATTCGATCGACTTCTTCACCTGCCGGATCGAGATCGGAGCGTTGGCGAGAATGCGTCCGACCAGCTCAAGCGTGCGGTCGAACACCTGGTCATCGGGAAACACGTGGTTGTAGAGGCCGAGCGCTTTTGCTTCGTCCGCCGTGATCAGATCGCCGGTGAACATCAGTTCCTTGGCCTTCCGGATGCCGATCGCGCGTGGCAGGTGCTGTGTGCCACCACCACCCGGCATGATGCCGCGCGAGACTTCGGTGAAGCCACAGCGCGCACGATCGGATGCGATGATGAAATCGCATCCCAGCGCGAGTTCGAGCCCACCCGCCACCGCCGGACCATTGAGACAGGCGACCACCGGAACCGGGCAGTCGTAGATGGCCCGCATCATTCGTTCGAACAGGTAGTGCTGAGCGTTGAACTGGTCGTCGGTCATGCCGTCGCGCTCTTTGAGATCGGCGCCGCCGCAGAAGCGCGACCCCACGCCCGTCAGAATCACGCAGCGATAGCGCTCGGGATCCGCTTCGAGCGCAGAGAACACTGCGATGATGTCGTGGCCCATCTGCGTGCTCATCGCATTGGCCACCTCGGGGCGGTTGAGCCGCACCCGCAGCAGCCCCTCGCGGGGCGAGTCGAGCAGCAGGGTATCCAGAGCTTCGGGAAACAGGTGGTGGACGTTGGTCATGACCGATCTGCCAGAAGTGCGTTGTGTTCCCCAAGCGCCGGACCGTTTCCTGCAAGCGGCGGGCGTGTGCCGTCAAACGAGATGGGCAGCGCCATGGTGGAAACATCACCGCGGGGGGTGGGCTGCAGCATGCCGACGGCGGCGAGCTGCGGATGGGCGAGCACCTGATCGACCGTCTGCATGGGGCCGCACGGAATCGACAGCGCAGACAGCCTTGCGAGACAATCTTCGGTACTGATCATCGCGATCGCAGGTTCGAGCACGGCCAGAAGCGCCGCCAGGTTCTCCACCCGCGCGCCGTTGCTCGCAAAGCGGGGATCGGCCGGCAGATGCGACAGGCCCAGCGCCGAACAGAGCTTCACAAAGAGCGTGTCGTTACCCGCCGCAATCATCACGCGGCCATCGGCGCAGCGGAACACCTGATAAGGCGCGATGTTCGGACTGCCGGAGCCGTTGCGACGCGGCGCGGGCCCGCCTGCGTTCCGGTCGGTGAGCGGCACGGTCATCCAGGCCATTGCGGTTTCAAAGAGCGATACATCGACGATGCGCGGCCGCCCGCCAGCCTGCCGCGCGCGCTGGGCGATGGCGGCAAGAATGCCAATCGCCGCCCACATGCCGGTACCGATATCGTTGATGGATACCGGGACGCGACTGGGTTCGTCGCCGTCGTGGCCGAGGATGCTCATCATGCCGCTGAAGGCCTGGATGAGCGGGTCATAACCCGGTCGGCTTGCCATCGGGCCGTCACGGCCGAAGGCGCCCAGATTGCAATAAATGAGATCGGGCTTGGCCGCGGTGAGCGACTCGGCATCCAACCCATACCGGGTGAGCGCGCCTGCTTTCAGGTTCTGCATCACGACGTCGGCGTGTTCGCGGATGAAGGCATGCAAGCGCGCAAGCATCTGGGCATCATCGAAGTCGACCTGAACGCTCTCCTTGCCATTGTTCACCGCATGAAACATCGTGGCCGAGTCACCGGTAAAGGGGGGCCCCCAGCCCCGCGCATAGTCGCCCCGCCCAGGTGATTCGATCTTCACCACGCGAGCGCCCAGCTGCGCGAGGATATTGCCAGCGTAGGGCGCAGCGAGACTGTGCCCGATTTCGACCACGCAGAGGCCGCTCAGGGGCAGCGCGCCCCGCCCGGGATCACCGCCGTTCTGCGGATTCATCGTGGCTCCGGAAGGTCTTTGAGGCCATAGTCGCGCTCGGCAGACGCGCGGGTCACGTAGCCGTCCAGAACATCCTCGAGCACTGCCTGCCGATCACGCTCGGCAGGACGCCCATAGCCGCCACTTCCCGACGGATTGAGCGACACCCGGTCACCGCGCTTCAATACCTCGGTCGCGCCCTTGGGCGGCACACGGCGCACGTGTCCTTCGCCGTCGGTGACGGTACAAAGAAAGGGCGCGCCCGGTCGGCCACCGAAATAGCCCTCTGGCGCAAATTCGCCACGCTCACCCGCAACGGTAAACGAAGCGGTGTCGAACTCCACCCGATAGGAGCGCCGCGCGGTGAGTCCGCCACGGTACCGGCCGGCTCCGCCGCTATCGGGCACCAGCGCCCACTCCTCCACCACCAGCGGCATGGTCTGTTCGATGTACTCCACCGGCAGTGACCCGGCATTGCCCACATACACGCGGATGCCGTTCACCCCGTCCTGCGTAGCGCGTGCGCCCATCCCCCCGCCATGCGGCTCGACGATGCTCACGATCGGCCGGCCCGTGCGGCGCACACGCTCGGCGTCCGGGTCCGGGCCGCCAAAGACGCCTGAGCAGGCGGCGCAATTACTCTGACCGATCACGCGATCGGGCACCGCAGCCGACAGCGCCTTCAGAAGCAGGTCGATCACGCGCGGCGAGGTCTCGGTGTTGCCGCTCACCACCGGCGCCGGGAAACGGCAGTTGACGATGCTGCCTTCCGGCGCGGTGATGTGGACGGGGCGATAGCAACCCTGGTTGATTGGGATCGACGCATCGGTAATCGCCTTCACCGTGAACCAGGTGCTGTTGCAGGTGACCGCGAACGGACAGTTGATGCCGCCCGGGCTCTGGTCACCGCTTCCGGCGTAGTCGAAATGCATTTCGTCGCCCGCGACCGTGACCCGCACCTTGATGCGCACCGGGTCGGCTGGCCAATTCTTGGCGTAGACGCCTTCGACCCAATCTTCCGCTTCGTACACCCCGTCAGGGATCTCGCGGATCGCCGCGCGCATCAGTGCTTCGGAGTGGTCCAGCGAACGCTTCATCGCATCGGCAAGCGCCTGCGCGCCGTATTTCTCACAGAGCGAACGGATGCGCTGGTCACCCACAAAAGTACCGGCATATTGCGCCTGAATATCGAGCAGACGCCCCTCGGGGTCGCGGGTGTTCTGCACAATCAGCGTCTTGACGTCGTCGACGATTTCATCGTTGCGGAACAGCCTGACCGGCGGAATGCGCACCCCCTCGCCAAATACATCCCAGGTATCGAGCATGTAGCTGCCCGGGGTCTGGCCGCCAATGTCGCTCCAGTGTCCACGCGTCATCACGAAGGCTACGATCTCGTCGCCGAAGAACACCGGCCGTGTGAGCTGCACATCGGGCTGATGGTTGCCCCCACCCAGGTACACATCGTTGCTGATGATCACATCACCAGGCTGCAGACGGTCGCGGCCGATCGCCTCGACCGAGCGGCGGGTGGAGATGACGGCAGAGCCGAGCATGGTGGGAATATCGTTACCCTGTGCAACCAGCTGCATCTGCGCATCGAACACCGCAGCCGAGGCGTCGGCACCCAGATGCATGATGGGGCTGGCTGCCGTGCGCATCATGGCAACCTTCATTTCGCGCGCGATGGAGTAGAGCGAATTACGCAGAATCTCGTAGACGATGGTTTCCATGGTTCGCTTTCGCCTCAGAGATGGATGTGAAGATAGCCGGCGGCGTCGACCTGCGCATGCTGCCCGGCCTTGAAGACGATCGAGCTGCTTGCCTCCTCGATGATGGCCGGTCCGTCGATCCGCTCGCCCTCGGTCAGCCAACTGCGCTGGAGCACCCGCAACACCTGCGGCTGACCGTCGATCATCACCGGGCGCTCGCGGGGCACACCACGCGCCTCGGAGCGCGAGCGCACCGCGCCGCGCCATCCGGAGGCGACACTCGCCTGTAAGCGCAGGTTGGTGAGAATCACCGGCTGATCGGGCTTGATGAAGTTCCACATGCGCTTGTGGTTCTGCTCGAACCCGGTTCGCAACTCGGCTCGAAAGGCCGACGGATCGGCGCTTGCCCGCGCAATCAGCGACGCATCGATATCCACCGCAATCGAGGCGGGCTGACCGGCGTAGCGGCAATCGGCGCGCCATCGCGCCTCGACTCCCAGAGCGGCCACCGCAACCCCGAAAGTATCCGACGCCTCCCGCTGCAACTCGCGCGCCAGTTGCTCGATACGCTCGCCCGCGAGGCTGCCGAGATCGGCCTCCACGGCGCGCTGGCTGTCGTGCAGCCGGTCTGCCATCACCATGCCCAGGGCACTGAAGAGGCCCGGCAGCGGCGGCACGATCACCCGCCGGATGTCGAGCTCCTCGGCCAGATCCACCGCGTGCACCGGACCCGCGCCGCCATAACAGAGGTAGGCAAATTCGCGCGGATCAAAGCCACGCTCGACCGTCATGAGCCGCATCGCCTGCGCCATCAGCGAATTCGATACCGCTCGCACAATCCGCGCGGCCTCGAGCGTACTGACCCCGAGCGGCTTCGCAAGATGAGTCTCGATCGCGCGTTCAGCCGCCGCCCGATCGAGTCTGAACTCGCCACCCAGGAAAGAATCGGGATCCACATAGCCCAGTACCAGATTGCAGTCGGTGACGGTTGGCCGCTCGCCACCCCGGCCATAGCAGGCAGGCCCCGGATCGGCACCGGCGCTCTGTGGACCGATCCGCACACCGCCGCCCGCATCGATCCAGGCGATCGAACCGCCGCCCGCCCCGATCGAATCGATATCGATCGTGGGTGAGCGGACCGCATAGGTGTGCACCATCGCCTCGGTTCGAAGCTCCGGTCGACCATCTCTCACCAGAGACACATCGAAGGTGGTCCCCCCCATGTCGCCCAGCAACAGTCCCCTGATGCCGAGGTGGTCGCTGCCTCGCACCGCTGCGCTGACCCCGCCCGCGGGCCCGGATTCGAGGAGAACGATCGGCTTCCTTGCGACCACGTCGCCGCTCGCCAGTCCGCCGTTTGACTGCATGAAGAGGAGCTCGCCACCAAACCCGTCGGCCTTGAGCTGCGAGCCAAAGCGCTCGATGTAGCGGGCACAGACTGGTCCCAGCATGGCGTTGATGACGGTGGAGCTTGCCCGCTCGTACTCCTGCATCTCGGGGTTGACCTCGTGAGAGGCGGTGACGAAGCGATCCGGCAGAAGCCGGCGTACGGCCTCGAGCGCGCGCTGCTCATGAGCGGGGTTGGCATAGGCATGCAGAAAGACGATCGCAACCGCCTCGATGTCGGATGCATCAATTTGCTTTGCGACTTGCGTCAGTTGCTCGCGATCAAGCGCGGTCTCGATCGATCCGTCATGGCGGGTGCGTTCGCCGACCTCGAAACGCCAGCGCCGCGGCACCAGCGGGCGCGGATTCCTGAACTGCAGGTCGTAGAGGTCGGCGCGGTCATGGCGCGAGAGCCTGCGCAGTTCGAGAATGTCGCGAAAGCCGGTGGTGGTGATGAGGGCGGTCGGCGCCCCCTTCCCCTCCACGATCATGTTGGTGGCCATGGTGGTGCCGTGGCCAATGAAACCGACCTGCGCCGGGGAGGTACCACTCAGTTCGAGAATCCGGCGAAAGCCGTTCATGGCGCCCATCACGCGATCTGCAGGCGTGGTGGACACCTTGGTAGACCAGACCTGGCCCGATGCATCATCGACCATCACCACATCGGTGAAGGTGCCACCCACATCAATCCCGATTCGTCGCATGTTGAAACGTTTCCAAATTTTCAGAAAAATCCGGGGAGACGGCGCAGTGACTGCAATCGCCGATCCCCCCTTGAGCGCCGCAGATTGTTCAGCCGGACGCTCAGGAAGTCAATCCCGTCCGGTTCGCCACCGGCGCACACGAACCGCGAATGACCAGTTCGGCGCGGACGGTGAGCGACTGTCGCGACACCGCCGGGTCGGCCAGACGCTGAACCAGGAAACGACCGGCGGCCCGACCCAGCACATCATGCGGCCAGCAAACCGCGGTCACCCCTGGGCTCGAGAGTCGGGCAAGATCGCTGTCGGCACCCGCGATCACCGAGAGATCATCGGGCACGCCGAGCCCCGCCTCCCGGGCCGCCAGCATGACGCCAGGCAGCAGCGATGAGCCCCCGGCGATGATGGCGGTGGGCCGTTCCTTGAGTGCAAGCAGGGCCCGGGTCTGTTCATAGCCCGCCTCGGGGCTGAACGAGGTCATGCGCACCCACCGGTCCTTGACCTTGAGCCCGGCATGCAGCATGCCGGCCCGATACCCCGCCAGACGATCGCGGGCCGGATGCAGGCCCGCCTCCCCCGACAGCATCGCAATTCGGTGGTGCCCCAACTCGGAGAGGTAGGCCACGGCGCTTGCAACGCCCTGGGCGTGCTCGACGCCCACCGAATCGAATTCTGCGGGTGCGCGGCGATCGATCAGCACAATCGGAAATCCAGCCCCGCGCATCGCCGACAGCAGCGTGCGCGAACGCTCGGACGACGAAGCAATGACCAGTCCGTCGATCCGCCGCTGCCGCAGGCCTTTCAGAAGCGAGATCTCGCGCGCCACCTCGTGACCACTGGAGGCCACCATCGTGGAAAACCCGTGCGGCTCGACCTCTCGCTGCATGGCATCGACGAACAGGCTGAGCGTGGGCACGGTGAAATCGCGCATGACGCAGGCAAGGGTCATGGACCGGCGGTTGCGCATGCTCTGCGCCACCATGTCGGGTACGTAACCCAGCGCAGCAATCGCCTCAAGCACCCGCGCTCGCCGGTCGGCACTCACAGACGGGTGGGCGTTGATCACCCGCGACACGGTGCCGATGGCCACCCCCGCCCGATTGGCCACTTCACGGATCGAGATGGCGCCTCGCATGGAGCTTTGGGGGGACTGACGGGCGTTGCTGATCAGACGGGCGGCGCGGCGCGACGGCGCGCAATCTCCGCCTGCGCAAGCGCGGGAAGCGCCGAACGCTGGATCTTTGCAGTGCTGGTGCGCGGCAGCGCCGGCACCGGGCAGACAAACCGCGGCACCTTGTAGTCGGCGAGCGCACCGCGGCAATGCGCCCGGAGGTCATCGATGGTGAAGCGTTGGCCATCCAGCAGCTCGACAAACGCGAACCCCACTTCGCCCAGCCGTTCATCCGGTATGCCGACCACGGCAGCGATGCGAACCGCCGGGTGCCGCGCGAGATGCTGTTCGATCTCCACCGGATAGACGTTGGAGCCACCGGTCTTGAACATTTCCTTCAGGCGCCCGGTGATCGAAAGATAGCCACGCTGATCGAGCGTGCCCAGGTCGCCTGTGCGAAGCCAGCCCTCGGGCGTGATGGTCTCGCGCGTGGCCTCGGGGTTGCGGTAGTAGCCCATCATCACGGTTTCACCGCGGCACTGCACCTCGCCCACCTCACCCGGCGCGAGCTCGGCGCCCGTGGCCGGGTCAGCGATCCGAACCTCGCTCGGGCCCAGGATGGGCGCAAGGTTCATGCAGCAGACCTCGATCGGATCATCGGGCAGATTGAAGGTGGTGGAGATGGTGTTCTCGGTCATGCCGTAGGTGGACATGAGCTGCTCGAGCCCCAGCGCCTTCATGAACTGCCCAAAGGTGGACTGCATTACCGGTGCCCCGCCTATCCATGCGCATTTGAGTGCAGGCAGCTGCCGTCCCTGCATGGACGGATGGTTGGCCAGATCGACGAAGTGGGTGGGAATGCCGCCAAAGCAGCTGATCCGCTCACGCTCGAGCAAGTCGATTGCGGCGGCGGTGTCCCACTGCGGCATGGCCACGTAGCAACCACCCAGCGTGAGCGCAGGCACGAACGACATGTAGAGACCCGCAACGTGATAGAGCGGCAGGTGGCCCAGCGCCCGGCCACCCGCCTCCAGGCCCAGGCGCAGCCCAACCCGGGTGGCCTGCCGGATCACATGGTGGTTGTGCATGGCGCCCTTGGGCTTGCCCGTTGTGCCCGAGGTGTAGACGATGATGAGGGGATCGTCGGGCGTGACCGCGCGCTCGGCATCGGCGAGCGGGCGCACCGGCTGGGGCCGACCAGCATGGTGAGCGGGGTCGCCGTGAGCGGTGCCTGCCGAGCAGAGCGACTCGAACGAGAGCGCACAGGCGGGCGCATCGGCGCCCACCGCAATCAGTCGGGCGAGCCTGGGCAACTCGGTGGCCGACAACTCGGCCGAGGAGCAATTTGCAAGAGACGGGGCCGCCTCGCAAAGCATCGCCCAGTAGTCGTTACCCCACATGCGACGGGTCATCACCAGGGCGCGCGAGTCGGATTGGGCGAGGATGTAGCCCGCTTCGGAGGCGGTATAGCGCGTATTGATTGGCACCACCACTGCACCGATTCGCGCACAGGCGAGGAACGTGATTGCCCATTCACGCGAGTTGGTGAGCCACACCGCCACATGATCGCCACGCGACAGACCCAGCCCGAGCAGGCTCTGCGCCAGTTGATCGACATCGGCGTCGACCTCGGCGAAGGTGTACACCTGATCCTGACACTTGATGAACTCGAGCGCGCCAAACCGCTCGGCCGACCGCCGGAGCGCCGCGCCCACCGTGAGCCCGTGAAGCGGTGCGACCGCCCGCTCAAGTTGTTCGTCGTTGCGCTTCAAACCGAGTATCCCCCGTCGACCGCAAGGTGCTGGCCGGTGACATAACCCGCCTGACGCGAGGCGAGAAACACCGCGACATCCGCGATCTCATCCAGCGAGCCGAAGCGGCGGAGCGCCGTGTTTCGTTTCATCGCTTCGACAAACTCCGGGGTCACGCGCTCGCGAAGCCGGTCAAACAGCCCCCCATCCACAATGCCGGGCGCCACGGAATTGGCGCGAATGCCAAAGCGCCCTTCCTCGCGCGCGATGCCGCGGATGAGCGCCTCGATCCCCGCCTTGGGGACCGTGGAGAGGATATCGAGTGGCGGGTGCCGGTCCAGACCCGCAGTGGTGATGGCAACGAACGAAGCCCCGCCTGCCTGTCGCATGAGCGGCAGGCAGGCTTTGGCAACACTGAAAAAACCGTGCAGATCGCCGTCAATCGTCTGGCGCCACTCTGCGGGATCGATGTTGGCCACATAGGTCATGGAGATGTCGGCGCCCACCGCGTAGACCACCGTATGAAGCGCGCCGAGCCGCTCTGCCACAGGACGGAGCGCCGCCTCGACCGTGCCCGGATCATCGAGGGGAAGATGGAGCGACTCGGCAGCGCCGCCCGCCTCGCGAATGCTGCCTGCACAGGTCTCCGCTGCCACGCGCCCTCGCCGATAGGTGAGCACCACCGTGCAGCCAGCGGCGGCCAGCCGGCGCGCGATAGCCTGGCCGATTCCGCCGCTTGCCCCCACCACCAGGGCCATGCCAGCCGGAAAATCATGGCCGATCGATGAAGCCTTCACGCTGCTGTCTCCGGGGAAATTTCGCTCACGCGCCACCAGTCGCGGTGTGCACGGGCACGTTTCGGTTTCTTTGTTGCATTTGATGCTAGCACGTGTGATTCTCTGCCCGCTTCATTGAGGAGACAGCATGAAACTGCCCATTCGGCGATCGCTCATCGGCACGCTTGCGTCGGCCCTGCTGCTTGCTTCGGCTGCGGCCTCGGCGCAGGACTATCCCAACCGCCCGGTCCGGATGGTGACGCCCATCGCAGCCGGAGGCATGACCGACGTGGTGTCGCGTGTGGTGGGCGCGCGGCTCGCCGAGCGCCTGGGTCAGCCCGTGGTGATCGAGAATCGCGCGGGCGCGGGCGGCAGCATCGGCGCCGAGGTGGTGGCCCGCGCCGCGCCCGACGGCTACACGCTGCTCTTTGCCTACCCGGGTCCGATCGTGGTGAACCCCTCACTCCTCAAATCGATCAGCTATGACCCTGAACGCGACCTCGCAGCGGTCAGCCTGCTGGGCACCTATCCGATGGTGCTGGCGGTGCATCCTTCGGTGCCCGCAAAAACCGTGGCCGAACTGGTCGAGCATGCCAGGAAGCACCCGGGACAGCTCACCTACGGGTCGGCCGGAAACGCCAGCACGTCTCACCTCGCCATGGAGCTCATGCGGCGCGAAGCGGGCATCGAGATGACTCACGTGCCTTACAAGGGTGCGGCGCCCGCAATGACCGACCTCATTGCCGGCCGCATTCAGCTGGTCTTTGACTCGGTGCAGCTCGTGATGCCGCAGCATCAGGCGGGACGGCTGCGCGCGCTCGCGGTGAGCAGCCGCGATCGCTCGCCCACCGTCGATCTGCCCGGCATGGCCGATGCGGGCCTGCGAAGCGTGGACGTCAGCGGCTGGTTTGCGATCTTCGTGCCGGCAGGCACGCCGCGACCGATCATCGATCGCCTGTCGCGTGAGCTCGCCGCCATTGTGCGAGACCCGGCCATGGTGAGCGACCTGCTGGGCCGCGGCATTGCTGCGGTGGGTACGGCCCCCGAGGCGCTCGCCACGCAGGTGAGCGACGAACGAAAAACCTGGCAGCGCGTGATCACGCAGGCCGGTATTCGTGCCGACTGAGACGCGTGCCGACTGAGACGCGTGCCGACTGAGACTCCTCATGACCCCTACCCGAAAACTCTGGCTCCAGAGCAGTTCTTCCGATTCCGACGCTGCGATCTGGAGCGTGTATCAGCAGTCTGCGCGTCGCCACGCACGGGCACTGCTCGGCCCCCAGTTCGACTTCGAGTTTCACGGCGTGAGCCGCACCTTCCCGGGGGTTGATCAGTCGGACAGCGCCTTTCACCTCGCCAGCCGCGAAGTTGTCCGCAACGCGATCCTCGCCGAGCAACAGGGCTACGCCGCGTTTGTGAATGTCAGCACCAACGAAACCGGCCATCTCGAAATTCGTGAGCTGACCGATTTGCCCGCGGTATTCATCACCGAGGCGGCCGTGCATCTTGCGTCGCAGATCGGGGGGCGCTTTGCCTTTCTCACCCACAACCGAGGCGCCCGGTTGCGGATGGAAGCCTTCACGCGCGAATATGGTCTGGGTGAACAGGTGGTCGAAGGCGCGTCCATGGCGCTCACCTATCACGACTTCAGCGCGATGTACGCCAACCCGGCACCGGCGCTGGAGGCATTCAGAGGCGAGGCCCGCAAAGCGATCGCGCGCGGCGCCAGGGTACTGATCCCCGCAGGGGGGCCGCTCAACATGTTCTTCGTCGAGAATGGCCTGCGCGCGGTGGATGGGGTGCCGTTGCTGGACATCCTGGGGGTGGCGCTCAAGATGGCCGAGGCGCAGATCGCGCTCCGAGATCATGGGATGCTGTTTCGCACGCCCACCGCCTATCCGGACAGCTGGCGGACCACCCTCCGCGAGATGTTCCTCGCAACCTGACTTGCGCGCGGGGCGCCTGCCCCGCCTGCCTTTCGCCTCGCGCAGAACTACTCGGCCTTCAGTCCGGCCTTCCTCGCCACATCCCGCCAGCGGGCGTTCTCGCTTTGAATCATTGCCCGGGCCTCCTCGATGCTCGAGGTCATGGGTCGCACGCCAACGCCCACCAGCTTCTGCGAGATGTCGGCGCGATTGACGGTCGCGACCAGCGCACTGTTCAGCCGGTTGAGCACGGCCGCCGGCGTGGCCGCGGGCGCCACCAGAATATGCCAGCCGCGGATCACCACATCGACCCCCATCTCGCGCAGGGTCGGAATGTCGGGCGCAGTGGGATCGCGCTCGGCGGTGGTGATGGCAAGGATCTTGACCCGACCGCTCGCCGCCTGTGGACGCGCCACCGACAGCGTCGCCATGAAGGCCTGCACCTCGCCTGTGGCAACTGCCATGATCGCCGGCGCCGCCCCCTTGAACGGAATGTGCTCCATCCGGATACCGGTCGCCTGCTTGAACTGTTCGAAAGCGATCTGTCCGATGCTGCCGGTTCCCCACGACGAGAAATTCAGCTTGCCGTCATTCGCCCGGGCATAGGCCACGAAGTCGGCCACCGTCTTGACCGGCAGTTGCGGATTGACAGTGAGCGTGAAGGGAAAATCGTCCATCAGACCGATCGCTGCAAAGTCCTTGAGCGGATCGTAGGGCACGGTCTTCATGAGAAACGGATTGAGCGCCATGGTTTCGGCCGTGGCAATGAAGAGCGTGTAGCCATCGGCAGCCGAGCGGGCCACCGCCTCCGCACCGATCACACCATTGGCGCCCGCCTTGTTCTCCACCACCACGCTCTGACCCAGCGTGTCGGAAAGTCCGCCCGCAACAATGCGGGTGACGATGTCGACATTGCCCCCAGCCGCAAACGGCACCACGATACGGAGCGGCCGGTCGGGAAAGGTTCCGGTTTGGGCGAGCGCTGCCGAACTGCCCAGGGCCAGCGCCAGCATGAGCATCACATACCGCTTCATCGATCGTCTCCTTGTCTGAACGCTGTTTCGCAGCGATTGTCGTTCAACACATCCTAGTGGAAAACGACTTGCCCGGTTGACTCGCACCACCCGGCCAATGAAACTTCGTGCCCCGGCCCACTTCGCTTCCTCCGAGGTCAACATGTCAGACGCCCGACCGATCCGACTCTGGTATCAGCTGCTTTCATCTGAAACACGACTGCGCAATTCCATCGCCGCCACCCAGGCGGCTGCCGATCGCGTGGCAGCCCCGGGCACCAAGGTCGAGGTCCGCGGCACCTCGCAGGGTGCGCTCGGCGACCAGTACCGCCTGTTCTGGCACTACGACGTGCGCGAAGTGGTCGACAACGGCCTGTCGGTTCGCGAACGCGGTGGTTACGACGCGTTCGTGATCGCCAATTCCCTGGATCCGGCGCTCACCGAACTGCGGGAAATCCTCGATATCCCGGTGGTGTCCTTCATGGAAGTGTGCTGCTACACCGCCTGCACCATGGGCGAGCGTTTTGCGCTCATCGCACCCAACGAACGATTCATCCCGCACTACGAGGATATTGTCCGCAGCTACGGCATTGAGCACCGGCTATCGAGCACCGAGGCGGTGCGCTTTGACAATATCGGACGGTTTGACGATGTATTCACCGACGACAAAGTCGGCGATGAACTCCTCGAACAAATGAAAGACGCCTGCGCCCGCGCCATCGCGCGCGGGGCCGAGGTGATCATTCCCGCAGGTCCTTCGGCCGCCTTCATGGTGAGGCGGCGGATTTTCGAGATCGATGGCGTACCCATCCTTGACGCGTACGGCCTCATCGTGAAAGCCGCCGAGGCGGCGGTCGCCATGCACCGCGCCACGGGCGTGTGCGTGAGCCGCAAGCGCCGCTACCAGACACCGCCCCGCAACCTGATCCTGCAATGCGCTCAGGTTCGCGGCATTCCCGCGCTTCGGAACGGTTAAGCAACAGGACCCCCATCATGTCCCTCACCCCTGCCTTGAACCGGTTTTCTCTTGAAGGACGAATCGCCATCGTGACCGGCGCCGCCCAGGGCATCGGACGCGCCATCGCGCTCGGACTCGCCGGCGCGGGTGCCAAGGTTGCCTGCGTGGATCTGAAAGCCGCCGGCTGCGAGGAAACCGCGGCACAGGTCCGGGCCCTGGGGAGCGATGCGATCGCAATCGCCGCCGATGTCTCCAGCGAAGCCGATACCGCTGCTGCCGTTGCTGCGGTCAGGGTCCGGTGGGGCGCGCTCCATGTGCTGGTGCACGGTGCTGCCGCGTCAGACGCAAGCGGCAGCGTGGTCGAGTACAGCCTCGACGACTGGAATCACGTGGTCGGCGTCAATTTCACAGGCGCCTTCCTGATGAGCAAGGCTGCGATTCCGCTGATTGCACAATCCGGCGGCGGGTCGGTCATCCTGATCGCCTCCCAGCTTGCCCGGGTGGGCAGCGCCCGCCGCGCCGTGTACTGCGCGATCAAGGGCGGCCTGATCAACCTTGCCCGGGCGATGGCTGTTGACCATGCAGGCGAACGTATTCGCGTGAACACCCTGTCGCCGGGAGCGATTGAAACCGACCGCATGCTGCTGCGATTTGGCACCATGGAGGCGGCCCGCGAGGCCCTGGGGCCGCTGCACCTCACCGGTACACTGGGACAGCCCGAAGACATCGCCTCGGCCGCCATCTATCTGGCAAGTGACGCGTCGAGCTTTGTCACGGGCACCGATCTGCTGGTCGACGGCGGCTATACCGCCCGCTGAAGGAATCAGGCATGCGTGTGTCCTACGACTTCACCGGTCATGTCGTGCTCATTGCCGGGGCAGGCTCGGGCCTGGGCCTGGCGATGGTTCATGCCTGCCTCGCGGCCGGCGCTCAGGTCGTGGCAAGCGACATCGCCACCGAGGCGCTGGCTGCGATCAATCATCCCAGGCTGGTCTGGTCGCGCCTGGACATCACCGATTCCCGGGCGGTCACGGAGCATGTCGAGGCGAGCGCCAGTCGTTTCGGCACCATTGATGCGGCCGTGCTCGCCAGTGGCATTCAGCGACGTGTGCTGGTTGAAGCGATGAGCGATGACGACTGGCTCGCACACATCAACGTGAACCTCAACGGCATTTTCTATCTGGTTCGCGCGCTGTTTCCCGTGATGAAGAAAAGACGCCGCGGCGCGATCATTGTGTTCACATCGGGGCTTGCCACCGCGGGCTGGCCGGGCGCCACCGCCTACGGCGCGTCGAAAGCGGGCCTCATCGCACTGGTCAAGTCGGCCGCGCAGGAACTCCGCCCCTATGGCGTACGCATCAATGCCGTGTCGCCGGGGATCATGCACACGCCGCTCTTTCACGACAGCGCCAACGCCGACGAAATCAGCATGTACGAGAAGGCGCTGGGCGTATCCGAGCCGGCTGACGTCACCCCCATGCTCATGCATCTGATCTCCGATGGCGCGGCCACCATCACCGGCAACGTGGTCGAGCGGCGCCTCATTCCCCAGGCCCATTCATGAGGTTTCTCAGCCCCCGCCTTGCCTCATTTGGCATTTGCCCCCTAGAATCCGCGCACCCTGGCTCCTGCCCCATGAAGGCCGCAACAACAATCATGGAGCCCATATTCGGCGAACAGGCTTTACGCCCCGAACGGAGGATGACCCCATGATGTGGGCCGCAGACAAGGCGGGCACGCAATGAATCCGCTGCTGCATGTGAACGCGCAGACCGGAGGACGCAGGCCATGAGCGCCGTTATCTTTTTTGAAAACCTGATGCAGGCGGTCATCGCCGGGCTCCTCATCGGCTCGGTCTACGGGCTGATGTGTGTCGGGCTGGGGCTGATCTTCGGTCTGATGCGGGTGATCAACTTTGCCCAGGGCGAGTTCCTCATGCTGGGCATGTACGGTGCATTCTATGTGTGCACCTGGTTCGGGCTCAGTTCGGCAGTGGGCCCGATCGTGGGCGCGGTGGTGGCAGGCGTGCTGCTGTATCTGCTCGGCATGGGGCTGCACAAGTCGCTGCTTACCAAAGCCACCGGCATCAAGGTTGCCGGTACCGAGGGCGAGGGCCACTATCCTCAACTCATTCTCACGCTGGGCATCTCGCTCGTGCTGGCCAACGGCGCGCTGATCATCTTTGGCAACACGCCGCTCTCCATCCGCACCCCCTACAGCGGCTCGGCCTGGGAACTGGGCCCGCTGGTGGGCGACGACATGCTGCTGTTTTTCAACAAGGCCCGGACGATTGCCCTGATGGTGTCGGTACTGGTTGCCATCGCGGTCTATCAGTTTGTCCACCGCACCCGCATCGGCAAGTCGCTTCGCGCTGCCGCCGACAATCCGGCCGCGGCCACCTACATGGGAATCGATGTCGAGCGTTCACACCGAATCTCATTCGGTATTGGCGCAGCCATCACCGGACTCGCGGGCGGGCTGATCGCAAGCTACTACCCGTTCCAGCCCTACATCGGGCTCGACTTTGTGGTGATCATGTACGCAGGCGTTGTGCTGGGTGGCCTGGGCAGCATGATCGGGGCCTTCTGGGGCGGGCTGGTCATCGGGCTTATTCAGCAGGTGTCCACGCTGTTTCTGCCGCTGCAATTGCAAAACGCCATGATTTTCCTGGTGTTCCTACTCATCATCCTGTTCAGGCCCCAGGGTCTGTTCGGCAAAAACGTTGAAAGGGTCTGATCGTGAAGCTCGATCAAGAACCCAAGTTGTTGCGCACCATCGCGATTGTCGCAGCGGTCTACCTGGCGTTTGCCTGGCTGATCGATGACAAGTACTACCAGCTGATCCTCACCATCGTGCCGATCTGGGCGATGATGGGCATCGCGTGGAACGTCTTCTCCGGCTACAGCGGTCTGGTGTCGTTCGGACATGCCGCGTTCTTCGGAATCGGCGCCTACACGGTCGCGCTGGCGATGATCGGATTCAATCTCTCGCCCTGGTTCGGCATTCCGCTGGGAACCGTGGCGGGTGTCATCGCCTCGGTGCTGGTGGGCTATCCCACCTTCAAGCTGCGCGGGGTGTACTTCTCGCTTGCCATGCTCGCCTACCCGCTCACGCTGCTCTACATTTTCGAGTGGCTGGGCTACCAGGAAGTCACCATGCAAATGGTGCGCGAGAACAGCTGGATGTACATGCAGTTCAAGAGTCAGTACACCTACATCGTTGTATCCACGGTGCTGGTGGCCATCGCCGTGTACATATCCGGGCGCATCCATGCCTCCCGTTTTGGCTTGTCGCTTACCGCCATCAAACAGAACGAGGCAGCGGCGGAAGGCGCGGGGGTTGATGCCGCAGCCTGGAAGCTGCGCGCCATCATGGTGTCGGGCGCAATCGCTGCTGCAGCGGGCGGCTACTACGCAGTGGTACTGATCGTGGTCACCCCGCCTTCGGTGTTCGGCATGATCGCATCTGCCCAGGCCATGATCATGGCCTTGTTCGGTGGTGTTGCCACCGTCTGGGGTCCGGTGATCGGTGCGGCGGTCCTGATTCCGCTCTCGGAAATTCTGCATGCCGAGCTTGGCAACCAGGTGCACGGCATTCACGGTGTGGTGTTCGGTCTGGCCATCATCGCCATGATCCTGTATGCGCCCGAGGGGCTGCTGCCAAGGCTGCGTGATGCCTGGCGGCGCCGCAACGGCGGTGCGGCCGACGACGCCGCTGACGCGCAGCGCCGCACGGTCGACCTTCCTGCCGCCGCGAGCGCCGAGCGCCCGCCCATCGGCGAACAGATTGTGCTCAAGGTGAACGATCTGTCTCGGGCCTTCGGCGGACTGAAGGCCGTGTCCAACGTCAGCTTCGAAGTCCGCCAGGGCGAAGTCCTGGGCATCATCGGTCCCAACGGCGCGGGCAAAACCACGCTGTTCAATCTGCTGAACGGATTCATTCGCGCCGATCAGGGGTCGGTTCAATTCGGCGCGAGCGAACTGATTGGCCTCAAGCCCAACCAGGTCTGCCGACTGGGCGTCGGCCGTACCTTCCAGGTGGTCCGCCCCTTCCCGCGGATGACGGTGCTGCAGAACGTGGTGGTGGGCGCATTCGCCGCCGAGCAGCAGGACGATGACCGGGCTGTCGAACTGGCGCGCCAGGCCCTCGACCGGGTCGGGATGCTCAAGCACGAGCAGGTGCTGGCTGGCGGTCTGAACAGCCTGGAACTGCGGCTGATGGAACTGGCCCGCGTGCTCGCCGGCCAGCCGCGCCTGCTGCTGCTCGATGAAACCCTGGCGGGTCTGGGGAGCGAAGAGGTCGAGGTGATCCTTGCAGTGATCCGCCGCCTGGCCGATGAGGGCCAGACCATCGTCATCATCGAACACACCATGCAGGCGATGGTTCGTATCGCCGACCGCTTCCTGGTGCTCGACCACGGCCAGGTGCTGGCTGTCGGCAAGCCTGCCGAAGTCGTCCGCGACCCGGCCGTGATCGAGGCCTACCTCGGCAAGAAGTGGATGGACCATGCTAAGCATTGAGAATATCAACGCCGCCTACGGTGGCCTCAAGGCCCTCACCGATGTTTCGGTGACCGTCGGCGAGGGCCAGTTCGTTGCGATCGTCGGCCCGAACGGCGCAGGCAAATCAACGCTGTTCAAGTCGATTTCCGGAACCGTCACGCCGGTCTCCGGGCGCATCACCTGGATGGGACAGGATTTGCTGTCCATCCCGCCGGCCCGGCGGCCGCTGCTCGGCATCGCCCATGTGCCAGAGGGCCGTCAGGTGTTCAAGGAACTGTCGGTGTTGGAAAACCTCGAAATGGGGGCGCAGTCGGAGCGCGCGCGCGCCGACTGGGACAAAAACCTCGAGCAGATGTTCGGGCTCTTTCCCATTCTGAAGCAGCGCAGCAGCCAGCTGGCCGGCACCCTTTCGGGTGGTGAGCAGCAAATGGTGGCGATCGCGCGCGGCATGATGTCCTCGCCCCGGCTCATCATGCTCGACGAGCCATCGATGGGCCTGGCGCCCAAGATCACCGATATGATCTTCGAGCGGATCGAGGAAATTCACTCGAGCACCGATGTGGCGATTCTGCTCGTCGAGCAGCGGGTGGCCGAGGCGCTCAGCTCGTGCAATTATGGCTACGTATTGCAAACTGGCCGGATCGCGCTTGAAGGTCCGCCGCAACAACTGATGGAAGACGAACACGTTCGCGCCATCTATCTGGGCATGTAGAGTCAAATCACTCACTTCAACAGGAGACTTGTGATGGTCAATCGTTCAAAACGCAAGATGCTGGCTGCGTCTTCTGCGGCTTTGGCCGCCGGTGCGGCGCCCGCCATCGCGCGCGCGCAAGCCAAGGAAGTCAAGATCGGCCTCATCGTTCCGCTCACCGGCCCCTGGGCCCGTAGCGGCGATCTCATGCGCAAGGGCGCCGAGATGGCGATCGAAGACATCAACGCACAAGGCGGCATCAAGTCCATGGGCGGTGCCCGCATGCGTCTGGTCACGATCGACGCCGGCGAGAACGTCGAGAAAGCCAAGAACGCCGCGCAGCGCATGCTGTCGCAGGAGCCCGACCTCACCGGGGCCACCGGCGCCTGGCTGTCGTCGTTTACGCTCGCCATCACCGAAGTCACCGAGCGCGCCGAGCTGCCCATGCTCACGCTCTCATTTGCCGACACCATCACCTCGCGCGGCTTCAAGTTCGTGTTCCAGACCTCGGTCACCGCCGGCACCATGTCCACCATGGCGGTACCTGCCCTGGTTGAGCTCTCCAAGACCGCCGGCAAGGAAATCAAGAACGTCGGCATCGTGAGCGACAACACCGCCTCCCCGATGGCGTTCGGCAAGCCGATGCGCGAAGGCGGCCTCGCCAAGATGGGCCTGAAGCTCGTCGTTGACGAAATCTTCACCCCGCCGCTTGCCGACGCGAGCTCCATGATCCAGAAGGTGCGTACCGCGCGCCCCGACCTGCTCATCAACCTCGCCACCTCGCTGCCCGACTTCAAACTCACCCTCGAGAAAATCAATGAGGTGGGTCTGGGTCGCGGCCGTCTGCCCATCGTGGCCAACAGCGGCGCGATCGGCGCTCCCGAGCTGCTCAACATCATGGGCAAGGACACCCTGGAGGGCGTGATGAACATCACCGCCAACTGGGGCGGCAAGGGCCATGACAAGCTCATCGCCGACTTCAAGGCCCGCAAGGGCGAGCCCTGGATTCCCCAGGACCCCATGTCCACCTACGGCGACATGTGGATCTTCAAGGAGGCCTGTGAAATGGCCAAGTCGGGCGACAAGAAGGCGGTTGCACAAGCCATTCGCGCCATGGACTTCAATGGCACCGGACCCGCGCAATTCTTTGCCGGTGGCCGTGTGAAGTTCGACGAGAACGGTCGTCGCGTGGGTGCAGTGCTCACCATCTCGCAGTGGCAGAACGGCGTGCCGGTCGCGGTATATCCCGATTCGCTGGCCGTTGCGCCCGCCATCTGGCCCAAGCGCTAAGCGTCATGGCCGGCTCCGCCCAGACGATCGAATTCGATCGGCCCGGCGGGCCGGAGGTTCTGCAGTGGCGCACTCGCCCGCTTGCCTCCCCGGCAGCGGGCGAGGTGCTGATCGAGCAGTCTGCGATCGGCGTCAATTTCATCGATATCCAGCACCGTAGCGGCCGCTATCCCATCGCCGCGTTTCCCTCGAGCCTGGGCATTGAAGCATCGGGCCATGTGCTGGCCGTGGGCGACGGTGTTGCCGACTTTGCTGTGGGTGATCGGGTTGCCTACATCCACTTGCCGATCGGCGCTTACACCACGCACCGGATCCTGCCCGCGGGCCGTGTGGTACCGGTCCCCGAGGGGGTTCCGCTCGACTGGGCCGGCGTCACGCTCAACCGTGCGCTCACTGCCCAGTATCTGGTGAATGATTCCTTCCCGGTGGGCCCAGCCCACGCCGTGCTGGTTCACGCGGCGGCAGGGGGCGTTGGGCAGTTGTTGGCGCAATGGTGCTCACACAAGGGCGCACGCGTGATCGGCACGGTCGGGTCGGCCGACAAGATCGCGATCGCCCGGGCAGCGGGCTGTCACGAGGTATTGATCAGTACCGACCCCGGCTGGGTCGCAGCCTGCCGGGCGCTCACCGCGGGCGAAGGCGTCCATGCGGTCTACGACGGCATCGGCGGCGCCATGTTCGAGCAATCGCTCCTCGCCCTGCGTCCCAACGGTGTGCTGGCCAGCTACGGAACACCCGCCGGCCCCATTCCGCCCTTCGATATTTTCCGGCTGAACCAGCTGGGGTCGTTGCACATCACCAGCCCGTCCATCTTCACCTTCAACAAGACCACCGAGGCCCTGCGCGCGCGCTCAGCCGATGTGTTCGCGCAGGCCCTGGCTGGCGTGCTGCGAACCGATGCGCCAAGGCTCTACGGCTTTGATCAGGCGCGCGAGGCGCACGCCGATCTGGCCGCGCGTCGCACCACCGGATCGATTGGTCTGTCTGCGCGTTAGCGCATCACAGACCACCCGCGCAGGGACTTAACCCAGCATATGCTCAAGCTCGGGCATCAGATAGCGCTTGAGCCCCGGCCAGTCTTCGATCATCGGAAAATGCCCCATGCCCTTCATGAGGCTGTAGCGCGACCCCTTGATTGACGCAGCCACCGCTTCCGACATGGCTGGAGTGGCTGAATAATCGTACTCACCCGTGAGGAGCGACACCTTGCAAAGACCGGTATCGATCGTCTTGATCGCCTCACGGCCGTCCCAGTCGAAGCTGTAGAAATGCACGTCGCCGGCGTAGACGCCAGGACCACCCTGCGCGTAGTACCACCAATTTTCCCGACGATTGGTTTCGGGGGTGGTGGGTGCGCACAGACCCATGGTGTAGCTTGCGCAGAGTTCACCGCCGTGCACGGCAGGGTGATGCAGGAAGTCGTTATAGCGCCCTGGCGCGTAAGCGGCAGCCTCCAGCCCGACGATTCCTCGAAGCTCGCGCTGATAATCCACCGCCATCTTGAGCACAATTGCCCCGCCCATTGAGCAACCCATGATGACCGGTCGGTCTAGATCCAGCCCCTTCCAGAAAGCCCGGATCATGTCGGCATAGAGCTGCGAGGTGAGCTGATATTTGCGCAGCCACCACTCGTCGGGCGGGTTGGATCGCCCGTGATAGGGCAGATCGAAAGCGAGCACCCGGAACCTGCTCGTGACATCGGTGTCGTTCAGGAGATGCCGCCACTGGCGCGAGTCGGCGCCCGCGGTGTGCAGGCAAATGAGCGGCACACCCTCGCCAGCCTCCTCGAAAAAAATACGATGGGCTTCGCCCTGGATATCGACCGTGACATAGCGGCCGCTGATCGGTTCGAGGCGGTTCATGCGGCTTCCTTTCGCATCAGGTTCATCATCCGCTGCAGTGCACGGCCGTTCTGCATGGCGACCAGGCCGTCGCCCTCCAGAACAAACTCCGGTACGCGCATCAGCATGGCAAAGAAGTCGTTATAGAGCGGCGGCGGCGTGGCGCTCACAAACCTGGCCCAGGTGTCCATCGGCGCGCGGAACCCGAAGGCAGGACGGGCATCAAAGCGCGGCGCGAAATTGATCTGGCTGATACGCCCCTTCTCAACCGTGAGCACGCGGCGGGTATCGCCCACCGTGATCGAGAAACGCGCGCTGAACCAGTTGCCGATCACCGAGAGCTCGCGATCAGCATTGACGCGGGCCTGATAGGCCCTGAACCAGTCTTCATCAGGAAAGGCTGACATCGTGGAGTCCTTGAAACAGGATGGAAGAAAAGCTCGAATCAGTCGGCGATCGGGTCGGCATCCAGCCTCACCGCAATACCGCGCAGCGCATCGCTGGGCGCCGGATAGCGCTTCATCACCAGCGGGTCG
The DNA here is from genome assembly GCA_049423065.1 of Burkholderiaceae bacterium. Lineage (GTDB taxonomy): Bacteria > Pseudomonadota > Gammaproteobacteria > Burkholderiales > Burkholderiaceae_E > SYIM01. The sequence continues at coordinate 29,882 of JBMSQB010000049.1, forward strand.
TGGCCAGGGATGACATGCGCCGGCGAACTGGCAAGCGAATACACGCGTCGGTAGGCTTCATGCATGTCGGCCTGGTTGTAGATGAGCGGAAACGGCCGATCGGATTCGATGTTGGCATAAAAATGCGAGGCATCGCTCGCGAGCACCACCCAGCCGCGGCGGGTGTGCACACGTACCACCTGCAACCCCATCGTGTGCCCGCCCACCCGGTGGAGCGTGATGCCAGGCGCGATTTCGTCGTCGCCATCGTGAAAGCACACGCGGTCCTCGAACACCCGGTCCACCATGGCTTTCACGTCATTCACGTCAAACGGAAACCGCATGGGCTTGAAGCACATGCAGCGCCCGGTTGCGAACTGCATCTCGCGGTCCTGCAGGTGATAGCGCGCCCGCCGGAAGAGCTGGGCATTGCCGGCATGGTCGTAATGCATATGCGAGATGATCACGTCGCTCACCGATTCGGGATCAATGCCGAGCAGTGACAACCCCTGCCCGGGGCAGCGGAGAAAATCGCGCCCGCGTTGTCTGGCGACCTCTTCGGAAAACCCGGTGTCCAGCACCCAGGTGCGGCCGCCCCCCCGGATCGCCCAAACGAAATAATCGAGCGGCATGGGCACGTCATGACTGTCCCCGCCCACAAAGTTGTCGCGCGAACTGCGGTCGTGGTGTGCGTACTTGACCGCGTAGATTTCGTAGCTGGGGAGTGTCATCTGGCAGATCTCCGTTGAGAATTCGATGTAAACCCTGATTCCGCCTTCAGCGAATTACGTGAAGCGACGGATCAGATCGTCTTTGCGCACTTTGCCGGTGATGGTGAGCGGCAGGTCACGCTCCTCGATCACCAGAAACTGTTTCGGTCGCTTGTAGCGGGCCAGTTCGCGGGCGCACAAAGCCCGCACGGCCTCGAGATCGATGATCGCCCCATGCTTGGGCACCACCACTGCGCCAAAGACTTCATCGAGCTCGGGATCAGGCAGCGGCACACAATAGGCCGCCATCACGCCGGGGTGCCCGGTGAGCACCTGCTCCACCTCGACAGGCGACACATTCATGCCACCGGTCTTGATCATTTCCTTGATCCGACCCCGGAAGTACAGGTGCCCGGTGGGTCCGAACAGCCCGAGATCGCCCGTGCGGAAGTAGCCCCGCTCATCGAAGGCTTCGCGGGTGCGCTCGGGGTCCTTGTAATACTCCTTGAGCACATGGCCCTTGACGCGAATTTCTCCGATGTCGCCGGGTTCGCATTCATGGCCAGTGGTGTTGTCGATCACCCGGATGTCAAAGCCTTCCAGTGGCCTGCCGATGCTTGATAGCCTCAGATCAAGATCGTCGCCGGCGTCGGTCACCGAGCAGTTGCCATAGGTTTCGGTGAGCCCGTAGATGTTGCAGATCTCGGTGAGGCCGGCATCGACCAGCCGTCGGATCTGATCCGGCGTGCCGATCGTGGCGCCGCCCCGCATGGTGCGAAGCCGCTCTCGCCGATAACCGGGTGTGCTGAGGAGCGCCTCGGCCATATTGGGCGTGCCATAGAACATCGTGCAGCGTTCACGCTCGATCAGCTGGAGCGCCACCTCGGCATCAAAGCTTTCCTGCAGCACGATGCAGCCACCGTGGGTATAGAGGTTGAAGAGCGCGTTTTCGCACCCCAACCCCCAGAAGAGCGAGACGGCCAGCCACAGGCGGTCATGATGCGTGACGTGCTGGCGCTGGCCGATTCTCCACATGTTTTCGACCAGCCCCCGATGCTGAATCACCACGCCTTTGGGCAGCGCGGTGGAGCCCGAGGTGTAGAGGATGTAGGCGGGATCGTCGGGCTGTACGGCCGACCGCGCTTCGTTCAGCCGGGACGCAGCGGCAGGATCGGGCTCGCGCATCGCATCGGTCCAGCGCAGATCGCCATCGCGCACATCGTCGCCCACCACCAGCACGCGCTCGAGTTGAGGCAGTCGGGACTCGGCTCGCAGTTCGTCGATCATTGCGCGGTAATCATGGCGCAAAAACCGGCCGGTGGTGATGAGCAGTCGCGTGTCGGAATGCTCGAGCACATAGGCGAGTTCCCGTGCGGTCACCCAGGTGTTGACCGCCACCATCACCGCACCAATCGAGGTGATTGCAAAGTCGGCAATGATCCACTCGGGCAGGTTGCCCATCAGAACGGCCACCTTGTCGCCCTTGCGGATACCCGCCTGCAACAGAAACGACGCCGCCTGGTTCACCGCCCGCTCGATACCCTGGTAGGTGAAGCGGTGATGGGCACCCACCACCGCTTCGCGATCCGGATAGCGGTTCGCCATCTCGGCAACCAGCGCGGGGATGGTCAGGCTCTTTGGAGCCAGTTCGGGCGGGGCAGGCTTTTGCATGATCGGGTTGGGCGACACCCCAACTGGGGCGCGGCAAGTATAGGCAAACCTGGCGCTGCGCGGCCATAACGGAATCACTTTCGGATCGGTGGCTTCTCAAGGGGCGGATCCGGTGCGATCCTTCGGACTGATCGGCGATGACCGACCGGGTCAGCCACATATCTCGGAGATTGCAATGAATCTGGGCTTCATCGGATTGGGAGCCATGGGTATTCCCATGGCCGAGCGCCTGCTCGATGCCGGGCACACGTTGATGGTGTTTGATGTCAACCCTGCTGCCGCCCAGGCCTTGGCCGCACGCGGCGTGAAGGTCGCCGCATCCGTGCGTGAGGTTGGCGACCAGGTGGACACGGTGCTCCTTTCGCTTCCCACCCCGCAGATCGTGAACGACGTGTGCACCTCGGCCACGGGATTGATTCACGGCAAGACGGTGCGAACCGTGGTGGACCTCTCCACGACCGGCACCTCGATGGCGCGGTCGGTTCAGGCTGCGCTCGCTGCTCGGGGGATCGAGTTCATTGATTCGCCGGTATCAGGCGGGCGAAACGGCGCGATCAAGGGCACGCTCGCGGTGATGGTCTCCGGGCCGCAGGCAAGCTTTGACCGCCTGTCCGACGTGCTGCGGCATATCGGCAAGCTCTTCTACATTGGCGCCGAGCCAGGCATGGCGCAAACCATGAAGCTTGCCAACAATCTGGTCTCGGCAGCATCGATGGCCATCACCTCGGAGGCCGTGGCGATGGGGGTCAAAGCCGGGCTGGACCCCAAAATCATGATCGACGTGATCAACGCCGGGAGCGGCATGAATACCGCGAGCCGCGACAAATTTCCGAAGGCGGTGCTGCCGCGAACCTTCGACTTCGGCTTTGCCACCGCGCTGATGTTCAAGGATGTCGATCTGTGCATGCGCGAGGCCGCGGGTCTGGGCGCCACCATGCCGGTGGCAGACGCCGTGCATGAAATCTGGCGACAAACCAATGAGGTGTATGGCGGCCCCCACGACTTCACGCGAATCGCCCAGTTTGTGGAGGCCAGAATGGGCGTGGTGATCAAACCAGCCAGGGATTGATACAGGGGGCGGATCAGAGTTCGCGGGTCTCGAAGGTGCCCGGCAGGATCAGTTCGATCATCTCGCAGTCGTCGGAATAATCGAGCACCGTGTGCGGGATCGAATTGGGCTGGATCCAGCAGGCGCCGGCCTCGAAGCGCTCGCGACGGCCGTTGTATTCGCCCTCCATCCAGCCCTTGAGCATGTACAGGAACTGGAACTGGACGCCATGCACATGACGGATTGACACCACCGCCGGGTCGCAGGGGCCGTGCAGTCGAATGACATGCGCCTGAACCACGCCACCGGTTGCCTTGCTGATCCCCAGATCGCGGTACGAGGCATAGGAGCGAAGACCTTTACGGAACTGCTGACCTTTGTCGCTCGCGTGAACCGCCATGAATTTCTGCGGCTTCCAGCGGGTGAGGGCAG
>JBMSQB010000050.1:0-33286 GCA_049423065.1 Burkholderiaceae bacterium
ATCTGCGAAGCGGGTCTGTGCGGCGGAAGCGGGTTGCGGGTCTGAGGCCGGTTGCAGGTCTGAAGCGGGCTGGGCGGTGCGACCGGTCCCGGTCAGGGCAAATCGTTCGCGGCCAAGGCGATAGTGGCGCCCATTGACCTGACCCTCGACACCCTCGCCTGGAACACTCGAAAGCGACACGGCGACGAACTGCGCACTGCCCGACGCGCGGGCGGCGTGCACGATCGCCCGACCGAGCGGATGGGTGCTGGAGGTCTCCAGGGCAGCCGCGATGCCCAGGCAGGCGGCCGTGTCTAACGACGTGAAAACCTCGACCCCGACCACCGTGGGTTCGCCACGGGTGAGCGTTCCGGTCTTGTCGAACACGACATCGGTGACACGCGAGATCGCCTCAAGCGCATCGCCGCGCACCGCGATCATGCCGCGGCGAAGCGCTGTTGCCGAGGCTGCGGCGAGCGCCGCCGGCGTGGCGAGCGACAGTGCACAGGGGCAGGACACGACCAGCACTGCGATCGCGATCGACCATGCCGCATCCGGGGCGATCTGATGCCAGACCAGCCAGACGACTGCGGCGAGGGCAAGAAGGCCGATGGTGAAGCCCCGCGCCACGGCTTCGGTGAATGTGAGAAGCGCGGGCCGGGCAGCAGCCGCGCGCGAGGCAAGCCGGGCGATGGTCGAGAGTGTGCTGTCGGCTTGGGCGGCGAGCGCGGCGAGTTCCGCCGGCGCCCCGAGATTGATGGCGCCGCCCGGAACCCGGTCGCCGACCGCATAGTCCACCGGGCGGGACTCGCCGGTGAGGAGCGACAGGTCAAACGAGCCCCTCGGGCATACGAGCGTGGCATCCACCGCCACCGGCTCACCGGTCCCCACCAGAAAGCGCTCACCGGGCTGCAGCCGCGCAGCCGCAATCGTCTGCGGGGGCGCCCCCTCGACAAGCTTCAGCACCGACTGCGGTGCGGCAGCGGCCAGTGTGTCGATGGCGCGGTTTGCGCGCAGTCGCGCGAGCCACTCAAGATGACGCGCGCCGAGCAGCAGAAATACGAACATGGTGACCGTGTCGAACCAGACCTCGCCCTGGGCGGTGACTGTGGCCCAGACGCTTGCGGCGAACGCGGCGCCGATCCCGATGGCAACCGGCGTATCCATGCCCGGCGAGCGACGCTGCCACTCGGTCCATGCGCCCCGAAAAATCGGGGCGGCCGAATAGAGCACCACCGGTAGCGTGAGCAGCAGACTCGCCCAGCGCATGAGCGCGGCGTAGGCGGGTTCGATGTCGCCCTCGGCTGCGATATACGCGGGAAAGGCATACATCATCACCTGCATCATGCCGATGCCGGCGACGAAGAGCCGCCGCAGGCGTGTACGCGCTGCGTCACGCAACTGTTTCTCGCGCTGCGATGCGTCAAAGGGCTGGAGCGCAAAGCCAAAGCGCTCAGCCGTATCGATCAGCTCGGACAGACGGGTTTGCGAAGGGTCCCACCTCAGGCTGGCCCGCTCGGCGGCGAGGTTGACCGAGCAGTCGACGATGCCAGGGGCCTGGCCGAGCGCCTGCTCGAGCAGCCAGCTGCAGGCCCCGCAGCGCAGTCCGTCGACAAGGAGCGTGGCCTCGGACATGCCGGACTCGGTTCGTACAAAGCGTGCGGCGACCTCGGGGTCATCGTACAAGGCGGTCTGCGTGCTGTGGCGGCGGGTGTCGGGTGATCGGGCGGGTGGAGGGGCGGATGAAGGGCCGGGCAGACCGCGCGCGCGATAGTAGTCGTGGAGGCCTGCGCCAGTGATGGCTGCGGTTACCGCCTGACAGCCGGCGCAGCAGGTCTCGCGCAGGCGCCCCTCAACCTGAACGGTCCAGCGCCCGGGCTCGCTCACCGGCAGGCCGCAGTGATGGCAGGCGAGCCGTGCCGGCGCAGAGGGCAGTCTCTGACGGCTGCCGGCGGATTCGTTCGGCGGGCGCGCGTCGACCGTTGAGACCAGGCCGGGTGGACTCATTGCGAGATGCTCATCGACAGGCGCTCACCGAAAGCGGCTCATCGAAGCCGGCTCATCGCGAAAGCGCATCGCAGACGCTCACCGCTCACGTTCACCGGAAACCACTCGCGCAGGCCTCGCCGAACTGCTGGAGATGGACGAGCGGATCGATACGCATGAGCCCCGCCACGCCCCACCCGATGATCAGCAGGCCCGCCGCGCGGAGGAGCGTGGGCGAGCGCGTTCGCGCAAGGCCTTGTCTGGCCAGCCAGCCGAAGGCGGTGAGGCCAGGGAGGGTGCCCACGCCGAAGGCGAGCATGATGGCCGCGCCCGAGGCTGCGCTACCCGATACCAGTGCCGCTGTCAGCACGCTGTAGACCATGCCGCAGGGCACCCATCCCCAGGCGGCTCCGGCAAGCAGGGCGCCCGGCGTGCCGCTGCGGCGCAGACTCCATCGCGCAGCCGGCTCGATCAGTCGCCAGACGCGGGATCCTGCGCGTTCCAGCCAGTGAGCGAGCACCGGGAGGCCGGTGAGATGCAGACCGATGAGGATCATCATCAGGCTGCCGACCGCGAAGGCTGCCTGCTGAAGCGGAAGCAGGTGCGAACTGATCCAGGCTGCGGAGCCGACGGTGCCAGCGAGTGCGCCGGCCAGGGTGTAGCTGCCGATTCGCCCGAGGTTGTAGACCCATTGCAACGCAACGGCCGGTTGCGCATCGACAACGCGCGCGGGATGGCCGACTGGGGCCGGGGGGCGCGCGCTCAGGGTCACCACCGAAAAACCTGCGGATGGTCTGCCCGCTTGCCGGTTCAGCGTGGCGACGATGCCGCCGCACATCCCCACGCAATGTGCCGCACCGCCCAAGCCCAGCAGCAGCGCCGACAGCATCGTCGGCGCGAGCAGCGGCCACGACGGCGCGGCGAGCGCGGCGTCGATCAGTGCGGCAAGCGGGCTCGGATCGGACATGGCGGATGCGGTGGTGATGTGCGAGACTCAGCCGGATGTGATGCTAGGCCGGCTGTCCGGCGAGACCTTGCCCTATGTCAAGAACGCTTCAGACCGATGATCGAGGACAACTGCGCACCGTCGACCAGACGCTCCTGCCGTTCGAGTGGCGCAGCATCACGCTTGCGAGCGCCGAGGACTGCCGCGAGGCAATCGTCTCGATGCGGGTGCGCGGCGCACCGCTCATTGGTGCGGTGGGCGCCTATGGGCTTGCGCTTGCGCTTCGCAGCGACCCGTCGGATTCGAGGCTGCAGGCCGCGCATGCCTGGCTGCTGTCTGCCCGGCCGACGGCGGTCAATCTCGCCTGGGCGCTTGACCGGGTGCGGGCACGGGTGGCTGGGCTCGCGCCAGGCGAGCGCGCCGACGCCGCCTGGCAGGAGGCGGGATGGCTGTGTGACGACGATGCACAGTGCAACCACCGTATCGGCGAGTGGGGAGCGCCGCGCCTGCTTGCGTCGGCCCGGGGCGAACTGTCCCGCGCAAGGCCGCTTCAGGTACTCACGCACTGCAATGCCGGCCGGCTTGCCACAATCGATCACGGCACAGCGCTCGCGCCGATCTACGCGCTTGCCGCAGCCGGTGTGCCGATCCATGTCTGGGTGGATGAAACGCGCCCGCGCAATCAGGGTGCATCGCTCACCGCATGGGAGCTTGCGCAGGCCGGGGTCGCGCACACCGTGATTGCCGACAATGCAGGCGGATTGCTCATGATGCGTGGTGAAGTCGACGCGGTGATTACCGGCTGTGATCGGGTGGCCGCCAACGGTGACGTGGCAAACAAGATCGGCACCTATCTGAAGGCGCTGGCTGCGCTCGACAATCGTGTGCCTTTCTATGTCGCCTGTCCGGTGTCCACGCTTGACCCGGGGAGCGCGGACGGCGCCTCGATCGAGATCGAATACCGGAGTGCACGCGAGGTCACGCATGCGCGCGGGCGTCTCCCTGATGGCAGCGTTGCGGAGGTCGCGCTGATGGATGAGTCGGTTCGGGCACTCAACCCCGGGTTCGACATCACGCCTGCGCGTCTGGTGACCGCGCTCATCACCGAGCACGGCGTGATTGCGGCCGACCGGGTGGCCATCACCGGGTTGCTCGCGCGCGCCAAGGCGGGCGATTGCATCGCAGGCGGTCGCGAGGCCGCCCGATGAGCGCGAATCGGGCGGTCCCTTACCCTTCTGAAAATCATGCGCGACAGGCGCTGATCGAGACCTGCCTGCAGTTTGCCCGGCTGGGCCTCAACCAGGGCAAGTCGGGCAATGCTTCGCTTCGATGGCACCGGAGCGCCGAGGAGGGCATGCTGGTGACTCCCAGCGGGCTCGCCTATGAGCACATGCAGATTGATGATCTGGTCTGGGTGGCGCTCGAGCAGTCCGCGCCTGATGCGGTATCGGAAGCGGCTGCGGTCACCGACCCGGTGAGCGCGCGGGAGGCTGCGCCGCATGATCGCGAACCGCCCCTCGCGCCGCCTTCACGGTTCGATGGCCGGCGCGTCCCGTCATCAGAATGGCGGATGCATCTCGACATCTATCGGGCGCGGCGCGAGGCCGACGCCGTGGTGCATGTGCACTCCTCATATGCGACGACGCTTGCTTGCCTGCCGGCCATTCAGGCCGCAGGCATTCCGGCTTTTCATTACATGATCGCGGTGGCTGGCGGTCATGACATCCGGTGCGCCCGCTATGCCACGTTCGGTACGCAGGCGCTCTCCGATGCGGCGCTTGACGCGCTGGTCGATCGACGCGCATGTCTGCTTGCCAACCACGGGCAGATCGCATTGGGCGCAGACCTGCCCCAGGCGTTGTCGATCGCACTGGAGGTCGAGACGCTGTCGCGCCAGTATCTGCAGGCGCTGCAAGTGGGAAGCCCCGTGGTGTTGTCCGATGAAGAGATGCGGCGCGTGCTGACGGCGTTTGCCCACTACGGGCGCTAGGCCGCCTGGCGCTCACGCAGCCTCGCGCTCAAGAACCTCGCGCTCACGCGGCCCGCCGGTCGGCGACCGACGGCAGCACGCGCGCGAGGTAATGCCCGGTGTGGCTCCCCGCCACGCCGGCGACCTCCTCCGGGGTGCCGCAGGCCACCAGCTTGCCGCCCTGATCGCCGCCCTCGGGACCCAGGTCGACCACCCAGTCAGCGGCCTTGATCACATCCAGATTGTGTTCAATCACGATCACCGTGTTGCCACGCTCGCGGAGCTTGGCGATCACCTTGAGCAGCATCGCGACATCATGGAAGTGAAGGCCGGTGGTGGGTTCATCAAGCACGTAAAGCGTGCGGCCGGTATCACGCCGCGACAGTTCCTCGGCGAGCTTTACGCGCTGGGCCTCGCCGCCCGAGAGCGTGGTTGCGCTCTGACCCAGCCGCACATAACCGAGACCGACCTCGATCAGCGTGGCGAGCTTTCGCGCGAGCGTGGGAACGTTCTCGAAGAATTCATGGGCCTGCACGATGGTCATGTCGAGCACATCCGCAATGTTGCGGCCGCGCCAGCGGACCTCCAGCGTTTCGCGGTTGTACCGGGCGCCGCGGCAGGCCTCGCACGGCACATAGACATCGGGCAGAAAATGCATCTGTACGCGGATGAGGCCATCGCCCTCGCAGGCCTCGCAACGGCCGCCCTTTACGTTGAAGGAAAATCGACCGGCGCCGTAGCCGCGCTCGCGGGCGGCAGAAGACTCTGCAAAGAGCTCGCGGATTGGTGCGAAGAGCCCAGTGTAGGTGGCGGGGTTTGAGCGGGGCGTGCGTCCGATCGGGCTCTGGTCAACCGCAATCACCTTGTCGAAATGCTCCAGCCCGTCGATGCCGTCACAGCCCGGGGTGATGGTCTTGCGGTGATTGACCTGTTGCAGGGCGGCCGCAAGCAAGGTGTCGTTGACCAGGGTGGACTTGCCGGAGCCTGATACCCCGGTGACCACACTCACCACACCCACCGGAAAACGTGCAGTGATCGCCAGAAGATTATGGCCGCGCGCGCCGCGCACGGTCAGCCAGCGCCCGTCGCCACGATGCCGCTCGATCGGCACGGGCACACCCAGTCGGCCCGACAGGTATTGCCCGGTGATTGAACGATCGGAGGCCTCGATGGCCGCGGGCGCGCCCTGGGCGACCACCGTGCCGCCATGCTCACCCGCGCCTGGGCCCATGTCGATCACATGGTCGGCTGCGCGAATCGCTTCCTCGTCATGCTCAACCACCAGCACCGAATTGCCCAGATCGCGAAGGCGCTTGAGCGTGCCGATCAGTCGCTCGTTGTCGCGCTGATGGAGTCCGATCGAAGGTTCGTCAAGCACATACATGACGCCGGTGAGGCCCGAACCGATCTGCGAAGCGAGCCGGATGCGTTGCGCTTCGCCCCCGGAGAGCGTTTCGGCCGGGCGGTCCAGGCTCAGGTACCCCAGACCCACATCGTTGAGAAAGCGCAGCCGTTCGCGAATCTCCCGGATCACGCGCTCTGCAATCTGACCCTGCGCGCCGGGCAGCGAGAGCGCCGAAAACCATTGGTGCGCGCGCGACAGCGTCCAGCCCGAGACCTCGTAGATGGGATGGTCGTGGCCGGCCAGCCCCAGTCGCACATGGCGCGCAGCGGCACGCAGCCGGGATCCCCCGCACTCGGGACAGGGGCGCCGGCTCAGATAACGCCCCAGCTCCTCGCGCACCTGGCTGGACTCGGTATCCCGACGACGGCGCTCGAGGTTGGGAATCACCCCCTCGAAACGCTCGTCGGGCGATGCGGCGGCCGGCGTATCGGTTGCGTAGCGGATCGCAAGCTTGCGCGCCCCTGAGCCGTAAAGAATCACCTGCTGCACCGGCTCGGGCAGCTGCGAAAACGGCTGATCGAGATCAAAACCCAGCGCCTTCGAAAGACTGGCAAGTGTGGCGAAAGCAAACTCGTTGCGTCGGTCCCAACCACGGATCGCGCCCGATGCAAGACTCAGGTCGGGGAACTCGACCACGCGGTCCGGGTCGACATATTCGATGTCGCCCAGGCCATTGCAGTCGGGGCAGGCGCCCGCCGGGTTGTTGAATGAAAAGAGCCGCGGTTCGAGATCGGGGCTCAGTCGGGCGCAGTCGGGGCAGGCGAAGCGGCTCGAGAACGCATGTTCGCGGCCGTTGTCGGGTTCGACCGCGCTCGCCCGGCCACCGGCCAGCCCGAGCGCAGTTTCAAAGGAATCGGCGAGCCGCTGCCGCACGGCGGCGGCCACGCGCAACCGGTCGACGATCACCTCGATCGCGGTGGCCGAGGCCGGAAGCCCCGAGGGCGCCTCGGCAAGCTCGACCAGCTTGCCGTTGATTCGCGCGCGCACAAACCCCTGCGCCTGCAAATCGGCGATGGCGGCGCCGGTATCGCGGCAGCGCTCAGGCGGGAGGGGCGCGAGAATCATGAGCCGCGCGCCTTCGCCCAGTGCGAGCATCTGGTCAACCATTTGCGAGACGGTCTGGGCGGCGAGTGCCCGGTGCGGGTGGTCGGGGCAGTGCGGGGTGCCCGCCCGCGCGTAGAGCAGTCGCAGGTAATCATTGATTTCTGTGACGGTTCCCACCGTGGACCGGGGGTTGTGGCTGCCCGACTTCTGCTCGATTGCGATTGCGGGCGACAGCCCCTCGATCAGATCGACGTCCGGCTTTTCCATGAGCTGCAGGAACTGCCGCGCATAGGCTGACAGCGACTCGACATAGCGGCGCTGGCCTTCCGCATACAAGGTGTCAAAGGCGAGCGAAGACTTGCCCGACCCGGACAGGCCGGTGATCACGACCAGCTGGTCGCGCGGGATGTCGAGGTCGATGTTCTTGAGATTGTGCGTGCGGGCGCCGCGGATGCTGATCGCGTTCATCGGGGAGGGTGTGGGCGGTGGGCAAGCGATGCCGGGCCGCGAAAGGGTAATCGGCTAATATAAACCGCCGAGCCAAACCAAGCGATGAATCGCCCCTCCAACTCCATCTCCGAAAGCATGAACCGCGACGAACTGCGGGCCGCTGTTGCCCTGTCGTCGGTGCAGGGCCTGCGCATGCTGGGTCTTTTCATCGTGCTGCCGGTGCTCGCTGTTCATGCCCACTCGCTGCCCGATGGCCACGATGCCCGGCTGGTCGGCCTCGCGCTGGGCATTTACGGGCTCACGCAGGCGATGTTGCAGCTGCCACTGGGCGCCGCATCGGATCGCGTGGGCCGAAAGCCGGTGATCATCTTTGGCCTCGCGCTCTTTGCAATCGGCAGCTTCATCGCTGCAAGCGCCGACGATCTGCTGGTGATGACAATCGGCCGCGGACTGCAGGGCGCCGGCGCAATCTCCGCGGCGGTGAGCGCCTTTGTCGCCGACTCGACCCGCGACAGTCAGCGCACCAAGGCGATGGCGATGGTGGGCATCACCATCGGTGTGAGCTTTGCCCTGTCGCTGATCGTCGCGCCCCCGCTCTATCGCTGGGTGGGCATCGGTGGCATGTTCGCCTTTACTGGCGTATTGGCCCTGGCCGCCATCGCATCGGTGATCTTCATGGTGCCATCAGCACCCCGCGTGGCGCGGGGGCGGCTCACCCGAGAAACGGTGCTGCGGGTGGCCGCTGAGCCCGACCTGATGCGGCTCAATTTCGGAATCTTCACGCTGCATGCGGTTCAGGTAGCCATCTTTGTGGCGCTCCCGGGTTGGCTGGTCGAACGCGCGGGGCTTGCCTTGCCGTCGCACTGGATGCTCTACCTGCCGGTGGTGCTGCTCTCGTTCTGGCCCATGATGCCGGCGCTTCGCTGGGGGGAACGGCAGGGGCGGATGCGAGCCGTCTTCGTGGCGAGCGTTGTGGTGCTGGCGCTCGTGATGTTCGGGCTCGCGACCCGGCCCGAGGGACTAATCCCCTTTGCGGTGTTGCTGTTCGCGTTTTTTGCCGCATTCAATATTCTCGAAGCGAGCCTTCCCTCGATGGTCTCGCAGCTTGCGCCGGCCGACTTGCGCGGCACGGCACTGGGCCTCTTCAATACCTCGCAGTCGCTGGGTCTCTTCACGGGCGGAGCGGCTGCGGGCGCGGTGCGAGCGGTCTGGGGCGATGCGGCGGTGTTTCTGCTGGCAGGCGTCATCATCGTGGTCTGGCTCATTGCAGCGTTGCGGCATCGCCTCTGGCCGGCCGCTGCGCATTAAGCGGTAATCGAACTCTTCATGCTCGGGAGGGCAATATGGCTTCAGTCAACAAGGTGATTCTCATGGGTAATCTCGGGCGCGATCCCGAAACCCGGTTCACCGCCAATGGCGCCGCGGTCTGCAATCTGCGCATCGCCACCACCCGCACCTGGAAAGACAAGGCGAGCGGCGAGCGGCGCGAGGAAACGGAATGGCACAGCGTGGTGCTCTACGACCGGCTGGCGGAAATCGCCGGTGAGTATCTGCGCAAGGGCCGGCCGGTCTACGTCGAGGGGCGGCTTCAAACCCGCAAATGGCAGGACAAGGAAGGCCAGGACCGCTACACCACCGAAATCGTCGGCATGGAAATGCAACTGCTCGGCTCGCGCGACGGCGGCGGTGGTGCCGGGGGCGATGATGCGGGGTCGGGCAGCGCCCCGGCGCGTGCGCCTTCGGCAGCAGGCGGCGCCAGCGCAGGGGCCCGGAAGCCCGCCGGCCGCGGACTCGACGACGTCGACGACGATATCCCCTTCTAGACCGAACAGGCGCGCGCATGCGACATTTCATCGGCAACGCCCCGGCTGATCCCGCCGACAGCCGGCCCATCCCGGTGGTCGACCCCAGCAACGGCGAAAGCTTTGGCAGCCTCGCTCGCGGCACCGCCCCGGATATCGACCTGGCGGTGGCGGCTGCGCGCGCAGCATTGGGCGAATCCTTTGATGGCCCCTGGGGGCGGCTCTCGGCGGCAGCCCGCGGGCGGCTCCTCCAGAAGCTCGGGCAGTCGGTGGCGGCCCATGCCGACTCACTCGCGCAACTCGAGGCGCGAGATACCGGCAAGTCGCTCAAAACCGCGCGGGCCGACGTGACTGCGCTCGCGCGCTACTTCGAGTACTACGCCGGCGCCTGCGACAAGCTCCACGGCCAGACCCTGCCCTATGAATCCGGCTATCTGGTGGCCACCGTGCGCGAGCCGCATGGCGTCACCGGCCACATCATTCCCTGGAACTACCCCATGCAGATCTTCGGCCGCACAGTGGGTGCGGCGCTGGCAGCGGGTAATGCCTGCGTGGTGAAGCCGGCCGAAGACGCCAGTCTCAGCTCGCTCAGGCTCGCCGAGCTGGCAGCCGAAGTGGGCTTTCCGGCGGGCGCGCTCAACATCGTCACGGGCTATGGCGCAGAAGCCGGCGCGAGCCTGTGCGCGCATCCAGGCGTCGATCACCTTTCATTTACCGGCTCGAGCGCCACCGGCCGGCTGGTGGCCGCGGCGGCGGCCGAGCGCCACTGCCCGGTCACCCTCGAACTCGGCGGCAAATCGCCGCAACTGGTCTTTGCCGATGCCGACCTCGATGCGGCGCTTCCGGTCATCGTCAATGCCATCGTCCAGAACGCCGGGCAGACCTGCTCGGCGGGCAGCCGTCTGCTGGTCGAGCGTGGCATCTACGAGGCCGTGCTCGAGCGGGTCGCCGAGCGGTTTCGATCGCTCGTGGCCGGACCGCCGGCGCTCGAGCTCGACATGGGGCCGCTCGTCAACCGCAAGCAATATGATCGCGTGCGACAACTGCTCGCCGAGGGTGAGGCCGACGGCCTGCAGGTTGCCGCGCGGGGGCAGCTTCATGCGCAGGCAGCCTCTGCCGGGTTCTATCAGGAGGCGGTGCTCTTTCGCGACGTCCCGCCAAACCATGCGCTTGCGCAACAGGAAATCTTCGGGCCGGTGCTGGTGGCGATGCCGTTTGACGACGAAGCGCACGCGGTGCGGCTTGCCAACGGCACCTCCTACGGACTGGTTGCCGGGGTCTGGACGCGCGACGGCGCCCGGCAGCTGCGGCTCGCGAGGTCGCTACGCTGTGGCCAGGTGTTCGTGAACAACTACGGCGCGGGGGGCGGGGTCGAGCTGCCCTTTGGCGGTGTGCGCGCGAGCGGCCACGGCCGCGAGAAAGGGTTTGAGGCGCTCTACGGATTCACCGTGCTTAAAACCATTGCCATCCGTCACGGCTAGGCGCTGGCGGCGCCGTACCCGGCAGCCGCGGGACCCAGGTTCGATCAATGTGGCGCCGCCACTGAACCCCGGGCTTTGACTGGCTGCGGAATCCTTCGCGCCACGCCTCGGGCTATACTTGAGGGTTCGCCTCAATCCATACCGCGAATCTTTCGCGACCCCACCGCCATGCCCATTTACGCCTATCGTTGCCAGGACTGCGGCTTCGAAAAGGATCAGCTGCAGAAGCTGTCTGACGCGCCGCTCACGGTTTGCCCGTCGTGCAGTGGAAACGGTTTTGCCCGCAAGCTTACCGCGCCCGCCTTCCAGTTGAAGGGGTCGGGCTGGTATGCCACCGACTTCCGCGACGGAGGCCAGAAAAAGGCCGGTGCCGAGGGCGCGGCCGAAGGTGGCGAGGCGGCGGGCGACAAAGCCTCAGACAAGCCAGCGGGTGCCGACACAGGCGCCGCGGGCGAGTCGGCGAAGAGCGATGGCGCCTCCGCGTCATCACCGGCCGCGGGCGCGCAGGCGAACAAGCCGGCCGATTCCGGCGCCGCCGCAACGGCGTCGGCCGCCAGCTCGCCGGCGCCCAAGGCTGCGAGCTCCTCCTCATCGGG
Source organism: Burkholderiaceae bacterium (assembly GCA_049423065.1). Lineage (GTDB taxonomy): Bacteria > Pseudomonadota > Gammaproteobacteria > Burkholderiales > Burkholderiaceae_E > SYIM01. The sequence goes on from JBMSQB010000050.1 coordinate 11,659, forward strand.
GGCATCGGCCTGAGCACGCAACTGCGGCGTCATCGCGCCGTCATCGCCGGCGGGCAGCGTGTCGGCATCGCCTCACGCGACATCACCCTCAAAGTCCACTCATGCGCAAGTACATCGTTACCGGCCTGCTGATCTGGGTGCCCCTGGTCATCACGATCTGGGTGCTGAACCTGATCGTCACAACCATGGACCAGACGCTGCAACTGCTGCCCGAGCGCTGGCATCCCCATACGTTTTTCGGGCGTGACATCCCGGGCGTAGGCGTGGTGCTCACCCTGGTGGTGCTGATCATCACCGGGCTGCTCTTGCGCAACATCATCGGTGAGCGGCTGGTGCTTTACTGGGAGGCCCTGCTGGGGCGGATCCCCATCGTGCGCAGCATCTACTCGAGCGTCAAGCAGGTGAGCGACACCATCCTGTCGCCCAACGGCCAGGCGTTTCGCAAGGCGCTCCTGGTGCAATATCCGCGCGCCGGGAGCTGGACCATCGCCTTTCAGACCGGCACGCCGGCGGGCGAGATCCGGCGCAGGCTGGTCGATTCCGACATGGTGTCGGTCTATGTGCCCACCACCCCCAACCCGACTTCGGGTTTTTTCCTGATGCTGCCGCGTGCCGACGTGGTTGAACTCGACATGAGCGTTGACGAGGCGCTCAAGTATGTGGTGTCGATGGGCACCGTCGCGCCCGGCGACCGCGGTGCGGTGACGGGTGCAGGCGCGCCGCCTCTGCCCGTCGCGGCGCCCGTGCCGCCCGACCGTTCGTCCGGCCCGTCCTGAGGCCTCTTCATCCGCTTTCGGAGAATTCGTGATGCGCACCTGCTACGCCGGTGAAGTCTCAACCGACCGCCTCGACCAGACCGTCACCCTGTTTGGCTGGGTGCACCGTCGCCGTGACCACGGCGGGGTCATCTTCATCGACCTGCGTGACCGCGAAGGCGTTGCGCAGGTGGTCTGCGACCCCGACCGGCCCGACATGTTCAAGGTTGCCGAGCGGATCCGCAATGAATTCTGCGTGCGTGTCACCGGTCGTGTACGGCGCCGCCCCGAGGGCACCGACAACCCGAATCTGCGCAGCGGTGCCATCGAAATCCTCTGCCACGAGCTTGAAATTCTCAATGCGTCGGTCACGCCGCCGTTTCTCCTTGACGATGAGAACCTGTCGGAAACCACCCGCCTCACCCATCGCGTGCTCGATCTGCGCCGGCCGGCCATGCAGCGCAACCTCATGCTGCGTTACCGGGTCGCGATGGAGGTTCGCAAATATCTCGACGCGCAGGGCTTTCTCGACATCGAAACCCCGATGCTCACCAAGTCCACGCCCGAGGGCGCGCGCGACTACCTCGTCCCCTCGCGGGTGAATGCCGGTCAGTTTTTCGCGTTGCCGCAATCGCCCCAGCTCTTCAAGCAGCTCCTGATGGTGTCGGGCTTTGACCGCTACTACCAGATCACCAAGTGCTTCCGCGACGAAGACCTGCGCGCCGATCGCCAGCCCGAGTTCACCCAGATCGACTGCGAGACCTCCTTCCTTTCGGAAATCGAGATCCGCGGCATTTTCGAGAACATGATCCGCACGGTGTTCAGCCATGCCGCGGGGATTGAGCTCGCGCCCAGTTTTCCTGAAATGACCTATGCCGAGGCGATTCGCCTGTATGGCTCGGACAAACCCGATCTGCGGGTGTCGCTCCAGTTCACCGATCTCACCGACGTCATGCGCGACGTTGATTTCAAGGTGTTCAGTGGCCCGGCCAATGCCGAGGGCGGACGCGTGGTTGCCATGCGGGTGCCTGGCGGCGGCAAGCTCTCGCGCGGTGAAATCGACGGCTACACGCAGTTTGTCGCCATCTATGGCGCCAAGGGGCTGGCCTGGATCAAGGTGAACGAGGCGGCGCGTGGTCGCGAGGGCCTGCAATCGCCGATCGTGAAGAATCTCCACGATGCTGCAGTGGCAGCGATTCTTTCGCGCACCGGGGCCACCGACGGCGACCTGATCCTGTTTGGCGCCGACAAGGCGAAGGTCGTCAATGACGCGATCGGGGCGCTCCGGATCAAGATCGGGCACTCCGAGTTTGGCCGGGCGAACGGCCTGTTTGAAAACGTCTGGAAGCCGCTCTGGGTGGTCGATTTCCCGATGTTCGAGTTCGACGAGGAGGCGAATCGCTGGACGGCGGTTCACCATCCGTTTACCGCGCCCAAGGACGGTCATGAGGACCTGATGAGCACCGATCCGGGCAAGTGCCTGGCGAAGGCCTACGACATGGTGCTGAACGGTTGGGAAATCGGTGGCGGGTCGGTCAGGATTCACCGCGAGGAAGTGCAGAGCAAGGTGTTCCGTGCACTCAACATCGGACCCGACGAGGCTCGCGCCAAATTCGGGTTCCTGCTCGATGCGCTCCAGTATGGCGCGCCGCCCCACGGCGGAATTGCCTTCGGCCTTGACCGGATCGTCACCATGATGACGGGCGCAGAGTCGATCCGCGACGTGATCGCCTTCCCGAAAACCCAGCGCGCGCAGTGTCTGCTCACGCAGGCGCCCTCGTCGGTCGATGAAAAACAGTTGCGCGAACTGCATATCCGGCTGCGGGCGGTGGAGGCGAGCGCGTAGGCGAGGCTTGTCATGGCCGGCAACAAGATTCCCGAATCGGTGCTGGTCGTGATTCATACGGCAGCGCTCGACGTGCTGCTGCTCGAACGCGCCGATCATCCCGGCTTCTGGCAATCGGTCACCGGCAGCAAGGACACGCTCGAGGAAGCGCTGTCTGATACCTGCCGACGCGAGGTGTTCGAGGAAACCGGCCTTGACTGTTCGCGCTTCGAACTCACCGACTGGCAGTGGAGCCAGCGCTATGAAATCTATGCGCACTGGCGGCACCGCTACCCGCCCGGGGTCACGCACAACACCGAGCATGTGTTTGGCTTGCTGCTGCCTGGCCCGATCGAGGCGCGGCTGTCGCCGCGAGAACATCTGAGCCAGGCCTGGCTCCCCTGGCATGAGGCGGCCGACCGCTGTTTCTCCTGGTCCAATGCCGAGGCGATCCGGCAGCTGCCGCGCCGCACGGCGGGCACGCCGCCCGTTGCGCGCTGAGGCGTCCATGCCCACCCAGCTGCGGGTTGCCACCTACAACATTCACAAAGGGGTGTTGCGCGAACTGTTCGGGCTTCGGCGGGTGGCGCGCATTCATGAACTGCGGGCGCGGCTTCACGAACTCGATGCCGATCTGATTCTGCTCCAGGAAGTGCAGGGCCAGCATGAGCGGCATGCAAGACGCTTTGAACACTGGCCCAGGGAGCCGCAGGATGTCTTTCTTGCGCAGGCGCCTGGCCTTCGGCACACCTTCGAGAGCGCCTATCGCGCGAACGCCCACTACCTGCACGGCCACCATGGCAACGCGTTGCTGTCGCGGTTTCCGATCGTGCATCGTGACCATCGCGATTTCTCCGACCATGCGTTGGAAAAGCGGGGCGTGCTGCATTGTGTGGTCGAGGTGGGCGGCGATCCTGTGCATTGCTTCGTGGTGCATTTCGGGCTGCTCGCGCGCAGCCGCGAGCGGCAGCTCGATGCGTTGATCGACTGGATCCAGCGCTCGGTACCCGCCGGGGCGCCCCTCATCATCGGCGGTGATTTCAACGACTGGCGCGGCCAGCTCTCGCGTCGGCTGTGCGACGCAATCGATGTGATCGAAGCTTTCGATTCGCTTCGACCCGGCATGGTTCGCACGCAGCGTGCGGTGTGGTTCATGCGTGACCGGCTGGCCGACATGGGCATGACTGTGGCGCCCGAGTCGTTGCGATTGCCGCGGCGCGTCCGGTCGGCGCGTACGTTTCCGGCGCTCGTACCCTGGCTGAGGATGGATCGCATCTATCTTCGTGGATTCGCGGTGCGCGATGCCAGGGTGCCACGGGGACCCGGCTGGGCGCGGCTTTCCGATCACAGCCCGGTGATCGCCGACCTGGAGCGCGGCCACGGGTGAGCCGCGTCCGCACGATATCGCCGGCGTGGCGGCAACTGCTCGCGCGGCGACAGCGGCCGCGTTGTCGCCCCGGGCATGCGGTTCAGCTGTTGCAGTCGGGCGCGGAGTTTTTTCCGGCGCTTGAAACGGCCATCGACTCGGCGCGTGAGTCGGTCTGGATCGAAACCTACATTTTTCACGACGATGCGAGCGGGCGTCGGATTGCGCAGGCGCTGGGTCGCGCGGTCGCGCGTGGCGTGGCCGTGCGCCTCGTGGTGGACGGGTTTGGCACCGGTATGCCGACCGGTGAGGTTGGGCAAGTCCTTGCCGCCCAGCAGGTTGATCTGCGTATTTTCCGGCCGCTGCGGCGCTGGCGTCTGGAGCGGCAGGCGCTTCGGCGCCTGCATCGCAAGCTCGCGCTGATCGATTCGGCCGAGCTGTTCGTGGGCGGCATCAATCTGATCGATGATCACGAGGATCCGGTCCGGGGTCGGCTCGAAGCGCCCCGGCTGGACTTTGCGCTCCGGGTTCGCGGGCCGCTGGTCGCGGAGGCGATGAGCGCCATGGCACAGGTCTGGCGACGCGCACAAGCGGTGCGCTGGCCTGCGCGGCCCCAGGGCAGCCCGACGACGCCGCAGGCGGCACCGGCTGCCGAGGGTGGACCTGTCGGCGCGGGGCAGGCGCCGGCCGCCGTGGCCCAAACGGTTCGCGCGGCGTTTGCCGAGCGCGACAATTTTCGCCATCGCCGAACGATCGAGCGTGCCTATCTGCGCGCGATCGGTCGGGCCCATACCGAGGTGCTGATCGCCTGCGCCTATTTCTTTCCAGGCGCGAAATTTCGCCGGGCCCTGGCTGAAGCGGCGGCGCGCGGGGTGCGTGTGCGCCTGCTGCTGCAGGGGCGAATCGAGTATCGACTGCCCCATTTCGGTACGCTCGCGCTCCATGAGGAGTTGCTGCGCGCCGGGGTTGAAATCATCGAGTATCAACCAGGGTTTCTGCACGCCAAGCTTGCGCTCGCCGATCAATGGTTCACCCTGGGCTCATCGAATATCGATCCGTTCTCGCTGCTGCTCGCACGCGAGGCCAATGTCATCGTGCAAGACGATGCGATGGCAGCGGTGTTGCGCGCCCGGATCGAGCAGGCCATTGCCGAGGGCGGGCGGCCGGTGCGTTGGTCGCACATCGTGGCGCGCCCCTGGTGGGTCAGGGCGGCGGCGCTAGGCGCTGCATTCGTGCTGCGAATCGGCGTTGCGCTGTCCGGTCGCGGGCTCCGGTACTGACCAGGCTGCATCGGTGCTGCGCGGGCGGGGTCTGGGCATGATTCGGAGACGCTGATGTCGCGCGATCTGGTGGTGCTTCGGCCCGAAGGCCTGTACTGCGAGGCCGGGGGCTTTTTCATTGATCCCTGGCGACCGGTGGACCGGGCGGTGATCACGCATGCGCACGCCGATCATGCGCGGACCGGCCACCAGCGGTATCTTGCTGCCGGCGAGGCGCGCGAGGTGATGCATGCGCGCCTTGGCAGAGTCTCGCTTCAGACCCTCCAGTGGGGGGAGTCGATCACACAGGGGGATGTGCGGGTCTCGCTTTTCCCGGCGGGCCATATCCTGGGATCGGCGCAGGTCCGGATTGAGCATCGTGGCGAAGTGTGGGTGGTCTCGGGCGACTACAAGCTCGAGGCCGATCCCACCTGCACGGCGTTTGAGCCGGTGCGCTGCGACACCTTCATCACCGAGTCCACCTTCGGTCTGCCAGTCTATCGCTGGCGGCCGGATACGCAGACCATGGCCGAGATCGCGAGCTGGTGGGCCGACAACGCTGCCCACGGCCGGGCGAGCGTGCTGCTCTGTTATGCACTGGGCAAGGCGCAGCGCATTCAGGCGGGCCTCGCGCGAGCGCAGGCACTCGCCGGGCCCATCGTGGTTCACGGCGCGGTCGCTGCCGTCAATGCCGCCTATCGGGAGGCCGGTGTGAGCCTCCCCGTGACCTGCAGCGCAACCGACTGGCGACGCGCCGCGGGCGGCGAGGCGCCGCTCGTGCTTGCGCCGCCCTCGGCTGCGGGTTCGCCCTGGCTGTCGCGGTTTGGCGACGCGAGTCTCGCGTTTGCTTCCGGCTGGATGAGGGTGCGCGGGGCGCGCAGGCGACGAGCGCTCGACCGGGGCTTTGTGCTGTCCGACCATGCCGACTGGCCGGGGTTGATGCAAGCCATCGAAGCGAGCGGCGCCCGGCGCGTGATCGTTACCCACGGTTTCGAGGCCGCGATCGTTCGCCATCTGTCCGATCGCGGGATCGCCGCGCACGCGCTTCGCACAGAGTTCGGAGGCGAGGCGGGCGCCGAGTCCGCCGCCTCCGAGGATAGCGCCTGGGCGACTCCGCTCGCCCAGACTGTCAACCGGCGGACATCCTGATGGAGGGATTTGCCTCGATGGTGGCGGCGCTTGACCGCTCCAATTCCACCCTCGACAAGGTCGCAGCGATGCGCGCCTACCTCCTCGCCGCGCCAGACGGGGACTGCGCCTGGGCGGTGTATTTCCTTGCCGGCGGCAGGCCACGGACGCTGGTTGCGACGCGCCTGCTCCGTGAAGCGGCACGCGAGGCCGCCGGCGTGCCCGAGTGGTTGTTTGACGAGTGCTACCAGGCGGTGGGGGATCTGGCCGAGACGATCGCGCTGCTGTTACCCGAATCGTACGAGGCGTCCGATGCCGGTGGGACGCTCGACAGCTGGATGCGCAGCCGTCTGCTGCCGCTTCGAGATCTCGATCCGGATGCGGCGCGCGCGGCGCTGATCGACTGCTGGCGGGTGCTCGACAGCTGGCAGCGCTTTGTGTTCAACAAGCTGCTCAGGGGAGGCCTGCGCCTGGGCGTATCGCGGCAACTCGTGCGGCGGGCGCGCGCCGAGGCGAGCGCAGTCGATGCCCGGCTGATTGCCCAGCGCATCATCGGCTTTACCGACCGCAAGATGGTGCCCGACGGTGTGCGATATCGCGCGCTGGTCGCGCCTGCGGGCACCCGGGCGGACGCGGATCGTTCGCCGGCGCTCGCGGACGGAATCGGGGACGCTGCCCGGGCGTCGGCAGCGACCGCGACCGATGCCGGTCAATTGTCTGATCCGGCGCTCGCGCTTCTGCCCTATCCCTTCATGCTCGCGCACAGTTGGGAGCCGGCGAAAGCCGATGACGAGCCCGCCGCACACTGGCTCGCCGAATGGAAGTGGGACGGGATCCGCGTGCAGCTGGTGCGAAGGGCGCACGCGGTTGCGTTGTGGTCGCGTGGCGAGGAATTGCTCACCGACCGGTTCCCCGAGATCGTGTCCGCCGCGCAGGCGCTTGCGCCCGGCACCGTGCTCGATGGCGAACTTCTGTGCTGGGCGGCAGGCGCACCCCGACCCATGGATTTTGCGGCCATGCAGACCCGCATCGGCCGTCTGCGCCCGGGTGCGATCACGCTGCGCCAGACGCCCGCGCGCCTGGTGGTCTTCGATTGTCTGGAACACCAGGGGGTCGATCTGCGCGGCCACCCGCTTCGCCTGCGCCGGCAGGTGTTGTCGGACTGCCTGGCGCTCGCTGCGCCCGATCCTGAGCGCCTGTGTGCGGCGAGCGCGTTTGAAGCATCGACCTGGTCGGAGCGGGCGCGGCTTCGCGAGTCCGCGCGTGCCTTTGGTGCCGAGGGCCTGATGCTCAAGCGACTCGATTCGGCCTACGGTATCGGTCGCAGCCGGGCCGACGGCGGCCACTGGTTCAAGTGGAAGCTCGATCCGTTTGCGGTGGATGCGGTACTGATCTACGCGCAGGCCGGCCACGGCAGGCGGGCGGGCCTTTATACCGACTACACCTTTGCGGTCTGGGACCGGTCGACAGACGAGGCGCCGCGGCTGGTACCGTTTGCGAAGGCCTACTCGGGTCTGACCGATGCCGAGATCCGGGAAGTCGACGCGATCATCCGCCGCACGACCGTCGAGCGGTTCGGGCCGGTAAGAAGCGTTGAACCCACGCTGGTGTTCGAAATCGGTTTCGAGGGCATCGCCCGCTCGGCCAGGCACCGCGCAGGCGTGTCGGTCCGCTTTCCGAGAATGCTGCGCTGGCGCCGGGACAAGGGCGTTGGGGAGGCGGATTCGCTCGCGTCACTGCAGGGGCTGCTCGCAGAGCGCCGCGGCTGAGCGCAGGCCCAGGGGCCTGGCGCGTGCCGCCTGCCAGCCCGAAGGGTCAGTTGCGTTTGAGCAGCGACAGCAGCTCGCGCCGCAGCGCGTCAGACTTGAGAAAGCTGCCGCGCATGATCGAAGAGGTCATGGAGGTTTCGTCTTTCACGCCGCGCCAGTGCATGCAGAAGTGATCGGCTTCCATGATGACCGCCAGACCATCGGGCAACAGCAGCCGCTCGAGTTCGTCCGCCAGTGTCTTGACCGCCTCTTCCTGGATCTGGGGCCGACTCATGACCCAGTCGGCCACGCGCGCGTACTTCGACAGACCGATCAGTTTCGAGTTGGCATTGGGCAGAACGCCGATCCAGATCTTGCCCAGGATGGGGCAAAGGTGATGCGAGCAGGCCGACCGCACCGTGATCGGACCCACCACGATCAATTCACTCAGGCGCTCCACATTCGGAAATTCGGTCACCGCGGGCATTGCTTCGTAGCGTCCGCGGAACACCTCCTTCAGGTACATCTTGGCGACGCGACGCGCGGTGTCCTGCGTGTTGTGATCGTTGGTGGTGTCGATCACCAGCGACTCGAGCAGGGCCTGGACGCGGGTTTCGACTTCCTTCCGAAGAGCCTCGCGCTCGACCTCGGAGTGAATGAACTCGGAAATGTTGTCGTTGGCGTGAAAGCGCCGGCCCGCGTCGCGGATGCGCTCGCGAATGACCTGCGACATGGGGCGCCCGGTGTCCTCGACGCGGGTGCGCGAGGCTTTGCGGGGCAGGGCTTTGACGTTGGAGGCGTTGCTCATCGAGTTATTCTCCCGGCGCTGTGAACCGGCGCCTGTCGGGGTACTCCGCCAACAGATGAAGGCGGGGTGCGAACGATGCGTGATTTCGCCCGGCGTGTCGCACAAACCTGGACGGTGCACGCGGGTAAACATCCCTGTAACCCTATGCGGTTTTGGGCTATGTCGCCAGGTATTCCGGACGCAAGACACGACGCAAGTCAGTTAAATATGACAGTTGGTGATCACTTACGTTTGCCGGCGCGGCCCGCCGCACAGGGTGGCCCGCGGCCCTGTTGCGAAATGCCGACGGATGCGGTGGCGATCCTTGGCGTCGATTTTTCGAGCGCGCCGTCACGGAAAAAGCCGATCACCCTGGCTCGTGCGCGGCTCCTTACGCCGACCAGGTTGCGGATCGAGGCGCTTGAGGCGATTGGCTCGCTGCCCGAGTTTGCACAGCTGCTGGCTCGCCCGGGTCCCTGGTTGGGCGGGTTTGATTTTCCGTTCGGGCTGCCGCGTGAACTGGTGCTCGATGTGGGATGGCCGACCGACTGGCCCGCGCTGGTGCGGGCGTTTTCGGGTACTCCGCGCCCGCAGCTGCGCGAGACCTTGCGCGCGTTCTGTGCGGCTCGGCCACCCGGTGGGAAATTCGCACATCGGGCGACCGATCGGCCGGCGGGCTCGTCGCCGTCGATGAAGTGGGTGAACCCGCCGGTCGCGTGGATGTTTCATGCGGGAGCGCCCGCTTTGCTGGAGGCTGGCGTGGAACTCCCGGGTCTGCACGCGGGCGATCCGTCGCGGGTGGCGCTTGAAGCCTATCCGGGGCTTCTCGCCCGCGCCCTTCACCGGGGTTCGTACAAGAGCGATGATGCCGCGCGCCAGGATGCGGCCCGGCTCGCGGCCCGCCGTGCGATGGTCGGTGCGCTTGCCGCGGGGGCGCATCCGCTTGCGATCAAGGTCGACTTTGCGGGTGGGGTGCGCCGCCAGATCGAAGAAGAGCCCCGCGGCGACTGGCTCGATGCGGTGCTCTGCGCAGTGCAGGCAGGCTGGGCGCTCAGCCAGGGTCCACGATACGGACTCCCCGAGCAGATCGACGGCCTCGAAGGGTGGATCGTGAGTGCACCGGCCACAACCGGCTAACATTCGATTCAGCCGGCTCGTCTTGCCGCCCTTCAGCTCTCCGGACTGCCCGAACCGTGAAACGAAGTTCGCTTCGCATCGATGGCGTTGACACGCCCATCATCCCGACTGTCGCCGCACTGGTGCGCGATCACCCCGGCACGATCTCGCTCGGTCAGGGCGTGGTTCGCTACGGGCCACCGGCTGACCTGCTCCGCGCGCTGCCCGAGCGGATGGCCGACCCGCTTCTTCACCGCTATCAGGCGGTGGGAGGTATTGCGCCGCTCATCGACGCGCTCGCCGCGAAGCTGCGCGATGAAAACGGGATTGATGTGGCCCGCGGGTCTCAGGTGATGGTCACGGCGGGCAGCAACATGGCGTTCCTGAACGCGGTGCTTGCGCTGGGCGATCCCGGTGATGAATTCATCCTGCCCCTGCCTTTTTATTTCAATCAGGAGATGGCCATCCGGATGGCCGGATGTGTGCCGGTGTGCGTGCCAACCCGCCCCGATTATCAGCTTGACCTGAACGCAATCGAGCGGGCCATCACGCCGCGTACGCGCGCCATCATTACGGTCTCGCCCAACAACCCCACGGGTGCCGTCTACCCCGAGGACGATCTGCGCGCGGTGAACGCACTGTGCGCGGCGCGTGGTCTCTACCACTTCAGCGACGAAGCCTACGAATATTTCACTTTCGACGGCGCGCGGCATTTTTCACCCGCCTCCATCCCCGGTGCCGAGCGGCACACGCTTACTTTCCAGTCGTTTTCCAAGGGCTGGGGCATGGCGAGCTGGCGTTGCGGCCATGTGGTGTATCCCGCTGATCTGGCCGAAGCAATGAACAAGGTCCAGGACACCAACCTGATCTGTGCGCCCGTGATCTCGCAGCTCCTCGCGCTCGAGTCGCTCAAGCTGGGACGGCGCGCGATCGAGCCTGAACTGCAGTCGCTTGCGAGCGTGCGCCACAAAGTGCACGAGTCGCTTGCAGCGCTGGACGGACTGGCGAGCTTTCCGCGCACCCAGGGTGCGTTCTATGTGGTGCTGCGACTGCCAGGGGTGTCCGACCCGCATGCCTTCATCCGCGCGATGGTCGAGCGGCACCGCGTGGCGGTGATCCCCGGCTTTGCCTTTGGATTGACCGACACGCGCGAGGCCAACTACCAGCGGCTGTCCTTTGGTTCGCTCGATCCGGCGACCGTTGCCGAGGGCGTTCAGCGCTTCATTGCTGCCGTGCGTGACTGGTACGGTCGCTGATCGGTCGCGCGCGTCGCCACTCGCCGAGGCACGGCTGTCGGGCTGGTTTGCCGAGCGCGGCTGGCGGCCGTTCGCGTTTCAGCGGCGCGTCTGGCGTGCGGCGGCATCGGGCTCAAGCGGCCTGCTTCATGCCGGCACAGGATCAGGGAAAACGCTTGCGGTGTGGTTCGGTGCGCTGCTGCGCACGCTGAAAGGTCGCGCTGGGCCTCCCGGGGACGGGCTCAAGGTGTTGTGGGTGACACCCATGCGCGCGCTCGCCGCCGACACGGTGCGCGCGCTCGAGACGCCGCTCGCGGGCCTCGGTCTGGCTTGTTCCGTGGGCCTTCGCACGGGCGATACGCCATCTGCCGAGCGGGCACGGCAGGACCGCAAGCCGCCGTTTGCGCTCGTCACCACGCCGGAGAGCCTGTCTCTGATGATCTCGCGCGCCGATGCCGCGGCGCGGCTGGGCGGTGTCGAAGTTGTGATCGTTGACGAATGGCATGAACTGATGGGCGCCAAGCGTGGCGTACAGCTGCAGCTCGCGCTGGCCCGGATCGCAACGCTCGCCGGCTCGCCGCCGGTGGTCTGGGGGGTGTCGGCCACCCTGGGCAACCCCGGCGAAGCGCTCGATGTGCTGTTGGGCGGCCGGCCCGGTGTGCTGGTCGAGGCGGCCGCGCGTCGGCTGCCCGCGATCGACACGCTGCTGCCGGACACGCTCGAGCGCTTTCCCTGGGCGGGACACCTGGGTGCGCGGATGCTGGATGCAGTTGTCGACGAACTGGCTGCGAGCGCCTCATCGCTCGTGTTCTGCAACACCCGCGCACAGGCCGAGCTCTGGTACGCCATGATCCTTGATGCGCGCCCCGACTGGGCGGGTGCCATCGCGCTACACCACGGATCGCTCGATGTCGAGGTGCGGCGCTGGGTCGAGCGCGCCATTGGCGACGGGCGGCTGCGCGCGGTGGTCTGCACCTCGAGCCTGGATCTGGGCGTGGATTTCGCGCCGGTGGAGCGGGTGTTGCAGATTGGAAGCGCGAAAGGCGTTGGCCGGCTGCTTCAGCGGGCCGGCCGCTCCGGCCACCGACCCGGCGCAGTGTCTCGCGTCACGCTGGTACCCACCCACGCGCTGGAACTGATCGAGGCGGTGGCGGCCCGCGATGCCGCACGCGCCGGTCGCATCGAGGCCCGTCTCGCGCCCGCGTGCCCGGTCGATGTCCTGGTGCAGCATCTGGTGACGGTGGGCGTCGGAACCGGCTTTGTCGAAGCCGAGATGCTGGCCGAGGTTCGCTCCACCCATGCCTACCGCGCGCTCGATGACGAAGCCTGGCGCTGGTCGCTTGGCTTTGTGTCGGAGGGCGCGAGCTTGTCGGCCTACCCCGAGTACCGAAAGCTCGTACGCGGCGATGAGGGTCGCTGGCGGGTCGCCGATCCGAACATCGCAAGACGGCACCGGATGTCGATCGGCACCATCGTTGCCGATGCGGCGATCGAACTCCGGTTCATGAATGGCGCGCGGCTGGGCACGGTGGAGGAAGCCTTCGTGGCCAGGCTTCGCCCGGGCGATCGATTCATGTTTGGCGGCCGCGTGCTCGAGCTCGTCCGGGTCCATGAAATGAGCGCCTGGGTGCGCCGCGCCAGAGCAACATCGGGCGCGGTGCCGCGCTGGAGTGGCGGGCGTATGCCGCTGTCGGGCGAACTCGCCCACGCTGTGCTGGAGCGCCTGCGCGCGGCCGCGACAGGTGTTTTTACCGGACCGGAGATGCGCGCGGTGCGGCCGCTTCTTGAACTGCAGGCGCGCTGGTCGCGCCTGCCCGAGCCGTCGATTCTGCTTGCGGAAACGCTGGTCTCGCGTGAAGGGCATCACCTGTTCGCCTATCCGTTTGCAGGGCGCCATGCGAATCTCGGGCTGGCCTGTCTGCTCGCCTGGCGGGCAAGCCGCGGCCGGCCAGCCACAATCTCGGTCGCAGTCAATGATTACGGCTTTGAACTCTTGTCGGCGGAGCCGCTCGCCGCAGCGCAGCTGACGAGCGACGCAGGTCTGCTCGTGTCGTCACCCGCCGAGGATCTCGGCGCAGCGGTCAACACGGCCGAGCTCTCGCGCCGCCGCTTTCGCGAGATCGCGCGGGTCGCCGGTCTGGTGTTTCAGGGACATCCGGGCGAGCGCCGCTCGGCTCGCTCGCTACAGGCCTCGGCCACCATGTTTCATGAGGTGTTCGACCGCCACGATCCTGGCAACCTGCTGCTTGCCCAGTCGCGACAGGAGGTGCTTGCGCATGAGCTCGAGCTCGGTCGCATCGAAGCGGCGCTCGCTGGCATGCGCGCTCGCTCGCTCGTGATGGTGCCAATCGCCCGACCCACGCCTTTTGCGTTTCCGCTGATGGTCGAGCGCCTGCGGGAGACGGTGAGCACGGAGACGCTCGCGGATCGGGTCGCCCGGATGGTGGCCGAGCTCGAGGCGGCCGCGCAATGCTGATTGATGCGGGCGGCGTGCCGATCGAGCTTCTTGCCGAGCGCGCAGCCTGGCTCCCGGCCTCCGAAACGCTGCTGGTGGCCGACCTTCACCTGGGCAAGGCACAGAGTTTCCGGCGCTCGGGCGTGCCCGTACCGGCGGGGACAACCGCTGCGATGTTCGGGCGGCTCGACCGCCTGATCGGGGAGCTCGCGCCGCGCGAGTTGATCGTGCTGGGCGATTTGCTCCATGGCCCGCTTTCGCAGCAGGGGCCCGCGATCGACGCACTCGCCCAGTGGCGCGCCAGGCATATCCGATTGGCAGTGCGGATGGTGCGGGGCAATCATGATGCCTCGGCGGGTGATCCACCGGCCGTCTGCGGCATCGAGGCGCTGAGCGCGCCCTTGCTGCATGCGGGGCTTGCGCTTTGCCATGAGCCCGATGAACCGGCCGCGTGTTTCAGGGTGGCGGGTCATGTGCATCCGGTTGTGCGCCTGCGCGGCCGCATTGATCGCATCCGTGTCGCGTGCTTCTGGCTGCGTCCGGATGCGCTGATCCTGCCGGCGTTTGGTGAGTTCACCGGCGGTTGGCCGGTGATGCCGCAAGCCGGCGAGCAGGTGTTTGCGGTTGCGGGAAGCGATGTGATTGCGGTGCCACCGCCGCGGCCTCGTCCGCGCGCGAACGGCCGCTAGGCCTGCCGGGGGCGCTTCGGCTCAGCGCGAGGGCAGGGTGTCGCGATCGCGCGCGGGGACTGGCTCCTGAACCAGCATCCGGTGCGGATACGGGATCGAAATGCCTTCCCGATCGAAGGCGATCTTCAGCCGCTTCAGGAACTCGCGGCGTACGCGCCACTGCTCGGCAGGAAGGGTTTTCATGCGGCAGCGGACGACGATGGCGGAGTCGGCGAGTTGCTCGACGCCGGCGATCTCGAGCGCATCCACGATGGCAACGCGAAACGTCTCGTCTTCGCGAAGCGTCGCTGCAGTGGCACGCATCACCGAGTAAACATGATCGAGATCCTCGCGATAGGACACGCTCACATCGGCCACTGCGAAGGCGAACTCGGTCGAGAAATTGCTGACCGTGGTGATGAGGCCGTTCGAGACGTAATGCACCGCGCCGTCGAACGAGCGAAGCTTGGTTCGGCGCAGGGTGAGCTCTTCCACCACGCCGGTCTTGCCGGCGATTTCCACCACGTCACCGACCCGGATCTGGTTTTCGAGCAGCAGGAACATGCCGCTGAAGAAATCCTTCACGAGGCTCTGTGCACCGAAACCGATGGCCACACCCGCCACACCGGCCGCGCCCAGAATCGGTGCAATCGAAACGCCGATGGTGTTGAGGCCCACCAGCACTGCCACGACGATGAGCGTGAGCGAGGCCGCATGGCGGAGCACGCGCGCGAGCGTCTGGATGCGTTTTCGCTCCTCGAGCGCGGGTGAGCGCGCGGCCAGGGCCACGAAGAAACGCGCGAGCAGGTTGAGGAGCACCCTGCGAACCACGAAGGCGGCGATCAGCACCGCCACCAGCGTGGCGGCAGTCGCCCACTGTGGTGACCACTCGGTGTGGGCGAAAAACTCCAACAGGGATTCGAACACGGTCACTTCCTCCTTCTTGCGCCGAGGCCGAAACGGTATTGCGCGCTGTCAACGCGGGCGGGTGACCGCCGACCTACGCTTGAGCCTTGCAGGTGACAGGAGGTCAGCCGGAGCCGGCCACGCCCGGCCAGGGGAGCGCGATGGTAGCAAAGAAACTGCTGTTCAGATCGGAGGCACGCGAGCGGATTCTGGCCGGTGCCACGCAGCTTGCCGACGCGATCCGGGTGACGCTGGGACCGAAGTCGAAATCGGTGCTGATCCATCGCCGCTGGGGCAGTCCCGTGGTTTGTAACGATGGCGTGACGATCGCGCGCGAGACCGAGCTCGAGGACCCCGCGGAGGATCTGGGCGCGCGGATGCTCCGTCAGGCTGCCGAGAAAACCGGCGAGGCGGTGGGCGATGGCACCTCGACCGCCACCGTGCTCGCGCACGCAATCCTGACCGACGGCATCCGCAACGTGGTGGCCGGGGCCAGCGCGATCGATCTCAAGCGGGGTCTGGATCGGGGTCTGCAGGTGGTGGTGGCAAGCCTGCGCGAGCAGTCGCGACCGGTCAGTACCCGGCTCGAGCGGGCGCAGGTGGCCACCATCTCGGCGCACAACGATCCGGCAATCGGCCAGCGCGTGGCTGATGCCATGGACCGGATCGGTGCCGATGGCGTGATCACCGTGGAGGAGTCGCGCACCATCGAGACCACGCTTGAAGTGGTCGAAGGCATGCAATTTGACCGCGGCTGGCTCTCGCCCTATTTCGTGTCCAACACCGAGCGCATGGAGGCGGTGCTGGAGGATGCCTGGGTGATGGTGTCGGATCGGAAGATCGGCAGCCTGACCGAATTGCTGCCCCTTCTCGAGCAGCTCGCCAAGGGCGGACGGCCGGTTTTGTTCGTGGCAGAAGACATCGAGGGTGAGGCGCTTGCAACCCTGGTCGTCAATCAGATCCGCGCGGTGTTGCGCAGCTGCGCGGTGCGGGCACCCGGCTTTGGCGACCGTCGCAAGGACCTGCTTCAGGACATCGCCGTGCTGACCGGCGCCGAGGTGATTTCCGAGGAGCTCGGTACGCGGCTCGAGCAGGCGGCGCTGCGCCAGCTGGGTCGCGCGCGACGCGTGCTCGTCACGCGCGAGACCACCACCCTGATTGGTGGCGCGGGCGAGCACGAACGGATCGATGCGCGGATCGCGCAACTTCGTGCGCAGCTCGCCGATTGTGCGAGCGACTATGACCGTGATCGGCTGAAGGAGAGGATTGCCCGCCTGGCTGGCGGCGTGGCGGTGGTGCGCGTCGGCGCGCCAAGCGAAGCCGAAATGCGGGCTCGGAAAGATGCCTTTGAAGATGCGATTGCCGCCACCCGCGCAGCGGTGGCCGAGGGCATCGTGGCGGGCGGTGGGCTCGCGCTGCTGCAGGCGGCGCCGGCGCTGCGTGCCGAGCTTGCGCTCGCCGAGGGCGATGAGCGGACCGGCATGCAGATTCTTTTGCGGGCACTGGAATCGCCCGCGCGCACGATCGCCGACAACTCGGCCGCTGACCCCGGGGTGGTGGTCGAGCGAATGCTGGCGGGTGGCGGCGCCGTGGGGTTTGACGCCGCGCGCGGTCGCTATGTCGATCTGTTCGAGGCTGGAATCATCGACCCCACCCGGGTGGTGCGGGTGGCACTCGAAAACGCTGTGTCGGTGGCGAGCCTGCTGCTGCTCACCGAGGCCACCATGACCGAAATCGTGACCCGGGAGCGCGAGCCTGCGGGCATCGAACCGGGCACTTCCTGAGCGATTGAATCGTACAACCCCAACCAGAAGGAGCATGACCATGGCAGAGGAAAAGACCACTGAACTCCAGGAAGCCACGCCGATGCGGGTGGTTTCACCGTTCGATGAAATGGACCGGCTGTTCGATCGGCTGCTCGCGAGGCGCGGCTGGATGAGGCCCTGGCGCACCGATTGGCCGTCGCTTGGTGATGCGGGCTGGGTCGAGCCGCGCCTGCCGCGCATCGACATCGTCGACCGTGAAGACGATATCGTGATGCGCGCCGAGGTTCCCGGAATCGAAAAGAAGGAGCTCGACATCTCGGTCGGCGAGGACAGCGTGACATTGCGCGGCGAGACCCGCCACGAGGAAAAGGAGGAAGCCGGCGACCTGTACCGTTGCGAGATCTCGCGCGGCGCTTTCAGCCGCACGGTGGGGCTCCCGGCGGCGGTTGATGGCGCGAAGGCGAAGGCGGTGTTTCACGACGGCGTGCTCACCCTCACGCTGCCCAAGGTCGAGCGTGCGCGCCGTCATACAGTGAAGGTGGACTGAGAGGCTGCTTCGCCGCTGTCGTCGGCGCGCCGGCGGCAGCGTTGCGGCCCCGACCCGCTGGGGCTGTCCGGTCGGGCCTGCGCCAGAGCTGCGGATCCCGTATCCTTTGCGCTCTCGCGGCGGCGGGTCCGCCGCGCGCGCCCGAATGACAGGGCGCTGCATCGTATCGGAGGTCCGCATGAACAGCATCGATGTCGAAGTCCTGCGCACCGCGATCCAGTGGATGGACGCGGGCCATCGTGTCACCCTCAGCACCGTGGTGCGTACCTGGGGCTCGGCGCCGCGCCCGCCCGGCTCGCTCATGATCATTCGCGACGACGGCCAGGTGGCGGGTTCGGTGTCTGGCGGCTGCATTGAAGACGACCTGATCCGGCGCCTGCGCGAAGGCGACCTCGATTCGGTGCTGCCGATGAGCACGGTGTATGGCGAAACCGCCGAGGAGGTTCAGCGCTTTGGACTGCCCTGCGGCGGCACCGTGCAGGTGGTGCTTGAGCCGCTCTCCACGCAGTCGGGCTTGCGCGACCTGCTGTCCCGAATCGAAGCCCATGAGGTGGTACAGCGTTCGCTCGACATGCGGACCGGCATGGCAACGCTCAAGCCAGCTCAGGTGGGCGATATCGTCGCCTTCGACGGCCAGACGCTTCGCACCGTTCACGGCCCGCGCTACCGCCTGCTGGTGATCGGCGCCGGTCAGCTGTCGCACTATCTGGCCAACATGGCGCTCATGCTCGACTACCAGGTGACGATCTGCGACCCGCGCTCGGAGTATCACGGCACCTGGCAGGCGCAGCCCGGCGTCACGCTCTCCTCGCAGATGCCCGATGACCTGGTGCTTGCCATGCAGCTGGACGCCAACAGCGCCGTGGTGTGTGTCACCCATGATCCAAAACTCGATGACCTCGCGCTCATCGAGGCACTCAAGACCTCGGCGTTCTACATCGCCGCCATCGGTTCGCGACGCAACAATGAACGGCGTCGCGAGCGGCTGCTCGAATTCGATCTCTCGCGCGCTGAAGTGGATCGGTTGCGGGGCCCGGCGGGGCTGTCGATTGGGGCACTCACGCCGCCCGAGATCGCGCTCGCGATCATTGCCGAAATGACCGCCACCCGGCGTGGCGTGAACCTGTCGGGGCCACTGGCTGACTGGAGCGGTTCGGGCACGGAGTGTCGACTCGAGTCGCTGCCGTTCGCGCGCTGAGCCCGCCACGCGAGACCCTCGCGCGGGCGCTGCTCGCGCCGGCGGCGCCGCTCATGCTCTGGCAGGGTCGGCGCGTTCGGCGTCTTGCCCTGCGGCTTCCTGAAGCTGCAGGTGCACGTGCTGGCGAAGCCGACGGTGATGGGGCGGGCCGACGGCTGCTGATCGTGGGCGATTCGTCGGCTGCTGGCGTGGGCGTCACCGAGCAGTCGCAGGCCTTGTCAGGCCAGTTGATCCGCGCACTGGCCGCGCGCGGAGTGATGCCCAGCCGCTGGCAGCTGATCGCCCGTACTGGGGTGTCGGCCGCGGCGCTGCCCGGGCTGATCGACCAGGGTCTCGATGAGGCGCATGCGCCGTCCGAAGCCTTCGACGTGGCCCTGGTCGTGGTGGGCGTGAACGATGTCACGGGTGCCACGCCGATCGCGCGCTGGCTCGCCGATCTCGACCGCCTGCACGCGCGCCTCAAACGCCTGGGGGTGCATGCTGCGGTGTTCTCGGGACTGCCGCCAATGGAACGCTTCTTCGCGCTCCCGCAGCCGCTTCGACTGTGGCTGGGGCTGCAGGCGCGTCGCTATGACCGAGCGCTCGGCCAGTGGAGCGCGGCACGCCCGGACACCTTTCATCGGGTATTGCCGCCGCTCCATGATCGCGCGCTCCTCGCATCCGACGGCTTTCACCCCGGTGAGGCGGGATGCGCGTTCTGGGCGGGCGAACTCGTGCAGACGCTCGCGCCGCTCCTTGCCGCCGACCAGGGCGGAGCAACATCGACAGGGATTGCGCGCTTCAAACCGGCATCGTCGATCGCAACCCAGGCAAGTGTGGCGTCAGGCACCCGTGCGGAGCATGAGCGAGTGTTCCGCGGGGAGTGATCGGTTGCGCGGGATCGCGTGCCGGGGGTCTGGCGGTTCCTGCTGGCGGGCCTTGCCGGATCGCGTGCGCGCACAATATCGGTTTCCTCCCCGCGAAGACAAGAGATCCGATGCGAGATCATGCCCGGCGCGCCGCGCCCACCTCTGCGCCCCCTGCCTCAGCCGGGTCCGGCGCCCAACCCGCCCGTGGTGACTGGCAGACAGTGTCGCGGCTGCTGCCCTATCTGTGGGCGTGGCGCGGCCGTGTGCTGTTTGCGCTCGCCTGTCTGGTGGCGGCCAAGCTCGCCAATGTGGGCGTACCACTGGTACTGAAGGCGGTGGTCGATGCGCTTGATACGCCCGAGGCGGCCGCGCGCGCGGCGATCGCGGTGCCGGTGGCGCTGATCGTGGGCTATGGTCTGCTACGGCTGTCGGTATCGCTCTTTACCGAGCTTCGCGAGCTGGTTTTCTCGCGGGTGACGCATGAGGCCAACCGCACGATCGTGCTGCAGGTGTTCCGGCACCTGTTCGACATGTCGCTGCGGTTTCATCTCGATCGCCAGATGGGCGGCATGACGCGCGACATCGAGCGGGGCTCGCAGGGCGTATCGAGCCTGATTTCCTACACCCTCTACAGCATCCTGCCCACGCTGATCGAGGTGTCGCTGGTGATCGGGTATCTGTTCTGGCACTACGAGTCGTCATTCGGCTTCATTGCGCTGTCGGCCCTGGTTGTCTATGTGGTCTATACGATCCGCGTGACCGAGTGGCGCACCCATTTTCGGCGCGAGATGAACGAGCAGGATTCCCGCGCGAGCACGCGCGCGATCGATGCACTCATCAATTACGAAACGGTGAAATATTTTGGCAATGAGCGCTTCGAGGCGGAGCGCTATGACACCGAACTTCGAAAGCGCATGCGCGCGGCGATCCGCTCGCAGGCGTCGCTATCGCTCCTCAATTTTGGTCAGGCGACCATCATTGCGGTAGCGGTGTCGCTTCTGATGTGGCGAGCGGTGGCGGGCGTGATCGCGGGCGAGATGACGCTGGGTGACCTGGTGCTGGTGAATGCTTTCATGATCCAGCTCTACATCCCGCTCAATTTTCTGGGCGTGCTCTACCGGGAGATCAAGCAGGCGCTCACCGACATGGAGCGGATGTTCAGGCTGCTCACGGAAAAGCGCGAAGTTTCCGATCCGCCGGATGCGCGGCCGCTGGCCGTGGGACGTGGCCCGGAAATTCGGTTCGACCGCGTGGGCTTTCACTACGACGCAGCGCGTCCGATCCTCCATGACATCGACTTCGTGATTGCACCCGGCACCACCACCGCGGTGGTCGGTGCGAGCGGGGCCGGCAAGTCGACGCTCGCCCGGCTGATGTTCCGCTTCTACGACGTGAGCGCCGGGCGCATTCTGGTCGACGGACAGGATATTCGCGCGGTCACGCAGGAGAGCCTGCGTGCGGCCATCGGGATCGTGCCGCAGGACACGGTGCTGTTCAACGACACGATCCGCTACAACATCGCCTACGGCCAACCGGAGGCCAGTCGCGAGGCAATCGAGCAGGTGGCACGCGCGGCGCAGTTGCATGATTTCATTGCGGCGCTGCCGCAGGGCTATGACAGTCCGGTGGGCGAACGCGGCCTGAAGCTCTCGGGGGGCGAGAAGCAGCGGGTGGCGATTGCGCGAACGCTTCTGAAGAATCCGCCGGTCCTGCTCCTCGATGAAGCAACCTCGGCCCTTGATACCCGCAACGAGCAGGCGATTCAGCAGGCCCTGCGCGCGGCGGCCGCCGGGCGGACGGCGCTCGTCATTGCGCACCGCCTGTCGACCATCGTCGATGCCGACCAGATTCTGGTGCTCGAGGCCGGCCGGATCGTGGAGCGCGGCACGCATGATGCGCTGCTCGCCGCTGGCGGCGTGTATTCGCGCATGTGGGCGGCACAGGCGGCGGGGGAGCTTGCCGCCTGAGGCAGGCTGTCGGCCGGGGCGGGTTATCGGCAGAGGCAGGCAATCGGCCGAGGC
>JBMSQB010000051.1:0-32492 GCA_049423065.1 Burkholderiaceae bacterium
GCGCCGCCCGGCTGCTCGTCGAGGCGCAGGGCGCGGCGGAGACCGAGCGCAAGGCAACCGCGGAGGCACGCGCCCAGGCGGAGACCGAGCGCAAGGCAACCGCGGAGGCACGGGCTGCCGCCGCCACTGCCGCCCGCGCGCTCGAGGAAGCCCGATCAACGCTGGCCGCGCGCGACATTCGGCTGACCGAGCTCGAGCGCGATTCAAAGCTTCTCGGCGAGAAATCGCGCGCCCTCGCGCAGACCCTTGAGGAACGCACCGCCGAGGTGAACCGCACCCGGAATGAACTCGCCAAGGCAACCGACGCCGCGCGTCAGGCACGGACCGAGATGCAGCAAAGCCTCGATCAGGTGCGCGTCTCTCTGCAGAACGCCGCCGCTGAGCGTGATGCGCTCGCAGCCGAGCTGGCCGCGGTGCGTGCCCGCGCAGCCGCCACCGACCGCGAGCTTCAGCAAAGCAGCGGCAATCTCGAGCAGGAGCAAAAGCGCGCGAGCGATCTCACCGACCGACTGGCCGCGGCGGTCAGCGAACAATCCAGGCTCCGCACCAGCACCGATGCCCAGCGAGCGGAGATCGCCGCCATCAGCGCGGCGCTCGCCGACGCACAGGCGAAGGTCGCCCGGCTCACCGGCGCCCGCGGGATCTACACCGTGCAGGACGGCGATTCGTTATCGTCGATCGCGCTCTTTTTCTATCGCAACGCCTATCGCTGGCCAGGTATCGCACAGGCCAACAAACATCTCATCAATCACCCCGACAAAATCTTCCCGGCGATGGTGCTGATCATTCCGAGATAGCGCCGACACCCGCTCCGGCCAGCGCAATCACGGTTGATATACTCCAGATATATCAGCCGCCCAAGAGGAGACATTCATGGCCGACGCAGCCAAACCGACCGAGCGCAAGAAGCGGACCATCACCGAAATCCGCGACTCGAAAAAAACCGGCGAGAAGATGGTCTATACGTCGGTGCCCGACTACACCTCGGCGAAGTGGGCCGAAGCAGCCGGGGTCGATGTGGCGGTGGTGGGTGACAGCCTTGCCATGGTCGCGCATGGTCATCCCAGCACGGTGCCCGCCACCATGGACATGATGGTGATGCATGCGCAGGCAGTCCGGCGCGGCGCGCCCAATACATTTGTGCTGGGCTGCATGCCCTACCAGAGCTACAACACCAGCGATCGCGCGCTCCAGAATGCCACCCGCTTCATGCAGGACGCGGCCTGCGATGCGGTCAAGCCCCAGGGCGGGAAATCGCAGGCGCACATCCTGCGGGCGCTGGTCGATGCCGGGATCCCCACCGCCTCGCACATCGGGCTCACCCCCCACACCATCGCCATGTTCGGCGGCTTCAAGATCCAGGGCCGGACCGCCGACGCAGCAATGAAAATTCTGGAAGATGCGTTTGCCATCCAGGATGCCGGCTGCTTCATGCTCGAATTCGAGGCGGTGCCGGCGCCCATTGCCCGCGCCATCAGCGAACAACTCGAGATCCCCACCATCGGCATCGGTGCGGGTGCCGGCACCGACGGGCAGATCCTGCTCTCCTACGATCTGCTCGGCGTGTTCACCGACTTCAAGCCCAAGTTCACCAAGCGCTACGCCAACCTCACCGAGGTGGCAGTAGCCGGCCTCAAAGCCTACGTCGCGGATGTCAAGCAAGGCACCTTCCCCGACGATGACCACAGCTATGGTGTCGACCAGAAGGAGTACGAAAAATTCCTGGGTCTCCTGGAAAAGCGCCGCCAGCACTGACGCGCGCGAGGGGCCTGCGCCCCGACCGCACCGCTGCACGGCCATCCGCCCGGATGGCGCCGCGCCCGGTGGCGGCTGCGCTTGCGGCAGCACAGCCTGAGGATGCGGCGGCTCAAACGCTCACCGAACAGGCCTACACGCTTCTCGAGGAAATGATCGTGAGGCTCGAGCTCACGCCGGGCAGCGCGGTATCGGAAGCCATGCTCTCGGCGCGGCTGGGCATCGGCCGCACGCCCATCCGCGAGGCGCTGCAGCGGCTCGCGCGCGAGCGGCTGGTCAGGATTCTTCCCAGGCGGGGGGTGATCGTTTCCGAAATCGACGTCAAGTCGCAGCTGCGGCTCCTCGAGGTGCGGCGCGAAATCGAACGCCTGATGGCACGCGCCGCCGCGCGCCGTTCCTCGGCTCACGAGCGCAGCCAGTTCACCAGCCTGGCGCGGGCATTCCGGCGCTCCGCGCGGGCACGCGACGACGTGAGCTTTCTTCGTACCGATCGCGAGTTCAACGAGCTCTGCCTTCTGGCAGCGCGCAACGAATTCGCGGCCACCGCAATGGGGCTCATGAACTCGCTGTCGCGACGCTTCTGGTTCCTGCATTTTCGTCAGGCAGCCGATCTGCCGGTCACCGCCAGGCTGCATGCCGATCTCGCGCAGGCAATCGCCGACGGCGATGAGGCCCTGGCGGCCGCAGCGGTCGATTCGCTCCTCGACAACATCGAATCCTTCACCCGCAACACCGTCAGCACCGATTTCTGAATCCCGTCGTCCGGGACGCCCCGCGGCGGCTCGACAAGCGGTCAGACATACCTCTAATATGTCAGTTCACGTTGCAAACTGCAGGAGAACGTCCATGGCCCACCTGATCGAACGTCACAACCCCTCTCCCCGTCAGGTTCGCTTCCGCGAAGACTACCGTTCCAACATCCATCCCGCATACAACGGCCTGCTTCATATCGGCGTGATCTATGTGGTGGGTATCGCTGTGCTCGGCTTTTGCATCTCCCGCCTCCAGGGCGCGGGCTGGGAGTGGCTCCTGGTCGTACCGGTCTTCTTTTTCTCCAACCTGTTCGAGTGGTGGATCCACAAAAACGTGATGCACCGGCTGGTGGATGTGTGGGCGCTGCGCGCCATCTACGACCGGCACACCCGCCAGCACCACCAATATTTCACCGACAACGAAATGACGGTCGATTCCACCCGCGAGTGGCGCATCATCTTCTTCCCCTGGCGTGCGCTCTTCACCTTCATGGGGCTGGGCACACCGTTTGCGGTCGCGCTTGGCTGGCTGGTCAACCCCAATGCAGGCTACATCCTCATGATCACCATCGTGGGCCAGTATCTGCTCTATGAGCTTTTTCACTACTGCTGCCACGTGCACGACAACGCGTTCGTGCGCAACATGCCGTTCATCAACACCATCCGTCGCCATCACACTGCGCATCACAACTACGGAATCATGATGACGCACAACATGAATCTCACCTTTCCGATCGCCGACTGGGTGATGGGCACCAGCGACCTCGACCGCGGGCTCGCAGGAACGCTTCTGAACGGCTACAACGAAGACCACATCCGCGCCGAGTTGCGACCCACCATTGAGCGTTTCCGCCGTGAAGATGCACCCGTCACGCTCGACGGTCCGGTCACAACCTCCGGGCAAATGGCCTGATCACCGAAGTCCTCAGCATTCAAAACAAACCACATCCCAAGGAGACACATCATGCGTAAACGTGATTTTCTGAAGGCAAGTGCAGTTGGCGGACTGGCTGCGGCGCCCGTGCTTGCCAACGCCCAGGCGGGGCCCACTTACAGCTGGAAAATGGCAACCGGCTGGGCAAGCGGTCCACTCATGGACATCGGCGCCAAGGCGTTTGCCGAACGCATGGCGGCGGTCTCGGGCGGACGTTTCAAGATCCAGGTCTTTCCGGGCGGGGCCCTGGGCAATGCGCTGCGCGTTCCGGAAACCGTGAAGAACGGCGTGGCCGAATGCGGTCACACCTGGATGGGTTACGACTGGGGCAAAGACGTCACCACGGTGCTCTTTGGCGGCTACGCGGGCTCCATGGACAGCGAGCGCATGCTGCACTGGCTCTATGGCGCAGGCGGCGACGAGATGCAGCGCGCCCATCGCGACGCCAAGGAGGGTGTCATTTCCATGCCGCTCTTCATTCGCACCGCTGAAGCGTTCCTGCATTCGCGCAAGCCCGTCAAGTCGCTCGCCGACCTCAAGGGCCTCAAGCTTCGCACCGCGGGCGCCTGGCTTGAAATGGCCAAAGACCTGGGCGCCGCGCCGGTCACCACTGCGGGCGGCGACGTCTACCCCATGCTCGAGCGCGGCGCAATCGACGCCACCGAGTGGGGCACGCTCTGGGAGAACATCTCCACCGGCTTTCACAAGGTCGCCCGCTACGTGATCATTCCCGGCGTGCATCAGCCCACTGCGCCCTTCGAGCTGGTGATCAACAAGGACGTCTGGCAGAAAATGCCCGCCGCCGACCAGCAACTGGTGCAGCTCATCGCGCGTCTGGTCACCTTTGAAAGCTGGATCAAGGTTGGCAACGAAGATGCCAAGGCGCTTGAGTTCTATCGCAAGGCCGGCAACCAGATCATCGAACTTGATGCCGACGTGCAGAAGCAGGCGCGCAAGATCGGTCTCGACTGGGCGGCCAAGACCGCTGAAAAAGATCCTGCATTTGCCAGGATCCTGAAGAGCCAGGTCGACTTCGAAAAGGAATGGGAAGGCGCCGAGCGCTGGCGCACCATCCGCGGCTAGAACGGTGGAACGGCCCGCGAACCGGCGGGCCGTTCCGCACAGCTGTCATACCGGAGTTCCCCATGCAAGGCCTGATCCGCGCGATCGAGGCGGCGAGCGACAGGATAGGCATTTTTGGCGCGCTGCTGATCGTGCCCCTGGTGCTCAGCACCTGCTATGAAGTCTTCGCCCGCTACCTGTTCAATTCGCCCACCATCTGGGCCTATGAGGTGGGCTACATGCTCACAGGCTCGCATTTTCTGCTGGGCCTTGCGTTCACCCTGCGCGCGGGCGAGCACATCCGGATCGATATCTTCAGCGGCAAATTCGCTGCGCGCACCCGTGCGCTGATCGACCTGGCCGGCTATGCGGTGCTCGTGCCCATGCTGATCTGGCTAACGCTTGCGCTCTCGCGCTATTTCGCGACCGCCTACGCCAGCAACGAAAAGAGCGGCCAGTCTGCCTTCAACATGCCGGTCTGGCCCTTCCGGCTGGTGTTCTTCGCGGCGTTTCTGCTGCTCACCCTGCAGGTCATTGCCGAGGTGATCAAACTCGTGCGAAGCCTGCGAAGCACCCCCGCGCGAGCCTGACCTCATCATGGATCTGCTTCCCTTTTTCATGCTGCCCGTCGCCTTCCTGCTCATGTTTCTGGGCTTTCCGGTGGCGTTCTGCATGATGGTCACTGCGGTGCTGTTTGGCCTTGTCGTCTTTGGCGACCGCGTGGTGTTCCAGTTCATCGAAAAAATCGACGACCTGTCCTCCAACTTCGTCTTTGCAGCCGTACCCCTCTTTGTTTTCATGGGCTCGATGCTCGAACGCTCGGGCATTGCCGAGCGGCTGTTCGAGGCGATTCACATCTGGACCCGGCGGCTTCCCGGCGGTCTGGCGCTTGCCACCGTCATCATGTGCATTCTGTTTGCCGCCTCCTCGGGCGTGATCGGCGCCACCGAGTCGGTCGTGGGCCTGCTCACGATCCCGGTGATGATGCGCTACGGCTACAACCGGTCCCTCATCTCGGGCACCATCTGCGCCGGTGGCTCGCTTGGCACCATCATTCCGCCCTCGGTCGTGGCTGTCGTCATGGGCCCGCTCGCCAATCTTTCGGTGGGTGACATCCTCTACGGCATGACCTTCCCGGGGCTCCTGATGGGGCTTCTTTACCTCATCTACATTTTCGTGCTGTGCGTGCTCAAGCCCGAGAACGGCCCTGCCATTCCGCCCTCGCCCGATGACCCCACGTTCGGCGAGAAGCTGCTCATCAGTCTGAAGAACCTCATTCCACC
Organism: Burkholderiaceae bacterium; assembly: GCA_049423065.1. Lineage (GTDB taxonomy): Bacteria > Pseudomonadota > Gammaproteobacteria > Burkholderiales > Burkholderiaceae_E > SYIM01. The sequence continues at coordinate 5,787 of JBMSQB010000051.1, forward strand.
GGTGCTTCTCATCTTCGCCGTGCTGGGATCGATTCTGCTCGGCTGGTCATCGCCCACCGAAGCGGCTGCCATCGGCGCGCTCGCGTCGGTGCTCCTCACCGTGCTCTACGGCACCTTCAGCCTCGCCTCGTTCTACGAGGCGCTGATCAAGACGCTGAAGGTCACCGCCATGATCATGATGGTGTTGCTCGCGGGCACGCTCTTTACCGGCGTCTTCATTGGCGCGGGCGGCATCAATACCGCCAGCCGCCTGATTGGCGAACTGAATCTGAGCCCCTGGATGCTGCTCTCGCTCATGATGCTGATCATCTTCATCGCGGGGTTCTTTCTCGACTGGATCTCCATCGTCCTGATCTTTGTTCCCATCTTCACCCCGCTTGCCACCATGGCCGGTTTTAACGGCGTGTGGTTCTGCGTGCTGTTTCTGATCATGATCCAGACCAGTTATCTCACCCCACCCATGGCGCCCGCCATCTTCTATCTGCGTGCCGTGGCACCGCCGGAAATCACGATTCGCCACATGTACCGTGGTGTGGTGCCATTCATTGTGCTTCAGGTTCTCACGCTGGGTTTCACCATGGCCTTCCCGCAACTGGTCACCTGGCTGCCCGAGCAAATGCTGCAATTCCGCTAGCGCCTGCCCACGATCCAAAGAGGTTTTCATGACCCCAGATCAGGTCCTTTCCATCAAGCCACGCGTGCTTACCCAATCACAGCGTGAGTTCTACTTCAACGAAGGCTACATCCTGCTCGAGCGGGTGATTGGCGACGACTGGATCGCGAAGCTTCGCGCCGCAACCGAGGAAATGGTGGAACGCTCGCGCAAGGTGAGTGTGTCCGACAAGGTCTTCGATCTCGAGCCCGGTCACACGCCCGACGCACCGCGGTTGCGACGGGTCTCGAACCCGGTCGAGCATCACCCGGTCTACTGGGACTATGTCACGCGCTCACCCATCGTCGACATCGTGGCCGATCTGGTGGGTCCGGATGTGAAGTTCCATCACTCCAAGCTCAACTTCAAATGGGCGCGCGGCGGTGAGGAGGTGAAGTGGCACTACGACATCAGCTTCTGGCCGCACACCAATTATTCACCCCTCACTGTGGGCACCTATATTTACGACTGCGGCATGGATAACGGCCCGCTCATGGTGCTGCCACGCAGCCATATCGAGGTTGAACCGCTCCTCACCCAGTTCGACGAATCGGGCCGCTGGATCGGATGCCTGCGCGACGCCGACGCCGGGCGCCTGCCACTTTCGCGCGCGGTGGCGCTGCCCGGACCGGCGGGTTCGCTCACACTGCACAATTGCCGCACGCTCCACGCCTCGCCCAAAAATCTGTCCGACACTGGGCGGCCGCTGCTTCTCTACACGCTCACGTCGGCAGACGCATTTCCCTACACGGTCAATCCAATCCGACCCAGGCATGATCAGGCGATCATCGCCGGAAAGCGCGCGACCTGGGCGCATCACGATCCGCGCCCATGCCTGCTGCCGCCCGACTGGTCTGGCGGCTACACCTCGATCTTCGCGCTCCAGCAGCAGGAAAGCGAAGACAACGCGCCGCCACTCGCCACCGCCACCATGTAGGTCGGGTCATGCAGGCGGGCCTTTCACAGGCCGAGCAGGCCCGGCGGTTGCACGCGCTTCATCATGCCCAGGCGCTGTTCATCATCGGTAGCGTCTGGGACGCCGCAAGCGCGGTGATGTTCGAGCAGGAGGGCTTTCAGGCGCTCGGCACCTCGAGCGCCGGGATCGCCTATGCCCACGGTCTGGCCGACGGCGAGGTTGCGCCGCGCAAGGACATGATGGCGGCGATCGCCCGCATCGCGCATTCGGTATCCATCCCTGTTTCTGCCGATCTCGAATCCGGCTACGGCGCCTCGCCCGACGACGTGGCTGAAACCTGCAGGCTCGCCATGGAGGCGGGCGCCGTGGGCGTCAATCTTGAAGACGCGCTGCCAGGCGCCACAACACTCACCGACCTCAAGCGGCAATGCGACATCATCCGCGCCGTACGTCTGGCGGCCGACCGCTGCGGTATTGCGCTCTTCATCAACGCGCGCACCGATGCCTTCTGGCTATCGCTATGGGATGCGCCGCGCCGCTTGTCCGAGAGCATCGCGCGCTGCCAGGCTTATGTCGATGCAGGTGCCGACGGCGTGTTCGTACCCGGCGCGCTTGATCCATCCACCCTCTCATCTCTAGTCCGTGCCACCACGGCCCCGCTCAACGTGCTCGCGATGCCCGGCTGCCCCGACATCGCCACGCTGCAGGCGCTGGGCGTGCGTCGTCTTTCACAAGGATCCGGGCCCGCGCGAGCCATGCTGGGCCTTGCCCGCCGCATTGCTCGCGAATTGCTCGACCAAGGTCGCTACACTTCGTTTCATCAGGGCTCGATCGGCTACGCGCAGGCCAATGCGCTGTTCGCCGACCGGAGCGCGTCCGCATCCACCCCCCCTCCTTTGAAAGCTTCGCCGGAATGAATGCCTCCTATGTGCTCACGCTCTCCTGTCCCGATCGCGCTGGCATTGTTCACGCCGTATCAGGCTTTCTTTATGAGCGCGGCGCCAACATCGTGGAGGCTGCACAATTTGGCGATGTGGCAACCGGTCTTTTTTTCATGCGTGTGCAGTTCGAACTCGCCACCGAGCGGATGCCGATGACGGCGCTGCGTACCGAGTTCGAGCCCGTGGCACAGTCGTTTTCCATGCGCGCGAGGATCGTTGAACTGAGTCGGCGGCTGCCCACGGTCATCATGGTGTCCAGGCTTGGCCACTGCCTGAACGATCTGCTCTTTCGGTGGCGAAGCGGGCTGCTGCCCCTCGATATTCGCGCAATTGTCTCGAACCACCGCGACTTCTATCAGATGGCCGCTTCCTATGACATCGCCTTCCATCATTTCCCGGTCACCGCTGACACCAAGGCCGAGGCCGAGGCGCGGCTGCTGGAAGTGGTGAGGTCAGAGGGGGTGGAGCTGGTGGTGCTGGCCCGCTACATGCAGGTGCTGTCGCCAGGCCTCTGCGCGCAACTGGAGGGCCGGGCCATCAACATTCATCACTCGTTTTTGCCCAGCTTCAAGGGTGCGCGCCCCTACCAGCAGGCGCACGATCGGGGCGTGAAGCTGATTGGCGCAACCGCCCACTATGTCACCACCGACCTCGATGAAGGTCCGATCATCGAGCAGGACGCTGCGCGCGTGGATCACACCATGGACGTTGCCACGCTCACCGCGATCGGGCGCGACGTTGAAAGCGTGGTGCTGGCCCGAGCGCTCAAGTGGCATGCGGAGCACCGCGTGCTGCTGAACGGCTCGAAGACCGTGGTGTTCCGCTAACCGCCGCTGGGCTCACCCGCCAGCCAGCAGGACGCCTGCGGGTATGGCACACAGGCAGGCCACCAGAACCAGCCGATCAGAATCGAACCACACCCGCCAGCCTGAGACGGGGCTCAGGGGTTTCGTTACCGTTTTCATCGCCACACTCCTTTCCTGTAGGTGCGGCGATGATCCACCCCCTCAGGCTCATGGCGTGAGCCTCGACTGGGCAAGCAAACCCAGCGCCTGGGTGTGGCGTTCAAGGGCTGCTGCCGCCCACTGCGACTCGAGAGCCGCCACCCGTGGCCGTCGGAGCGCCTCGCGGATCTGGGGATTGAAGGCCTGAGCGACCGACTCGTCGGTGAGCATGCGCTCGGGCAATGCGGGACCATAGGCAAGCGCCCGCGCCTGGGCGAGCGACTGACGCGCAGCGCGCTCGTCGGTGGCCATCGCCGTGCGCCGCGCCCCGTCACGGAGCGCTGCGCATGACTGGCGGAGTTGTGGCGCGTGAGACACCAGCCACTGGCGGGCAAGCAGGCTCACCACCGGTTCACGCCGCTCCATCAGCGCGAGATCGACCGACAGATACTGTGCAACCGCGGCCGGGGAGCGGCGAGCGCTGCGGGCTGGCGTGTCGGCGGGCGGCGTCGCGGCAGACGACGAGACAGCGGCGGGCGGGGCGGTGATGAATCGCACGAACCGTTGCGCCAGTCGCATGTCGCGGGAACCGGCTGCAACCAGCGCGAGCCGCGTCCGCGCCAGCACCGCAAACGCAGGCTGCACTTCAATCGACGGGTCGGTTGCCGCGTCCTCGAAGACGAGACTGAGCGGCGCAAGGCCACCTGCATCGCCGCTTGCGCTGTTGGCAACCAGCCCCGACAGCAGTGCCCAGCCGGCCTCCCAGCCGCGATCCTGCAGCGCCGACTCGATCAGCAAGTTCCCCAGGCCGCCTGGCGCAGCGAACGGGTTGGCGAGCGCGCCCGTGCACTCGCCCTGGGCAAGGTCCTGCCAGCGCTCGGGCCACGCCGGCGCCGACGCCGCGGTCGGTCGGGCGAGCGCAATCCGTATCAGGTGCTGCGCCCGGGCGGTGAGCCCCTGATCCACAGGCAACGCGCCCCCCATTGGCTGCGGTTCGCCATCGATGCCGAGAAGCAGGCCATCGGCTGCCGCTGCACTGAAGCTCTCGGCCGAGGCGGACCAGATCAGGTGCGGCCGCTGCGCCGGTGTACTCGAACGAAGCGTCGCCAGAATCTGCTCGGGACGCTGGGTGATGAGTTCGACGCGCGTGCCGGGATTGGCCTGCTCGAACGCACGAACCCGTGCCCTTGAGTAGGCCTCGGGCAGGGTACTGACGATGGTGAGCGAGGCGAGCCGCGCGGCCCCTCCCTGCGAAACAGCCGGTTGCGCAGCCGCGTCGCCCGGCGGCATCAACCCCACCACGACAACGAGCGACATCAGCGCGATCACTCGAACACACGCCGAACGCAGCTTCATTGCATAATCCCCGTGAAAGGTCGGGGCTCGCGCTGACCCCGGCCGTGATTTTAGGCTGCTCTGCTCACCGTTGTCCGACCATCACCCTTCCTGCGAGTTTATCGCTCTACGGCTACCCGCCATTCCCCCTCTCATGACACCCTCCGCTGCCACCCGCTTTCTGCGCCTGCTGCCCGTCGCACTGCTGGCAGGCGCCGCCTGCGCAGCCTTGGCCGACAGCGCCACACCACGCAAGCACGTCTGGGCAACCCCCGACAGCAGCAGTGAAGCGCATGAGCAAGTGCGTGCGCTCACTGGTGCGCTCGCCAAGGGCAGCGTGGTGCGGGTGCAGCTCGAGGGCTCCGCTTCCCACGTGACCCGAGCACGGATGCTGCGCGATGGTCGGGCGCAACTGGCGGCCACCAGCGTCGCGGGCAGCGTCTTTGCCCAGGAGGGCCTGTTTGCGTTTGCGGGCGCAGACTGGGGGCCACAGTCGGTTCGAGCCGTTCTCATGAATTCACATGGACAGTTGCTCGGGCTCGTGGCGGCGGGCGATGCCGGCATCAGTTCCGTCGCCGAGCTGAAAGGCAAGCGCGTGGCACGCATCAAGGATGCCCCCGAAATTGATCAGCATCTGCGCGCGCTCCTCGCCCACGCCGGGCTGACCTGGCAGGACGTCACCTCGGTATCCACCGAAGGCTATGGCGCCGCCATCCGTGCCGTGGCCGCCGGACGCGCCGATGCCGCATTCGCCGCCTCGCGCACCCCGGATCTGCAGGCATTGGCGTCCTCCAGGCGTGGACTCGCCTGGCCGCTGGTGCCGCACGCCGACGAGCAGGGGTGGCGCCAGCTTCGTCAGTGGGCACCCTACATGGTTCCGGTCGACGCGGTGAGCGGCACCGGCCTGTCAGACAAGGAGCCGGTGGAAAGCGTGAGCTGGCCCTACCCGGTGCTGATCACGCTGGCACGGCGCGATGCCGATGAAATCCAGGCGATCACCCGCGAGCTCACCGGGCGGTGGCGCGACTACCGTGATGCGGCGCCGGGCAACGCAGGCTGGGAGGCGCGTCGCCAGCCGCTTGCATGGGCGATTCCGTGGCACGACGGCGCGATTCGCGTATTTCGTGAACAGGGCCTGTGGCGCTCCGAGCATCAGGCCCATCAAGAGCAACTGCTCGCGCGTCAGCAAGTGCTCAAGCAGGCCTGGGAGAGCATGCGCCGATCCGGCGAGCCAGGCGCATCCGATACCGAGCGCGAAGCTGCGTGGCTGAAAGCACGAGCTGAAGCCTTGAGAAAGGCAGGCCTAGATACCCTCTGGGACGCAGGGGCCCAGTGACCCTCCGAGCGCCGGGTTGAACACGGCGCGCCCGCGTGAAGGCCGCTCGCACCAGCCCTGCCGCTCAGGCGGTCAATGCAACCCCAGCCCCAGCCCCAGCCTGAGGCGGTATCTCGACCGCCCCCGCACACAGCACCTCAGTAGGTGCCGGGATAGGTGCCGCCGTCAATCAGAAAATTCTGGCCGGTGACATACGAGGCTTGCCCGCTGCACAGATACGCACAGGCCTGACCAAACTCGTAGGGGTCGCCCAGCCTGCCCGCCGGGATCGCCTTCGCTCGCGCGGCCAGGGTTTCTTCCAGACTCTGTCCCTGCTTGGTGGCCATCGCCTGCGCGGTGGTGCGGATCCGGTCGGTGTTGAACACCCCGGGCAGCAGATTGTTGATCGTGACGTTGTGCCGAACCGTCTGACGCGCCAGCCCCGCAACAAAGCCGGTCAGGCCGCTGCGGGCACCGTTGGACAGGCCCAGCACTTCGATCGGTGCCTTGACCGAGCTTGACGTGATGTTGATGATGCGCCCGAAGCGGCGCGCGATCATGCCGTCGACCGTCGCCTTGATGAGCTCGATCGGCGTGAGCATGTTGCCATCGAGCGCCTTCACCCAGTCGTCACGCGTCCAGTTGCGAAAATCGCCCGGCGGGGGACCCCCCGCGTTATTGATGAGGATATCGACCTGCGGGCATGCAGCAAGCACACGGGCGCGCCCCTCGTCGGTGGTGATGTCGACTGCCACCGTGCGAACCTCCACGCCGGTTTGCTTTCGGATCTGGTCAGCCGCCTGCTCGAGTACATCAGCCGAACGGGCGTTCATCACCAGATTGACGCCTTCCTGCGCGAGTGAAATCGCGCAGCCATACCCCAGGCCTTTGCTCGAGGCACAAACGACCGCCCAGCGGCCGGAAATTCCGAGATCCATCGCTAACCCTCCGGGAAAATCACGCGGGAGCGGATGACGCGTTCAGCGACGCACACCCGTGCGCCGCTCGAGCGACGCGAGCCGCGATTCTAACGACGAGAGCATAGCCGAGTGTTCAGCGAGCTCGCTGCGAGCCACCAGCACCGGATCCTCGACACTCCACTGCCTCGCAAACCCCGCACCCGCACGCTCACCGAACTCGCGCAGCGCTTGCACCGCACCAGTGGCCAGCCCCACGATCCGATGTGCGATCACATCGCCGGTCAGGCGGCTGAGGTCTTCTTCGACATCCCAACGCAGTGAGCGCGACAACTCGCCCAGCGCTGCCGCGAGCAACACATCACCCTCGATGCGCAGATGCGGCTGAAGCCCGGCCGGTCCCTTGCTCAACACCGCAAACCCGGCATCAAGCGATGGCCGGAGGGTCATGGTGACCGCGGGGGAGGCAGCGTCCATGGGTGCGGCCTCGAGCAGGCCCTCTGCGCTCACACAAAGAAGCACTGAAAACCATGCCGGAGCCTGCGTGGGCTCACGCGCTTCCAGCCGAATCAGTCGCCCGGCGTGCGGGCGCAGACTGGCACGCGCGGCGTCGTTGGCGGCCAGCAAATGATCAAGGGCCGCGAGCAGTGCCCGCAGCCCTTGCTGGGAAGCGCCCGACAGCCAGTCGGCGCCCCCGGAGGATACCGACGCTTCCTGAGAAGCGTCGGTTGACACGGCCATGTCAGGCGGCCGGCGCCTCGTTTTGCTGGATACCAGCCAGCACCCAGCCACCCGCGCCATGAACCGGCTTGGTGAGATTCCAGATCTCGTCGAACGACTGGGCCGGAGCGCCAACCGCTTCGCGAATCACACCATAGAACCGCACGCTCGCCATGTGCTCGGTGTCGCTCGAATCCACGCCCAGGAACTCGGCCTCGACCGATACCACCTCGGTGACATTGGCTGCGCCCTTGCGGTCTTCGATCTGCATGCGCAGTTCGCCGAACATCTCGGGGGAGGTGAATTCGCGCAGGTCGTTGAGGTTGCCCGAATCGAACGATGCCTGAAGGCGGATGAACTGCACCTTGGCGTTGCGGACAAAGCCTGCGATGTCAAAGTTGGCCGGGACCCGCAGACCCGTGCTGGCGGCTGAGGTTGCGGTGGCTTCAACCGGACCCGCACCGGCTGCAAGCGGTGCTGCCGCCGGCTGCGAAACCGGAGAAAACAGCGTGTTGCCAGACTGGGCAGAGGCCGCAGGCGATTGTGCCGGCGCCTGACCCGCGGCCGCACCCGCGTAGGCGGGCTGAGGCTGCGCCGACTGGCTTCGCCGCGCCATGATCATGCGGATCACGACCAGTGCGATGACGGCAAACAATACGATCATCATGATGCTGGCGAGCTCCTCGCCGAAGCCGAGGTGACTCGCAAGCGCGGCGAGGCCAATGCCGGCAGCCAGACCGGCGAGCGGTCCGAGCCAGCGGTTGCCCTGGGGCTGGGCGGCAGGCGCTGCGGCCGGCTGACCGGGCCGCTGGGCGCCGGGCGCAGCCTGCTGACCGGCGGGCGCACCGCCGTCGCGCTGCATGGCGTTCGGCTGCTGCTTGCCAGAGTTTTTGCCGCCACCGACGCGGGACGCCTCTGCCTGACCGATCGACAACGTGATGGCGGCGACAAAGGCGGCCAACAAAGCAATCAGACGGGTGAATTTCATGACCGGAGATCTCCTGCTATTGAATGAGGGACTACTTCCCACCGTGAATATTGGGCCGACTGGGCCAGATTGCAAGAAAAAACTGATCGGGCTACGGTTATTCCGCCCGGCGGTCAGTCGAGGCGCCAGCCCTCGTGCAGCGCCACCACGCCCGCGCTCAGGTTGAACCAGCGCACGCGCCCCAGGCCCGCCTCGCCCATCATGGTGGCGAGCGTTTCCTGATCGGGATGCATGCGAATGGACTCCGCGAGGTAACGGTAGCTCGAGGCATCGCCCGCCACCCGCTCGCCCAGCCTCGGCAGCACCTGAAACGAGTAGACGTCATAGAGCCGCTCAAGCGGCTTCCAGACCCGCGAGAACTCGAGCACCATGAGCTTGCCGCCCGGTCGCAGCACCCGCCGCATCTCGGCGAGCGCGCGGTCCTTGTGGGTCATGTTGCGCAAACCAAACGCCACGGTCACGCGATCAAAGTAGCCATCGGGAAACGGCAGCCGCTCGGCATCACACTGCACCACCGGCTGCACGACGCCGTCATCGACCATCCGGTCGCGCCCGACCGAGAGCATCGAGGCATTGATGTCGGTGAGCCACACTTCGCCTTCCGGGCCCACGCGACGGGCAAAGCCCCGCGCAAGATCAGCCGTGCCACCCGCCACATCGAGCACCCGCATGCCGGGCCGAAGCCCCGCCTGATTGATGGTGAATGTCTTCCAGGCCCGATGCAGCCCGAGCGACATCAGGTCGTTCATCAGGTCGTAGCGCTCGGCCACCGAATGAAAAACCCCCGCGACCCGCGCCGCCTTCTCGTCTTCGGCGACGGAGGCAAACCCGAAGTGCGTGCGCCCGCTCTCGCTCACGACCGCGCCTCAGCCACAGCCGCCGCGTGGGCGCGCCACTGCGGTGCTGCTCATGGATGCCGCCTCGGCCGCAGGGGTGGCCTCACGGCTGGCACCGGCCTCGGCGAGCCGGCGCAGATAGTCCTGCCAGAGCTCCTGCTGGCGATCACCCAGCCAGTAGAGATAGTCCCAGGAAAAAATGCCGGTGTAATGCCCATCGGAGAACATGGGCTGGATCGCGTAGTGGCCCACCTGTTCAATCGCCTGAATCGTGACCTCGGCTTTCCCCGTCTGCAGGGTCTCCTGTCCGGGACCGTGACCGCGCACCTCGGCCGATGGCGAATAAACGCGAAGGAACTCGCACGGCAGACGAAACTGCCGGCCGTCGGAATACTCGAGCTCCAGCACGCGCGAGACTTCATGCAGCACGATTCGAGTCGGAATCGGGGTGTTCGGGTCGAGACCAGCCATTGAAATTCCAGCCCGGCAGCAGCAAAGGGGGACCCGGATGTTAGCGGAATTCGCGCAAGCCCACGACCGAAAGACGCTCGCGGAGCAGCGCCTTGAGCGAGGCAAGCGCCTGGCGGCTTTGGGCAATGCGCCCGGCCACGAGTGCGGGGTCACGCGCAGCGGGCGCGCTCCAGACCGAGCCGGGAAACATGGGGTCATCGCGCCAGCGCCCGATCACATGCCAGTGCAGATGCGGCACCACGTTGCCGAGGCTCGCAAGATTGATCTTGTCGGGCCGCATGCCGTCGCGCAAGCCCCGCTCGACCTCGAACACCACCCGCATCAGATGGTCGCGGTCGGATGCCTCCAGGTCGCAGGTTTCAGCGACATGCGCATTCCAGATCACCCGCAGAAAGGCAGGATGCTGCGGCTCGTCGGCCAGCACCACACGAAGCCGGTCGTCGCGCGCGAGCACTTCGCCGCCGGGCTGCGTGCAGAGCGGACAATCAGAGATCAGCGAAGGAGCAGGCACGGTGAGCCTCGCAGCGCAGTGGCGGCACAGCCGGCGCCTCAGAACTTGGTGTAGCCGCCATCGATCAGCAGATCGGCGCCGGTCATGTAGGACGATGCATCGCTTGCCAGATAGACGGCAATGCCGCCGAAATCGTCGGCTGTACCCCAGCGACGAAGCGGCACCCGCGGCAACACCGCGGTCGCGAATTTCTCATCGCCAAACACACCGGTGGTCATTTCCGACTCGATCCAGCCGGGGAGGATGGAATTGACGCGAATTCGATGACGTGCAAGCTCGACGGCAAGCGCTCGCGCATACGCAGTGACAGCGCCCTTGGAGGCACCGTAGTGGCTGTTGCGCGCCGCCCCTTCGACCGCTGCGGTGCTCGACGTCACCACCAGCGAACCGCCAGCGCCGCGCTCAATCATGTGGCGCGAGGCAGCGCGAAAGGTGAAGAACACCCCGTCGAGATTGACCCGCATCACCCGGCGGAATTCCTCATGCGTCATGGCGCCGATCGGCGCTGAAAACGATGACACGCCCGCATTGGCGAAACAGGCATCCACGTGGCCCAGGCGCGCCACCGACTCGGCGAACGCCGCATCAACCGCCTGCTCGTCGCCCACATCGCAGATCTGGGCATGTACGCTGCCAAACCCGGCGAGTTCGGCGCGCGCGCGCTCGGTTTTGTCGGGATGGGTTCCCCAAATTGCAACCCGGGCGCCGGCCTGCAGCAGCGCACGCGCCATGCCCATTCCGATACCGCCGTTGCCGCCGGTGACGACAGCACAGCGCCCGGTGAGATCAAACCCTGAATAGCTCATTGACCGCCCTCAGACCAGCACGCGCTCGATGCCGCCCGCATTGGCCCGGCCAACATAATCGGGCAGCCAGTTTTCACCCAGCACATGACGCGCGATCTCGACCACGATGTAATCGGCCTCGGTGCCGGCGTCTTCCGAATAACGCGACAGCCCCTGCAGGCACGACGGGCAGGAGGTGAGGACCTTCACCGGGGTTGCCGCCTGCGCGCGCAGCGCCGCCGCCCCTTTTTTCATTTCCTCTTCCTTGCGAAACCTTACCTGGGTGGAGATATCGGGTCGCGTGACCGCGAGCGTTCCCGACTCGCCGCAGCAGCGGTCATTGCGCTCCACCCGGCCGTTGACGCTATCGTTGATGAGCGCGTTCACCACCTTCATCGGCTGGTGCGTTTTCATCGGGCTGTGGCAGGGGTCGTGGTACATGTAACGCGTACCGGTCACCTGCTCGAGCTTCACGCCCTTCTCGAGCAGAAATTCATGAATGTCCAGAATGCGGCAGCCCGGGAAAATACGCTCGAACTCATAGCCCTGCAGCTGATCGAAGCAGGTGCCGCAGGACACCACTACCGTGCGGATGTCGAGATAGTTGAGCGTATTGGCAACGCGGTGAAACAGCACCCGGTTGTCGGTGATGATCTTGTCGGCCTTGTCGAACTGACCCGAGCCGCGCTGCGGATAGCCGCAGCAGAGGTAGCCAGGCGGCAGCACGGTCTGAACACCCACATGCCAGAGCATTGCCTGGGTGGCCAGCCCCACCTGCGAGAACAGCCGCTCGGAACCGCAGCCCGGGAAATAGAACACCGCTTCAGCATCCGAGGCCGCCTTCTGCGGATCGCGAATGATGGGCACATAGCGCGAATCTTCGATATCGAGAAGCGCGCGCGCGGTCTTTTTGGGCAGGTTGCCCGGCAGCTTCTTGTTGACGAAATGAATCACCTGCTCGCGCATCGCCGGGCGACCCACCGTCGCGGGCGGTTTGGCGCTCTGGCGTTTGCCGAACGAGCGAAACAGGTCAACCGCCAGGCGCTGAGCCTTGTAGCCCACCCCCACCATGGCCGCCCGCGTGGCACGGATGGTGTCGGGGTCGGTGGCGTTCAGGAAGAACATGGCGGCGGCGTTGCCCGCATTGAACTTCTTCTTGCCCATCTTGCGAAGCAGGCTTCGCATGTTCATCGACACATCGCCAAAATCGATGTCGACCGGGCAGGGCGCCTCGCATTTGTGGCACACCGTGCAGTGATCGGCCACGTCCGAGAATTCATCCCAGTGGCGAACCGACACGCCACGCCGGGTCTGCTCTTCGTATAAAAACGCCTCGATGAGGAGCGAGGTTGCAAGGATCTTGTTGCGCGGCGAATAGAGCAGATTGGCGCGCGGCACATGCGTGGCGCACACCGGCTTGCACTTGCCGCAGCGCAGGCAGTTCTTCATCGAGTCGGCGATGGCGCCAATGTCGGACTCATGAAGGATGAGCGACTCGGCGCCCATCAGCCCAAAGCTCGGGGTGTAGGCATTGCGCAGATCGCCAGGCACCGCCGGATCGGCCAGGAGCTTGCCGCGATTGAAGCGCCCGTCGGGGTCGATGCGGGCCTTCCACGCGCGGAACTCGGCAGTTTCATCATCGGTCAGAAACTGCAGCTTGGTGATGCCGATGCCGTGCTCGCCCGAGATCACGCCACCGAGTGAGCGGGCCAGCGCCATGATGCGCTCAACCGCATCCTCGGCCTCCTTCAGCATGCCGTAGTCATCGGAGTTGACCGGGATGTTGGTGTGAACATTGCCATCACCCGCGTGCATGTGAAGCGCAACAAACACCCGGCTCCGGAGGAGCCTGCGATGCGCGCCCTCCACAGCTTCGAGCACCGGCGCAAAAGCCAGTCCCGGGAAGAGCTCTCGAAGCGGCTCGCGCAGTTCGGTCTTCCAGGACACGCGGATCGTGCGGTCCTGCAGCAGATGAAAGAGCTGGGCCGCGGGCTCGGCGACCAGGCGCGCATCAAGCGCCGGCAGCACCCCGGCCAGACCCTCGGCGTTGAGCGCAGCGCGCACCGCAGCAAGCGGCTCATCGATACACGCCAGCAGCATGCGCCAGCGGCGGCCCACCGCGGCAAGCAGTTCCAGCGCCCGCGCACGCCGCTCGGCGAGCAACTCGTCGGCCGACACCCCTTCTTCACGCGCCTCGCTGGTGCGGCCCATGGCAAGCGGACCCGACAGCAGCTGCTCGAGCTCCGCAACCAGCGCGAGCTTGTTGCGGATCGAGAGTTCGATATTGATGCGCTCGATGCCGTCGGTGTAGTGACCCATGCGGTCAAGCGGGATCACCACGTCTTCATTGATCTTGAATGCGTTGGTATGACGGGCAATGGCCGCGGTACGGGCCCGGTCGAGCCAGAAGAGCTTGCGCGACTCGGCCGATACCGCGATGAACCCCTCGCCCGAGCGCGAGTTGGCGATACGTACCACCTCCGAGGTGGCAAGCGCCACGCCGGCATCATCGTCACCCACGATGTCGCCGATCAGCACCATCTTGGGCAGCCCGCCCCGGCGCGACTTGGTGGCGTAGCCCACCGCGCGCAGATAGCGTTCATCAAGATGCTCCAGCCCGGCCAGGATGGCGCCATGCGGCCGCGAATCGAGATAGGTCTTGATCTCGACGATCGAGGGCACGGCATCTTTCGCCTGCCCAAAAAACTCGAGACACACCGTACGGATGTGCGAGGGCATGCGGTGCAACACCCAGCGCGCCGAGGTGATCAGACCGTCACAGCCTTCCTTCTGCACGCCCGGCAGGCCCGCCAGAAACTTGTCGGTGACGTCCTTGCCGAGCCCGGCCTTCCGAAACCGCGCGCCCGGAATCTCGAGCACCTGTTCGCGGATGGGCGCACCGCGCATGCTGCCGTCGGCAGCCAGTTGCGAGGGCGCAAACCACTTCAGTTCGAAACGCGCCATCGGCGCATCATGGATCTTGCCCAGGTTGTGACCGATGCGGCTCACTTCCAGCCAGTTGCCGTCGGGGTCGACCATCCGCCACCAGGCGAGGTTGTCGAGCGCAGTTCCCCAAAGGACCGCCTTCTTGCCGCCCGCGTTCATTGCAATGTTGCCGCCGATGCAGGAGGCATCGAGCGAGGTGGGATCCACCGCAAACACCAGCCCGGCGTGCTCGGCCGCATCGGTGACGCGACGCGTGACCACACCCGCCCCGCTCAGGATGGTGGCCACCTCGTGGTCAAGACCGGGCAGGCGCAGGCGCTCGACCGGCCCCAGCGCCTCGAGCTTTTCGGTGTTGATGACTGCCGATAACGGCGTAAGCGGAATCGCGCCGCCCGTGTAGCCGGTGCCGCCGCCCCGCGGAATGATGGTGAGGCCGAGTTCGATGCACCCCTCCACCAGCCCTGCGATTTCATGCTCGCTGTCGGGCGTCAGCACCACAAACGGATATTCCACCCGCCAGTCGGTGGCGTCGGTCACATGGGACACCCGCGACATGGCATCGAAGCGGATGTTGTCCCGCGCGGTGGTCCGCGACAGACGCCGCAGTGCCTTCTGGCGCAAAGCCTGGGTGTGCGCGAAGGCCGCCTCGAAATTTCGTACCGCGCCTCGCGCACGCTCAAGCAGGCGCCCCACTTTGGCTGTGCGCGAGTCATGGGCAGAAGCCGACGCGCCCGATAACGGATCGTCCTCGGCGCTTCGCGCATCATCGCGTCGACGTTCGACCTCGGCCAGACGGTGTTCGAGCGCCTCGATCAGCATTCGCCGACGCTTGGGGTTGTCGAGCAGATCATCCTGCAGATAGGGATTGCGCTGCACCACCCAGATGTCGCCCAGCACCTCGTAGAGCATGCGCGCCGAGCGCCCGGTACGCCGCTCGCCGCGCAGGTCTTCGACGACCGCCCAGGCATCATCGCCCAGCAGACGGCGCACGATCTCGCGGTCGGAAAACGAGGTGTAGTTGTACGGAATCTCGCGCAGGCGCGGCGCCTGCGCGGCGGCTGATTCAACGATGTCGAGCGGAATGGGTGCGTTCATGAGGCTTCGGATCAATCGGTCATTGTAGAGGAGCGGTCACGAAGGGCGACAGTAACCATCGCCACCAGTCATTGGGCACCCACAACAGGAACGCGGTCATCACCACATAACGGACAAACCGGCCGGCCACCGTCCAGGCCATCGAGGGCCAGAAGGGCAGCTTGAGCCACCCCGCAACCGAGCAGAGCGGATCGCCCACCACCGGCAGGAACGAAAAGAACAGCGCCCGCGGGCCCAGCCGCTCAAACCACTTCAGGTATCGCGTTTCCTTGCCCCGGGCAACGGCCTCGTGCGCCCCCCAGCCCATCCAGTAGTTGACCGCGCCCCCCAGCGTGTTGCCCACCGTGGCAACCGCCACCACCAGCCAGAACTGTTCGGGATTGAGCTTGGCATAACCGAACACGGCCGGCTCGGACCCCATGGGCAGCAGCGTGGCCGACACGAAGGCGATCACGAAAACGGTTGAGAGCCCGTGCTGGGGCAGGGCAAACCATTCGAGAAGACGGGCGATCCAGGATTCCATGGCTGAGTGTGGCCTCGAACAGCGGGGCGGGACAGAACCGCCTGAGCGTCCCTCCAAACGCGCCGACGGCCGGTGCGCGGGCTTGATTCTGCTCAGACTCTAGCAGCGACGCGGACGGGCCGCGCCGATGCCAGCGGAGCCATCGGGGATGCCGGACTAAAATGTCGGCATGCCAATCGATTACCTGAAGCGAATCCTGACCGCGCGCGTCTACGACGTGGCACGCGAGACGCCGCTCGAGCCTGCGGTCAACCTGAGCGCACGTCTTCGCAACCGCGTGCTGTTGAAGCGCGAGGACCTGCAGCCGGTGTTCTCCTTCAAGCTGCGCGGCGCCTACAACAAGATGGTGCAGCTTCCCCCCGAACAGCTGGCACGGGGCGTGATCGCCGCCTCGGCGGGCAATCACGCGCAGGGCGTGGCGCTTGCCGCGCGCAAGCTCGGCTGCCGGGCGGTCATTGTGATGCCGGTCACCACGCCCCAGGTGAAGGTGGAGGCGGTTCGCGCGCGCGGCGCCGAAGTCGTGCTTCACGGCGACTCTTACAGCGATGCCTATGCGCAGGCGCTTCTGCTGCAGGCCGAGCAGGGCCTGGTTTTCGTGCACCCCTTCGACGACCCGGATGTGATCGCGGGCCAGGGCACCGTGGGCATGGAGATTCTGCGCCAGCATCAGGGCCCGCTCCATGCAGTGTTCGTGGCCATTGGCGGAGGCGGACTGATCGCCGGCATCAGCACCTATGTGAAGCAGATCCGGCCCGAGGTGAAGGTGATCGGCGTGCAGACCACCGACTCCGACGCCATGCGCCGGTCGCTCGCTGCCGGCCGGCGGATCGAACTTGCCGAGGTCGGCCTCTTTTCCGACGGCACCGCGGTCAAGAAGGTGGGCGAAGAGACCTTCCGCCTCTGCCGTCAGTTTGTCGATGACATCGTCCTGGTCGATACCGATCAGCTCTGCGCGGCGATCAAGGATGTGTTCGAAGACACCCGCACCACGCTCGAGCCGGCGGGCGCGCTCGCGGTGGCCGGCCTCAAGGCTTATGTTGCGCGCGAGCGGATCCGCAACGAATCGCTGGTCGCGATCGCCTGCGGCGCCAACATGAATTTCGACCGCCTGCGCTTCGTCGCCGAACGCGCGGAGGTGGGCGAGCGGCGCGAAGCGGTGTTTGCCGTCACCATCCCCGAAGAGCGGGGCAGTTTCCGCCGCTTCTGCGAGACAGTCGGGCCGCGCAATGTCACCGAGTTCAACTACCGGATCGCCGACTCGCGCGAGGCGCATGTCTTTGTCGGCATCCAGGTCCAGAGTCCGGCGGAAGCCGCGCGCATCGCCCGCGGCTTCGTGAAGGCGGGGTTCCCCACGCTCGACCTCACCGATGACGAACTCGCCAAGCTCCACATCCGCCATCTGGTGGGGGGGCATTCGCCGCTCGCGCGCGACGAGCGCCTCTACCGGTTCGAGTTTCCCGAGCGGCCGGGTGCGCTGATGCGCTTTCTCACCAGCATGAGCCCCAACTGGAATATCTCGCTCTTTCACTACCGCAACCACGGCGCCGACTACGGCCGAATTCTGGTCGGGCTGCAGGTTCCAACCGCTGAAAAGCGTCAACTTCGCGAGTTTCTTGACACGCTTGGCTACCCTCACTGGGACGAAACCGATCACCCCGCCTATCGACTGTTTCTCGGGGCTCCGCTATAATCCAAGCAAATTCAACCTGTTATGCAAATCCTCACGCTCGGACTCAACCACCAAACCGCGCCGCTCTCGCTGCGCGAGAAAGTGTCATTTCCAGCTGACACTTTGCGCGAGGCCTTGCTCGATCTGCGTGGCCGCCTCGAGCGGCTGCTGCCCGAAAGCGCCATCCTCTCCACCTGCAACCGCACCGAGATCTATTGCGCCACTCCCCAGGCGGGCGAAGCGCGGGTGGCGGTCACCGAGTGGCTGAGCGCGCATCGCCACACCGGCCGAATCGATGATCACCTCTATTCGCTGCCCGACAACCAGGCGGTGCGGCACGCATTCCGGGTGGCCTCGGGCCTTGATTCCATGGTGCTGGGCGAGCCCCAGATTCTGGGGCAGATGAAAGACGCCGTGCGCGCGGCGCAGGAATCGGGCGCCCTCGGCACGCACCTGCACCAGTTGTTTCAGCGCAGCTTTGCTGTCGCCAAGGAAGTCCGCTCGTCCACCGAAATCGGTGCCCACTCGGTCTCCATGGCGGCGGCCGCGGTGCGCCTTGCGCGCCGCATCTTCGATGACATCAGCAAGAGCAGCGTGCTCTTCATCGGCGCCGGCGAAATGATCGAGCTCTGCGCCACGCACTTTGCGGCCCAGCATCCCCGGCGGGTGGTGATCGCCAACCGAACGGCCGAGCGGGCCGACCGGCTGGCCCAGCAGTTCGGCGCCGAAACCATGCGGCTGGCTGATCTTCCCACCCGGCTCGAAGAATTCGATATCGTCGTCTCCTGCACGGCCAGCACGCTGCCGATCGTGGGCCTCGGCATGGTCGAGCGCGCCTCGAAGGCGCGTCGCCGCCGCCCCATCTTCATGGTCGACCTGGCCGTTCCGCGCGACATCGAGGCCGAGGTGTCGCGGCTCTCCGATGTGTATCTGTACACCGTCGACGATCTCGGACGCCACGTCGATGCCGGCAAGGAAAGCCGACGTGCTGCGGTCGCCCAGGCCGAGGCCATCATCGAAACCCGGGTCGATGCGTTCATGCAATGGATGAGCTCACGCGCGGTGGTGCCGGCCATCCGCACGCTCCATCAGCGTGGTGAGGCGCTGAAGGCGACCGAGCTCGAGCGCGCACGCCGGCTGCTCGCGGGCGGCCAGTCGCCCGAACAGGTGCTCGAGGCACTCGCCCACGCACTGACCAGCAAGTTCCTGCACGGCCCCACCCGACTGCTGCATGGCCACGGCGACGACCGTGACCGCATGCTGCATCTGGTTGACCATCTGATACCCGATCGCACCAGTCCGGGCACCGACGGCTCCGATCCCCGGCACTGAGCCCGCTATGCCGCGCTGGCGGGCGGCGTACCATTGACGCCCATGAATGATTCCATGCGAGGCCGCCTCGAGCGGCTGGAGCCCCGGCTTGCCGAGGTCAACGCGCGCCTGTCCGGGCCCGACGCCGCGCGCGACCTCGCCGAATTCCGGCGCCTCACGCGCGAGCACGCCGAGCTTACCCAGTTGCTCGAGCGCTTCAACACCTATCAGCAGGCTGAAGCCGATCTCGCCACCGCACGGCAGATGCGCGAGGATCCGGAGCTTCGCGAGTTCGCCGACGCAGAGGCCGAGAGCGCATCGGCGCGCATGCAGGCCGAACTCGATCGGCTGCAGCGGCTGCTGCTGCCGCGCGACCCCAACGACGAACGCGACGTGCTGCTCGAGATCCGGGCCGGGACAGGTGGCGATGAAAGCGCCCTGTTCGCGGGCGACCTGCTGCGCATGTATCTGCGCTACGCCGAGCGCGCGCGCTGGCAGACCGAAATCCTCTCGGCCAACGTCTCCGAACTGGGCGGCTACCGCGAGGTCATCATCCGGATTGCGGGCGATGCCGTCTATTCGCGGCTCAAGTTCGAGTCTGGCGGCCATCGGGTCCAGCGGGTCCCGGAAACCGAGGCACAGGGCCGGATTCACACCTCAGCCTGCACGGTGGCGGTCATGGCCGAGGCCGATGAGGTGGGCGAGATCGATATCGATCCGTCCGAGCTTCGGATCGACGTCTTCCGCGCTTCCGGGGCGGGTGGTCAGCATGTGAACAAAACCGAGTCGGCGGTGCGGATCACCCACCTGCCCACCGGGCTGGTGGCCGAGTGCCAGGACGACCGCTCACAGCATCGCAACCGCGATCGCGCGATGAAGGTGCTCGCCGCCCGGCTGAAGGACCGGCAGATGCGCGAAGCGCAGGCCCGCGAGGCTGCACACCGGAAGTCGCTGATCGGCTCGGGCGACCGCTCCGAGCGCATTCGAACCTACAACTTCCCGCAGGGCCGCGTCACCGATCACCGGATCAACCTCACGCTCTACAAGCTCCAGCAGGTGGTTGACGGCGATCTCGATGAATTGCTCGACGCGCTCGCCACCGCCCATCAGGCGGAGTTGCTGCAGGCGCTTGCCGAGGCGGTCTGAGGCTGCCCAGTGACCGTACCCACCGCCGACCGCCTGATCGCAGCCAGCCCGCTGCCGCGCACGGAGGCGCGGCGCCTGCTCGAACACGCGACCGGCCGGCGCAGGGAGTGGCTGCTCGCCCACGGCGATGAACCGCTGGCGCCTCTTGTAAGCGAGCGCTTCCTCGCGCTGGAAGCCCTGAGAATAAAAGGTGAGCCGCTTTCCTACCTGTGCGGCGAGCGTGAGTTCCACGGCCTCGCCCTGCGGATCAACCGGGCGGTGCTGATCCCAAGACCGGAGACCGAGTTGCTGGTGGACGCCGCCTGCGCGCTTGCCCCGACGCATGCAACGGTCCTGGATCTGGGCACCGGCAGCGGCGCCATCGCCATCGCCATCGGGGTCACGCGCCCTGACCTCCTGATCGTGGCGACCGACCGCTCAGACGACGCGCTCGCCGTGGCGGCCGACAACGCGGCCCGTCACGGTCTTGCCGCGCCCCAGCTGAGCTTTCGCGCAGGCTCCTGGTGGCAGGCACTTGCCCCCACCGAGCGTTTCGAGATCATCGTCGCCAATCCGCCCTACATCGCCGACGCCGACCCGCATCTGTCTGAAGGCGATCTGCGGTTCGAGCCCCGCAGCGCGCTCGCCTCGGGCCCCGACGGGCTCGATGCGCTTCGCGAGATCGCATCCGGCGCACCGGCCCACCTCGCAGCCGGCGGCTGGCTGATCGCCGAGCACGGCTGGGACCAGGGCGCTGCGGTCCGCATGCTCTTTCTGCGGGCGGGGCTTCAAGAGGTTCATACCCGGCCCGATCTGGCCGGCCATGAGCGGCTCACGCTCGGCCGCGGGCCATGAAACGACCTCAGGACGTGCGTGGTATAACCGCGCGCTCTACACTTCAGGTTTCAGGCACGCTGGGCCAGCGGGCTTCAGCGCGCCGCGACCGGTTTCCTGCCGGTGCTCAACCCCACGGCGAAACCCGCCATCTCTGATCAAGAGGCCTCTGAATGGAAGCACGTGAATTCATTGCAAAGACCGTCACCGAGAACCCGGTGGTCCTGTTCATGAAGGGAACCGCCCAGTTCCCGCAATGCGGCTTCTCCGGACGCGCGATCCAGATTCTGAAGTCGTGCGGCGTGCGCAACCTCGTCACGGTCAACGTGCTTGAAGACGATGAAGTGCGCCAGGCAATCAAGGACTTTTCGAGCTGGCCCACCATTCCGCAGCTCTACATCCAGGGCGAGTTCGTGGGCGGCTCCGACATCATGGCCGAGATGTTCCAGTCGGGCGAACTGCAGAAAATCGTTCCTGCCGAGTCCCAGCAGGACTGAGGACAGGCAAGCGCCGCCCGCCTGCACGGGGCGGTGCCGCCTGCCCTTGCGCAGGCTCGCCGCGTCGCTTCAGGGCGGGCGCACGCTGGGCGCGGCGGCCACCTGCCCTTGCGCGGCCGCGCCGCTCAGACCAGCGAGCGCTCCAGCCGATCGAGCGTTTCGTAGGCGGGCAGTACCTGTGCCACGCTCGAATTGGGTTCGCGCCCGTCGCGGATGGCCGCAAAAAACTCGCGGTCCTGCAGTTCGATCCCGTTGGTGGACACCTCGACCTTGCTCACATCGATCGGGTTTTCGCGACCATCAACCAGATCGTCGTAGCGCGCGATGAAGGTGCCCTGGTCGCAGATGTAGCGGAAGAACGTGCCGAGCGGCCCATCGTTGTTGAACGACAGCGACAGGGTGCAGATCGCGCCTCCTGCCACCTTGAGCTGAATCGACATATCCATCGCGATACCCAGCTCAGGGTGGATCGGTCCCTGCATCGCGCGTGCATGCTGAGAGATCTCGCCGGTCTGGTAGTGAAACAGGTCCACCGTGTGCGCGGCGTGATGCCAGAGCAGGTGATCGGTCCAGCTGCGGGGCTGGCCGAGCGCATTCATGTTGGTGCGGCGAAAGAAATAGGTCTGCACATCCATCTGCTGGATCCTGAGTTCGCCCGCTGCAATCTTGCGGTGGATCCACTGATGGCTGGGGTTGAAGCGCCGCGTGTGGCCTGCCATGGCCACCCGTCCGCTGTCCTTCTGCGCCGCCACAATGGCTCGTGCATCCGCCAGGCTGTCCGCCATCGGGATTTCCACCTGCACATGTTTGCCCGCGCGAAGACATGCGATGGTCTGAGCCGCATGCATCTGGGTGGGGGTGCAGAGGATCACCGCATCGATATCGGGGCGTGCGAGCACCTCATCGAGTTCGGTCGTGGCATGCGCAATGCCGTATTTCTGCGCGAACTCGCGGGTTTTTTCGGGCAGGCGTCCCACCACCGACACGACTTCCACCCCGGAAATATTGCGAATGCCCTCGACATGCTTGGCACCAAAAGCACCGGCTCCTGCAACGCAGACCTTCATGACTGACTCCGGTTTTCAAGAATCATGTGGCCCACCGCCGTATTGGAGGCAGGCACGTGATAGAAGCGATGGGTTTGGCGCACGCTTTCATCGAGCGCGCCGCGCGCGATCAGCCACATCACGAGTTCAATGCCTTCAGAGCCCGCCTCGCGCACATAGTCGATATGCGGAATCTGCGCGAGCCCTGCGGCATCACCCGGCAGCCGATCAAGAAAGCGGTTGTCGAATTCCTTGTTGATGAGCCCGGCACGCGGCCCCTGCAACTGGTGACTCATGCCACCCGTACCCCAGACCTGCACGTTGAGATCGGCATCGAAGCTGTCGATCGCACGCCGGATCGCCTGACCCAGACGCCAGCAGCGGTGCCCGGTGGGCGGCGGATACTGCACCACATTGACGGCAAACGGAATCACCTTGCAGGGCCAGGCCTCGGGCTGACCGAACATCAGGGACATCGGCACCGTCAGACCGTGGTCGACATCCATCTTGTTGATGATGGTGAGATCGAACTCATCGAGGATCACTGATTGCGCGATATGCGCGGCCAGCTCCGGATGCCCGTACACCGTGGGCACCTTGCGTGGGCCCCAGCCTTCATCGGCCGGCTCGAAGCGTTCGGCGCAACCGATTGCGAACGTGGGAATCATGTCGAGACTGAACGCGGTGGCATGGTCATTGAACACCAGCACCACCACATCCGGGCGATTGGCCGCGATCCAGCGGCGTGAAAACTCATAGCCGGAAAACAACGGCTGCCAATACGGTTCCTGCGTTCGCCCCAGATCCATGGCAGCGCCGATGGCCGGAACATGCGAGGTAAAAACGCCAGCGGTCACGCGGGCCATGTCATTGCTCTCCGATAGTGCGGTTGCCGTCGGGCGAGCGTCCGCCGGCGATCATCATCGCGCGGTAGTCGGCCTGCGACATGCCGGTCATGCGCGAGGCGGCCAGCTCGAAACTCCAGCCGTCGGTGGAAAAGATCTTGGCAAGGAAATAGACATTGCCGCCGAGCGAAATCAGGCCGTTGTAGTCGCGGGCGAGCACCCCTTGCTTCTGCGCCTCGGTCATGGGCCACTCGTCGAGGTAGGCGCGCTCGTCTGCCTTGAAGCGTTCGCGATTGGGCGCCTTCATGAGCGACATGCAGAACTGGTTCAGGTGGTAGCCCATGCGCGACTGGTCCGCATCGAAGATCGTCGTGCCGGGAATATCGAGATAGGGTTTGTGTAGCGCCATGTCGGTTGGCCCTTCAGGTTGAACGCTCACCCGCCGTCACCTCCGGGCGGGCGAATCGTCTCATCAATCGGCCCAGTAGAGCCGCATCGGATTGTCGACCAGGAGTTTGCGCTGAAGCTCAGGGGTCGCAGCGATTCGTTGCACATAGTCAACCAGCAGCCCGTCATCCGGCATGTGCGATTTCATGTTCGGATGCGGCCAGTCGGTGCCCCAGAGCACGCGGTCTGGAAAGGTTTCCACAATGCGGCGCGCAAACGGCACCACGTCGTCGTAGCGGGGCGGACCTGATTTCGACAGCCGCTCGGGGCAGCTCACCTTCGACCAGATGTTCGGATGCTCGGCGAGCATGCGCATGAACAATGCAAACTCCGGACCGTCAACCGGTTTGCTCACGTCAGGCCGCCCCATGTGGTCAACCACCACGGTGGTGGGCAGCGCGGTAAAGAAATCCCAGAGCTCGGGGAGGTCCTGCGCCTCGAAATAAATCACCACATGCCAGCCAAGCGGAGCGATCCGGTGCGCAATCTCGGAAAGCACCTCGCGCGGCGTGAAATCCACCAGCCGGCGGACAAAGTTGAAACGCGTGCCGCGCACGCCCGCCTCATGCATGGCGCGCAGTTCGGCATCGGTGACATCGCGGCTCACGGTGGCCACACCCCGGGCGCGGCCACCGGAGTGCTGAAGTGCATCAACCAGCGCGCGGTTGTCCGTGCCGTGACAGGTGGCCTGCACGATCACATTGCGCTCAAAACCGAGAAAGTCGCGCAGCGCGAACAGTTGATCCTTCGACGCGTCGCACGGCGTGTACTTGCGCTCGGGCGCATAGGGAAACTGCGCAGCCGGTCCGAACACATGGCAGTGCGCATCGACCGCACCCGCCGGCACGCGAAAGGTCGGACGCGAAGGATTGGGATGAAAAACCAGCCAGTCGGGATCCATGTTCACCTCTTGTCGTTTTCCGACCGGATCTGCCCGAGGATCTGATCGGCATGCTCGCGCCAGGGGCGGCCCGCTTTCGCGCGCTCACCAAACAGGCGCTCGTCAGCACGGTCGGCCACCCAGGCCTGGCGCTCGGCGGTACCCGCGGCCGACCAGGGCTCAAGTCCCGCCTCGCGAACAGTCTGCGCTGCTTCACGCATTTCTTCGGCGCGACGGCGGCCGTGCTGGATCACGCGCATGAAAAAGTAGTCGCCCTGCTTTTCCCAGTCGATGCCGGGAAAGGTTTCAGCGAGCGAGGCCAGCACCTCGCGCTCCACGCCATAGGCGCGCGCGGTGGTGAAGCTTTCGATCACCATCGCCTCGAGCCCCTTGATCATCACGCTCCTGCACATCTTGGTGGCCGAGGCCACGCCCAGCCGATCGGACACCGCCTTGGCATCAAATCCGAGTGCGGCCAGCGCCGGCTGCAGGGCCTGTGCATGCGCGCCACCCAGAAGGAGCGGCACCCGGATGCGATAGGGCGGCAACGAGGTCATGACCGCGCCTTCAACATAGCGGCCGCCCGCCGCATCAATCACCGCACCCGCGCGCTGTTTGGCGCCCGGCGAGGCGGAATTGAAGTCGAGAAAGAACACGCCTCGAGGAATCGTCAGGGCACAGGCTTCGGCCACCGCCACCGCCTGGCTGGCGGTGACCGCCGAAATGATGAAGTCGGCTTCGGCGGTGAGCGCCGCCACATGATCGGCAAGCCGCACCCCGTGCGCGGCCGCATGGTCGCGAAGCGGCCCTTCGCCGTCTGTCCCGAGCTTGATGTCGAAGGCACTGACCGCCAGACCCTGGGCCCGCAGGTCTTCCGACAGAATGCGGCCCACCTCGCCGTATCCCACAAACCCGATCCGCCAGGTCCTGGGATCGGCGCCCGCCGGCAATGCGCGGCCCGACATGTTCATTCGATGTAGCGCAGGCCGGCGCGTGCGAGCGGATCGCGCATCTTGTAGATATCCAGTCCCAGTTCGCGCGCAGCGAGCCGTTTGCGGCTGTCGGCCTCCTTGGCCTCGCGCGCAGCCGAAGCGTCGGCCGCCTGCGCCGCAAGCTCGCGTGGCACCACCACCACGCCATCATCGTCGGCCACGATGATGTCGCCTGGATTGACCTGGGCACCCGCGCATATCACCGGGATATTCACCGACCCGAGCGTGGCCTTGACCGTGCCCCGCGCATTGATCGCGCGAGAGAACACCGGAAATTTCATGTCGGTGAGATCGCGTACATCGCGTACACCAGCATCGATCACAAGCCCGCGCGCGCCCAGCGCACGAAACGAGGTGGCGAGCAGATCACCGAACATGCCGTCTTCGTTGTCGGTTGTGCAGGCGGCCACCACGATGTCGCCCTCCTTCAGTTCGCCCGCCGCCACATGCAGCATCCAGTTGTCACCGGGCTGGAGCAGCACCGTGACCGCAGCGCCGCAGACCCGCGCACCCGGATAGATTGGGCGCATGTACGGCCGCATCAGCCCGACCCGCCCCATGGCCTCATGGATGGTGGCCACGCCGAATGCGCCCAGCCGATCGATTTCGGCGAGCGTGGGGCGCTGATAGTTGCGGACAACAACACCAAGATTGTTCATCGGCTGGCTCATTGGAAAAGTCTCCGAAAAAGGGGCAGGCGGGCGGGGCGGACAGCCTAGCGACCGCGCGCCTTCAGCTGGGCATCCAGCCTGGGATAGACACGGCGGGCGTTGGCCTCGAAGATCTTGCTGCGCTGCGCCTCGGTGAGTTCCCTCGCACCGTCGATATAGCGCCGCGTGTCGTCGTATTCATGACCGCTGTACGGATCGATCCCGCGAACCGCACCGATCATCTCCGATGCAAACAGGATGTTGTCATCGGGGATCACCTTCAGGAGCAGATCAATGCCCGGCTGGTGATAGACACAGGTATCAAAAAAGATGTTTTTCAGCAGATGCTCGGTAAGCGGCGGAAGTTTCATGTCCTGCGCAATGCCGCGGAACCGCCCCCAGTGGTAGGGCACCGCGCCACCGCCGTGCGGAATCACGAATCTGAGCGTCGGAAAATCCTTGAACAGATTCGAGGTGAGGCACTGCATGAAGGCCGTGGTGTCAGCGTTCAGGTA
>JBMSQB010000052.1:0-31852 GCA_049423065.1 Burkholderiaceae bacterium
CGCTTGCGCGCCAGATCAGCGACCGGATCTTCCCCACCGCCGAAGTGTTCTACAGCGAACCCTGGGTCGACATGCACAACCGCATGAAGGAGGCGCTCGTCATGCTGGGCAAGCTGCCCCGGGCGGTGGTGCGTCCGCCCCTCATGAAACTGCCGCAGTCCGAGCTCGACCGGATCCGTCGTGCGCTGCAACTCGCGGGGCTGCTCAAGTAGCCCCCGGCGGGGCCGGCTCACCCTGCCTCGGGCAGCCGTCGCAGGGATTGCAGAACAGACAAGAAAACACCCCAAACCAAGGAGGAGACGATGAACATCAAGCTCAAGACCTGCGCCTCGGCGATCGCGCTCGCTGCGGCGGCGCTGTGCGCGGCGCCCGCCGCTGCACAGAGTCCACGGCCGATCAAGATCGGTTTCGTCACCGAACTCACCGGCCCCTGGACGTTCTTTGGCACCAGTTGCGTGGCCGGACTGAAGTTCGCCACCGATGAAATCAACAAGGCGGGGGGTGTGCTCGGCCGACCGCTCGAATTCATCGTGACCGACAATCAGACCAAGTCCGATCAGGCACTGGCCGCCTCGCGCAACCTCGACATCAATGACAAGGTGCTGGCCCTCAGCGGCCCCACCAGCTCCGACGTGGCGCTCGCGATGTACGGCTACGCCGAGCAGCAGAAAATTCCGTTCCTGGTGCCGGTAGCGGCCTTCCCGCAGCTCACCAAGCCCGGCACTCGCTACACCTTCCGTATCGAGCCCGATGCCGCCGGCTGGGGCTACGCGATGGCAAAGTACATCGAGCAGGTGAAGCCTGGCGCAAAGGTTGCGCTCATGCACTCCGACGCTGCGCTCATGCGCGCCATCATGGCGGGCTTTCGCTATCAGGCGCCGCGCTCGAAGCTCAATATCGTGGCGGACATCATGTTCCCGCAGGGCTCAAGCGACGCCACCGTGCAGGCCGCGCAAGTGCGTGCCGCGGCCCCCGATTACGTGATCGTGAGCGGAGCAGGCGCCTTCGACAACGTGATCACCAACCAGCTGCTCGATCTGGGCATCAAGCCGCAGCAGATCATCCACCCCTACGGCATCACCACCCAGGTGTTCGGCTGGGGGCAGCGCAGCGTGGGGTCGATCTACGGAACCTTCTTTGATGTGGGGCTCGATTCGCTCACCCCGTCCGGCAAAGACTTCATCGCGCGCTTTGACGCAGCCAACAACCGGCCGCCGTCCTACGTGGAGAACTACTGCTACGTGACGCCCTACATCTTCAAGGAGGCGATCGAGGCTGCCGGCACCGCCGACGACCGCGAGAAGCTGCGCAATGCCATTTCCGCCCTCAACACCAAGGAGCGGACCAGCGGCGTGCCGATCGTGTTCGACAAGAACGGCGCCCGCAAGGAGTACATGTACTTCCAGGAAATCGTCTCGGTGAACGGCAAGCGCAGCTATCAGTCCAAGCAGCGCTTCTACATCGAGTGGGATCCGGAGGTCATTCCGGTCTACGACCTGGTGAAGTGAGTCCGCCATGACCGATGCCCAGATTCTGATCCTGATGTCGACGCTGTCGACGGGGCTGATTCTGGGCGCGATCTTTGCGCTGGTGGCCGCTGGTGTCACGATTGTTTACGGCTGCGTGTGGCTGCCCAATGCGAGCAACGGCCAGTTTTTCCTGCTGGCCTCGCTCGCAGCCTGGACCTTCACCGCTTCCTTCGGCTGGACCAGTCTTGCAGCCGCAGCCGGGGTCCTGATACTGGGCACCGCGCTGTCCTATCTGCTCGAGTGGATCCTCATCCGCAGGCTCTACGACACACCCAACCGCAACGTTGCCTACTTCGTGGTCACGCTCGGTCTCACGCAGATCATGACCGGCATCTTTTCGCTCACCTACGCCAAGTGGAGCGACCAGTTCACGCTGCCGCCGATCATCGAGGGCATCACCATGTTCGGGCCCTTCCCCATGCCGAACAACCGCCTGGTGGTGATGGGCGTGAGTCTGCTGGTGCTCGTGCTGCTCTTTGTGCTGCTGCGCTACCACCCCTATGGCCGCGCGCTCCGCGCGGTGTTCCAGAACCGCGAGGCGGCTGCGCTTCGGGGCGTGAATGTGCGCGCCATCTACCGGCTCTCGTTCGTGTTGGGGTCGGTGATCATTTTCCTGGGGGGCATTCTGTTTGCCCTCGCCTACAGCTATGACCTGACGGTCGCCTGGACCATGTCGATCACCGCATTTGCGATCATGATCATCGGCGGGCCCGGCTCGGTGATCGGCGCGCTCGTGATCGGCATGACATTCGGCTTTACGCAGGCCATTGTCAGCATCTTTGCCAGTCCAACCGCAGCCACCTTCTCCTACCTGGGTGCGATGCTCCTCATTCTGCTCTTCCGGCCGAGCGGCTTGTTCAAACGATGAAACCCGCCTCGGATCGCGCGCTCTGGATTTTTGCTGCGGCGGCACTCGCGCTGCCCATCATTGCCGACGGCAACAAGTTTCTCGCGTTCGTGCTGGGCATGACCTACATCAGCCTGTTGTGGGCCACCGGCATGAACCTGATGTACGGATTTGTGGGCCTCATGCCGCTCATGTTTGCAGGCGTGGCGGGCATTGCAGGCTATGCGGTGGTGCACCTCACTCGCGAGCTCGGCTGGTCGTTCTGGCTTGCGATGCCGGTGGCCACCGTGATGGCCGCACTCGCCGGTGTCGCGCTCGGTCTGCCGTCGCTGCGCTTGAAAGGGTTTTATTTCACCCTCTGCTCACTCGTGATCCAGACAGTGCTCACGCTCGCGTTCATTTTCTTTCCCACCTACACCAATGGCGACACCGGTATCAACCAGATCGCCCCGCCCGACTGGTTTGGCGGTCAATTGAAGGGGCTGGGCCTTGAACTGATGATTGCGCTCTTCACGGTGGTGGGCATCCTGATCTGCGCCTGGATCGTGCGATCGCCACTCGGCCAGCGGTTCGTCGCCATCCGCGAAGACGACATCCTCGCCGAGGCGATCGGCATCCGGGTCGTGCGCTGCAAGATCATCGCGTTTTTCATCGTCTCGCTCTACGCTGGGGTGGGCGGCTGCTTCTACTCGGTCTACATCGGATTTATCTCGCCCCGTGCCTTCGATGTGCTGGTCTCGATGAACATCTGGCTGTTTGTCGCCTTTGGCGGGCGGGGAACCATTGCGGGTCCCATCATTGGCACCGCCATCCTCGCGCCCATTCCATTCCTGCTGCAGGATCTGCAGGCCTTCAAGGACATCCTGTCGGGCGTACTGATCATTGTGGTCACGTTGCTGATGCCGGGCGGCATCTACGGCGCCTGGCTTGCGCGCCGGCGCCGCACGCAGAAAGCCATGACCGACAGCGCACGCGTGCAGGAGAGCCGGGTATGAGCGAGCGGCTGCTCGAGGTGAGCGGGCTCTCCAAACGCTTCGGCGGCGTGGTGGCGTTGAAGAACGTCGACGGGCATTCGGTCACGGGCGAAACGCTGGGCATGATCGGCCCCAACGGATCGGGCAAGACCACGTTCGTAAACATGGTGAGCGGACACATCCGCCCCGATTCGGGAACGCTTCGCTTCGCCGGCATCGATATCGCGGGCAGCACGCCGCATCAGCTCGCGGAAATCGGGCTCTGCCGAACCTACCAGGCGGTGAGGGTGTTCTCGGCGTTGCCCGTCCGTCAGAACATCGACAACGCACGCTTGCTGCTCTCGCATCGCGGCCTGGATTCTGCCGAGCTGCGTGAGCTCACCGAGTGGCTGCGGCTCGACACCCGGCTGGATGTCGATGCAGGCAGTCTCACCTTGTTCGAGCAGCGGCGCCTGGAGCTCTTGATGCGGCTGGTGCTCAAGCCCCGGCTGATCATGCTGGACGAGCCCGTTGGGGGCCTAGCGGTGACCGAAGTCACCGAGATGATCCAGCTCTTGAAGGAGCTGCGCGCCCGCTGTTCGATATTCGTGATCGAACACACGATGCGCGTCATTCGCGAGCTCGCAGACCGGGTCATGGTGCTGATCGCCGGTGAAAAGGTCGCTGACGGGCCGCCGGCCGAGATCCTGCGCAACAAGCGCGTGATCGATGAATATCTGGGGACCCGCCATGCTTGAGGTGCGCGACCTCGAGATCCGCTATGGCCCGTTTCTCGCTGTCGACAAAGTGAGCCTAGAGGTGCGGCAGGGCGAGATCGTCGGGGTGATCGGGCCAAACGGTGCCGGCAAGAGCTCGGTCGTGAGGGCCATCACCGGGCTGGTGCGTCCAACGGCGGGTACCGTGAGCTTTCTGGGGCAGTCCACGCTCGACGTTCCCGTACACGACCTCATTCGGCGCGGGCTGTCGCTGGTGCCTGAAGGTAGGGGCCTCTTCCCGATGATGTCGGTCGAGGAGAACCTGCTGATGGGCGGCTATTCGCTCGCCGACCGCAGCCGACGCGACGAGCTCATGGCCTCCTGCTTCGAGCTCTTTCCCATCCTGAAGGAACGGCGCAATCAGCTCGCGGGTACGCTGTCGGGCGGGCAGCAGCAGATGGTCGCGGTATCGGTCGGTTTGATGGGCGATCCGCAGTTCTGCATTTTCGACGAACCGTCGCTCGGCCTTGCGCCCATCGTGATCCAGCAGATCGGCGAGACGCTGCAGAAAATGCGCCAGTTGAAGCTCACCGTGTTGCTGATCGAGCAGAACGCCATGCTGGCAAGCAGCGTGGCTGACCGCATCTACATCATGTCGGCGGGTCGGATGCAGTTCCACGACACCCCCGACCGGTTGATGAAAAACCCCGAGGTCATCGAGAAGTTCCTGAGCGCCTAGCGGGCTCACCCGGGCGCGGCGCAGACGGATCTTCAATCGCCCAGTTGCCATCGGGGGGCTGCCAGCCGCCCGTCGGGGCGATGAACCGCTCACCGGTCTTGCGGTTGACCCACGTCACGAGCGCCTGCGTGACGAAAGCGCCCGGGGGCGGAGGCAGGAATCCGAAACGTTGGGTCATGGGGGATTCCCTGGAAGGCGGCTCGGTCGCGGCCTGACAGGCTGCGAGCGGCCCACCCACCGCAATGATGAACAGGAGCGCGCCCATCCGTTGCAACGCCCGACTACGATTCGGTTTGACTCGATGATGACAAGGACTCATCCGGAAATGCTGCCACAAAGATGAGACGGATGGTTTGGTTGGCTATCATCGCGAGCTTTCTGACCTGGAGCAGTCCTGATGAATGTCACCGATGCGGTCCGCCAGCGGTATTCCACTCGAGCCTTTCTTGACCGTCCGGTTGACGGCGCATTGGTGCGCGAACTGCTGGAACTGGCGGCGCAATCGCCCTCGGGCGGAAACCTGCAGCCCTGGATCGTTCAGGTGATCGCGGGCGAACGCCAGGCGGGGCTCAAGCGCGTGATGGCGGCCAAGCTCGATGCCGGCGAGCGCGAAAAAGGGGAGTACAACGTTTATCCGCCGAACCTCTGGGAGCCGCTCAACGCGAGGCGCGCAACCGCCGCGTCGCAAAGGTTTCAGGCAACCGGCATTCCCGACGATCCCGAAGGCGCAGTCGAAATGCAGCGCGAAAACTTCGCTTTCTTCGGCGCGCCGGTCGGGTTGTTCTTCAGCCTGGACCGCCGCTGTGGTCCGCCCCAGTGGGCCGATGTCGGCATGATGATGCAGACGTTCATGCTGCTTGCCGTCGAGCGGGGCCTCGCCACCTGTCCGCAGATGATCTGGGCGCGCTGGCCCAGGACGGTGTCGACCTATCTCGAGATTCCCGACACGCACATTCTTTATTCGGGCATGTCGCTGGGCTACGCCGATGAGGGTTCGAAGTGGAATTCGTTCAGGACCGAACGCGCGCCGCTCTCCGACTTTGCCACGTTCTACGAAATCTGAGGCGCTCAGGCTGCCCGCAGCCCCGTGGGCCAAGGCAGCCCGTGAACATCCTCGCGCAGCAGGCAGTCATCGCCCAGCATCTGAATGGGCGTGAAGTCTCGATGCGCGATCCACTCGGGCCGCTTGAACTGCCGGATGTGGTTGCTGACCGCGCACAGGCTCAAATAAACGATGACGCGATCCCAGGGGCTCATGTTGGGCGGTGAGCCATGGACCAGACAGCTGTGGAACATCAGCATCGAGCCCGGCGGCCCTTTGGGCGCAACGATGCCGCCACGATCGATGAGTTCGCGAACTTTTGAGTTGTCCAGCGTCCAGAGCGGGTAGCTGGTGGTTCGGGTGTCGTGCCCGGCTTCAACCACACCCTCACGGTGCGAGCCTGGAATGAACCAGAGCGGCCCGTTGAACTCGTTGACCTCATCAAGAAAAATCGAGACGTTCATCGCGCGCGCCTCGGGCATGGCGTCATCGCGATGCCATGTGCCGAAGTCCTGATGCCATTGCCAGACATCGCCATCGAAGGCCTGCTTGCCGTTGATCTTGAACTGGTGCATGTAGACCGGCTCGCCAAAAACCTGCTGCACCGGTTGCACCATGCGGGGATGGCGGGCGAGCTTCGCAAACACATCGCTGTACGTGTGCGCTGCGAAACTGGTGCGCGGCGTAACGCCATCCTTCTCGCGAACGATCTCGGGGCGATGTTCGGCGTAGATGCGCGGGACCTCGTCGCGCAGCACCTTCATTTCGGCGGCGCTAAAGAGCGACGGAAAAAACAGGTATCCGTCGCGTTCGAATTGCTCGCGTTGGGAGGGGGTCAGTTCCATGGCGGGTCTCCGGGGGCGGTGCCGGTATCTTAGACGGGTGGCGCGCTTCGCGCGAGCGGGGCGAACGACGGTGTGGCCTCGCCCGCGCCAGAGGGGTCAGCCCCCACACCTCAGAGGGCCGTTTGCGGCCATGTTTTCGCGCACCCCTCCAGCCATGTCGCCCAGTCGCGACCCGGATGAACCGTGCCGCATTGGCTGCAGGTGCGCGCCGCCGGCGAGGCGTCGTAGAAGCGGGCATAGGTCCTGGGCAGGTCCTCGACAATGCTCTGCAGCTGAATCTCAAGGCGCATGACCAGATGCCCACAGTTCGAGCAGAACCACTCGAAGGCATCGATGGTGCCTGCCGGACGGCTTCGCTCGATCACCGTGCAAAGACTGCCGGCTTCGGGGCGCTGCGGCGAATGCCGGACATGCGCGGGGAGCAGAAACACGTCGCCCTCTCGCAGAGGAATACGCTCGATCTTTCCCCGATCGGCCACCAGCAGCGACGCATTGCCGCGAAACTGATGAAAGTATTCCTCGAAGGGGTCATCATGAAAATCGGTCCGCTGGTTCGGCCCCCCCACTACCGTGCAGATGAGATCGGAGTCGGGCCAGATCTGCTGGTTGCCCACCGGAGGCTTGAGCCGGTGGGCATGCGTCTCCAGCCACCCGCCCAGATTGATGGGCGCGCCATAACGAAGCGTGTTGGACATGGTGGAGTTCCTCCCGATAACGATCTGGCGACTGCGTCGGACCGACGCCTACTGCATAACGATACCCGCATCGGATCATTGCGACGGCGAGCGGTTCCGCATGGAGGGGTAGCGCTCAGTCGGGCGACAGTTCGCCGACAGCACGCTTGAGCAGTACAGCCGCCAAATGGGCACGATACTCGGCAGGCGCGTGAAGATCGCCGTACGCACCCGCCGGATCCAGTGACAGGCCTTCCAGCGCCGCGCGCCCGAAGCGCGCGGCCAGGCGCGCCTCGGCCTCCGGCCAGCGGCATACCCCTGCGCCCAGGCCGGTGAGCGCGACGCGCACTTCCCCGGGAAAACGCACCACCGCAACGCCCACCAGCGCAAAGCGCGAGGCCGGCTGTTCAAACTTCAGGTAGCGACCGGCGATCGGGCGCGGAAACTCGACGCCGAGGATCAATTCATCCGCAGCAAGCGCGGTCGCGAAGATCCCCTTGAAAAACTCATCCGCCGGAATCCGGGCGCTTGTGGTCACCACGGTCGCGCCGCTGGCAAGCACACCCGCGGGCCAGCAGGCAGCGGGATCGTTGTTTGCGAGCGAGCCGCCCAGTGTCCCCACCGAGCGGACCTGCTGGTCGGCAATCCCGCCGGCCAGCGCCGCAAGCATCGGCCAACCTTCGATCACACCCCGGTCCGCGGCCACGCGTGCGTGCGGCACCATCGCGCCAATCAGAAGATGATCAGCCCCGGCGCGAAGCGCCCGAAGTTCGTCGATGTCCTGCAGATCGATCAGATGCGTGGGCGCCGCGAGACCAAGACGCATCGAGGGGAGCAGGCTTTGGCCACCCGCCAGGGGGCGCGCCTCCGGATCGGCGCGCAGGCTCTCGATGGCTGAGGCGATCGAACCCGGCCGGCAGTGGATCGGGCCCGACAGGGGCGTATCGGGCGCGCGATCCGCATCCACCACGCAAGGCGGATTCGGATGCCCGCGGCCGGGTCGATCGCTGGATACCCGGTCAACCTTGCGGTCCGCCGCGCGTGCTCGACGAAGGTCTGGCAGGACGTCGCAAATTGCCTTCACAATGCCCTCATAACCCGTGCAGCGGCAAAGATTGCCGCTCAGGGCTTGACGGACTGCAACCGGTTCAGGCTCAACCGCCTCGTCCACCATCGCAAGCGTGCGCATCACGAAACCCGGCGTGCAGAATCCGCACTGCAGGGCGTGGTGACGACTGAACGCCTGCTGGATGAGGTGAAGCTGATCGCCCTCGCCCCCCAGCCCTTCAATGGTCAGCACATCGCAGCCGTCGCTCTGTTCGCTCAGCCGGTTGCAGCTTTTGATGGGCGCGCCGTTCACCACCACCGTGCACGCGCCGCACTGTGCGGTATCGCAGCCCTGATGGGTACCGGTGAGCCGACAGCGTTCACGCAGCGTTTCTATCAGGGGCTCGGCTGCGTCAACTTCCAGAACCCTTTCACGCCCATTGACCCGCAAGGCGATGATGCGGCGGGTCATGGCAGCCTTCCCATCGAAGCTGAACGCAAGGCCGACAACGCCTGCCACAACCTCGGCGCAGTAAGCGGAAATTGCAGGTCTGCCTCGCCCCAGGGCGAGAGTGCATCGAGCGCGGCATTCATGATTGCCGCCGGTACGCCGATGCAACCCGCCTCACCCACGCCTTTCGCGCCCAGCAGATTGAACGCAGTGGGCTGCCCCAGGCTCTCGATGACGACATCGGGCATGTCTGAGGCACGGGGCACGGCGTAGTCCATCAGAGAGCCGGTGAGGAGCTGACCGGCTTCGTCATACACCACACGCTCCATCAGCGCCTGGCCCATGCCTTGCGCAAAACCGCCCAACAGTTGGCCGTGTGCGAGCGCAGGGTGGATCAGGCGTCCTGCGTCGTCCACCCACACCACCCGCTCGATGGTCAGCTCACCGGTATCCCCGTCGATCGCAACCTGCGCCATGACGCAACCACTTGCCCAGGACTCGCGCGCGGTGAATCGGGTTTCGACTGCAAGCGGCAGCGCGTCGCCCGCGGCGCGACGCGCGAGCGCCTGGCGGCAGGCATCAACGATGGCACTTCCGCCTATCGCCGTGCTGCGACTGGCGAGCGCTCCGACGCCGTCGGGGCACACAGCAGTGTCACCCAGATCGACGTCGACCAAGGATTCATCGCATCCCAGCGCTTGGGCCGCGATCCTCGCAAAGGTGGTCGCATGCCCCTGCCCCTGGGCTGGCGAACCACTTGCCACCGTCACCCGACCGGTGTCGTGAAGCGTGATCCGTGCGCTCTCCCACCCCTGCCCGCAGGGCTCCACGTAAAGGGCAATCCCCACTCCGACGCATTCGCCAGCGCGGCGCCGAAGCGCCTGCTCGCGGCGCGCCCGCGGGTAATCAAAGCGCCCACTGGCGCGTTCAAGCAACGCCGGGTAGTCACCGGAGTCGAGGGTTTCGCCAGTCGGCGTGAGGCAGGGCAAGGCCTGGGCGGAAATGAGATTGCGTCGCCGCAATTCCACCGGGTCGAGTCGCAGCGCCCTCGCCGCGCGCTCGATCAGCACTTCGGTAAGGAGCACGGCTTCCGGCCGACCGGCGCCGCGATAGATGTTGACGGCCGACGCGTTCGACAGGGTCGCCTTGCCCTGAACCGACAGCGCCTGAACCTGGTAGGGGCCGGGCAGAATTCGTGCCGCGTTGCGAAGTGGCACCACCGATGAAAACGGCATCCAGGCACCCAGCGCGAAGTGCAGTTGCGCATCGAGCGTCTGCAGCAGCCCATCTGCCGAAACGGACAGTTGCCCCTGTATCGTCGATCCTCGCCCATGCATGCCAGCGGTGAACTCTTCCGAACGGCTCGCCACCCACCGAAGCGATCGACGCAGCCGCCATGCCGCCCAGGGCACCAGCAGGTCTTCGGGTACGACCGACGCGCGCGCACCGAACGCGCCCCCCACATCGGGCGCAATCACGCGTACCTGGTCACGGGTGAGGCCCAGCGTGCGCGCAATGTCGTCGCGCGCGCGGGAGGGCGACTGCGAGGCAAGCCACACCGTGATGCGATCTTCTTTCGCGTGCACCTCCGCCACCACCGCCCGAGGCTCGAGCGCCATCGCCACCAGTCTGGGGGAATCGAGCGATGCCGAAACGGTTGCGCCGGGCGTTTGCGCCGCGCCCTGCGGCTTGCTCGCAGCGTGGTGATGCTGAACCTGTGCAATCGTGTGGCCGGTACCGTCACAATCGGCTACAGCGGGCTCCGGGTCGACCTCGACACCAACCCGATCCGCCGCTGCAAGCGCCAGCGCCCTGGACTGCGCCACCACAATCGCCAACGGTTGCCCGGACCAGGTCACGCGATCGCGCGCCAGCAGATCAAACGATTCGCTGCGCTCGAGCGGCAAGAGCGGGTTGACGGCCGGCATCGACAACGCCCCGAGTTCGGTCGCAGTGAATACCGCAACCACCCCTGGCAAAAGAAGCGCGTCGCGAGTGTCGATCGCCAGCAGCCGCCCACGCGCATGCTGACTTCTCACGAAGGCGACATGAAGCGCGCCTTCAACCTGGATGTCGGCCGTGAACCGGCCACGCCCGGTCAGGAGGCGATCGTCTTCACGGCGAAGCGGTTTGAATGACGCGCTGGAGGGAGGCTGATGGTGCAGGTCTGGCATGCCGAAGCGCAAACGCCCTTCCGCTGGAATGGCTTCGCGAGGAGAATTGGCAATCGATCGAGCTGGCGATGTTGCCTGAACCCCGTCGCTGCGACAACCCGTCAGCGCGTCAGCGCCGCGTGTCGACCCATCAGCGTGTCACCGCGACAGGCGAAGACGGGCCTGCGGCCAGATAGCGGTCGACCAGCGTCGCCCAGAGCCGGGCTGCGGGCTCGATGATCTGGTCGTTGAAGTCATAACCCGGGTTGTGCACCATGCAGCCCCCCGGCTGCCCGGCGAGCCCGTTCCCCACGAAGAAGTAGCAACCCGGCACCTTCTGCAGCATGAAGGCGAAATCCTCGCTGGCCGTGAAGCGTCGGCCATCAGCGACCACACGATCAGGCCCGAACAGGGAGAGCGCCACGTCTGATGCGAACGCTGTGCAATCAGCGTCATTGACGAGCACGTCATAGCCCGGGCGCCAGTCGATCATGGCCTCCACGCCCAGGCTCCTTGCCTGCGATTCGACAATCTCGACAATCCGGCGGCGAAGGAGCGCGCGCACCTCGGCATTGAGCGCGCGCACGCTCAGTTCGAGCGTGGCGCGGTCGGGAATCACATTGCCGGCCTGGCCGGCATGAAGCGCCCCCACCGACACGACAGCGGTGTCGAGCGGATCCACATTGCGTGACACCACCGACTGGAGCGCCAGAACGATCGACGAGGCGGCAACGATCACGTCGGTTGTGGTGTGCGGCATGGCGCCGTGGCCGCCCACCCCGCTCAGGTGTACCGTGACATCGTCGCTCGATGCCATGGTCGGACCGCTTCGGAACATGAAGCTGCCGGTCGCCAAACCCGGCATGTTGTGCAAGGCGAAGATGGCATCGCAGGGAAAGCGCTCGAAAAGGCCGTCGTCTATCATGCGGACCGCACCGCCCGCGCCCTCTTCGGCTGGCTGGAAGATCAGGTTGACGGTTCCCTCGAAACGCGCCGATCGGGCGATGGTCTCGCCCGCCGCAAGCAGCGTGGCGGTGTGCCCATCGTGACCGCAGGCGTGCATCACCCCGGGCACCTTGCTTGCCCACGCCAGGCCGGTCTTCTCGCTGACGGGAAGCGCATCCATGTCGGCGCGAAGCCCCAGGCGGCGGCCGCCATGGCCCCGCTTGAGCTGCCCCACCACGCCCGTGCCACCAACGCCGGTGGTCACCGAATAGCCCCACTGCGACAGAAGATTTGCCACCATCGCCGCTGTGCGATGCTCCCTGAATCCCAGCTCGGGATTCGCATGCAGGTCCCGGCGGATACGAATGAATTGCGCGAGCGGCATACCCGCGCTGGATTCGGCAAGGGTGGGCGCGAGCGCGTCGGCGATGGCGTTCATGGACATCTCACTGCGGCTGCATATTCATCGACCTGGCGATGGTCCGCATTTGCGCCGTGTTGTCACGATAGAGCCTGGCGAGTTCATCAAGCGGACGCGGACTGGGTACCACCATGGCCTGTGCCTCGAGCTGACTGCGCACGGTGGCATCGTTGGCCACTTCGCCCAGCGCCTTGTGCAGCACAGTCACGATCGCCTCGGGTGTGTTCCGGTGCACGAAATATCCCGCCCAGATATCGAACACAAAGCCCTTCAGCGCGCCGCTTTCATCCAGCGTGGGCACCTTCGAAAAAAGCTGCTGGCGTCCGGCAGACAGCACCGCCGGCGCCTTCAGCTTTCCCTCCTCCACCAGTTGCACCTGCCCCTTGCCATAGGGAGTCATGAAGATGTCGACCTGACCGGCAAGCAGATCCTGTACCGCCGGGGCGCCACCCTTGTAGGGCACATGCACCATCGGCACGCCCGTGACACTCGACATGTGTTCGCCCAGGAGGTGATAAAACGAGCCCGGCCCCACGCTTGCATAGGTGAGCGGCTTGCCCCCCGCAGCGGCCCGCTTCGCATAGGCCATCAACTCGTCACCGTTGGCCGCCGGCAGGTCCTTGCGCGCCAGCATGACCAGGGGATTGATGGTGATCATCTGCACCAGCCGGAAATCCTCGCTGCGGTACTTGATGGCCGCGTTGGCGAGTGGCGCGAGAATCAGCTCGTTGGGCGAGCCCTGGAAGATGACGTAGCCATCGGCGGGGCTGTTCAACACTTTCTGGGCGGCAATGCCACCGCTTGCGCCGCCAAGATTTTCCACCACCACCGGCTGGCCCAGGTGTCTGGCGAGCGTTCCGCTCAGGGTGCGTGCGATCACGTCCGACACGCCCCCCACCGGGTACGGCACCATCAACACCACCGGCTTTGAGGGGAAGGTCTGGGCCTGCGCCGCGCAGGTCACGAGCAGAGCGCCCAAGAGGCCGGGTAGTCGCTTCATCAACGAGGTCATTGGAGTCTCCCGAACGGTTCACCGGTCTGGGACCGGATGGATTGGAATGATGCGAAGTTGTTGCCCAAGTCATTCTGGATGGGCATAATCATGCTGTCCAATGCATTAATAATCATCATTCAATACTTTATTTGCATACATGATCACGCTCGTCCAGCTTCGACATTTCAGCGTGCTAGCCCAGGCCGGCTCGTTTGTTCGGGCGAGCGAGCTGCTCCACCTCACGCAGCCCGCATTGAGCCGCAGCATTCGCGCGCTCGAGGAGGCACTGGGCCGGCCACTCTTTGACCGCGTGGGCCGGCGGATCGAGCTGACCGCCTTCGGTCGCGACGCGTTGCTGCGGGTCCGACAGCTGATCGAAGACGCCGGGCAGCTGGTCCAGAGCGGCGCAGCCCCCAACGCGCAGGCACAGGGCAGACTGAGGCTTGGCCTCAGCTCGGGCCCGGGCGTGATGCTCACGGCGCCCGTTCTCACCCACTTCGCCACGCGCTACCCCCTGTTTCATGTCGACATCGTTCGCGCCAACACACATGCGCTTGAGCAGATGCTGCGCAACCGCGATCTCGATGCCATGGTGGTCGATGCCCGATCCCTGCGACCCGCCCCCGATCTGGCCATTGAACCGTCCATCGAAATGCGTGGCACGTTCCTGTGCCGCCCTGGACATCCACTCGCCCAACTGCCCCGCGTGACCATCCAGCAGCTGCTCAACTACCCGGTGGCCTCCACGCCGCTCAGCGACGAGCTCGCGCGCGTCCTGGTGGAGCGCTACGGCGCGCGGGCGCACCCCGAGGCCATGGTGCGACTGACCAGCGACGAGATCTCGCACCTGATCGAGGTCACCCATCGTACGGACATGCTGCTTCTTGCCATCCGTGCCGCGGCGCCGGGGCTGCACGAGCTCGCGGTATCGCCCGCACTCGAGGCCAACGCGCGGTTCGCACTGGTCACGCTGTCGGGCCGGGCGCAGTCGCCATTCCTGCCCGAAGTCCGGCAGCTGATGGCGCAGGTGCTGCGCGAACCCGCGCCGCCAGCCCGTCCCGCCCGGCGCAAACGCTGATGGAACCATTGCACTGGTGGGGGAGCATCGCGCTCACCGCGCTCGAAGGACTGGCCACCGCCGCGTTCGCGCTTTCCGGCATCATCGAAGCCACCCGCAAACGCATGGATGTCGTGGGCGTGGGGGTGGTGGCTTTTCTCACCGCGTTCGGCGGCGGCACGCTGCGCGATCTGCTCCTCGATCAGCGACCCTTCTTCTGGGTACGCGAACAGTACGCGCTCGCCGGCGTCTTTCTCCTCTGCGTGCTTGCGCTCTTCTTCATGCGCCAGCGCCATGTCGCCATCACCGAACGCATGATCGAATGGCCCGACGCGATCGGTCTGGGACTGTTCTGCGCGTCAGGCGTTCATCAGGCTC
The DNA here is from genome assembly GCA_049423065.1 of Burkholderiaceae bacterium. Lineage (GTDB taxonomy): Bacteria > Pseudomonadota > Gammaproteobacteria > Burkholderiales > Burkholderiaceae_E > SYIM01. Next base: position 14,792 of record JBMSQB010000052.1, read on the forward strand.
ACCTGCTCGGTATGCCACCGCTGGTGTCGATCATCATGGGCGTGGTCACCGCCGTCTTCGGTGGCGTACTGCGCGACATGGTCTGCAACGAGATTCCCGCCACGCTCAGAAACCATCGTCCGTATGCGATCTGCGCCCTCGCGGGTGCTCTCGCCTACCTGCTCCTGGCCGCGCTCGATGCACCGGCGTGGCTGGCAATGAGCGTCTGCGCTGCCCTGGCCACCAGCCTGCGGGCGCTTGCGATCCTGCGCAACTGGTCGCTTCCGGTCTGGCGACTATGAGCGGCACACCCCGCTCCGCCCAGCCATCCAGGGAGGGGCCACTCGCATACGCGGTAAAGTCTCAACTCCGACCCCACCAACAAGTGAGCTGACCATGGGCGCCCTGAACGGACTGAAAGTGCTGGAAATCGCAGCCATTGGCCCCGCACCGTTCTGCGCGATGATGCTCTCCGATATGGGGGCCGACGTCGTTCGCGTTGACCGGCGGGTCGATGCGGGCCTGGGTTTTTCCATGGCGCCTCAATTCGATGTCATGGGTCGCGGCCGGCGCTCGATCGCGCTCGACCTGAAGTCGCCCGCTGACCTGTCCGTTGTCCGACAGCTGATCGGCGCCGCCGACGTCCTGATCGAGGGCTTCCGCCCCGGCGTGATGGAGCGGCTGGGGCTGGGGCCGGACGAATGCCTGGCCCTTCAGCCCCGACTGGTGATCGGACGGATGACCGGCTGGGGCCAGGACGGACCGCTCGCCCATGCGGCGGGTCACGACCTCAACTACATCGCACTCACCGGCGCGCTCGCGGCCATCGGTCCGTCGGATCACCCCCTGCCACCCTTGAACCTGGTGGGTGATTTCGGCGGCGGCGGCATGCTGCTCGCGGTGGGAATTCTGGCCGCAGTGATCGAGGCGGGGCGGTCAGGCAAGGGTCAGGTGGTCGATGCCGGCATGGTCGACGGGGCCGCGCTGCTCATGGCGAGCACCTACGGCATGCGGGCGGCTGGGCTCTGGAGCGATCTGCGCCAGAACAACGCGCTGGACGGTGCAGCCCCCTGGTACAGCGCCTACCGGACCGCGGACGGTGGCTTTGTCACAATCGCCGCGATTGAGCCCAAGTTCTACGCCGAACTGCTCGCTAGGCTCGAGCTCGACCCCGCCACGCTCCCGGCTCAGCATGAGCGCAAGCGCTGGCCCGAACTTCGCCAGGCGTTCGCCAACACCTTTGCCCGTCACACCCGAGCCGAGTGGGTTGCCCGCCTGGAAGGCACCGATGTCTGCTTTGCACCGGTGCTGGGCATGGACGAGGCGGCAGCGCATCCCCACAACGCCGGCCGCGGCACACTGGTTGAACAGGATGGCGTGGTGCAACCCGCACCTGCGCCCCGGTTCAGTCGCACGCCCTCGGCATTGCGGGGCGGATCGCCCGCGCCCGATGCCGATCGCGAAGCGGTCCTGCGCGACTGGCAGATCAGCGCCTGAGCCACCGCCTCGATCGGGCGCCTGGCGTAGACTCTGCGGGTTGCCCCGCCCTGCATCGGAGCCTGTGAGTTGAACGCCCCCTATCGCCCCCTTCCCCTCAAACAGTTGCTGCTCTGTGGCGCAGCCATCGTGGTGCTGACCATGGGCGTACGCCATGGCTTCGGACTGTGGCTGCAGCCCATCACGCAGGCACACGGCTGGCTGCGCGAAGACTTTTCCCTCGCTATCGCTGTGCAGAATCTGGTCTGGGGCCTCGCGGGCATCTTTTCCGGCATGCTCGCCGACCGCTTCGGCGCGTTCAGGATCATCGCGGGCTTTGCGGTCATCTACGCGCTGGGGCTCGTTGGCATGGGCTTCACCGACACGCCGCTCATGTTTTCGCTGAGTGCGGGCGTGCTGATCGGAATCGCGCAGGCGGGAACCACCTACTCGGTCATCTACGGCGTGTTGGGCCGGAACATTCCTGCCGACCGACGCGCCTGGGCCATGGGGGTCACCGCGTCCGCGGGCTCCTTCGGCCAGTTTGCCCTCATGCCACTCGAAAGTTGGCTGATCCAGACGGTGGGCTGGCAACTCGCACTCGTCTGGCTGGGTGCGGCCATGCTGCTCGTGGTTCCGCTGGCCTTTGGCCTGCGCGAACCGCAAATCAGCCGGTCGGGCAGCGGGCAGCCACAGCAGACCATCGTGGAGGCGCTGCGCGAGGCCTTCGGCTACCGGAGCTTCCAATTGCTCATGGCGGGCTATTTTGTGTGTGGCTTTCAGGTGATGTTCATCGGGGTCCACATACCGAGCTACGTGAAAGACCACGGGCTCGATCCACAGGTGGCAAGTTTCGCGCTCGCCCTGATCGGTCTGTTCAACATCTTTGGCACCTACACCGCAGGCTCGCTCGCGCAGCGTCTGCCCAAGCACAAGATCCTCTCTGGCATCTATTTCGCCCGGGCCATCGGGATCAGCGCCTTTTTGCTCGCCCCGCCGTCGCCGGCAAGCGTCTACCTGTTTGCGGGCTACATGGGTTTCCTCTGGCTGTCCACGGTGCCGGTCACCACCGCGTCGGTTGCGCAGATCTTTGGCGTGGCGCACCTGTCCATGCTGGGGGGCTTCATCTTCTTCAGCCACCAGGTGGGCAGCTTCATCGGCGTGTGGCTGGGCGGCTGGCTCCATGACCAGACCGGCAACTACGACCTCGCCTGGTATCTCGCCATCCTCCTGGGTGTGCTGGCCGGACTGGTCAACCTGCCCGTCAACGAAAGCCCCATCCAGCGAACACGGGCGGCCGCCGCATGACCGCGTTTCCTCTGTCCTTCATCGGTTCGTCGCGCAGGCGGCTGCTGGTACGCATGGCCGGTGCGGCGGCGCTCGCGCTCGCGCTCCTTGCAATCACCTCGGCCTATCTCGAACCGGGGTTCGTGGTGACCGTGGCCAATCAGCTCTGGACCTGCTTCTGACCGCCAGGCGCTGGCGGTGCAGAGCGAAATGCGCAGCGAAATGCGCAGGGGTACGGCGAAGGGGGACGCGCGGGTCATTCCAGCTCGCGAGAAAACGCTATAAAGTCGCGTCTGCCCGGATCGCCAGACGAGGACTGGCGGCCGAGCCAGGCGGCCGGCCCCACCGCGAATTTTTTGTCACGGAGACTTTCATGAATACAGCCTTCAGAACCCTTGCACTCACCGCGGCGCTCGCTGCTTCGGGCCTCGCCCATGCACAGGACATCCGCATTGCCAACATCGTTGAACTGTCGGGCCCGGGAACCACCGCAGGCACGCTGTTCAAGAACGGTGTGGAACTCGCGATCAAGGAAATCAACGCCTCAGGCGGCATCCTGGGCCGGAAGATCACCTACACGACCGAAGATACCCAGACCAACCCCGGGGTCGCCAAGGGCCTCACCCAGAAGGCGGTGGACAACAATGTCTTCGCCATCTTTGGGCCGGTTTACTCGGGCTCGATCATGGTGTCGATGGCGGAATCGCGACGTGGCGAGGTTCCCAACTTTACCGGTGGCGAGGCCGCTTCGATCACCCAGCAGGGCAACCCCTACGTATTTCGCACCTCGTTTGGCCAGACCATCGCCTTCCCCAAGCTCGCGCGCTTCATCAACGAAAAGGCCAAGACCGTTGCAATCATTTACGTGAACAACGACTTTGGCAAAGGCGGCCGCGACACGCTGGTTAAGCTCATGGCGAACTCGCCCACCAAGGTGGTGGCCGACATCTCGACCGATGCGGGTCAGGTCGATTTCTCGGCTGCGGTGCTGCGCGCCAAGCAAAGCGATGCCGATGCGATCTTCGCCTACACAAACGAGGAAGAGTCGGCACGGCTGCTGCGCGAACTGCGCAAACAGGGCGTGAAAAAAATGGTGATCGGCGAAACCACGCTCACCGGCCAGAAGGTGGTCGAACTCGCGGGCGAGGCGGCCAATGGCGCGCAGGCTCACGTCGGGCTCACCATCGATGCGCCACAACTCAAAGCCTTCGGCGCGAAGTACAAGGCCGAATACAAGAGCGACTCCGACCACAATGGCATCAAAGGCTACACCGGGATCTACATCCTGAAGGCTGCCATTGAAAAGGCCGGCAAAGTCGATCGGAAGGCTGCTGCCGAGGCCCTGCGCAACAGCTGTTTCAGCGCCAAACAGCACCCGGGCGTCCTGATGGATGTCTGCTTCGATGACAAAGGCGATATCGATCGCGAGAGCTTCATGGTCGAGGTGAAGAACGGGCGTCCCGAGGTGGTGGCAACGCTCCCGCCGGCAGGTCTGGTCAAGAAACAGTAAGCGCATCTGTGCCCCCGCGAGAGCGGCCCACCCGGGCCGCTGACCGGGGGCCGCTTGCCGCGTGTCCCGGTGACGCGCGGACCGTCGCTTCATCCTGACCCGCATGACCGATTTTCTCCAGCTGCTCTTCAGCGGCATGGCCACGGGCTGCATTTATGCGCTCGCCGCGCTGGGCTTCACGCTGCTCTGGCAGGCCTCGGGCACCATCAATTTCGCCCAGGGCGAGTTCGTGATGCTGCCGGCCTTCTCCATGGTGGTCATGCTGCACGCCGGCGTGCCGCTCTGGATCGCATTTCTCGCCAGCTGCGCCGTGTCGGTGCTGGTGCAGGGCTGGGCCTTCAAGCGCGGTCTGGTCGATCCGCTGTTCCGGTACGGCATCATGCCGATCGTTGTCGCCACCATCGGCTTGTCGATTGCGATGCGAAACCTGGTGCGCGCAGGCTACAGCGCCGAGCCACAGCCGTTTCCGCAGGTATTCCCCGACAAGGTGTATGACATCGCGGGCGTGACCGTGTCCGGCAGCGATGTCGGCACCTTCGTATTTGCGCTTCTCCTGGTGTTTGCGGTTCAGGCCTACCTGTCTCGCACCGTCACCGGTCGCGCCATGCAGGCGGTCGCCCAGAATGCAGAGAGCGCCACGGTCCTGGGCATCAACGTGCCGCGCATGATTTTCTATACCTTCGCCATCAATGCCGTGCTGGCGGCAGCAGCGGCGCTCCTCGTCACGCCCACCTACCTCGCCAAGTTCGACATGGGAGAGGGGCTTGGCACCAAGGCATTTTTTGCTGCCATCATCGGCGGCTTCAACAACTCGCGAGGCGCCCTGCTGGGCGGGCTGATCGTTGGCGCCTGCGAGAATCTGGCCGCGGCCTACATCTCACCCGCCTACAAGGACGCGGTCGCGCTGATCCTGTTCATGGTGGTGATCCTGTTCAAGCCGCAGGGCCTGCTGGGTACCCGCGAGGAGCGCAAGGTATGACGCGCCTCAATGGGTTGATCGGGATCGTGGTGCTCGCGTTGTTCCTGGTGGTGCCCAACTTTCTGAAGAACTACGGCATTCACCTGTTCACCACCTGGCTGGTGTTCATTATTGCCACCATGGGCCTGAACCTGACGGTGGGCTATGCCGGGCAGAAGTCGCTGGGCCACGCCGCTTTTTTCGGCATCGGGGCCTATACGGTTGCGATTCTTCTGAAGGCCGGGGTCAGCTTCTGGGTCGGGCTTCCGCTTGCCGCCCTCATCTGTTTTTGCACAGGGCTGGTGGTGGGCTTTCCGGCGCTCCGCGTGCAAACCATCTACCTGGCGTTTGCCACGCTCGGCTTCAACACCGCCATCTGGCTGGTCATGCGCAATGAGGAGTGGCTCACAGGCGGCAACTTCGGCATCAACAATATTGCCCGCCCGTCGATCGGAACGCTGAGCCTGGACGGGAACCTCGCCTACTATTTCTTTGTGCTGGTGGTCACACTGATCCTCGCGGCCCTGCTCGCCGCCCTCCTCCGCTCTCCCTGGGGAAAAGCCTTTACCGCGCTCCGCGACAACCCGATCCGCGCCGAAAGTCTGGGTATCGACACGCGCGGCTACACGCTCCTAAGCTTTGCAATCGGCGCAGCCTACGCGGGCATTGCAGGGGGCCTGTATGCCTCGCAGGTTCAGTTCATTGATCCCGCGCTCTTTACCGTCCACGCCTCGATCATGATGTACCTCATGGTGGTGGTGGGTGGCCCGGGCTATTTCCTGGGGCCGGTGCTGGGCTCGGCCGTGGGCGTGGTGCTGCCCGAGTGGCTGCGCTTTGCACAGGGCTGGTATCTGTTTGTGTTTGGCGCGTCGGTGGTGCTTCTCATGATCTGGCTGCCCGATGGGTTGTTGTCGATTCCCGACCGGTTGCGGGCGCGACGCGAGGCCCGCGAGGCCTCAGCTGCCCGGGCGACTGCGGCTGAGGCCGTGGGCAAGGGGGCGCGCGCATGACGCCCGCCCGCACCGCCGCAGGCGCAGCGACAGCGCCTTTGCTGCGAGTCACCGACATTCGCAAACACTACGGCGCGATCCGGGCCGTGGATGGTGTGTCGTTCGAGGTTCATCCCGGCGAGATTTTCGGTGTGATCGGACCCAACGGTTCGGGCAAGACCACGCTCTTCAACAGCATGCTGGGTCAGATCACACCCGACAGCGGCCAGATCCAATTGAAGGGCGAAGACGTCACCCGGCTTGGCCCGCTTGAGCTCAGCCGCCGTGGTGTGGGCCGAACCTTCCAGACGCTGCAGGTCTTTGGGCGAATGACGGTGCGCGACAATCTGATCGTGGCGGCACAGGAACACCAGGGCTCGATGTTTTCGCGCATGTTCGCCCCCCCGGATTCAGGCCTGGGCGCACGAGCCGACGCGCTCATCGATCAGTTCCGGATCCGCCACGTGGCCGACCGCAAGGCAGGCGAACTCAGCTACGGCCAGCAGAAGCTGGTCGACATCGCCATGGCTTTCATGAGCGCGCCCGATCTGGTGCTGCTCGACGAGCCCTGCGCGGGCGTGAATCCGTCGCTGGTGGGCGGTATCAGCCGGCTTCTGAAGGAATTGAACCGGGACCGTCGGGGCAGTTTCGTGGTGATCGAGCACAACATGGATTTTGTGATGGACCTTTGCCACCGGATCATGGTGATGGTCGAAGGGTCCGTGCTCGCTGTGGGCACCCCCGAGGAAATCCGATCGAACCGCGCCGTGCTGGATGCCTATCTGGGCAACTGACCGCACCTCACGCCCACCAGCAGGCCACCGAGACCCGCCGTGACCAACCCCCGAAACCCGACCGACGCCCCTTGCTGCATCGAGTTTCATGACGTGGTGGCGGGGTACAAGGACTTCATGATCCTGAACAACCTGTCGTTTTCGGTTCGGGCAGGCAGCATCACGCTTCTCATCGGGCCAAACGGTGCGGGCAAATCCACTGTACTGAAAACCCTTTTCGGGCTCCTGAAACCGCGCCAGGGAAGCATCCGGCTCGACGGCCGCGACATCACTGGCACCGCACCGTCCGAGCTTCTGGCCCAGGGCATTGCATTCGTCCCGCAGGGCCGCAACCTGTTCGGCAAGCTCACCGTTTACGAAAACCTGGAATTGGGCGGCATCACCCTCGGCATGAAAACCGCGCGCGAGCGCATTCCCGAGGTGCTGGCGCTTTTCCCCAGGGTGCGAGAGCGTCTGCACTCGCGCGCTGCCTCGCTGTCGGGCGGCGAACAGAAGCAGCTCGAGGTCGGACGGGCACTGCTGCTGCGCCCGCGGGTCTTGCTGATCGACGAGCCCTCGATCGGACTATCGCCGATCGTGGTGCAGGATGTGTTCAAGCTCCTGCGCAAGCTCGCTGACCAGGGTACGACGGTGCTGATGGTGGAGCAGAACGTGAAAAGCGCGCTGCGTTATTCCGACGACGCCATTGCGCTAGAATCCGGCCGACTGGTGCTCCATAAGCCGGCCGAGGCTGTTCTCGCCGATCCCGATATGGAGCGACTGTTTCTGGGTGGCGCTCACCTGGGAGACGCTGCTCATTGAGCACCGATCGTTGCCGCGAGCAGCGACGCAACGCCTTCGGTTCGAATCCGCCGCGCCAGCGATTCACTGCCCGCCCAGCGAGCCAGCGCTTCAAAGCAGTCATGATGTGTGACGTCCGACTCATGCTGGGTGTGCGGCCAGTCGCTCGCCCAGATGAGGCGCTGCGGGCCAAAGGCAGCAAGCAGGCGCGCAAGCAGCAAAGGGGCGAGCACCTCACCAAGCGCCACACCACCGGTTCGATAGGCCGCAGACACCTTCACCCAGACGCGACCGGTGGCCGAGGAGTCAAGCAAGGCGCGAAAGCCCGGGTCATCCACTCCCCGCTCCGGGTCGGGCCGACCGAAGTGATCGATACAGACGCGCGCACCCGAGGCGAGGAGCGGTGCCAGCAACCCCGGCAGATCGACCGCCTTCCTGTGAATCTCGACATGCCAGTTGCGGCGGGCCACGCGCGCTAGGAACGCCGGCCACGGGGCAGTCGACAGGTCGGGAAGGGACTGTCCCTCGAGATTCAACCGGACGCCCACTGCCCCCTGCGCCGCAAGTGAATCGAGCGCGGCGTCGGTGATGTCCGGATTCACAACCACCACGGCGCGCAGGCGCTCGGGATAGCGCGCCACCGCCGCAAGCATGTACCCGTTGTCGGTGCCCAGAAAACTGGGCTGGGTAAGCAGGCCCCCTGCAAGTTTCGCGGCATCGAGGTGGGCGACGAACTGCTCGGCGGTTGCCGCGTAGCCCGGTGTGTAGCGACGAGGCGTCACGAACAGCAGGTCAGGCGCAAAGACATGCGCGTGCCCGTCGACCTCACCAATCATTGCGGCGCCAGCTTGAGCGAGCGTGCGACGGCACCGAGCGCATCGTATTCGCTGCGCAGCATGGATCGCAGCGCATCACCCTTCAGGATCATGATCTGCTCGCCCGCATCCTCGCAGTAGCGGCGCGTGGCAGGCGTGCCCATCGCCGCCTCGAACGCCTGCTCGATGTTGGACAACACGGCGGCCGGCGTTCCCTTGGGCGCCAGGATGGCGCGCCACAACATGGTCTGCTCACCCGCGATACCCAGATCGCGAAGCCCCAGCGCGTCGGGCATTGCCGCCGAGCGGTCCGCCGCACTCGACAGCAGACAACGCGCCTTGCCCGACTTCACCGCAGACATCACCGGAGGGATCGAACCCACGTAGATCGAGACATGGCCGCCAAGAAAATTGGTGAGCGTTTCACCTGCTCCCTTGAACGGGACATCGCGCACCTGCACACCGAGCGCGCGAAAAATGCGCGCGGCCGCCAGATGCCCGGTGCCGCCCAGACCATCATTGCCGTAGGTATAGCGATCCGGGTTGCGACGCAGTTCCTCGATGAAGGCCCGCCCGTCGCGCGCCGGAAAATCCGCCAGTACGCAGAACACATAGGGCGCCTGCGACAGATGGATCACGGGCACGTAGTCATCGACCGTGTAGCTTGCCTTCATGGAGTGAGGTGACGCGGTGAGCGGGCTGCTCCATACCCCCGCAAGCGTGAGTCCGTCAGGCCGGGCATTGACCACCTGCCCCACCCCGATCGTGCCACCTGCGCCCCCCACGTTGGCAACGATGACCGGGTTCTTCAGAAACGGTTCAGCCTCCTTGCCGACGAGGCGGAAGAACACGTCGGTGCCGCCTCCCACCGGTGCTGGAACCACCACCCGGGTGACCGGCTGCGCAAACGCAATCGACACCGCAACGGAGGCCGCCACACAGCCTGCCGCCTGAATGCCCAACCGCATGGCGCGCCTCACGGATGCGCCCGCCCGCCGGCCCGCCGAAAACGCCGCACGGGCGGCCGATGCAAAGGAATCAGACATGGGATAGCTCCTTATTGAAGATCACGAAATCAGGATGGGTCGCCCTCGCCCGCCGCATCGAGCGCACGGGTGGCTTCCCTGAACCAGTCGGGCTTGGGCACCGTCCAGCCCTCGCCCCAAAGCGGCCCGCCGCCGCTCACCTCGAGCGTCTCGCCCGTGATGAAGCCACCGGCGGGGCCGCCCACGAAAAGCGCCGCTTCGGCAATCTGCCAGGGTGTGCCGGCCTCGCGCATGGGGTTCGCATTCCGATACAACGCGCGGACCTCCGGCCGATACACCGACCAGCCCGCCGACACGATCACACCAGGCGCAATGCAGTTGACGCGGATGCCAAGAGGCGCCCACTCCACCGCCGCCGCTTCGCTGAAGGCCACCACACCCGCGCGCGCCGCCACGGTGTGCGCCACCCCATGGAGCCCACGTGGGGACACCACGATATTGACCAGGCTGCCTCCACGCCCCGCATCGCGCCAGCGCTGCGCTGCGCACTGCATCACGTTGAAGCTGCCGGTGAGATTGGTGTCAACCACCGCCTTCCAGCCCTTCTCGACAATATCGATTGCCGCAGACGGATACTGGCCACCCGCGCTCTGGACCACCAGATCAGGCAGCGCCCGCTTTGCAAGTTCATCGAACAGCGACTCGACGGACGCACGGTCACGGATATCGACCGGCACGCCGGCAGCGCACAAACCGCGCTCACCCATCGCCTTCACCACCGCCTGCAGCTTCTCCGGCTTTCGGCCTGCAACGACCACCTGCGCGCCCAGTCTCGCAGCCAGCCACGCACAGGCCGCACCGATACTGCCTCCGCCCCCCACCACCAGCACGGTTCGGCCGGCAAACGAGTCGGCGGCGAGATTGGGACGCTGCTCAGCCGGGTCTTCGAGGTGATCGATCGGATCGAGCAAGATCGCCCCCTGTCCGGGTCGCAGGCCGATCTGCGGCCCCGGGAAAAAATCGCCCGACCGGTTCGATGTCGGATGCGTCGAGCGCAACGCTGCGCAAACCGGCAATGGTCGATGAAGCGAGGATCAAGGAAAGCCTCCGTCAGCCGATGGCATGCTGATTGGTAATCTTACCCTTTGCATTCAGAATGGCGGCTCGATCAATCCACGCGGTCAGCCGCGCGCTGCCGTCCCTGCCTGGAGCCCTTTATGAATCGGCAAACGCTTGAGCAATTCACCGCCTCGATGCTGGGCCGCGGCTACGATGAGGTCCTGGTCCGCGAATGGGGGCCCGACCACATTGCCCCCGAGCACGAGCACCCCTTCGACACCGACGCGCTGGTGGTGCAAGGAGAGTTCTGGTTGACCGTGGGCGACTCCACCCGCCACCTGCGGGCAGGTGACAGTTTTCAGCTGGGCCGAGGCATCCGGCACGCCGAAAAATACGGCAGCGAAGGGGCCACCTTCTGGGCGGCGCGACGCAACCCGCGTTGAGACGCCCGCCATGTCTGCCCGCCCCGTCCTCACGCTGATCCCAGGGATGACCAATACCCCGCGGGTGTTCGATCGACTGATCGAGCATCTCGGCACCGGGGTCGAGATCCGGGTCGTTGACGTTCGCGGCCCATCGGACATCGCCACCATGGCCGGACGGGTCTGGCGCTCGCTCGTCGATGTGGGACCCGAGCGCAAGCTGCTGCTCGCCGGCTTTTCGATGGGGGGCTATGTTGCGCTTCAGATGCTCGCGATGCCGTTGCGAAACGTGGAGGGGCTTGCCCTGCTTTGCTCGAGCGCCCACCCAGACCAGCCCGAGGCTGCGCCGCTCCGCGAGCGCGCGATCAGCTCAGCCGCGCGTGACTGGCCGCGCTATGTCGAAAAAATCGGCGAGTTCCTCATGACGGCGGTCGCTCGGGCTGACCCCGCTCTTCGCGAAGCGATCCTCGCCGACCTGCGTGAAGCCGGGGCAGACAGCACGATCGCGCAAATGCGTGCGGTCATGACTCGGCCCGACCAGCGATCAATGATTGCTGGCCTTATGCTCAATGCCCTCGTGGTCGCAGGATCCGACGACCCTCTCATTCCCATTGATGATGCCAGGGCCGCCGCCCAGGCAATTCCCCACGCGAGATTCGAACTCATGCCAGGCGCCGGGCATCTGATTCCCTGGGAGCAGCCGCAGGCACTGGCCATGCTGATGCGCAGCTGGATCACGCAAACTCTCAACGAGACCCCAGACATGTCCTTTGCCGACACGCTGAAGACGCTTCCCGCCATCACTCATCTGGCAGCGCTCGAGTTGCTCGACGACAGTGGAGCCACTATCGCCCGCATCGAGAACAAGCCCGGGAAAGCGGGCTCGCTTGCAGTCTATGCAGCGCTCGCCGCGCGCCATGGCCGCATTGACGTGGCCGCTGCCCGCGAGGGTCTCGAACTGTTCGCCGAGCACACGGCCGACGCGCGCTCACATCCCGGGAAACACCCCAATATCGATCGCCTGTTTGAGGTGATCGATTCTGGCGCCACGCTGGGCGTGCGAACGATCGCCGCCTGATCTCGGCGCCTCCGCGCTCGCCGGCTTCGGGTCGGTCAAGAGAACGCCCAGCGGCTGACTGTTATATTATCTCATCACACTGTGATATTGTAACGTCACACGCGGTCGTTCTGGTTCTGGATCGACCGGCTGCCTGGAGCCAAACCCGATGAATCGTCTGCGCCACCTGTCGCTTGTCACCCTCTGCACACTCGCCTTTGCTGCGTGGGCCCAACCCGCCACCGTCGCCGCGCCGCACGCGCACCAGGCCGGCGAGCCCAAATTCGAGTTGGGCGGCGTATTGAACCCGTCGTGGCAATCGCGCGCCCACGCCCTGTCACATCGCGACAAGGGCCTGGGTCTGGGACACAGCGACGTGAACCTCGATGCAAGCCTCACGCCATGGCTGAAGGGGCGCCTGTCGGCGGTGGCTCACAGTGATCACCACAAAATCGAAACCGAGATCGAGGAAGCCTATCTCGAGGCGCCAGCGCTTCCCGGGGGATTGCAGCTGCGCGCCGGGCGCTTTCTCTCGCAGCTCGGGTACCTGAACGAATTGCACCCTCATGCCGATGATTTTGTCATGCGGCCGGTGCTCCATCGCGCATTTCTGGGCGGCCACTATTTCGACAACGGTCTGCGCCTGAACTGGATTGCGCCAACGCCGTTTTACTGGCGGCTGGGCGGGGAAGTCATGCACGGCAAGCGGCTCCCCACCGTTGCATCGTCGTCCACCACGGGCGCCTGGACACTTGGCACCCGAATCGGTGGCGACCTCGGCCCCTCGGCAAGCTGGCAGCTGGGCGTATCCACCTTGCGGCACCGCGCCGGCGCCTCCGGTGCTGCGGGCGAGGTTCATCACGAGCATGAGGCTGAACCCACCGGCGAAGCGGCACCCGAGGCCAGCCACGCACACAGCCATGGGGCGGCGTTCTTCGGACGCCGGATGGATGTGCTCGAAGCGGTGTGGAAATGGGCACCCGATGGCAATGCGCGCGCCCGCCAGCTCAGGCTGAGTGCAGAGTTCGCCCGCGTGGGCGATATCGGGGAGGCTCAGGACAGCGGTCGTCGGCACTCGGCCTGGTATCTGTCGGCCGTCTACCGGTTTCGTCCTCAATGGGAGCTTGGCATTCGGCTCGACCAGCTCCACGCGCTCGCGCGCCATGAGGAAGCATTGGAGGCAGCACGCCTGCAGGAGCGCAGTCTGTCGCTGGCATGGAAGCCCGATCACATGATGACCGTTCGTCTGCAGTTCACCACCCAACGCGATCTGGGCGGCTTTGCAGCTGCTTCGGAAATCAAGCCCGCCAACGCCGTTCACCTGCAAGTGGTGAGGAGCTTCGGAGCACACGGTGCGCATGCGTATTGATGCAGCAGTCAGGCTCCTCGTCGCCTCAGTCACCGCGTTCACGCTGGCTGGCCTGCTGGCCAGCCCACAGGCGAGCGCTGCGCCCAGCATTTTTGCCTGCGAACCCGAGTGGGCGGCCCTCGCCAGGGTGATCGCGCCCGATGCGCAGATTTTTTCGGCCACCCATGCGCGTCAGGACCCGCATGACATTGAGGCACGCCCCGCGCTGATCAGTGCGCTCCGGCGCGCAGACCTTGCGATCTGCACCGGCGCAGGCCTGGAAGCCGGATGGTTTCCGATGCTGCAGAACCGGGCTGGCAATGCCCGTGTGATGCCCGGGGCACCAGGGATGCTGATCGCAGCCATCGGCCTGCCGCTGCTGGAAGATGCACACCATCACCCGGCGAGGGACAAGGGCCATGTGCATGCCGAGGGCAATCCCCATTTTCATCTTGATCCGCGGTTGCTCGCGCGCGTCGCCAACCGGATCGCCGAGCGTCTGGCAGCCATTGACCCCGCTGGTGCGGCCGATTACCAGGCCAGACTGGCACGCTGGCTGGCCGACTGGAACAAACGGATCGAGGGCTGGCAGGTGGCGGCCAAGCCGCTGTTTGGCGAGGCGCTGATCGCCGAGCACTCAAGCTTTGCCTACCTTTTCCGGTGGCTTGAGCTTTATCAGGCGGCCGATCTGGAACCGGTCCCTGGCGTCCCGCCCACCGTCAGTCACCTGCAGGGACTGCTGCAGCGTGCCCGGGACGACCCGCCGATGGCCGTGGCGCAAACCCTCTATCAGGACCCGCAGTCGGGCCGCTGGCTGGCCGAGAAGCTTTCGGTGCCGCTCCTGACCCTGCCCAGCACGGTCACCTCTGACGGCAACACCCGCACACTGGAAGGTCTGTTCGACCACCTCGTCCGCTCGCTGCTTGCCGCGCGCGAGCAGCGCCGTCCACCGCGATGATCGAGAGCGCGACCGAGCTTGGATCGATACTGGCCGCGCCATTCGCGGCAGGCCTCCTCGCGCTCCTCACCCATGTCCCGCTGGGCGAGCAGGTGCTGCGGCGCGGCATTGTGTTCATCGATCTGGCGATCGCGCAGATGGCCGCGCTTGGGGTGCTGGCGGCGAGCGGCTGGTCCACCGATCCCTCCCCGGTCTGGTGGGCGGGCAGCCTCGCGGCGCTCGCCAGCGCCATCGTGGTAGCCTGGCTCGCGCGGCGCTGGCCGGAGCGGCGCGAGGCGCTGATCGGGCTCGTGTACGTGGGGGGGGCGGCCCTGGCCATTCTGTGGGTGAGCGCAGACCCCCACGGCGCACAAAAGCTGCGTGCACTGCTGGCAGGCGACATTCTGTGGGTCCGCCTCGAATCCTTGTGGCCACTCGCTGCCGGGAGCGCGCTTTTTGCCGTGGCGACACGCCTGCAACCCGCCGCCCTCGATCGCGACGCCCTGTTCTACCCGACCTTCGCGCTCCTCATCAGCCTGTCGGTCCCCGTCCTGGGCCTCTATCTCGTGTTCGCCGCCCTGATCGCCCCGGCCCTGGGTGCAAGCGCCCTTCGCCAGGCGGGAAACCCCCGCGCGCGGTGGGCGGCCTATGCGATCGGATTGATCGGGCTGCTGGCTGGGCTCGCCGGCTCGTTTTGGCTTGACTGCCCCAGTGGCCCGACCGTAGTGCTCGCTCTGATCGCAACGGCGGCAGTGTCGGGCGCGCTCGCTGCGGTTAGACTACGGGGATGAGCCGAACCCGGAAACCCGCCGCCCCCCCCGAACCGCCTGCTGCGCCCGCGAGCCCCGCCCCGGCGGAGAGCCCGGCCAAGGCGCCGCTCACGCGCGCGGAGCGCGCCCTGATTGCCAGCCGGCTCGCCGAAGCGCAACAGCTCTGCAACGACCGCGGGACCCTGCTCACGCCGCTCCGCCGCGAGGTGCTCAAGCTGCTGCTCGAAAGAGGGGGCTCGGCCAAGGCCTACGATCTGCACGACGACATGCGCAACGCACACGGCCGTGTGGCACCCATGACCGTCTATCGCGCCCTCGACTTCCTCATGCAGATGCAACTGGTGCATCGGGTCGACAGCCTCAATGTGTTCATCGCATGCAGCCACGGCGAAGCTTCGTCCCCTGACCACCAGCACGACGCGCTGATGCTGGTCTGCACGCGCTGTGACAAGGTCGTTGAGCAGGCTGCGCACGAGGTGGCAAGCCGCCTCACCACCGAACTCGCCGAGCGCTTCGGCTTTGCTGCACAGGGCGTAGAGATCAAGGGCCTTTGCCGCGAGTGCGCAGCCAAGGGTGAGCGTGCCTCGGATCCGTCCGAAACCGCCCATCGGTAAGCGCTTCGAGAAAAGCGGCGAGGTGCCATGCCTTCTGCGGACCATTCCAACACTCCGTGGCCCGCTGCCGATTTCTCGCGCGTGCCCTTTGATGTGTTCACCAGTACCGACCGGTATGCTCGCGAGCAGTCGCGGATTTTCCGTGGCCCGGTCTGGAATTACCTGTGCCTCGAGATTGAAATCCCCAATGTTGGCGATTTCGTCCGCACCTGGGTCGGCGACCTGAGCGTACTGGTGTCCCGGGCCGATGACGGCTCGATCCACGCCTTTGAAAACAGCTGCGCGCACCGCGGTGCGCAGCTCACCAGCAAGCTGCGCGGCAACACCCGCCGCCATACCTGCGCCTATCACCTCTGGACCTACTCGCTCACCGGCGAGCTGCTCGGTGTCCCGATGGAAAAGGGGGTGAACGGCAAGGGCGGCATGCCACCCCACTTTGACAAGCGCAACCACGGCCTCAATTGTCTGCGTGTCACCACCTTCGGCGGTTTGGTGTTCGGCACCCTTTCGAACGACACGCCCCCCATTGAAGACTACCTCGGACCCCATGCAGTCGAGCAGATCCAGCGACTCCTCGTGCAGCGACAACCCCGGGTATTGGGCTATCTGAGGCAACGCATCCCGGGCAACTGGAAGCTCTACAACGAAAATGTCCGCGATCCCTACCATGGGTCGCTCCTTCATCTGTTCCAGGTGTCGTTCCGGCTGCAGCAGCCCACCATGCGCGGCGGCATCAAAATGGACGCAGACCTCAAGAACACCTGGAATCACTCCATCCTCACCGAGGAGGACGCCGGCAACAGGAAAACGCTTTCAGACGCCTACGCCGGCACCGGCAAGTTCGCCCCGGAAATGCGCATGGCTGATCCTTCACTCACCCAGGTGCCGCTTGACCTCGGTGACGGCTACAAGACCACCATCCTGTCGATCTTTCCCACGCTGGTGGTGGCGCAGGTCGACAACACCTATGCGATCCGGCACCTGAGGCCCAAGGGACCCAATCTGGTCGAGCTGCACATCACCTATCTCGGGTTCGAATCCGACACGCCCGAGATGACGCAAGACAAACTGCTGACTTCCAATTTCATTGGCCCCGCCGGCTACATCTCGCTGGAAGACGGTGAGGCGCTGAGACTGGTTCAGGAGGGTATCCGCACCCGGCGTCCGGGGCAGCATGAAATGCTGGAGATGGGCGGCGTGGGCGAGATTCGCGACACCGACTATCTGTCGCAGGAAATTTCGATTCGCGGTTTCTGGTCGTTCTATCACCGCATCATGGG
>JBMSQB010000053.1:0-31537 GCA_049423065.1 Burkholderiaceae bacterium
TGCATCTCGAAGAGGGGCACTCCTGCTACATCCCAGGCGGCATGGTGCACAACGAAACCAGCATGTCGCTCGACTTCGAGGTGCTGGAAGTGCATTTGCCCGCTGACCGCATGGGTACGGTGCCGGTGGCGGCACCGCGGTAATCAGGCGGGCGCCTGGCAAACCCGGTTCGTTTGCGGCCCGCCCCTCAGCTTCGCTGATCGGGAAGGTGGGCCGTCACGCGCGCAAGCCAGCCCTTGTCAGAACTCAGCGTGGCGAGCTCCGCCATCATTTCATCCCGCGTCTGGGTCCAGCGCTCGATCACGCGAACATCGTGGCCGTCGCCTTCCTGGTAGGTGTACTCCAGTCGAATGCCATTGGGATCAAAGAAATAGATCGACCATGATCCGGCGCCGACGTTGACAGGCCCGATGACCGGCACCTGGTGGTCGTTCAAGCGGGCGAGCAACACCTCGAACTGCGCCTTCGTAGTCGTAAATGAACAGTGCTGCATCGCGGCCACGGCGTTCCGGTCGGCGGTACCCGTTGCACCTTTGGGCAATTCAAAGAACGCCACCATCGCATCACCCCCGGCATCGAAGAAATAGTGCCGCAGGTTTTCGAACGGCGGGTTGCCGCGATTGAGTGGCCCTGCGCCAACCCCTGGTGGCACCTTGAGCGCGTGAATCAGCGGCATGCCCATGACCCGCGTATAAAAGTCGATGGTCATTTTCATGTCGTCGGTGTTCAGCGCCAGATGGTGGACACCGCGGCTTGCCGGCTGGGCCGAATGGGTTGCGCGGGCTTGAAGGGGCAGTGTGTCAGCCTGTGTCGGGGTATTCATGAGAGATATCCTGGTGCTAATGGGGAACGTCACCCGCAAGCGTGATCCGGTGCATGATTCTGCGATAGCCGTGATAGTCGTTTACCGGATTGTGCATGGCACACCGGTTATCCCACAACGCCACCGAACCCGGCTGCCAGCTGAACCGGCAGGTGAATTCGGGTCGTACCTGATGCTCGAACAGATAACGGAGGAGGCCAGCGCTCTCACCGTCTGTCCAGCCCGCAAAGCGAACCGTGTGCGCCGGATTGACATAGAGCGCCTTGCGACCGGTCTCGGGATGCGTTCGAACAACCGGATGTTCGGAGGTGAAATCGCGACGCGACTCCGCCCCGTCGGTCTTGACCCGATCTTCCCGTGTGCGCGTGACGTCGGCTTTTGCGGAGGAATTGACCGCACGCAGGCCGTTCAACAGCGTGCGCAGCCCGTCGGACAGGTTGTCATAGGCGGCGTACATGCTTGAAAACAGGGTATCGCCCCCGAACGGCGGCAGTTCGCGTGCGATGAGCATGGATGCCATGGGCGGCCGCTCGAGGTAAACCGTATCGGAGTGCCAGACCGCTCCGAACGCATTGCGTTCGTGCTCCAGTTTTTTCACCTCGATGATGTGGGGGAAGTCGGGCAGCCCCTTGACCATGGGGTATTCCACGGGCTCGCCAAAGTGTTCGGCAAAGCGCATGAATTCGGCGGGCGGCAGATCCTGATCTCGAAAAAACAGCACCTGATGCTCGAGCCAGAGTTTGCGCAACTGCTCGAAAGCACCAGCATCGCCCAGCGCCCCGCGCAGATCGAACCCGATGACTTCCGCGCCGATAGCGCCGGCAATTTTTCTGAAGCGAATCATGGATGGGATGTGCCTTTCCTGCTGCGATCGAAACCACGCTCCGATACTACCCAAGTTCTCGCTGAAACGGGCCGGCAGTCCTGCTCAGTTGCGCGTCCGCCCCCTCCCCCCTATAGTCAACGTCGGTCTTTTCAGGACGTTCGTATTCGGCGCCGTCCGGCCCATCCCCACCCACCGACCAGGAGCCTTCATGACACCGGTTCGTCAACTCGCCCTGAAACTCAGCGCGCTCGCCATCGCGGCCGGAATGTCCGCCACCGCCCTCGCCCAGGAAATCCGCATCGGCCTCACCGGCACCTTCACCGGACCCAATGCCTCGGTCGGCATTCCTTATCGCAACACGGCTGAAATCTATCCGCCAACCCTGGGCGGCATGCCGGCGCGCTGGATCGTGCTGGACGACGGCGGCGATCCCACGGCTGGAATCAAGAACGCCCGCCGCTTTGTTGACGAGGACAAGGTCGATGCCATCGTGGGGTCCACCTCGACACCGGTGGCCACCGCCATGTTCGACATCGCGAGCGAATCGCGCACCCTGCAGATCGCCATGGCACCGGTGGCGATTCCCGCCGGCAAGGCAGCATGGCTCTTCAACATTCCGCAGCCGGTGCCACTGATGGTCTCTGCCATCGTGGAGGACATGAAGCGGCGCGGCATCAAGACGGCCGCGTACATCGGCTATGCCGATGGCTGGGGTGACCTCAACTGGAACGGATTCAGCAAGCTTGCCGCCGACGCAGGCATCAAGGTGGTGGCCACCGAGCGCTTCAACCGCACCGACACATCCGTCACCGGGCAGGCACTCAAGCTGTTCTCAGCCTCGCCGGGCGCGGTGTTTGTCGGCGCCTCTGGCACCCCGGCCGTACTGCCCCACGTCAGCATCAAGGACCTGGGGTTCAAGGGGCCCATCTATCACACCCACGGCGCAGTCGCTGGGGCATTCATCCAGTCGGGGGGCAAGGCGGTCGAGGGGGCATTGATGCCGACCGGGCCGATGGTGGTGACAGCCGACCTGCCTGAGTCCAATCCCATCCGGAAGGTGTCGACCGATTTCATTGCCCGCTACCAGGCTAAATGGGGCCCCGGTGCAGTGACCCCGTTTGCGGGCTATGCGTGGGATGCCTACCTGCTGCTCGATGCCGCCGTTGCCTCCGCTGCCAAGTCAGGTGCCAAACCCGGTACCCCGCAATTTCGCGCCGCGCTTCGCGACGCGATGATCGCTGGCAAAGAGGTGGTGGGCACCAACGCGGTCTACAAGCACACCGACGCCGACCGCTATGGCGTCGATGAGCGCGGTCGCGTACTGGTCGAAGTCAAGGGCGGCGCATTCCGGCTCTACAAGCCCTGACCGAGGCCGCTTGAACGCAACGATCGCCACCCTGCTGGTCCAGGACGGTCTCACCAGTGGCCTGATTTACGCGCTGCTCGCGGTCTCGATCGTCCTGGTGTTTCTGGTGACGCGGGTGCTCTGGGTGCCGGCGGGCGATATGGTCGCCTTTGCTGCGCTCACCATGAGCCTGCTGCGCCAGGGGATCGCACCCAACACCGTGTGGTTGCTTGCCGGCCTGGGTCTGCTCGCAGTGATCGTGCAGGCATGGCGCTGCCACAGGAGCGGCGAGTGGCGGTCGCTGCGCGGCGTGTTGCTGCTTGCGCTGCTGCCCCCGTTGCTCGGCTATGTGATCACGCGGAGCGGGCTCGCGGGCGCGGAGGCGCCAGTGCTCGTGCATGCGTTGATCACGCTGCTGCTGGTCGCGCCGATGGCGCCGCTTCTTTACCTCACCGCTTTCCGGCCACTGACCGAAGCCAGCGTATTGGTCAAACTGATTGCCGCGGTCGCCGCGCACTACATGCTGGTGGGGTTCGGCCTGTTCTTTTTCGGTGCCGAAGGGCTGCGTACTCCGCCGTTCATCAGCGGCCGGCTGGATGTGGGGATCACCACCCTGTCCTGGCACCTTCTGCTCTCGCTTGCGGTCTCGCTTGTCATGATCGCTGGGCTCTGGATCTTTTTCGAGCGCACGCTTTGGGGCAAGGCACTGCGCGCCACCGCAATCAACCGGTTCGGCGCCCGCCTGGTGGGCATTCGCACCGAACGCGCCGGCCTGCTCGCATTCGGAATTGCCGGCCTGATTGGCGCGCTGTCGGGGCTGATGATCGGTCCCATCGCCACCATCTACTACGACTCGGGCTTTCTCATCGGTCTCAAGGCATTTATCGGTGTGGTGTGTGCGGCAATGGCCAGCTTTCCGGTGGCGGTGCTGGGCGCGCTCGCAGTGGGCGTCTTCGAAGCGTTTGCATCGTTCTTTGCCTCGGCGCTCAAGGAAGCCATCGTATTCGTGCTGCTGGTGCCCATACTCCTCTGGCGTTCGCTCACCGACCACTCGCTTCATGGCGAGGACGACTGAGCATGCGCGTCCCCGCTCATCACATTCCCGCGCTCGTGGTGGGCGCGATGATCGTGCTGGCACCGTGGGTCATGCCGGTCTGGGTGGTCACGCTGCTGGGCTATATCGGGCTCAATGCCATTGTCTGCCTGGGACTGGTGCTGCTCACAGGCATGGTGGGCATCACCTCGTTCGGACAGGCGGCCTTCGTTGGACTGGGCGCCTATGTGTCAGCACTCTGTGTGCTCGGATTCGGCGTCTCGCCCTGGCTCACGCTGCCAGCGGCACTTGCCGCGAGCGGGCTCGCAGGCGCACTGATTGGCTGGCTCACCATCCGGCTTTCCGGTCACTATCTGGTCCTGGGCACGATGGCCTGGGGCCTGGGACTCTTCTACCTGTTTGGCAATCTGCAGGGACTGGGCGGCTTCAACGGCATTGCCGGCGTCCCCAGGCTGGAGGCGGCCGGTCTCAGTCTGGTTGAACCCGCACCCTTCATGCTGCTGGTCTGGGCAGTGCTCGCGGTGCTGCTTGCGGGGACGACCATCCTGATCAACAGCCGGGCCGGACGCGCGATCCGTGCCCTCCGCGATCCGGTCATGGTTGAAAGTTTCGGCGTGCAGTCAGCCACGCTCAAACTCAAGGTCTTCGTGGTGGCCGCGCTTTTTGCCGGGCTCGCGGGCTGGCTGCATGCCCACTATCTGGGGCATGTCAGCCCGAGTCCATTCGGTATCAATGCGTCGGTCGACTATCTGTTCATGGCGGTGATTGGCGGCACGGGATCACCTGCCGGCGCGGTGCTGGGCCCGGCAGTGGTGGAATCGCTTCGCACGCTGCTTCGCGACGCGGTGCCGGCGCTCAAGGGCGTGGGCGGCAATTTCGAGGCGATCGTGTTCGGGGCGCTGGTCATTCTGCTTTTGCAGCGCGCAAGCGGCGGACTCGCTCCCTACCTGTCGCGCTGGTTGCCGCAACGCCCGCCAGCGCGCGCGCCCGCCGTGGCTCAACCCCTGGCACGGCGCTCGCTCCCCGCCACGGGCAGCGCGCTTCTCGAGGTTCGCGGTCTGGGCAAGCGGTTTGGTGGGCTGGTGGCGCTTCAGGGGGTGAGCTTCGACGTTCGCGCGGGCGAGATCGTCGCGCTGATCGGACCCAATGGCGCGGGAAAGAGCACGCTTTTCAATCTGGTGACCGGCGTGCTGCCGCCGTCGGAGGGTCACGTGTTGCTCCAGGGCACACGCATCGAGACCCGCACGCCGCGCGCCATCGCCGCGCTTGGCGTGGCGCGTACCTTTCAGCATGTACGCCTGCGTCCCACCATGACCTGTCTCGAAAACGTTGCCATCGGCGCCTGGCTGCGCGGCCGCTCGGGCGTGCTGGCGGGCGCACTGGCGCTTTCCCGCCGTGAAGATGCGCAGAGCCTCTTCGAAGCGCAGCGTCAACTCGACCGCGTGGGGCTGGGCGCTCAGGCGGATGCACC
This sequence comes from Burkholderiaceae bacterium, assembly GCA_049423065.1. Taxonomy (GTDB): domain Bacteria; phylum Pseudomonadota; class Gammaproteobacteria; order Burkholderiales; family Burkholderiaceae_E; genus SYIM01. Next base: position 5,520 of record JBMSQB010000053.1, read on the forward strand.
GGCGGGAAGTCTTGCACTGGGGAGCCAACGGGTGCTTGAAATCGCACGCGCGCTGGCCGCCGATCCATCGCTGCTCATGCTCGACGAACCCGCGGCAGGCCTTCGCCTGCAGGAGAAACAGGCGCTTGCCGCGCTGCTGCGCGAGCTCAAATCACAGGGCGTCACGGTCCTGGTCGTTGAACACGACATGGACTTCGTCATGAATCTGGTGGACCGGGTGGTGGTGCTGCAGTTCGGCACCAGGATCGCCGAGGGCACGCCCGACGAGGTCCGTCGCGACCCGCGCGTGATTGAAGCTTATCTGGGTGGACTGGACGACTGATGACGGCGCTTCTCGAGGTGACGGATCTGCATGTGGCCTACGGCAAGGTGGAGGCCGTCCGGGGCATTTCGCTCTCGGTGCCCGAAGGCGGCGTGGTGGCAATCGTGGGGCCGAACGGGGCCGGGAAGTCCAGCATGCTGAATGCGCTGGCGGGCGCGCTCCCAGCCAGCGGCGAGGTGCGCTATGCAGGCCGCAGCCTCGCGGGTCTGCCGGTCGAAGACCGGGTGGCTGCAGGCCTCTGCCTGGTGCCCGAGCGGCGCGAACTGTTTGCCGATATGACCGTGGCAGACAACCTCGAGCTGGGTGCGTTTCTTGCGCGCAGCCACCGCCGCGACAACCTCGACTGGGTGCTCACGGTGTTCCCGCGACTGCGCGAGCGGCTGCAGCAAAAGGCCGGCACCCTGTCGGGGGGCGAACAACAGATGCTTGCACTCGGGCGCGCCCTGCTCTCCGCGCCCCGCCTCCTGATGCTGGACGAACCTTCGCTAGGCCTCGCGCCTCTGATTGTTCGCGAGATTTTTCGGGTGGTGCGGCAACTGCGTGAGCGCGGCGTGTCGTTACTCATCGTCGAGCAGAACGCGCGCGTGGCGCTCCAGGTGGCCGACCACGCGTACGTCATTGAAAACGGCAGCGTCGCACTCTCGGGACCAGCCGGTGAACTGGCTCGCGACCCACGCGTTGCCGCGGCCTACCTGGGCGCCGCCTGACTGGAGCTCCAATGACCGAAATTGCCATTCCCTACGGGGCCTACTGGTCGACACCCTTTGCGCGTTGGCAGGGGGCGCTTGCGCATCTGCACAGCGTTCGGTTTGCCGCGCATGTCACAACGCAGGCGCTTGCTCGCCGTGGCCTGGCGGTTGAAGCGTTTGACTACGGCGTGCTGGGCATCACCGTGCCTCAGCGGGCGAGCTTCTACGGCCTGCCCTGGCTCGCAGGCATGATCGGTGCGCCATCGCTGGCCGGGCCCACCATCAGTCAGGCATGCGCCACCGGCGCTCGCGTTCTGCGTGCCGCAGCCTCGGAAATCATCGAGGGCGCAGCCACCACCGCGCTGGTGGTCACCACCGACCGCACCTCGAACGGACCACACCTTTACTATCCCGCGCCCGACGGACCCGGCGGCACTGGCGAGCATGAAAACTGGATTCTTGACAACTTCGAGCGCGACCCCTGGGCCGACCTTGCCATGGTCGATACCGCCGACCGGGTGGCCGCCCGACACGGCATCAGCACCGCGCGCCAGCACGACGTGGTGCTTGAGCGCTATGCCCAGTATTCGGAAGCAGTTGCCAACGACAGCGCTTTTTTGAAGCGCTTCATGGATCTGCCATTCGAGGTGCCCGACGCCCGGATGAAGCGCGTACGCACCACGCTCGCAGGCGACGAAGGGATTCACCCCACCTCGGCAGACAAGCTTGCGAAGCTGTCCCCGGTTCGCCAGGACGGCAGCGTCACCTTCGGCGGACAGACGCATCCCGCTGATGGGTCGGCGGGCATCGTGGTGACCACGCCTCACCGCGCCCGTGAACTGTCGTCCAACCCGTCGATCGCGATTCGAATCCTCGCCTTTGGACAGTCGCGAGTGGAAAAGGGCTACATGCCCGAAGCGCCGGTGCCGGCCGCACGACAGGCGCTTGAGCGCGCCGGGCTCAGCATCGCCGATATCGATGTCATCAAGACCCATAATCCATTTGTGGTGAACGACATCGTGCTTGCAGACGCCTTCGGGATCCCCACCCATCGCATGAACCGCTTCGGATGCTCGCTGGTGTGGGGACATCCGCAGGCACCCACCGGACTTCGCGCCATCATCGAGCTGATTGAAGAACTGGCCATGCGCGGCGGCGGCCAGGGCCTGTTCACCGGCTGCGCGGCCGGCGACACCGGCATGGCGGTGGTGATCCGTGTCGGAGACGGCGCTTGACCGAGGCGGGGCACCCACTACCGAGGCGGTATCCCACTGTCGTTCATGCACTGGTCGACGCAGCGCGGTGCGCACCCGATGCGCCCGCGCTGATCTGCGGCGACGAGACCCTCAGCTATCGCGAGTACGCCGCCTGCGTGGCGGGGCTCGCTCGCGAACTCGCCAGGGGCTGCACGCCGGGTGACCGCATCGCGGTGCTGATGGCCAATTCCATCGACATCGCCATTGCAAGCTTCGCGGTGCAGGCCGCGGGACTGCAGCTGGTGCCGCTCAACCCAGCCTACACACCCCATGAGCTTGCGCCGATTCTTGCAAACGCAGCGCCTGTGGGGCTGATTCATGATGCCGATTGCGCGTCCGCCATCCTCTCGCTCGCCACCGGCCAGGGTGTGCAGCATCGCTGGTCAGTCGGCCCGGAGCGGCGCCTCACACGCTGGCGCGGTGATCGACTCGATCTGGGCACGTTTCCCCTGCCCTCGCCCGAGGCACTCTCCACGCTTCAATACACTGGCGGCACCACCGGTCGCTCGAAGGGCGTGAACCTCACGCACGCGTCGGTTTCCATCAATGTCAGCCAGCGCGAGGCTCTGCTTCCCACCCGACTGGATAACGAACGCATTCTCGCGGTCACACCGCTCTTTCATGTGTATGCGGTCGCCATGGGCCTCTACCTGGCTGTGTTCTGCCGGGGAACGCTGGTGATCCTCCCGCGCTACCGCCCCGAGTGGGTGTTCGAGGCCATCGAACGTCATCGGATCACGCTGTTCTCAGGCAGCCCAACCCTCTTCACCGGCCTCATGGCGCACGAGGGCTTCGCCACCGCGGCACTTCAGTCGCTACGCCTCTGCTATTCCGGTGCGGCCGCGCTTCCGGTCCCGGTGCTCGAGCGCTGGCAGCAGGCAACCGGCTGCACGGTCGTGGAGGGTTACGGCCAGAGCGAGGCCGGACCGGTGCTGAGCTACAACCCGGTGGAAGGCGTTCGCAAGCCCGGATCGGTCGGCGTGGCGCTGCCGCTCACCGAGATACAGATTGTTGATCTTGAGACAGGCAACCAGGTGCTGCCTGTGGGCCATAGCGGCGAGATCCGCGCCCGCGGCCCACAGATCATGCGGGGCTACCGCGGGCTGCCGGAAGAAACCGCCTCCGCACTTCGCGACGGCTGGCTCTACACCGGCGACATCGGCGAGTTCGACCACGATGGCTATCTGTTCATCCGCGACCGCAAGAAAGACATGGTGATCGTGGGCGGCTTCAATGTGTATCCCCGCGAGGTGGAGGAAGCGTTGCTCAGCCACCCGGATGTGCAGGAGGCCTCGGTCGTAGGCATTCCCGACAGCTACCGGGGCGAGGCGCTGGTGGCCTATGCGGTCGGGCGTGTGACGGTTCTGAACCGCGAGGCGCTGCAGGCGCACCTCGAGGCACGCCTCACGCGCTACAAGGTGCCCGCGCATCTGGTTCAGGTGGACGCCCTCCCCAAGACGGCGGTGGGCAAGCCCGACAAACCGGCCTTGCGGAAGATGGCCTTGGCGTTGGCAAGGTAGCGGCGTCACAAATCCTTGTAGGCGGATTACTCCCGAATCGGATCGCGCCGTGTTGACACTCCCGGCTGCCCCCACCCACAATCGGCCACTCTCTGCCAATGCGTTTTTGCTGCGAGCACGCTCATGATCTCCCCCGCCTTACGCGCCACTGAAATCAACCCGGGCAAGCTTGGATTTCTGTTTCGTCGCCAGTTCGAGATGTCGAAAGTAGGCGCTGGCGAAACCGTTGTGCTGGTGAGCGATCTCGCCACCCGGCGCGAATATATCGAGGCCGCGTTCGCCGCCTGCGACGAACTTGGGGCAGATGTCTACGAAATGCGCGTCAACTCGGTGCCTTCCTGGACCAAGGTGGGCGTGCCCACCATCGGCAAGTGCAAGGGCACCCTGGATGCGGTCAAGGCGGCCGATCTGCTCGTCATTTTTCATGTGCCCCTCTTCACCCGCTGGTTGAAGGAGGTGATGGACGGCGGCACCCGTGTTCTCATGATCATCGACGGGCCCGATGATCTTGAGCAGCTCATATCGCCACCGGGTCTGAAAGACGCAGTGAAATATGCCGAGGCGCTGTACAGCCGTACCCGCGAGGTGCGGGTGGTGTCGGAGGCGGGCACCGATCTGCGCTACACACGGGGCGAGTATCCGGTGATGGCGCAGTGGGGGTTTTCAGACGAGCCCGGGCACTTCGATCACTGGGGCGGCGGTCATCTGCACACCTTCCCCAATGAAGGCTCGGCGAACGGGACGGTCGTCATTCAACCCGGAGACATCGTCATCCTGCCCTACTGCCGCTATGTGCAGGACACGATTCGCCTGGAGATTCAGGACGGTTTCGTCACCCGTGTCAGCGGGGGACTCGATGCCAAGCTGATGCGCGACTGGCTGGACGACGGCAAGTCGCATGACGCTGATCGCGATCCGTATGCGGTGTCGCATCTGGGCTGGGGGCTCAACCCGCAGGCCCGGTGGTATGCCATGGCGCTCCACGGTGAGGAGCCCGAGCGCCACCGCGCGGGCGCTCGCGTTTTCGCGGGCAATTTCCTGTTTTCCACCGGGCCCAATTCGCAGGGCGGGGGCAAGCGGACCACGCGCGGGCATTACGATGTGCCGATGCGCGATTGCACCGTGATGCTGGACGGCCAGGTGATCATCGACAAAGGCCGGATCGTCGACCCCGCCATGCAGGTCCGGCGCGTCAGCATCACCTGAGGATTCAGCAGGTGTCGCAGTCGGTCGGGCCCGAATCCCGCAGCATCTCGAGTCCCACCGCGGGCGTGCGCGAGGCCGTTCGGATCCGTTCGCTCTCCAAGTCTTTCGGCGCCACGCAGGCGCTCGACCAGGTCGACTTCACCGTCGCCGTGGGCGAGATCCATGCGGTGGTGGGCGAGAACGGAGCGGGGAAATCGACCCTCATCCGCATTCTGAGCGGCATCCATCAAGCCGACTCCGGTTCGATCGAGGTTGCAGGCCAGACGGTTCAGTTCAGCAGTCCGAGGGCTGCGATTGCGAGCGGCATTGTCACGATCCCGCAGGAGCTGCGGATGGTGCCCGCACTGTCAATTGCCGAGAACCTGATGCTGGGCAGCCTCCCCCTGAAGCGACGGTTCGGCATCGTGCCCGGCATCGACCGCTCGCGCATGAACGCCGAGGCACGCGAGCAGCTCGCGCATCTCAATCTCGACGTGGACGTGAGGAAGCCCATCCGCTCGCTCAGCTTTGCCGAGCAGCAACTGGTTGCAATCGCCAAGGCGCTTCGCCGGCAGTGCAGCGTCTTCATCCTTGATGAGCCAACAGCCGCGCTCGAATCGCGCGAAATCGACCGACTCTTTTCGGTGCTGGCGCGCATGAAGGCGGCCGGTACCGCCATCATCTACATTTCCCATCGGCTTGACGAAATCGTCTCGCTCGCCGATCGCTGCACCGTGCTCCGCGACGGCCGCTTGGTCACGGTCTGCGAGCGAGGCCAATTTTCGATCAGTGACCTGATCCAGGCCATGACCGGCCGCGCGGCCACGCACGAAGACAGTGCTGCCCGCCCCCACGGGCCGGAATTGCTCGCCGAGCACACCGCACAGACGCCCATTTCGCTTCGCGCCGGGCAGACCCTCGGCATCGCAGGGCTGCTGGGTAGCGGCGCAGATCTGAAAGTGCGTGGCCTGTTCGGCGCCGGGCCCGAGCCGACTACTGTTCGGCGGGCCGATGGCGCGACCGTACGCCTCGCGCAACCGGGCGATGCGATCGCACAGGGAATCGGCCTGGTCCCCGGCACGCGTTCGCTCGGGCTGGTCATGAACCAGTCGGTCCGCGACAACATCCTGCTTCCCAATCTGTTTCAGATCGGCTCCGTTTTCAGAATTGACCGGTCGCGTGCCGACGCGCTGGTCGATGAAATGATGGATCTGATGGACATCCGCCCCCGCCGCCCGGAGGTCCGGGTGGGATCTCTCTCGGGTGGTAACCAGCAGAAGGTCATTCTTGCCAAATGGCTGGCGCGCCGTGTCTCCATCCTGCTGCTCGATGAGCCTACCCACGGCATCGACATCGCCGCCAAGATGCATGTACATGCACTGATCAGGCGCTTTACGCACCAGGGCGGTGGCGTGCTGGTGAGTTCCAGCGATCTCGGCGAACTCGCCCGCTTGTGTGATTCGGTGCTTGCCATGCGCGGGCGACAAATAGTGGGTCGCGTTGAACGCGCCGATGGCATGAACGAAGCGCGGCTGCGCGCTGCGCTCGAGAGGACACGCTGATGGCTTCCAGTTCTGTTTCGTCGCGGCTGCTTGGCCAGATTCCGCTGATCACGCTCCTTGCGCTGTGCGCCGCCACCGCGCTGATGACCGATCGCTTTCTGTCTCCCGTCAATCTCAACAACATCCTGGTTCAGTCGTCGATCATGGCGGTGATCGCAATCGGCATGACCTTCGTCATCATCGGCGGAGGATTCGACCTGTCGGTAGGGTCGACCGCGGCGCTGGCGGGTTGCGTGTCGGCCATGGTGATGCTTGAAGCCGGAATCGGTGCGGGCGTGGTGGCAGGTGTGCTCGTGGGCGCACTGGTGGGCCTGGTGAACGGCCTGGTCATTGCCTATCTTCGGGTGAACCCCTTCATCACCACACTCGGCACCATGGTGCTGGTTCGGGGCGTGGTGTTCCTGATTACTGGCGGGGCCCCCGTGGAGGGTGATGATGGCCTGCCCTCCGCCTTCGTGGGCTTTGGCTCCGCGCGAATCCTGGGGCTGCACGCGCTGGTCTGGGTACCCATCGTGCTGCTCGCTGTGCTGTCGTGGGTCATGCATGCCACTCCCTTTGGCCGGCATATCTACGCCACGGGCGGTGGCCGCGAAGCCGCCTATCTGTCGGGCGTTCCGGTTGCCCGAATCACCGCATCCACCTATGTCATCTGCGGCGCGCTGGCGGGCGTTGCCGGCGTGATGCTCGCCGCGCGACTCCAGTCGGGTCAGCCCACTGCGGGCGAGTTTTATGAGCTGACCGCGATTGCGGCGGTCGTGCTGGGCGGAGCCGCCCTGCACGGCGGCGAAGGCACGCTCTACAAAAGCGTAATCGGTGTGTTCATCATGATCGTGCTCGGCAACAGTCTGAATCTGCTCAATGTTGATTCCTACTGGCAGCGGGTCGCGATTGGCGTGGTGATCATCGCTGCCGCCGCAGCAGACAGCCTGCGCTCCAGGCGTTAGCATTCAGACCATTCCCACTCACACTCACACTACCCAGGAGACACCCCATGCGTCGCACGCTTCTGATGGCCGCTCTGGCCGCCATCACAACGCTTTCAGCCCCGCTCACCGTTGCCCAGGCTCAGGGAAAAACAACCATCGGCGTGTCCCTCCCGCAAGACGACAATCCGTTCTACATCGCGATGATGCGCGGCATTCGGGCCCGCGCGGGCGAACTCGGCTGGGAGGTGGTGTCGGTCTCGTCCAACGAAGACAAGCTCAAGCAGATCAACGGCGTGCAAGATCTGGTGGCCCGTGGCGTCAAGGGCGTGCTCATCTCGCCCATTGATGCCACCGGCGTCAACGCAGCCTACGATGCCGCCGCTGCCGGCAAAGTGCCGATCGTATCGGTGGCGCGTGGTTCCACCTCGCCCAACCAGACGCTGCATGTCGCCATGGACGAAAAGCAGATCGGCCGCGATATTGCCGAATGGACTGCCAGGAGCATTGGCGGCAAGGGCAAGGTGGCGATGCTGCTCGGGCCCTCGGGGGCGCCCACTTTCCGCAATCTCGCCGAGGGCTATACCGAAATCATGGCCAAGTATCCCGATATCCGGGTGGTATTCCGCAACGACGGGCCACTCACCCGCGAGCGGGGCCTCAAGAACACCGAAGACGTGCTGGTCGCCAATCCCGATCTGGCAGCCATCTACACCGCCAATGATGATGTCGCGCTCGGCGCCACCCAGGCGGTGCTTGCCGCCAACCGCAAAGGAAAGACCCTGGTTACCGGCATGAACGGCGTGCCGCCCGCACTGCGGTCGCTGAAGGAGGGCAACCTCGCCATGACAGTGGAGCTGAACCCGGTGCTCTGGGGCAGGATGGGTGTTGATGTGCTTTCCGAATACCTCAAGGGAAGCAAGGTCGAGCCGCGGGTGTTTATCAAGCATGTGTTGATCGACAGCGGCAACATCGATCAGAAGCTTCCGAAGTAATCGCCCCTGGGCCTCAATCCGGAGAACCGGGTCATGAATGACGCCGTCACGGGCACGGGCAACGACCTGCCGCCCTATCTCGCCGATCTGTATCGGGCGAACCTCCATCCGCTCTGGGATCGATACAAGCGGATCACGCCGCGCGAGCCAAAACCTCGCGATACACCGTTCATCTGGCGCTGGCGTGACGTCGAGCCGCTGCTGCACCGGGCGGTATCGGAGGTGCCGATTGAAGAGATCGAGCGACGTGCGCTCATCATGACCCATCCGAATTTCGGCGGCGATACCGCCACCAGTGCCAACATGCTCGGTGCCTTCACCGTGCTCGATCCGGGTGAACAGGCGCGGCCGCACCGGCACACGGGCGCTGCATTGCGCTTTGCCGTGAAGGCCGAAGGGGCCGCCACCATCGTGAACGGCCGCTGGTGCGAGATGCACTCGGGCGACCTGATCCTCACCCCACCCATGGCCTGGCACGGACACATCAATCAGAGCAACCGCCGGATCATCTGGTTTGATGCCGCCAACATGCCGCTCCTCTGCGCACTGAACGCCCATTTTTTCGAGGCTGGCGATCCGACCAACGATGACTACTGGAAGGTGGATGCCGGCGAAGAGCGCATCTGGCAGGCGGCCGGCCTCGCCTCGCCGGAGGCGGCCACGGTGCCGGGCTGCTCACCCAAATTCCACTACCCTGGCGCGGCCACCCGCGACACGCTCGCAGCCACTGCGCCAGGCGCAGACGGCGCGCGTACCGTGCGCTATGTGAACCCCGCCACGGGCGGCGCGGTCATGCCCACGCTCGACTGCTACGCCGTGCGGCTCAATGCCGATTCGCCCACGCGAACCCGCCGAGGCGCCTACACCTCCATGTGCCTGGTGGTGTCCGGGCACGGTCGGTCGCGAATCGGTGATGCCGAGTTCGAGTGGGGTCCGAACGACGTGTTCACCATCCCGTCCTGGCACTGGGCGACCCATGAGGCCCGCGGTGGCGAAGCCGATCTGTTCGTGGTGAGTGATCGGGTCGTGTTCGAGCGCCTGGAGTTGCTGCGCGAGGAGTGGCGTTGAAGCGGGTCGCCACCGCGAGAGCGGGCTGACACCAGACGCCATCGTCGGGTCCACCGCCGACCGGGCCGATAAGCTTCGCGTCAGGGTCGTTCGCTAAACTAGCCAGTTATGAATACCCCATACCGCACCCGCCTGCCCGGCACCTCGCTCGATTACTTCGATGCCCGTGCCGCCGTCAACGACATCGCCCCCGGCGCCTGGGACAGCCTGCCCTACACCTCGCGTGTGCTGGCCGAAAACCTGGTGCGCCGCTGTGATCCCGCCACGCTCACCGATTCGCTCAGGCAGCTGATCGAGCGGAAACGCGATCTCGACTTCCCCTGGTATCCGGCGCGGGTGGTCTGTCACGACATCCTCGGACAAACCGCGCTCGTCGACCTCGCAGGTCTGCGCGATGCCATCGCCGACCAGGGGGGCGACCCGGCCCAGGTCAACCCGGTGGTGCCGGTGCAGCTCATCGTCGACCATTCGCTCGCGGTGGAGTGCGGCGGGTTTGATCCGCAGGCGTTCGAGAAAAATCGCGCCATCGAAGACCGGCGAAACGAAGACCGCTTTCATTTCATCGACTGGACCCGCCTCGCGTTCAAGAACGTGGACGTGATTCCCCCTGGCAACGGCATCATGCACCAGATCAACCTGGAGAAAATGTCGCCAGTGATTCAGGTGCGCGATGGGGTCGCCTTCCCCGACACCTGCGTGGGCACCGACAGCCACACGCCCCATGTTGATGCGCTGGGTGTGATCGCCATCGGCGTGGGTGGGCTGGAAGCGGAAAATGTCATGCTGGGCCGCGCATCCTGGATGCGGCTGCCCGACATCATCGGCGTCGAACTCACGGGCAAGCCCGGCCCGGGCATCCTGGCCACCGACGTGGTGCTGGCCCTCACCGAGTTCCTGCGCAAGCAGAAGGTGGTGGGCGCGTATCTCGAGTTCCGCGGCGAAGGCGCGGCAGCGCTCTCGCTCGGTGATCGAGCCACCATCTCCAACATGGCGCCCGAATATGGCGCCACAGCGGCCATGTTTTTCATCGATGGTCAGACCATCGATTACCTGAAGCTCACCGGCCGTGACGATGCGCAGGTGGCGCTGGTTGAAACCTACGCAAAGACCGCCGGCCTCTGGTCAGACAGTCTGGCCAATGCCCGCTACGAGCGTACGCTCCAGTTCGACCTCTCCTCCGTGGTACGCAATATGGCGGGGCCCTCCAATCCCCACGCGCGCGTCGCCACGACCGATCTGGCTGCCAAGGGCATCGCCGCCGCCTGGCAGGAAACCCCCGACCAGATGCCTGATGGGGCAGTGATCATTGCGGCCATCACCAGCTGCACCAACACCAGCAATCCGCGCAATGTCATCGCAGCCGCGCTGCTCGCCCGCAACGCCAATCGGCTGGGGCTCAAGCGAAAGCCCTGGGTGAAGACCTCGCTGGCACCGGGCTCGAGGGTTGGTGCCGAATATCTGCGTGAATCAGGGTTGCTGCCCGAACTCGAGAAGCTGGGCTTCGGGATCGTGGCCTTTGCCTGCACCACCTGTAACGGCATGTCCGGCGCGCTCGATCCCAGGATTCAGCAGGAGATCATCGACCGCGATCTCTATGCCACCGCCGTGCTGTCGGGCAACCGCAATTTCGACGGCCGCATTCACCCGTATGCCAAGCAGGCGTTTCTCGCCTCGCCGCCGCTGGTGGTGGCCTATGCCATTGCCGGCACGATCCGCTTCGACATCGAAAAAGATGTTTTCACCGTTCAGAACGGCCGCGAGATCCGTCTGAAGGATCTCTGGCCGTCCGACGAGGAAATCGACGCGGTCATGCGCGCAGCGGTCAAGCCCGAGCAGTTCCGGCGTGTCTACACCCAAATGTTCGATATTCGCCGCGACGACAGCCAGAAGGTCTCGCCGCTCTACAACTGGCGGCCGCAGTCCACCTACATTCGCAGGCCGCCATACTGGGAAGGCGCACTGGCGGGAGAGCGCACGCTGAAGGGCCTTCGCCCGCTGGCAGTGCTGGGTGACAACATCACCACCGACCATCTGTCACCGTCGAACGCCATTCTTGCCGATAGCGCGGCGGGCGAATACCTCAAGAAAATGGGTCTCCCGGAGGAAGACTACAACTCCTACGCCACGCACCGCGGCGACCATCTCACCGCGCTCCGTGCCACCTTCGCCAATCCCACGCTCATCAACGAGATGGCCGTGCTCGATGGCAAGGTGAAGAAGGGGTCGCTCGCGCGTGTTGAACCCGAGGGCAAGGTGATGCGCATGTGGGAGGCGATCGAAACCTACATGAACCGCAGCCAGCCGCTCATCATCATTGCGGGCGCCGACTACGGCCAGGGTTCCTCCCGCGACTGGGCTGCCAAGGGCGTACGGCTTGCCGGTGTCGAGGCAATCGTGGCCGAGGGCTTCGAGCGCATTCACCGCACAAACCTCATCGGCATGGGCGTACTGCCACTTGAATTCCAGCCTGGCACCACGCGCCTTGCGCTGGGTATCGACGGCACTGAAACCTTCGACGTGATCGGCGAGCGCACCCCACGCGCCACCCTCACCCTGGTCATTCGCCGCCGCAGTGGCGATACGGTTCAGGTCCCCGTCACCTGTCGTCTCGATACTGCCGAAGAGGTTTCCATTTACGACGCGGGCGGTGTGCTGCAGCGCTTCGCACAAGATTTTCTCGAGGCCGGCCAGGCCGCCTGACCCTTGCCGGGTCTTCTGACAGGACACGCCAACATGCCCCACGCACCGCAGATCCGCATCCCGGCCACCTACATGCGTGGCGGCACCAGCAAGGGCGTGTTCTTTCGCCTCACTGATCTCCCCGTCGCGGCGCAGTCACCCGGCGCGGCGCGTGACCGCCTGTTGATGCGGGTGATCGGCAGTCCCGACCCCTACGGCAAGCAGATCGACGGCATGGGCGGGGCCACCTCCAGCACCAGCAAAACCGTGATCCTGTCGAAAAGCAGCCGCCCCGACCATGACATCGACTACCTGTTTGGCCAGGTGTCGATCGACGCCGCGTTTGTTGACTGGTCGGGCAACTGCGGCAACCTGTCTGCAGCGGTGGGGCCCTTCTCGATCGCCAACGGTTTGGTGGACCCTGCCCGCGTGCCCCGCAATGGCGTGGCGGTGGTTCGGATCTGGCAGGTGAACATCGGGAAAACCATCGTCGCCCACGTGCCCATCACCGATGGCCAGGTGCAGGAAACCGGTGACTTCGAACTCGATGGCGTCACCTTTCCGGCGGCAGAGGTGCAACTCGAGTTCATGGATCCGGCGGCTGAAGAGGAAGGCGCTGGCGGCGCCATGTTCCCCACCGGCAATCTGGTGGACGATCTGGTGGTGCCCGGCGTGGGCACGCTGAAAGCCACCATGATCAATGCCGGCATTCCCACCATCTTCATCAATGCCGACGCACTGGGCCTGTCGGGCACTGAACTTCAGGACCACATCAACGGCAACGCCAACATGCTCGCCATGTTCGAAACCATCCGCTCGCACGGCGCCATTCGGATGGGCCTGATCCGCGAACTGAGCGAAGCGGCGCGCCGTCAACACACGCCCAAGGTGGCGTTCGTCGCCCCCCCGAAACACTACACAGCGTCGAGCGGCAAGGCGGTCGATGCGCAAAGCATCGACCTGCTGGTGCGCGCCCTGTCCATGGGAAAGCTTCACCACGCCATGATGGGCACAGCCGCTGTGGCGATCGGTACTGCAGCCGCCATCCCCGGCACGCTGGTCAACCTCGCAGCGGGCGGTGGCCCGCGTCAGTCGGTGCGCTTTGGACATCCGTCCGGCACGCTCAGGGTGGGTGCCGAGGCCAGCCGCGAGAACGGTGAATGGGTGGTAAAGAAAGCCATCATGAGCCGCAGCGCACGGGTGCTGATGGAGGGGTTTGTGCGGGTTCCAGCAGACGCGCTGTAATCGCTACGCGAACCGCCCCAACCCCATCATCGCATCAGCCAAGCGCTCGGCACACGGCATCGGTCACTTCAGAGCATCGCGCATTCCCGCCCTGATCGGCGGGCACAACGTCTCCGGCGGCGAGCACCGTTTCCACCGCACGCTCGATGCGGGCAGCCGCCTCGGACAGCGCAGCATCACCATGCTGGTCGTCCAGCCACCGCAGCATCATGGCGCCGGAGAGAATGGTTGCCAACGGACTCGCGGCATCCCTTCCGGCGATGTCAGGCGCCGAGCCATGCGCCCCCTGAAACAGGCCCCGCTTGTCACCCAGTTCGGCCGACGGCGCCATGCCCAGCCCGCCCACGGTGCCCGCGCCCAGATCCGACAGGATGTCGCCGAACATGTTCTCGGCCACGATCACGTCATAAAAATCGGGGCGTTTGAGCATGTGAACGGTGATGGCATCGGCGTAGGCATAGTCAAGCTCCACGTCCGGAAACTGCTCGGCCACTTCCGTGCAGACCGCTCGAAAGAACGCGTAGCTTCGCAGGATGTTGGCCTTGTCGCAGACCGTGACGCGTCGGCGCTGATCACGCGGTGCGCCGGAGCGCCTGCGGGCAAGCTGGAACGCAAACCGCGCCACGCGCTCCACGCCGGTGCGCGTCATCACCAGGGTGTCAGTCACCACCTCGCCCCGCAGGTTCACTCCTGCGCCGCGGCTCGCATAGAGCCCCTCGGTGTTTTCGCGAATGATCACGTAGTCGATCTGCCCGGGCTGCCAGTCTGCAAGCGTTGATTTCACGCCTCGGACCAGCCGGATCGGTCGGACGTTGGCATAGAGATCTAGCTTGAAGCGGAGTTGCAGGTGCAGATCATTGCCCACCTCGGTACCGTCCGGATAGGTGATGCCAGGCAGGCCCGCTGCACCGTGCAGGATGGCATGCGCCCCCCGACAGGCTTCGAAAGTGTCGGGCGGCAGCACCTGACCACTTCGCACATAGTGCGTGGCGCCGCCCTCGTGCGGGACAAAGCGCAAACGGTCGGTGCCACAGGCCTCGGTCAGAACGCGCACCGCGGCGCGACACACTTCGGGACCGATGCCGTCGCCGTCGATGGTGACGATGTTGTAGGGGGTCATGGCAGGGGAGCGCAGGCAGGGGCTAACGGATCATGAGTCGCGGCAGGAAGGTGAACGGCTCGGGCCAGGCGAGCACAATCAACAGCGCCAGAATCTGCAACAGGAAGAAAGGCACGACACCGCGATACACCTGGTCCATCCCGATGTGCGGTGGCAGCGTTCCCTTGATATAGAACAGCGTGTAGCCAAAGGGCGGACTGATGTAGCCCGTCTGAATGGTGATGGCAAACAGCACCCCGAACCACAATTCATCAAAGCCAAGCGCCTTGACGATGGGAAGGAAGACCGGAACCGTCAGCAGAATGATGCCGATTTCATCGAGCACCGTCCCCAGGAAAACAAGCAGTGCGAGCATGGACCCCAGCACCAGCCAGCGATCGACCTGGAGTTCTCGAATCACCGTGAGCAGCGCATCGGCCCCGCCCAGTCCGGTAAAAATCGCCACATAGGCCTTGGCACCGATCGTGATCCAGAGAATCATCGACGTTGCTTTCAAGGTGTCGGTAAGCGATTCGTTCAGCATCGACCAGCTTACGCGCCCTGCCCCCAGCGCAGCCAGAAAGGCGCCGAGCACGCCAACAGCCGCCGACTCGGTGGGGGTGGCAATGCCAAAGAACATGGAACCCAACACCATGAAGATGAGCAGGGTGGGCACGACGAGCGACTTGAGTGCGCGCAGCCGAACCGCAAGCGGTGCCGCCACACTTGAGGCATCGAGCGGGAGCAGTTCGGGCCTGACCACGCCCACGATCGCAATGAAAGCGATGTAAAGCGCAGCAAGCAGCAGCCCAGGCACGATGCCGGCGATCAGCATCTGCCCGATCGAGATTTGCGCTGTCACGGCGTACACAATGGTGAGCACCGACGGCGGAATGAGAATGCCCAAGGTGCCCGATGCGCAGATGGTGCCCAGGGCGAGTCGGGCTGAATAGCCGCGCTTGAGCATTTCGGGCAAGGCCAGAATGCCCATGGCAGTGACCGCTGCACCCACCACCCCGGTCATTGCAGCCATCATCACGCAGATCACGACGGTGCCAATTGCCAGCCCGCCCCGCATTCGCCCAAACCAGAGTTCCATCGCCCGGTACAGCGCCTCGATCACGCCCGAACGCTGGAGGAGGCAGGCCATGAGAATGAAAAGCGGGATGCCCAGCAGCGCCTCCGACTTCATGGTGTCGAAGATCTGCAGGACCAGCACCACCACCGCACCCGGATTCCACAGGGTCACGGTAAACAGCAACGACAGCCCACCCAGCACGAATGCAATGGGTAGCCCGGTAAGCATGAAGAGCGTGAGCGCTCCGAACATCAGCACCAGGATTTCGCCCGAACTCACTGCTGGCCCCCAGGCGCCTGCTGTTCACGTGACGACGCCGGATGGGGCTGCGCCGGCGGGTTGTCTGCCGCGGCTGGCGTGGAAAGCGTGCGCAGAAACTCTGCCAGCGCCTGCAGCATCATGAGCCCAACCGCCAGCGGTACCGCAAGCTTGGCAGGCCATACCGGTGGGTTCCAGGCGGAGAAACTGGTTTCACCGTAGGACACAGCGCTCCAGACGGGGGGCAGGCTGTACCACAACAGGATGGCGCAGAAGGCCATGATCACCGGATAGTTGATCAGGTCGAAGATTCGATTCCAGACGGGTGACAAGCGCTGCCGCAGAACATCGAGCCCAACGTGACTGTGCGTGTGCAGGAGGTAAGGCCCACCGAGCAGGAAATACGGGCCGAACACGAGCACCACCAGTTCCATCGCCCAGACCGTGGGCGCGCCAAACATGTAGCGCGCGATGACCTCATAGATCATGATCGGCACCACGGGAGCCATGAGCCAGACCGTGACGACAAACACGAGCCGGTTCAGCCGGGTGATGGCGTTGACCAGCGAAGACACGAAAGAAGGCATGGCAGCCTCAAGCGAAGAGCGCAGACCGGCTCCCGGTGGTGACTGCAACCATCACCACCGGTGCGTCACGCACGGGCGGTCAGGTCCCCAGCAGACCCAGCTCCTTCAAGAGCGTGATCTGGCTGTCCAGGGCCTTGGTTGCGAGCGCATCGCCTTTGGTGGCAGTGCGCCAGACCGTCAACGCCTTGGGGCGTGCGGCCAGCACATCGGACTCGGCGAGCTGAATGATTTCCACGCCCTTGGCCCGATACTTGGCAATGGCCGCCACATCGCTCACCACCAGATGCTGGCGCAACGCCCCAGACACTTCACGCGCAGCCACGGCCAGTGCTGCCTTGAAGTCTGCCGGCAGCTTGTCCCAAGCGGCGCGGTTGGCCACATAGGAGGTGGCCGAGGTGGGCTGATGAAATCCTGGCAGGATTACAAACTTGGCAACTTCCGCCAGACCCGCTTCGAAATTGGCGGTGAGATCGCCGCGATCGGCGATGTCGATCACGCCCTTGTCGAGCGCCGAATACACCTCGCCGGTGGGCAGCGGCGTGACCGCCACGCCATAAGCGGCCATCACCGCCGAAGCAAGACCAACGAACCGCCCCTTCTTGCCCGCGAAGTCGGCCATCTTGCGAATGGCGACCTTGCTGTGGATCGGTTCCTGTCCGTAGATGGACGGCGCGATATAGTGCAGGCCGGCCTGCGCATAGGCCTGCCGGGCGATGTCGATGCCGCCGCGCTCATAGAACCAGGCCTCGAACTGATCGGATTCCGGAAAGCCGAACGGAACCGACCCGGTGAAGGCGAACACCGGGATCTTGCCCGCCTCATAGGCATCGTAGGTTTTCATGAGCTCGAACGCCCCGCCTCGAACCGCGTCAAAGGCCTGCGCAGCCCCCACGATCTGTCCGGCGGCGAACAGATTGAGCTTGAATCGACCGCCAGTGAGTTCAGCCACCCGCGCGACAAATCGCTCCTCGAATTTTTGCGGCATGGTGCCTGGGTCCCAGAGCGCCTGCATCCGCCAGGTAATGGTGGGCTGCGCATGCACATAGGGTGCGCCCAGAATGCCCGCAGCGGCGCCCGCTCCGGCGATGGTGCGAAACGCTGCGCGTCGGCCGCCGTGGGTATGGTTTTGATCGGTCATGGGGTCTCCTCCTTTCGGTGTTGTCATGCCACCGCGTATGCGGTTGGGTTTGAAAAATCGATTGGCTTCACGAGCACGCGAACCCTTCATATCCAGCAGCAGCGATCGCATCACATTTGTCGCGATAGACCGCCACGCCGCCCACATAGGGCATGAAGACACGGGGCTTGCCGGGAATGTTCGCCCCAGTGTACCAAGAGCGTGCCTGCGGAAACAGCGTGGCATCGGCAAGCGTATTCACATGCTCGACCCAGCTCTGCTGGGCGCCCTCGGTGGCTTCGATACAGCTCAGGTTTTTGTGACGCATCCAGTTGATGCAGTCGCTGATCCAGTCGACATGCTGCTCAATGGATACGACCACATTGCTGAGCACCGACGGGCTGCCGGGTCCGGTCACCATGAACAGATTGGGCAAGCCCGATACTGCGAGCCCCAGGTAGCTGGCGGGGCCACCCGACCAGCGCTCGCGCAGCGTGATGCCGTCATCGGTTCGAATATCGATCGCAAGCAGCGCGCCCGTCATGGCGTCAAATCCGGTGGCAAACACCAGCGCATCCAGCGGGTAGTGCGAGGAGGCTGTTTGCACCCCTGCAGCGTCAATCGCCAAGATGGGTTCAGTGCGCGCATCGACCACCGTGACATGGGACTGCCCGAGCGCCTCGAAATAGCCGTTGTCCAGACAGATCCGCTTGGTTCCGATGGGGTGATTCCAGGGCAACACCTTGTCGGCGAGGGCCGGGTCGGCAATTTTTTCGCGAATCTTTCTTCGAACGAAGTCAGCGATCAGCTGATTCGATTCCGGGCGGATCATGGTGTCGTTGAACGTGCGTCCAAGTCCGGTGCCGCCCCGCTGCCAAGCCGCTTCGAGCAGCCGCTCGCGCTCTTCGGTGGGAACCTCGAGCGCACTGTGGGTGGGAACGGGAAAATAGGCCACCCCCGCTGACGTGCGCCTGGCCTTTTCACGAATGGCCCGGTACTGCGCTCTGACCTTGGCCTGCTCCTCACCGGTAAGCGGGCGGTTGTGCGCGGGCAGACTGAAGTTGGGGGTACGCTGAAACACGATCAATCGGCGAGCCTCGCGCGCGAGCTCAGGGATCAGCTGGATGGCTGTGGACCCGGTGCCAATCACGCCAACGGTTTTGCCGGAAAAATCGACCGGTTCGTGGGGCCAGTCGCCCGAATGATAGGACGGCCCTGCGAAGGTGTCGCGTCCCGGGATATCGGGACGCCGGGCGACCGACAGGCATCCCGTCGCCATCACGACCCAACGCGCTTCAAGCGTATCGCCCCGGGAAGTGCTCACCCGCCAGATGCGCCGCTCGCGCTGAAAGACGGCCGAGGTGACACGGGTGGAAAAGCGGATATCGCGACGCAGATCGAAGCGCTCGGCCACATGATGCAGATAGCGAAGAATGTCGGGCTGCGCGGCGAACCGCTCACGCCACACCCATTCCTGCTCCAGCTCGGGCGAAAACGAATACGAATACTCGATGCTTTCAACGTCGCAGCGCGCACCGGGATAGCGGTTCCAGTACCAGGTACCGCCGACATCGTCGGCCGCCTCGATCACCTGGCAGCGCAGACCCGTCGCCCGCAGACGGTGGAGCAGGTAGAGGCCAGCGAAACCTGCGCCCACCACGATCACGTCGATCGCAGGCGACAGGGCCTCTGCTCGCTCTGAATCAGTCATCGGGCGTGAGAACAATACGGCCACGGACCTGTCCCCGCGCGAGTTCGGCAAGCGCCTCATTGGCCTGCGAGCGCGGCCTCACCGATACCGGAATGGGGCGGAGCTTGCCCTCACGCGCGAGCGCCACCACATCGCGCAGGTCCTGGGGGGTGCCGGTCGCTGTGCCGATGACTGATCGAGGCCGGAAGATGAACCCTGCGAGCGACAACTCAAGCTGCCCGCCACCCAGACCGACCAGCACGAGTCTTCCAGATTTGGCGAGGCATTCGACCCCCACGGTCGCCGTATTGCCACTGTTGTGGAAATCGATCACAGCCTTCACGAGACCGCCGGTGGCTGCCAGGATCCGGGCTGTGACTTCGGCCGGCTCACCCGCGCCATCGACCGCCGCACGGGCGCCGACCTCAAGCGCGGCTGCGCGTTTATCAGGCGACAAATCCACCGACACAATATTGCGATGACCGAGCGCCTGCAGCATCGCGATCGCCTGCAGTCCCAGACCGCCGGCACCGATCAACACCACCGGATCATCGGGCGCGATCGGCTGGATTTTCTGGATCGCCGAGTACACCGTGATACCCGAGCAGGCGAGCGTGGCCGCGTAAGCCGGGTCAATCCCGTTGGCATCCACCAGATAACGGGGATGGGGCACCTTGACCTCGTCGCCATAGCCGCCATCCTGCATCACGCCAATCGAGTTTGGCGTGTTGCAGAGATTGTCCTCGCCCCCCGAACACCGTTCGCAGTGCCCACAGCCCAGCCACGGATAGACGATGCGCAAATCGCCAACCGACACCCCGCGCGCATCAGGGCCCACCCGGACCACCCGTCCGACCACCTCATGCCCCATGGCACGCGGCAGCTTCACCCCACGGTCGGTCAGTCGGAGCGTTCGCCCACCGCCCAGATCGTAGGTGCCGTGCCAAAAGTGAAGATCCGAGTGGCAGATACCGGCATGGGTGACCCGAACCACCACCTCGGTTCCTGCTGGCTGCAGCGGCGTCTGCGCCATGCGCTGCAATGGCTTCTCGTTTTCAACCACCACCCATGCCGTCATGGTCTGCACCCTCCGCTTTGGGA
Organism: Burkholderiaceae bacterium; assembly: GCA_049423065.1. GTDB lineage: Bacteria > Pseudomonadota > Gammaproteobacteria > Burkholderiales > Burkholderiaceae_E > SYIM01. Next base: position 25,894 of record JBMSQB010000053.1, read on the forward strand.
TTTCAGGGATGTATTGAACCCGAATGTAAGCCCAAAAGCGATTGGTTGCACCCAGCGCGTTCCGCTGGTCAGTCGGCAATCTGTACCGATCACCACTTCCCGATGATCACTCCCGCGCGTGTGCTGCCGTCGGTGCGGTCGGCGACCACCTGATCGGTCATGGTCACGCGGCTGCGACGATCGGTGAGGCGGTCGATCAACAGGGATTGCATGTCGGCCCGTACCGACTCCAGGCCCGGCGCCTGGCCCAGGTCGATCAGCTCATCGGGGTCTTCATGCAGGTCGAACAGCTGTGGCGCAAAGCCCTTGTAGTGCACGTACTTCCAGCGGTCGCTGCGAATCATCCAGGCCCGCGCGGCGCTGGGCGACACCCCGACCGTGAGCCGCGATCGATAGAACGCGTAATCGATCTCGCTAAACGCCCCCTCGCGCCAGGGGCTCGCGCCCTCGCCGCGCAGCCCCGCCACCAGCGACCGGCCTTCAAGGCGCTGACCCGGATCGTCGACACCCATCCAGCTGAGGATGGTGGGAACGATATCGATGGCCTCGACCAGGCGGCGATCGACCGAACCGCGCGTGGCGTCAGCCGCCGGATCAGGGTCGCTGATGATGAGCGGAATCCGGGCGCTTGCGTCATGGAACAGCTCTTTCTCGCCCAGCCAGTGATCGCCGAGATAGTCGCCATGGTCGCTGGTGAAGATGATCGCAGTGTCATCCAGCCGGCCCTGCGCCTCGAGCTCGCGCAACAAGCGCCCGAGGTGGTCATCAAGCTGGCGGATCAGCCCCATGTACGTTGGCACCGCCACCGCCCGCTTCGCATCATCGGAATAGGTTTTCGAGCACTCGATCTCCATGAAGGCGCGCACCACCGGATGCGCGTTTTCAAGCTCGGCGTTGCTTCGCACCGGGGGCGGCACGTCATCCGCGCCATACATCGAGTGGTAGGGTGCCGGCGCCATCAAGGGCCAGTGCGGCTTGATGTAGGACAGATGCAGCACCCAGGGCCGATCACCGGTCTCGCGAATGAACTGCAGCGCGCGATCGGTCATGTAGGCGGTTTCGGAATGCGGTTCGGCCACCCGCGCGGGCAAATGCGCGTGCCGCAATGACCAGCCCGACAACACGCTGCCGCCTTCGCCCAGCGCCGAGTTGGCATAGTCGTGCCAGGGGTTGTCGCCCGGATACCCGTGCTCGCGAAGAAACCGGTTGTAGCGCAGATCGGGGTTCGCCTTGAACGAGGGATGAACACCGTCGTCGCGTTCAAAAGGCTCGAAACCGCACTGCGAAAGATGCACGCCCAGATCAGTGCTGGGATCCACCCCCAGCCGCTTCAGGCCCTCCAGGTCGGGCACCATATGGGTCTTGCCCACCAGCGCCACGCGGGCGCCGGTGGGCTTCAGATAATCGCCCAGCGTGCGCTCATCGACCGGCAAGGGAACAAAGTTCCAGCTTGCGCCATGGCTGAAGGCGGTACGGCCGGTGTAGAACGACATGCGCGACGGGCCGCACACCGGCGAGCTGCAATAGGCCCGATCGAACCGCACCCCGCGCGCGGCAATCCGGTCGATGTTGGGCGTGGCCACCGGCGACTTCCCGTAGCACGAGAGATAGTCCCAGCGGAGCTGGTCGGCCATGATGAACAGCACATTGCGGATCTTGCGCATGTCGGGAGTCCCGCCCTATTCCATGGAAATGTTGGCAGCCTTCACCACGCGCCCCCACGACTCCACCTCGGACGCCACCAGCTTCCCAAAGTCGGCCGCTGAAGCGGCTGCGGGCGTGGCGCCCAGCTTGGCCATTCCTTCGATCGCCTCGGGGTTGGTCACCACGCGGCGCACCGCGGCATTGATCTTTTCAATGACCGCGGTGGGCGTACCCGCGCGAACCATGAAGCCTTGCCAGTCGCGCACGACAAAGTCCGGGAAACCGGCTTCGACCATGGTGGGTACATCCTTCAGCACGGGCAGGCGTCTATCACCCGTGACCGCAAGCGGCCGCAGGCGACCCGCAGCGATATGACCCACCACAGGCGGCGTGGCGGCAAACATGAACTCGACGCGCCCCGCAAGCAGATCACTGATGGCCTGCGGGAAGGCGTTGTAAGGCACGTGGAGCGCGCGCGTGCCGGTCTGCAGAAGGAGGAGCTCGCCAGCCAGATGGGCCGGCGAAGTGACACCGCCCGACGCGAAATTGAGCTGACCCGGCTTCGATTTCAGCAGCGCCACCAGCTCCGCCGGCGTGTTGACCGGGGTGGAAGGCGGCACCACCAGCACGTTGTACGAGAACACCGTTTGCACGACTGGCAGAAAGTCGCGCCGCAGGTCGTAGGTGACCTGGCGATTGACCGACTGCGAGACCGTCATCGGCATGAAGAGGGTCATGAGCGTATAGCCATCGGCAGGCTGGCGAAGTACATCCGATGCACCGACGATCCCGGTGCCGCCCGGCTTGTTGTCGACCACAACCGGCTGCCCCAGTTCCTGGCCCAGGCGCGTGGCCACCTGCCGCGAGATGATGTCGATCGGCGTGCCCACAAAGGCCGGCACCACCAGTCGGATCGGCTTGTTGGGGTAGTCCTGAGCTACGGCCGGCATGGCGGCGGCGAGCGTCAGACCGATGAGGGATGCAGTGCGGCGCAGGCAAGCCGCGAGCGTTGAGGTCCGAATCATTCTGTGTCTCCTGTCGTTGAAGTCGCTGTTCAGATTAATGCGCCTGGTAGATCCAGGCCATCGAATCGAAGGTTTGGTCTGCGGTGCGTGATTGCAAAAAGACCTTGCGAAGGTCGGCCGACGCGCCCTCTGCGTGAAACACGTGACCGTACAGACGCGACGTAAGTTGCACCCGCGTGGTGCGTAAATAACGCTGCTGCTGATAGCCCAGAAACGCCTGCTCATAGGCGCCCGAGGCCTGCCTGACGTGATCAGCCAGGCATACCGCATCCTCCATCGCCATACACGCCCCCTGTGCCATGTACTGCAGCGTGGGGTGCGCCGCATCCCCCAACAGCGTGATGCGGCCGCGACTCCAGTTGCGAACCGGCTCGCGATCGCGCATCACATAGGTGCGCCACTCCGGCACCGAGGCGAGCATGTCGCGCAGCGGTTGCCAGGTGCAGGCAAAGTGTTCGAGCATGGGTTCGGGGTTGCCCGCAGCGTCCCAGCCCATATCAAGCCGATCACTGTGAAACACCACCGTGATGTTGTAGAAGCGGTTCTTCCGCATGGGCCAGAGCGTCATGTGAAGCCTGGGGCCCACCCACAACGCCATCGAATTGGCCTTCAGGTCAGCGGGAATCGTGTCGGCGGGAACAATCGCCCGGTAACAGACATGCCCGGCCAGACGCGGCTCGCCGTCGCCCACCACTGCCTGCCGGATGACCGACCAGAGACCGTCGGCGCCCACCAGTGCGGCACCGGTCATGGCCTCGCCCGATGCGGTGTGGACGCGAACACGCCCGCCGTCGTCATCGAACGATGCGATTCGAGTGCCGGTGTTCAACCGAATGTAATCGGGGCGGGCGCGGCACGCCTCGAGCAGGATGCCGTGCAGATCGGCGCGATGCATCAGGCCGTAGGGATAGCCAAAGCGCTTGACGAAGCCTTCACCCAAAGGCAGCGAGGTAATGGTGGAGCCGTCCAGCGCATCGATCACCGCCATGTCGCTTGGGAAAGTGGCGATGTCCGACACCGCTGCGGTCACGCCGAGTCGATCGAACACGCGGAAGGCGTTGGGCCCCACCTGCAAGCCGGCGCCGATCTCCCGAAAGGCATCCGCCTGCTCGAGCACGGTCACGGGCACGCCTTCGGCCGAAAGCGCGAGCGCCGTCGACAACCCGCCGATTCCTCCGCCCGCGACCAGCACCCGCGAGGCATCATCGTTCCTCACACTCATTGGCCACCTCTATTCGTGGAATCGCCGTTCTACGCAATTGCCCGCCAGGGCGGAAGAGGTAATATCGTTATGACCCATGTTGTCGGAGCATGGCATGCAAGACGATCCCATTACCCTGCGTCAACTGCAGGCGCTGCTGGCCATCTCGGATTCAGGCAGCATCGGCGCAGCCGCGCGAAAGCTCGGCGTGACGCAACCCGTGCTGTCCAGAATCATCGCGCAGCTCGAGCGATCGGCGGGCGTGTCGCTGGTGAGCCGCGGCGCCCGCGGAACGGTGCTGACACCATCGGGCCTGTCGCTGGTCTCACGCGCGCGCACCATCGCGGCCGAGCTCAAGCGCTGCGAGGAAGATCTGCAATGGATGCGCGGTCAGACAGGCGGGCTCATTTCAATTGCCGCCTCGCCAGTGCCCATGATGCTGGTGATCCCAGTTGCCATCCGGCAACTGCATCAGACGCTGCCCGACGCCGAAGTGCTGGTGAGCGAGGTGGTCTATCCGCAGTTGCAGGATGCCTTCCGCAACCAGCGGATCGACTTTGCCGTGGGCCCGGTGCCGCCCGGCGGCCTGGGACATGATTTTCGCGTCGAGCCCCTGTTCGAGGTGGAGGGCGTGATCGCCGTGGCGCGGAATCATCCGAAAGCCAGCGCGCGGTCTCTGGCCGCGCTGCGCGCCGAGCCCTGGATCATCATGGGCCCTGTACAGGGTCCGGGCGCGGTGGTGGCACAGCTCTTTGAGAGCTACGGCATCGAGCCTCCGCTCTGCAAGGTCACGCTCGACACCGTATGGTCGGCCATCGAGATGATCAGCCGCACCGGGTTCGTTGGCTGGGTTCCCAAGCCGATCGCCGAATCCGCACTTGAACGGATCCGGATCGTGAAAGTCCGCGAGGCGCTGCCGCCGCTCAAGATCGGCCTGATCACCCGCGTCGATACGCAACTCACCACTGCCGCCAGAGCACTCATCTCGGCCGTGCGCGCGCGCTCGAGGCAGCTTCAGCACTCGGGCGGAGCCGGATAGCATCCATCTGCGCCCAGTCAGGCGGCGTGATGTATGGTTTCGTGCAAATCCACCCAACCCCACATGTGCCCCATGACCTCAGAACATCCCTCCGTTCGAACCGTACGCGCCGGCGTTCTGGATATCGGCCTGCTCGAATACGGCCCCGAGCACGGCGCGCCGGTGTTTCTCATGCACGGGTTTCCGTATGACGTTCACGCCTACGAGGCCGTGGCACCGCAACTGGCAAACGCCGGCTGTCGGGTGTGGGTGCCCAATCTGCGCGGATTCGGCCCCACGCGCTTTGTCAGCCCCGCCACGATGCGCTCGGGCGAACAGGCCGCCCTCGGAGCCGATCTGCTCGCGCTCATGGATGCGCTCGGTGTACCGCGCGCGGTGCTCGCGGGCTATGACTGGGGCGGGCGGGCGGCGTGCGTCGTTGCGGCGTTGTGGCCCGAGCGCTGCGCAGGCCTGGTATCGCTCAACAGCTACAACATTCATGACGTGGCGCGATCACTTGAACCCGACACACCCGCCAATGAGCGCAGCCTCTGGTATCAGTATTACTTCCACAACGAGCGCGGCCGTGCGGGTCTCGCCAAACATCGCCGCGAGCTCATTCGCCTGCTTTGGCAAAGCTGGTCGCCGTCTTGGGCGTTTGACAATGACACGTTCGAGCGATCCGCACCCGCCTTCGACAATCCCGATTTTGTCGATGTCGTGATTCACTCCTACCGCTGCCGATACGGGCTCGAA
>JBMSQB010000054.1:0-31477 GCA_049423065.1 Burkholderiaceae bacterium
CACCGGTGCCTCGGCAGGCGTTGCGCAGATCAACACCACCGGCAACCTGACCTTGGTCTCCGAAGGCCAGGGCGCAGTTCGGGTGAAGAATCTTGCCGCCACGGGCGGCCGATTGGTGATGGCGGGCGCGGCCAACGGCAACCGCGACTATGAAACCGCGGGGGCGCTCGAGATCGGCGCGATCGAGTCGGGCGCGCGGGCCGCGCTGCGCCTGGTCGCGGGCACCGGCATTGCCATGATCGATTCAACCGGGTTGGTGCGCGGCGGCGATCTCACGCTGCGCGCTGGCGGCGCGATCGATCTTCGCACCGCGCTTCGCGGCGTGTCGGTCGAGGCGGTTGGCGGTACGATCACGATTGCCGAACAGGCTGGCGCAGGCGATTTGCGCGTCGCCGGTATCGCGGCAGGCGCCCATGCTGTCACGGTGAAGTCGCTAGGCGGCTCGATCCTGCTCGATTCCGCAGTGGTCACCACCGGCAACGCCCGCCTGGAGGCCGCAGGCTCGGTGCGGGGTGCGTCGCTCGCGCCCACCTTGCTGCCGGTTGGCAGTGCGGCGACCGAAGCGGCTGATAGCGCGCTGGCCAGCAATGCGCTGGTTCGCGCGGCCGGGCTCACGATCATTGCGGGCGCCGATGTGGCGGCGCGCGGCGCGGCTGCAGGCAGCGCGCTTCCGCCGTCGCTTGCGGTGGCCGCCAGTTCGCTGGATGTGCAGGCGGGTGGCGATGCACTGATCGACAATCTTTCCGCGGCCGCGCTGACCATCGACCGGTTGCAGGCGGGCAGCACCGTTTCGCCCGGCGATATCGTGCTTCGCAGTATCGCCACGGCGGCCGCTGCCGATGGCACGGCGCTCACGATCGCAGGGCCGGTCGGCGCACAGGGTGCGGGCGGCACCGTGCGAATTGATGCGGCCGGACGCCAGGGCCGGGTTGCGCTCGCAGCGCCAATCAGTGCTCAGGGCAGCGTTGCGCTTTCCTCGAACCTGTCGGTCGCTCGCACCAACACTTCCGCGCTGATCTCGGCCGGTACGCTGCGAATCGATACCACGCTCGGCACCACGGCCAGCGCGGGCAGTCGCACCGATCCGCTGCTGGTCGATCTGCAGGGGGCGCTCACCGGCTCGTTGGGTGGCTCGCTCGCGCTGCGGGAAACCGCGGGCAACCTGTTGCTCAATCGGCTGGAGCTTCGCCAGTCCGATGCCACCCTCCGTGCCGAGGCACGGCTGGAGACGGCTGCCGGCGCCATCATTGGCGCCACGCCGGGCACAGGCGTAGATTTGATCGCGCCTGTGGTTTCGTTGTCGACCCAAGGCGGCGGCATAGGCGTCGCGGCGGGCAATGGCACGCCGGGTGAAGCCTTGCGCCTTGCCTCAACGGGCGATCGTCTATCCGAGGTCACACTCGATGCGCAGGCGGCAAGCGGTTCGCTGCTGATTCAGGCTGCGGGTCTGTCGGTGGCGGCAGACGGGGTGAACCTGGCCGGCAATGGCGACCTGCTGCTGGAGGCCTCCGCAGCGTCTGGTATCGGGCTTCGCACCGCAGGCGGCGTGTCTGCGGCGGGTGGGGCATTGAGTCTGGTTGCACTGGCGGGTCCGATTGTTCAGAACGCCGGCTCAGGCGCCATTCAGAGTCCGGGAGGGTCCATCGAGATCACGGCGGCGCAGGCCATCACACTGGCCGCGGGCACGCAGGTTCGTACCGCCACGGCCGATGGCGGCGGTTCGATCCGGATCGCGTCGGGTCAGGGTCTCGACGGTGCGCTGCAGGTGGCCGAGGTGCTGGCCGGCAGCGGCGCGGTGGCGCTGATTGCGCGCGGCGGCTCGATCATCGATGCGGATGGTGCGACCGAAGGCGCGTCGCCCGATATCGTGGCGGCGAGCCTCCTTGCGCAGGCCACCGAAGAGATTGGCGGTGCGCTTTCGTTGGGCGGTGTGGCCTCCACCCATACGGCGATTGCGACCAATGCGCTTGAACTCCAGGTAGGCAGGCTCGCCGCGCAGGCGGGCGCCACCGTCCGGCTCACCGACACCGATTCGGTGACGCTGGGCGCGGTATCGGTTTCGGTCGCCCGCGCCGGGCGCGCGATCGAACCCCTCACGACCACACTGAACGGATTGCGCAGCACCGGAAGCGGCGACCTGAACCTCACGGCAGGCTCACAGGCGGCAAGCGCCACGATTCGAAGCGAATCCGGCGCACCGATTGCCACCGGCGCAGTGGGCGCGGTCACCGTTGTCGCGCAGGGCAGCGCATCGCGCATCGTGCTCGCCGATTCCGTGAGCTCGGGATCGGGTCGCATCACGCTGCAGGCGGCCACCACCGTTGACAAGCTCGATGCGCCACAACTTGCCACGTCGGGCGAGGTGCTGATTCGCGCAGCCGACGGCCTTCGCATTGTGGATGCGAATGGTGCGCTGGCAACCAGCGGCACGATCAAGCGCGGCGCATCGCCTGGGCTCCTCAAGGTCGAGGGCAATCAAACCGTTTCGGCAGGCCAGGCGCTATCGCTTCGTCTGTCGGATGGCACCGCAACCGGCTTTGACCGGCTGCAGGTCACTGGCACGCTCACGCTCGCGCCTGGCTCGATACTCGATATCCAGCTGCGTCAGCCGGTGATGGGCACCGAGATCATCGACACCGAGCCGGTGGACGTGATCGTCACGCCGGGCTTTACGCCGCAGCTCAAGCAGAAGTTTGCGATCATCGATGCGGGTTCGATCGCCGGCCGCTTCACCGACGGCAAAGGCCTGTTCGGCTTCAGCTCGGGTACGAGGCTGCTGCAGATTGCTGCCGATTCCAGGACGCTTGCGCTTGACACCATCGCGCGTCCGCTGTCGGACCTGATCGACATCCGTGCGCACGCAGTGGCCGATGCCGATCGGCTCGGCATGTTCTTCAACTCCGATTATTTCGGAACCGAGCGCAGTTACTCGGTGGGCATGACCGTGACCACGGTCGACTTCCTGACGGTGGACGGGCGCTTTGATCTGAAAAACGCTGATGCCCAGCTCACGCTGTCCGATGGCACTTCGGTTCAGACGCGCCGCTGGCTGATCGGTGGCTCGAACCTCCAGGCCTTTGCAGGTCTCAATGGTCCCTATCGGCTCGACACGGATCGCGATGGCGATCTGGCTGACGAAACACCAAACCCGTCTGCCGCGGGCTTCGAACTGACGGGCGTTGATCTTGGCCTGTCGATGGCGTTCGAGAAGCTGCCCGCAACCAGCACCGCCTCGCCGCGTGGCTGGGTGAGCGCCACCGCCACCGCAAAGACCGCTGAGGAGTTCGGCCTGCCGCTGATGGACGCCAAGGCCAAGCGCCTGAGTGTCCAGGTGAATGTGGGTACCGATGGCCGCACCGTGGTCGACTACAAAAACGCGCCGCTCACGATTCCGACCGGCGCCACCGGCGCTGGCACCGTGCCGTCGATGGCCATCAACTTTGATGGCGGCCTGGGCACGCTGATCCGCGCGGCTGCCGACATCGAGCTCCAGGTCGCCGACTTCTTCTGGGTGAGCGGCTCGGTGGGCTTCGAGAAATCCACCCGCGACGTGGTGCTGGCCGATGGCACGCCGGTTCGTGCCGACATGCTCGCCTTTGGTGGCCGCGATCTGAGAGCCTTTGCGGGCCTCAATGGCCCGTATTGGGTCGACAGCAACCTCGACGGCAAGATCGACGGTACCGACACGCCCAACGGACGCGCGTTCGGCCTGGTGATGGAGGACGTCGACTTCGGTGTGGCGCTGTTTACGCCGGTGGCCGGGCAGGCACAGGTGGCCGATCTGAAGTGGGGCGCTGCCACCGCCACCGCGGGACGCGTCGAATTCGTGGGCTTGCCTGACATCACGATCAAGGTCAGCAATATCGGTCTGGACATCAACCTGGTGGTGGGTGTCCCTGCCAACGTCGATGACGACACCAAGGTGATCAACTTCGCCGCCGACGAAGGCCGGCGCGCGATAGACGTCATCAACGGCCCCAGCAGCACGATCAAGATCGATCACGATGGCCGCCTGGGTCAGTATGTGCGCGCCACCGGTGACGTGGAACTGCGGGTGGGCGACTTCTTTGAGGTCGCCGGATCACTGGGCTTTGAGCGCCGGGCGCAAACGGTACGGCTTGCCGATGGCAGCCAGGTCAAGACCGAACTCATCAGCGTAGGCGGGACGAACTTGAGTGCCTTCGTTGGCATCGGACCGTACCGCAAGGACCTCAACCTTGACGGCAAGATCGCCAACGACGAGGTCAATCCGGATGCACGCGGACTCGGCGTGAGTGGTGTGGAGTTCGGGCTCGCCCTCTTCCAGCCCGAATCCACCGAAACCGCGTATGCGGGCAAGCGCTGGACAACGCTCACCGGCAGTATTGAGCGAGTCGATGCGCTGGTGGGTCTGCCCGATGACATCAAGCTCAAGGTGCATTCGCTCGGTATCGATATCAACCTTGCGCATGGCTTTGCTCCGGCCGATGCCGACGGCAAGGTGATCGACTTCGGTACGCGCACGGTTGACGGCAAGGAGGTGAGCGGGGCGGTCGAGATCGCCACCGGCACGGGCAAGAGCCTGCAACTCACCCTCGATGGCCAGCGCGGTGAACTGATCCGTGCGGCGGGCGGCATGGAGATCGATGTCGCAGGTTTCTTCCATGCCAGCGGAACGCTCGCGATCGAGAAGTCGGCCCCTGACTTCAAGCTCGCCGATGGCAAGACCGTCGAGACGCGGATGCTCTCGATCGGCGGCACCGACCTCAACCTGTTTGTCGGGGTGAACGGCCCCTACCGTGTGGACAGCAATGGCGACGGACAGGTTGACCTGCGTGACACGGTCAACTCGGAGGCGATCGGCCTCACCGCCAACGGCGGCGAGTTCGGCCTGGTGCTGGCCGATGACAAGGCGAGCAGTCGCCGCTGGATTGCGCTCGAGGCGAGTGCGGCCGAGGTGGCGCTGGTGGGTGTGCCGGCGGTGACGGCCGCCGCCCGTCATATTGATGTGGCGGTCAACCTGGTGCAGAACCCCCTGTCTGGCGCCGACTCGCGCACGCAGGTGATCGACTTCAAGGCCAAGCCCTTCGAAGTGTCGACCGGTTATCGCACCACCCGCACGCTCGACATTGACGGTCAGCGCGGCGAATCGATCCGCGCCTCCGGCGAATTCGAGATCGGTCTGGGCGGCTTTGTGCATGCCCGCGGCATGCTGGGCTTCGAGAAATACAGCACCACCGTGAAACTCGCCGACGGTACATCGGTCGTGGTTGATGCGCTCAGCTTTGGCGGCGATGACATCAATGTGTTTGCCGGCGTGGATGGCCCCTATCTCATTGACAGCAATGCCGATGGAAAGATCACCGCGGCCGATACGCCCAACGCCGCAGCGCGCGGCTTTTCGCTGGAAGACGGTCGGTTTGCACTTGCCATCCTCACGCCGCGTGGCACCGCACCAGCGGGCCTTGCCGGGGTCACGTGGGTAGGCCTGGAGGCCGGCGCCGATGCCATCGAGTTTGTGGGGGGTCCGGATATCGATCTGTCGGCGCGGCGCCTGTCGGTGGAGGCCAATCAGGTCTTCGGGTTGCCCAACACCGTTGATCCCGCGCGGCGCGTCATCGACTTCCGCGCGAGTCCGCAGGACATTGTGGTCGGCACCAACCCCACAACGGGCGCGAGCGCGCTCTACAGGCTTGATGTCCAGGGCGATCGCGGCAACCTGCTGCGGGCGGTCGGTGATGTCGAGATCCGGGTCGGAGAGTTCTTCTACGTGGGCGGCTCCCTCGGCTTCGAGAAGTCGACCCGCGACCTGGTGCTGGCCGACGGAAGCCGCGTGAGCCACGATGTGCTCACGGTGGGCGGCACCGACCTGCAGGCCTTCGCCGGCCTGAATGGCGGTCCGCTGATCGACAGCAACCAGGACGGCACCATCGACAGCGATGACACACCGGGCCCCGATGCGGTGGGCTTCTCGCTTGCGGGCGTCGAGTTCGGTCTGGTGGTCGGAACCGAGCGCGAGGTGATCCGCTCGACGCTTGACCAGAAGCTCGCCTGGCGCGATGTGGCGTTGTCAGGTACGAGGCAGGTCGCGCTTGCAAGCGGCGCGGCGGGCGGCACCACGCAACTCATCTGGCTGTCGACCGATGGCGGCATCACCTGGGCCGCAAGCTCTGCGCCCACCGGTCTTGCCTACGACTCGGTATCGATTTCGCCTGACGGCGACACGGTTGCGGCCGTGGTGGCAAACGGTCCGGTGGTGGTGTCGCGCGACGGCGGCAAGACCTGGACGGTATCGGGCGCCCGAAGTGATGCCTACACCGATGTTGCGGTGCTCGCCAATGACCGGGTCATGGCGGTCGATTCGGCAGGCCGTCGCAGTCTCGATGTGCTGACCCTCTCCGGCGAATTCGCGGTGGGCAACTTCATTTCCCTGAGCGGGCTTGCCGATCAGCGGATCGGCTATCAGGTCACGGCCAATGACCTGACCGCAGATGGCAAGGGCTCCCGATTCCGCGCGAGCAGCGAGCAGGCGCTTGCCAATATCGCGGCCAAGCTTCGTGCCGCGATCAACGCAGCCTCGGGTTCGAACGCGATTGCCGCGGGCAGCGGCGCCACCATTACGCTCACCGCGCGCAAGCCGGTCGCCGAAGGTGGTGGCTGGTATGAGTTTTCCTACGCCGCGCTGTCGCGTGCAGGACGGCTGGCGAGTGTCGCACCCGCCTCCAGTATGACGACTGCCGCGCTATTCGCGATCACCGGTACATGGCTGCCTGGCCAGACCATCCGGGTGAGCGGGCTGGCACAAGGCGAGATCGCCTACAAGGTGGTCAGTGGCGACTTCTGGCCCAATTCCGCGACCTTCGGTCTGTCGGGCGATGCGCTGGTCCAGGCCAACATCGCGATCAAGCTTCGCAACCTCATCAACGCCATGCCGGATGGGCGAGCGCTTGCGAGCACCAGCGGCAACTTGCTCAAGCTCGACGCGCGTCAGCCGGCGAGCGCGGGCGGCGGCTGGAAGTCGATCGGGTTCGCCATCACATCCGGCAGCTCGGGCCGAATTGTGGCGCAGGCGACGCAGGGAAGCCTCGGTGTTCAGACCGACGCGGTCGGCCTGTCAGGCAACTGGGTGGTAGGCGACAAGATCACGATTTCGGGCGTCACCACCAACCCGGTCGTCTACACGCTGGTCGACTCCGACTTCAAGGTCGGCATGGATGACAAAGGGGGCGTGGCCACCGCCGCACAAGTCCAGGAGAACATCGCGAAGCGGCTCTTCACGCTGTTTGACGAGCCTCGGGCGCTCGCCGTCAAGATTGCGGCGAAAGATATCGAATACCGGGTCGCGGTGCTGAAGGCGCTCAAGTCGGTCAACGCGATTCCTTACCTGCAGGTCAACGACGACGGCACGTATTCCGACAGCCGCTACGCGAGCGGCGCATTTGCGCTCGGCTTGCTCACGGGCGGGTCGGTGAGCTTCAGCGCTGACGCCGAGCGCCTGGCGCAGGCCAATCGGAAGATCCTCACGGATGCCGCGATCGCCAAGTTCGAGACCGACAACAAGCTCGGAGCCAAGGAGAAGGCCACCTACCAGAAGGTCAAGGACGAACTCGCCAAGCTGGTGGCGACCAAGCCCGCCGCCGCTGGCACGGTGGTCGATCCGTTGCTGAGCGGCGGCGTGCTGGTCCTGAAGGGCAAGACGGTTGATCAGACCTTTACGCTGACTGGCACCACCACCAGCCAGGGCGGACAGGTGACCGTGGCCCGGGCGGCGGACTTCGAGCCGCTCCGCGGGGCGTTGCAGGTGAGCCAGTCCGATCTGGCGCAGGGCTTTGTCAATGCGGCGCCGGCTGCGATCCGCAATGCAAACTGGGTGGCGGTTGCGCCGTACGCGGTCAACGACGCGGCGGGCACCAGCAGCTTCATTGCCGCCGCGGGCCCGCAAACCTTCGGCAGCGCGCCGGGCCTTCTGGTTCGTGCGAATGTGGGCGCGGATGGTGCCTTGCAGGTCGAGGAAATCACGGTCAGTCGGGGCCTGCCCTTCAACCTTGCCTGGGCCTCGGTGTCTGCCGACGCGAAGGGCGAGCGGCTGCTTGCGGCGGCCACGGATGGTCGTCTGTATGTGGCTGACACCACTGTGCCTGACTGGCGCTGGCAGGCCGCCGAGTCTGCGCGCGACTGGACGGCGGTGGCGGTCTCGGCCGATGGCAAGCAGATGGCAGCGGCTGCGCGTGGCGAGCAGGGGGGTATCTGGGTATCGAGCAATGGCGGGTCCAACTGGCGGCTGGTGATGTCGTCGGCGGGCCAGAACTGGACTGCGCTTGCGCTCACGGCCAACGGCGGTCGCCTGATTGCAACGGCCGACGGCACCGGAATTTTTGCCACGAACCTGGCGACGGCAGACGCGCCGTTGCCGACCCGGATCGGGATCGAGGCAGACGCCGGCGCGGCCCGCCTGCTGGGCATCGACGCGATCGATATCGCGGTCACAGACATCGGGGTACAGGTCAACCTGCCCGGCCATGAGGGCGGCCAGGTGATCGACTTCGCGAAGAGCGCGTTCGATGTCGTGACCGGCCCCGATTCGCAGCGACGGATGTCGATGGCGGGCGCCGATGGCGAGCTGCTTCGGGTCTCTGCCGATGTGCATATCGCGATCAGCGACTACGTCTATCTCGATGGCACGGCTGCGTTCGAAAAGCGGGCCACCTCGGTGAAGCTCGCGGACGGAAGTACGGTACCCGTCGAAGTGTTGTCGATCGGTGCCTCGCAGGTCGAGGCCTTCGCGGGCCTGAACGGGCCCTATCGCGTCGACAGCAATAAAGACGGCAGCATCGACGATACCGACACGCGCAATGCCGACGCGATCGGCCTGTCGCTTGGCAACGCGAACCTGGCGCTGGGCCTCTTCTACGCTGAGCCTGGGGCGACCAATGCCCAAGGCGCCTCGCTTGAAGGCGCAACCTGGACCGCACTCACCGCGCGCACTGCAGCGGTGGAGGTGGTGGGTGTGCCGATGCTCAAGCTGTCGGCAACCGAGCTGTTTGTCGAAGTCAATCAGGTCGAGGGGCTGGCCGCAGGCCTTGGCGCCGACGCGCATGTGATCGACTTCAAGGCGATGGCCGATGCCGGCAAGCCGGTGGCGATCCGGACCGGTCCGCAAAGCACGCTCAATCTGGTCGCGGACGGCAAGCGTGGCGAGTCGATTCGCGCCTACGGCACGGTCGCTGCGTCGGTGGGCGATTTCCTGTCGCTGTCCGGAACGCTGGGTTTCGAGCAGTACAGAAAAGACGTCACGCTTTCGGGCGGCGACACGGTGCGCGATGCCCGCCTCATGGTGATCACTGGCGCCGACATCTCGGCGCGGCTCGCCACTTCGGCCGATGCCGATGCGATCGGCGTCGAGATGAAGAATCTCGATTTCGGTCTGGTACTGGCCCAGTCCTCGGCGATCGGCGACTCGCGCAGCTGGCTCTCCGTGCGCGGTCAGGCCGAGTCGGTCGCGATTCTCGGCACCCAGTCGTTGGGCGTGACCCTGTCGGGCAGCAACGTGATGTTTGCCGCCAATATCGGCTTGGGTACCCTCGCCGATGGCCGCACCAATCGGTCGACGCTCGACTGGAGTGGCGCACGCTCGCTCTCGCTTGCCGCCGGCAACAGTGCCGCGGCAGTGATCGATTTCAAGGGCGAGGTGCTCGAGGTGGGCGGCACGATGCTCGTCAAGGTGGGCGACGTCTTCCAGGCAAGCGGTTCGATTCTGGTGTCCAAACAGGATCGCGATATCCAGGTGGGCGGCCGCACCGTCGCCGCCACCGGATTCCTGATCGGCGCCTCCGACGTGAGTGCCTCGGTGCAGGGCATCGATGTGCAGGGTCTCGACCTGGGCCTGGCGCTGATGACGCCTGCCAACGCCGCACCAGGCGACACCCGCACCTGGCTTGCGCTCAAGGCGCAGGTCGACAGCATCGCACTTGATGCCGCCGATTTTGGCCTGTCGGTCAACGACCTCACGTTGTCCGCGACCAACCTCGGGCTTGAACTCAACCTCGGCTTTGGCGCAGAGGGCCAGGCTCAGAACGAGACGGTGCTCGAGCTGGGCACCAGTGGTTCCGGGACTGCCGCGGTCAATCATGCGATTGCGGTGCGTACCGGCAAGCAGGTGGCCGGCAAGGACGAGACGATGCTGCTCGACTACAGCGGCACCGGTCCCTATGTGGCGGTCACCACCGATGCGAAGATCGCCATCGGGCAGGCGGTGCTGCTCCAGGGCAGTTTCGCCTTCGCACGACTGGGCAACCGCTCAGCGAGCGTGGTGGACAAACAAAATGCCGCGCAGACGCGGATGATGACGGTGTCCACGCTCTCGGCGCGCAATGTCAACATCCAGCTCGGTGCCGGCATCGGTACTGACGACTTTGTTGGCGTCTCGCTCGAGGGCGGCTCGGTGGGCCTCATGCTGCTCGAGGATACGCAGGGTGCGGGCAGCTTCATCGGCCTTCGCGCCGGCGCCGAGCGTGCCGCGCTTGACGGCATCGATGGACTCACGCTCGAGGGCGGGCAACTCATGCTCGCGGTCAATACCGGTCCCGGCTCGGGCGCCTTGCAAGGCAGCGTAGTCGACTTCACTGCCGGCGATCTGGATGCCGACGGCAAGGCAGGCGGCACGACGCCGGTTCGGCTGCGCGGCAACACCGTGGCCGACCTCGACTTCAAGAGCACGCGACTCGAAGCCGGTGGAACACTCACCATTGCGCTCTCCGACCCGGCGGCTGGCGCCGGTGCGAAGCCGATTTTCAATGCCTCGGGCAGCATCGCCTTCCGTCAGTCGGGCAACACCCTGCTGCTTGCAGCGAGTGAACTGACCGCCACGGTCAACGTGGCCGACATGAGTTTTGGCATTGTCGACGGCACCATGGCTCTTGTGATGCCGGGCGAGGGTTTCGCGCTCGATCTCAAGGCCACGGCAGGGTTGCCGGTGCCCGGGCTCAACAACGTGACGCTCTATGGCGATGTCTCGCTCGCGCTCAACCGCACCGGTCGCGCGATCGATGAATCGATCTCGGTGGGGTCGGGATCGGTGACGGTCAAGTTTGATGACGCGAGCGATGCCACGCGCTTCTCGCTCAGCAACCTCGACGCCTCGCTCGACGGCGTACTGGGTGAAACGCTGGTCGATCTGTCCGCAGGTCTGGTGTCCATCCGCAAGGAACTCGAGGCGGGCGAGAAACTTCCCGTGGTCGACAAGACGCTCGACGATGTGCTGAACCTCTCCCCGGTGGTGAGCCTGGGCGATTACATCCAGCACTATGTGAACAGCTATCGCGACAGCGCCTGGCAGTCGCCGCTCGGGCTCGCCAAGCCCACCTATGGTGCGCTGCGGATCCCGACGATTGCCGGGCTCAAGTCGTATCTCGATCAGACCTGGGCCCCCAAGGCGGGCGTGTCGGCAGGCCTGGACTTTGCGCTCAACCAGGACGGGTTGGCGTTCGGCTTCCAGGGCAAGGTGAAGCTCGGGACCGACCTGCTGCCGATCGAGCTCGATGCCGGGTTTGATGCGATCGGGCTCAAGTTCGATGCCCGGCTCGATGTGCAGGCGAAGTTCGAAGCCGATATCGATCTCGATTTCGCGCTCGACTGGTCCAATGGCTTCAAGGCGACCTTCGACCTCAACCGGCTGGGCTTCCAGGGCTCGCTCACAGCCAAGGATGTGGTGCTTGCCGCCACACTCGGACCCGTCGATGTGAGCATCGGCCGCGCCGGCAAGGACCTTGGCGGCAAGGACTATCTGCGCGGATCGCTGCAGGCTGATATTGGCGGTGCCATCAGCTTCACCGGCGGCGAATTCAAGCTCATCCCGGGCACCAACAACCTGAGCGTTGATCTGCCGGTTTATGCGTCGGTCGCCGGTATCGATCTGAGCGAGGGCGCTACCACCATCCCGCGCGTAAAAGTTGGCGGTGATCCGTTTGCAGGCACGCTCACGGTCACGACCGAGGGCATGGAGGCGCTCACCAACTTCTCGAAGATCCGCATCGAGGATGTGCTGTTCGCGCTGCCGGACATGCTGGACTATCTCAACACGGTTGATCTGGACAAGCTGGGCCTTGGCGAGCTTCCGTTCCTCGACACCGCCTTGTCCGAGGTCCTGAACGTGGCCGACGTGTTCAAGACCGAAGTGATCGACAAGATCGATTTCAACCGGCCAATGAAGCGCTGGGTGGCACTGCCTGGCGAGACGGGCTCAGCCACCGGCAAGGCCCGGGTCGAGGCGGGCGGCAACACCCTGATTGGCGCGCCCGGGCAGTTCAAGGCCTCGATGAAGGGTCACTATGTGACGATCGCCGGTGCGCAGCGTCCGGTCATCGATGTGGCGGAAGACGGCAGCAGCCTCGTGCTTGGCGGCAGCTTCCGCGACGCCGCATCCGACCTGGCCTATGAGGTGCACAAGAAGCGCGAGCGGATCCGTACCATGGGCGAGTTCGTCGATGCGCTCAACCGCTCGGGACTGCTCGGCAACAAGAAGGCGACCTTCAGCCCGCTCACACAGGAGCTGGTGGTGCCCGTGACACTTGGCGCCACGCTGACACCGGTTGAACTGCCGATCAATTTGGCGCTGGGTGGTGGCGACCTGTCGCTCTCCACCACTGCAGTCGCAAGCCTGGGTATCGGTATCGGTTCAACGCTAGACCTGGTGCTCAACCTCGGTGGCGAAGCGCCCGAATTTGCGATTGACAACTTCAAGCTGGACGCGAGCCTTTCGGCTGACGTAAAGGATCTCGCGGTCAATGCCCAGCTTGGCTTCCTCGGCATGACTGCCGGCGGCGCGGGTACCGGATCGGGGCTGCACATCGCGGGCCGGGCCACGCTCGAACTCGATCGCACGCCCAAGCAGGCGGGCGGTGCGCGCTTCAAGCTGAATGAGCTGCTCACCGAGGGCCTCACCAGCCTGCAGTTCGGCATCACGGGCGATGCCTATGCCCGCATGCGGGATCTCACACTCAAGACTGGCGGAGGCGCAGGCTTCAACATCGGTCGTGGGCTTGAGCTCGGCGTCTATGTGCCCGACTTCGCCAATATGGCGGGCTTCAAGCTCGTGTTCGATTCGGGCTTCGACATCACCGACAAGGCCGATCTGGACAAGCACGGGCTGACCGGCAAGGAGATCGTGGCGGTGGTGCCCGATCTCGGCTCGATCTTTGATGTGAGCCGGCTCAGCTTTGCCGACATCATCGGCGGCATCCGCCTGGTGGGCGATGTGATCGAAGAGGCGATCGGCGATCAGCCGTTCTACACCGAGAAGATTCCGGTGATCGAACGCTCGCTTTCCGAGATGCTCGCCTTCGGCGACAACTTCCTCGCGAAGATCGAGGCCGCCGGCGCCAC
This sequence comes from Burkholderiaceae bacterium, assembly GCA_049423065.1. Classification (GTDB taxonomy): domain Bacteria; phylum Pseudomonadota; class Gammaproteobacteria; order Burkholderiales; family Burkholderiaceae_E; genus SYIM01. The sequence goes on from JBMSQB010000054.1 coordinate 13,360, forward strand.
GCCGGCCGGCGCGCTCGATGAAGCCGAGAGGCTGATCGAGGAGGCGCTCGGGCTTGAGCCGTCGCTCCTCGATCTTTCAATCGACAACGACAAAAAGCTTCTGCGGATCGACCTCAATTACACGCTCGAGTTCGCCGAAGCGTTCAACCTCAAGCTCGATCTGCAGACGCTCCTCAAACTCGCGGGCGATGGGTTTGAACTGCCCCCTGCGATTGCGGAAATCTTTGATGTGTCGGGCGCAGCCGCGGGTCGTCTGAGCGCAGGGCTTGCGCTCTCTGCAGGGATCGGAATTGCGCTGCCCGGCGCGCCTGCGGGTACGCCTTTCGTGCAGCTCCTCGACCACGATCCGGTCACCGGCAAGGGCACAAAGCTCGACCTCACCGCGTCGGTGCAGGCGGGCGGCGTCACGCTCAAGCTGAAGGTGGGACAGATCGAGGCGGGCATCTTCGACGGCACGATCGTGCTCGACGAAGACGCCGACATCAAGACGCTCGCGCCGGCCGCGCTGCGGGTCGCGCTCGAAAAAGGTCAGCCCAAGGTATCGGCAGTAGGCGCGTTCGACATCGATCTGCCGCTCAAGCTCATGCTGAAGGGCAAGCCGGTTCCGCTGGGCGATCTGAGCGTCTATACCGACCCCGCGCTTGGCTCGGGTGGGGTGCAGGCGCTCTTTGAACAGATCGCAGGCGTGCGTGCGGCCGAGCCGTCGGTCCTGAAAGTCGATCTGCCCGACTTCGAGCGGCTGCTGTCGACCGACAACGCGCTCCTCAAGATGCTCTACGACCCGACGCCGGTGCTCGATGGCATCGATCTGGGGTTGGGCGAGCTGCAGAGCCTGTTCGAGGCCACGCTTGATGTTGATCTGCCCTTCATCGGCAATGGCCTGGCCGAGGTGGGGACGATGATCGGCGATCTGCGCGGCGGGCTGCTGCTTGAGCTGCGCAATTCGCTGCTGGGCGAGGACGGCCTGCCGGTACCCGGCAAGCCGGTTGAAATTCTGCAGAAGACGCTCTTTGACGCCTTCAATGGTCTGGGCATCCTGCAGGACACCAACCGTGACGGCAAGGTGAACGAGGCCGATGTTGATATCGGCTTCTATGACGTATCGGGCAAGCGCCTCATGACCTGGGTGAAGGGCATGCCCTTCCCGAAAGGTCCGGTCGATGCGATCCGCTTCGACATGGATCTGGGCGGCCGTATTCTGGGCGGTGGACTCGACATTCCGCTCGATCTCAATCTGCCCGGCTTTGAACTCAAGGTTGATGGCGGCTTTGCGCTCGATATCAGCTGGGCGTTCGATTTCTCGTTCGGGTTGTCCACGCAGGAAGGCTTCTATCTGGGCGTGAACCAGGACGAAAAGGTTCCGGAGCTGCGGCTGGATCTGGGCCTCTTCCTTGACGGTGATGCGAGCGACCCCGACAAGATCACGGCCTTCGAAGGCCGCGGCAAGCTCCTGTTCTTTGAAGCCGGTCTCAAGGATATCGATCACGACCCGAACAAGCCCGGCCATCAGCCCAGCGCACTCACGGGCCGCCTTGCGCTCGATGTGGTGGGCGATGGCGCGGGCCGGCTCACGCTCGGCAAGGTGCTTTCGGACGGGCTGTCGGTCTTGCGGCCGAGCTTTGTCGTGGACGCCGATCTGCGGTTGGGCCTGTTCCTTGCCGCGACCGGGCTACCCAAGCTCGAGGCGGATTTTGTGTTCGACTGGGGCTGGTCGCTCGACGATCCTGGCAAGGTCGAGATTCCCCGCATCAACATCGAAAACCTGCGGCTTGATCTCAAGTCGACGGTGCTGGACTGGCTGCTGCCGATTGCTGACAAGGTGGCCAAGGGCGTGGCGCCGTTCAAGGACATCGTGAACGCGCTCGTCACGCCCATTCCGGGTCTCGAGCAGGTGGTGAAGGAGGATCCGACCCTGCGAGGCGTGATCAGCAAGGTGGTTGCGCTCCAGGACCCGAAAGCACCGCCCATCAACTGGGCCTTCCTCGATGCAGTGCGCTTTGCGCTCGAGATGCCTGAGGCGGTCCGCACGCTCGCCGCAATCGGTTCGGGCATGCCGCTGGGCAGCCTCTACAACCTTGGCCGCCCTGACTTCCGGTTCCAGGCAGCCAAGATCGGCACCGGCCCGAGCAGTGACGCGTCGGTGCTCGACAAACTCACCCTCGAGGTCGGCAAACTCGGCGACAAAGCCTCGGGTGGTGTCAAGACCAGCGGCAGCGCGACCGAGCGCTCGGGCCTGGTGTTCCTGCCCTACATCCTCGACATCGGCAACTGGGCGAAGATGTTCAGTGGCGGCAACGCCACGCTCTTCACCTACGAGTTGCCGCTGCTCGACTTCGGTGTGAGCTTCGACGTTCAACTCGCACGGATTCCGGTTCCGATCCCGCCTGTCTCCTGGATCCAGATCGTGATCGGCGCCTTCGGCAGCGCCCGCGGCTATGTGGACCTCGCCTTCGGCTTTGATACGTATGGCATCCAGAAGTTCATGGAGACCAACAACCTGCTCGACATCGCCGATGGCTTCTTCATCAACGACTATTCCCTGCCCGTGCTTCGCAATGGCTCGTTCGTACCGAACACAGGTGGCAAGGAGAAGCCCGAGTTCGGAATCGACCTCGAACTCGGACTGACTGGCGGCGTGAGCCTGGGCGGCGTTGCCGAACTCGGGCTGGGTGGCTCACTCACAGTCGGAATTGATGCCGATCTGAACGATATCCGCTATGCCAACGTCAAGCGTGATGCCAACGGGCAGGTGACGCTTGCCGAGTTCACGGGCGACGGCAAGATTCGCGCTTCCGAGCTTCTGACGATGCTGGTGTACGAGAACCTCGGCCCGCTCAACCTGTTTGATCTCGACGCCGAACTCGGCGTGACAGGCAAGGTCTACGGGAAGGTCGGTATTCCGCCCTTCCAGGTGTCCGCGCAGGCACGGTTGTTCAACCTGAAGCTGCTCGAGCTGTCCTACGATGCACCCGTCATCCAGCCGCGCTTTGGCAGCGTGAGCAACGGCGTCCTCACGCTGTTCTCGGGCCCGCGTGCGGGGGACCGCACCTACATCGACACCACCGACTCGGGCGAAATCTGGAAGCTGAGCGGCTCGGGCGGCAAGGTGCAGGTGGAATTTGCCGGCAAGTTTTATCGAGAATTCACCGGCGTCAACCGTATCGAGGTTGACCTGGGCCAGGGCAACGACAGCTTCGATGCGGCGCGTCTGAGCGATGTGACCGTATTCGCCAAGGGCGGTGGCGGCGATGACACCATCATCCTGGGCCAGGCTGGCGGCATGGCGTTTGACGAGGAAGGCCACAACACGCTGAAGGCGGTGGAAAGCAGCACGGCGCCGGTCACGCTGATCGGCGGTGCGGGCAATGATTCGCTTACTGGCGGCGCAGGCAATGATCTGTTGATCGCAGGCCCGGGCAGCAATACGCTCACGGGTGGCAAGGGTGACGATGTGTTGTTTGCGCTCGAGGGGGGTAATCGCCTGACCGGTGGCGATGGCGTGGATCGCTATGTGTTCATCGGGTCGCTGGGTGCAAACCGGATGATCGAAAAGGGCGATGAGGCCTCAATCCTCGATTTCTCCGGCGTCATCCCGGCCGAACTCGCAGCCTTTACCGGTCCGGTCGTTGGCGCGCCGACGGTCTCGATCCCGGCGGGCTTTACCGCCACGCGTGGCGGCCCTGCCCATCTGCTGTTCCGCGGCACACCCTTCGCATTTGATGGCCCGGCCGACCGCCAGCTGACCGTGACGCTGCGCGTGCCCGACGGAGCCGTCAGCGCCAAGACCGCTGATCGCGTCACGGTGGGCGGCAGCGACACCGAACGCACCTTCAGCGGCACGCTTGCCGATCTGAATGCGTTCTTCACCACGCCAGGGCGGATCACCTACAACTACACGAGCAAGGAGGCGAGCCGGCCGTTGTCGGTCGAGGTGGCCTATGGCGCCTTCATCAACACCGCTCAGGCCACCATCACCGCAAGCCTCACGCTGGATCAGGTGCGCGGCTGGCGCGATGTGGCCGTGGCGGGTAACCGGCAGGTCGCGGTGGCCTCGCCCAGCACGGCGCTCTTCGCCAGTTCGCCGGGCGGCATCTGGCTGTCCACCGATGGTGGCACGACCTGGACCGAATCCGCGGCGCCCAAGGACCGACAGTACAGCGCGGTCGCGATCTCGGCCGATGGCCAGAAGATTGTCGCGGCGGTGACAGGCGGTGGGCTGCTCGCCTCAGCCGACGGTGGCATCACCTGGGCGGACGCCGGTGCGCCGACCGATGCATACACCGACGTGCTCATTCTGGCAGACGGTCGCGTGATGGCGTCCGATCGCGCGATCCGCGAGCAGTATGTCAACAGCCCCACCGACAAGGGCTGGAGAAATACAACCGGTGTGGTTCGCATCTCGGATGCGCAAATGCGCAACTGGCGCGATGTGAGCGGGTTGCCGAACGCCAACTGGACCGATGTTGCGTCGACCGCCGACGGCCGCATCATGCTGGCGGTGTCGGGGCCGACCGAGTTCGGCACCACAGCGCCCTCGCTCTGGCTGGGTCGGGCGGCCACAGCCGGGGCGGCCCCGACCTGGACCCAGGCCACCACCGGCTTGCCATCAAACGCCAACTGGTCGGCAGTGGCGATCGATCCAACTGGCACGCGTGCCTACGTGGCCAACCGCGGCGGCACGATCTACCGGGCTGACCTGTCCAAACCCACGATCAGCTGGCAATCGACCGGCCTTGCATCACGCGACTGGAATTCGCTCGCGTTTTCCGATGACGGACGATCGCTCGTTGCCGCAGCCAGCGGCCTGGGCAAGAGTGGCCTCTGGCTCCTGGAGGGGGCGGTGAGCGCGCCCAGCGTGGTGGCGGTGTCGGGATCATCGAACCGATTCCCGGGCACAGAGCCGCCAGCGGCTGCGGTGGATGGCAGCCGTTTCACCCCGCATCTGAACTACGACAAAGCGGGTTCAGGTCTGGTGCTCACCCTTGATGCCGCCGCGGTCGTGACCCAGATCGCGCTCACCACCGCCAATGATGCACCCGACCGAGACCCGGTCGAGGTCTCTATTTTTGGCTCCAACGGAGAAACGGCCTGGGCGAGCAGCGCCTGGAAGCCGGTGGCGGTGAACGTGCCCACCGGGCTCACCACGGCGCGCGGCGCGACCCAGATCGCGAGTTTTGCGAACGCCACGGGCTACCAGCACTACAAGATCGTGTTCACCAAGCTGCGTGATGCAAACGCGGCCCTCGGCGCGCAGGTCGCCGAGGTTGATCTGTTCCCGCTCAACGGCTGGCGGCCCATCAATACTGCAGGGCTGTCGCCGGTCGATCTGCTCGGCTTCCCAGTCGATCTCGAGTGGAACTCCGCGGTGTTCGGCCAGGGCGGTCAATCGATCGTGGCGGTGGCCTCGGGCAATCGGGTGTTCTCGGTACCGATTCCAACTTCGCACGCGGCACCCACGATCAGCGTCCCGGCGAGCCTCGAGGTGAATCCGGGCGGCTCGAGCGATCTCACGTTCGCTCCCGATACACTGGTCGATGCCGACTCCCCGTCGGTCACCCTCTCGCTTTCGCTGAGCGATCCCGCTCTCGGCACGGTCGCGATCGACCGCGTGGCGGCGGTCGCGGCGGGGCTTGCGGTGGGTGCCGAGGGTGCCACGCCGACGCTCCACGGATCGCCCGCTGCGGTGTCGGCATTCCTCGAGAAGACAGGTGCGGTGAGCGTGTCGCTCGGGTTTGGTGCCCAGGACGCTGCGCTCGAACTTGCCGCGAGTGACGGTCTGGAGACGACCCGTGCCCGTCTGCCGCTTGCGGCCACGCAACCGCTTGCGATCAAGGCGAACTACAACGGCGGCGCGCTCGAGATCATCGATCTGCGCGGCAATGATCTGAGACTGAATCGCTTCGTGTTGTCCAACACCACGCTGGGACCGCTCAATGACGAGCTCACCATCCAGCGCCTCACGGCGACGCCGCTGGTGGTGAGCGCCTCGGGCGGGCCTGACCGGTATGTGTTCGATGCCGGGAGCACCGAGGGCGATGTCACGCAGACCGTGCAAATCCGTGACACCGCCGCCCGGGATCTCGCCAACGACACGCTGGTCATGCGGATGAAGTCGCTGCAGTTCTCCACCACCGGCAATGTGCTCGAGCTCGGCGCTGGCGAGGTGCTGAGTGGCGTCGAGCGGGTGGTGTGGGACCAGGGACTGCGCGAGCTGGTGGTGATCGGCGATGTCGTCACGCTCAAGCCCCAGGCCGGGCAGACGTCGGTCAATCTGGGTCAGACCCGGCTTCGCATCGAGGCCGAGCGGCTGGTGGTGGAAGGCCGGATTCAGGCCAAGTCAGTCGTGCTCGATGTCAGCGGCCTGGTCGAGATGAAGGGCGAGCTGCTCGATGAGTCGGGCGGGGCGGTGGACCCCGGGGCGGCGCGGGTGGCCAAACCGGTCACGCTTGCGGCCGGCAATGTCGATCTGGGATCGCTCGTGGCGGGCGCAGCCGGCGCGGGGCTTCAGGTGGTTCCGGATGACGCGACCACGCCCATCAAGCTCGGCGCGAGCACGCAGCCGGCGGCGCGGTCGCTGGGCGGATCGATCAACCTCGATCCCGCGGGTCTGACTGGCGTCAAGCTGCCGGTGCTGGTGTTGGGTGCAAGCGGTGGTACCAACCCGGTCGCGCTGGGTGGCAGCGGCTCGGCCCTCGCGCTCTCGACCGATCTGGTGGTGATGGCACAGGGTGAGGGCGGTCGGATCGAAGTGGGCGGCGAGATGAGCGGCCAAAAGCTCGAGATCTACGGCCCAGGCAACACCACGGTGTTTGCTGCCGACACATCGGTGGCGATGAAGGACAGCATCCTGATCGATGACTCGGTTCGGTTTGACGGCGCGGTCACGGTCTCCGCGGGAGAGGGCGCCGTCACTGCCCGCGACCTCACGATCACGGGCCGCATCAATGGCGGCTTGGGCGGCGACGATCCGACCACGTCCGACTTCGAAGGCGACACGCTTGCCTTGAAGAGTAACGGCGGCGTGGTGCAGGTGTCGGGCCGGGTCGGAAACGGCATCGGCCTGCTTGAATTGGTGTCGGGCGGCACCGGTTACGCGGATGGCACTTATACCAATGTCGACCTGATCGGCGGTACCGGTGCGGGTGCGACCGCCACCGTCGAAGTCAGTGGTGGCTCGGTCGTGTCGGTGATGATCCATGGTGGCGGTGCGGGCTACCGCACCGGCGACCTGATCCGGATCGCGCGTTCCAGCCTGGGTGATCTATCGGGCAAGGCGCAGGGTTTCTCGGCGCGGGTCACCGGTGTCACCGCGCTCGAAAAACTCACCGTAACCGGTGCGCGCGACGTGATTTTTGATGAAAAGGTGGTGGTCGACGGCGATCTGGTGATTCAGGCAAGTGGCAGCGTGCAGTTCCTCGACGAGGTAAGGATCACCGGCGGCGGCAGGCTGATCATCGAGGGGGCGGCCGAGCTGATCATCAACAACGGCATGGAATTCGAGGCGCCCGCGGGCGCGACCGCTGGCGGGCTTGAATTCGACGGCCAGTTGGCGGGCTCGACGGTGAGCTTCCCCGCGGGTATCGCGGCGGGAGACGCCAATCGCGTGGCGATTGCCGGAGTGGTTTCGCTCGATATGGCCCGGGGCAGCCAGGCGCCGCGATTTGATCTGTCCCTGCAGGGCAGCACCATTGCGATGCAGGCGCCCATCGGCCAGCCGCGCATGGTGATGGAACTCGGCCGGCTCGATCTGGAATCCACGAGCGGCGATCTGACGGTCACCGCCGCCTCGGGCGTGTTGGTGAATACGCTGAAGGCAGGTACGGGTCAGGTGGCATCGCTCGCGGCGCAAAGCGGATCGATCACCCTGGCCCAGGGCGCGGTGGTATCGGCGGGTAGCGTTCATCTCACGGCGCCCGAGGGCGCGCTGCGGACGAACGCGGGCGCGCTGGTGAGCGCCGAGAACCTGAAGGTTCGTGTCGGGCAGGGAGTGGGGAGCGAGGCATTGCCGCTCTTCACGCGGATCGACACGCTCGATGTGGCGACCGAAAGCGGCGATGTGTTCATCAACGATGCCGGATCGCTCACCCTGGTGGGCGCGGGTGTCACCGTGGGTTCGGGCGCCGGCAAGGTGAAACTGGCGGCGCAAGGCAACCTCGTGATGCAGCCGCCAGCCACGCTCTCTACCGCTGGCGGCCCGGTCGAACTCACGGCTGCCGGTGATGTGGGCCTGTCGCAGATCGCGAGCAAGAACGGCCCGATCCGGATCGACTCGGGTGGCAAGATCTATGACAACACGGGCGGCAGCGGCCAGACGCACCTCCTCACCACCAGCACGCTCACGCTCAACGCGGTGAGTGGTGTCGGCGGTTACGGGGCGGCACAGATCAGGCTTGATGCTGGCACGGTCGATCTCTACAACGCCTCAAGTGGCGATGTTGTGATCGCGGGTGAGTCCGGTATTCGTGCAGGCAGCTCGGGCATCCGTTCCGAAGCGCCCAACGGCGGCGTCGCCGTGTTCTCGTCAACCGGGCGGGTGGAGCCCGGCAACATCAAGGCGGCCAGTGGCAAGCTCGTGATGCTGTCGGGCAAGAGCGGGCTCACGGAACAGGAAACCGCTGGCGTGCTGGCCGTTGTCAGAATGGGGGCAGGATCCAGCGGGAGCAGCGCCGGTTCGGCCGCGCCGATGTTCGGTGGCTTCAGCGCCGGCACCAGCGCGGCTGCCGCGCCGATTTCAGGTGGCGTGGGGGCTGCACTTTCGTCCTCGGCGCCCTCGCTGTCTGCGCCGTCGACTGGGTTGATCGTGTCGGCAAGCGGTAGCGGGTCGGGAGCCTCGGGTGCCGCCGCGGGCGGGAGCAGCGCGGGCGGGCCACGGGGCGAGGATGTGGTGATCGCCGGCCGGCCGTTGAGCGCGGGCGAAAGCGCGACCTCAGCCGTCACGTCCGCGGCGACCACAGGGTCGGGTGTGGCCGCCATGCCAACGGGACAGGGCGTGGTGGCGGTGAGCAGTGCGGCTTCGTCAGCGGTTCAGATTGGCTCGATCACGACGATCGGCCGCACGACCTCGCTGATGCTCGACGCGGCGCTGAAAACCATCGAAACCTCGACCCGGCCTACGATCAGCGGCTCTGGCACGCTCAGCGAATTGATGAATCGCACGCCTGCGATGCGGTCGGAGGCGCCGGCGCGTCTGCGCGAGGGCGAGGCCACACCGGCGACCGCGCCCGCACCGTCGACCGCGCCCGCTGCACCGCAGCCCGCGACAACGCCGGCGGCTTCCACGCCGGCCGCTTCATCCCTGCCTGGTTCATCCCCGCCTGGTTCGTCCCAGCCTGCAGGCAGTTCAGCCGTGCCGGGGGCGCCCGCCACCGCACCTGCGGTGGCGCCCGGGGGCGTGCCGTCTTCAGCGCCAGCCTCTCAGGGGACGTCCGCGCCCGCAGCGCCGGCCGGCGAACCGGTCAGCCCGCCGCCCGCCGACTCTGGCGCGACCGGCGCGCCTGCTGCGGCGCCGGGGCCTGTGCCCGGATCGGGTGGAGGTGCCGAGGGAGGCCCGGGCGGTGGCCAGGGTGTCGCGCCAGCCGACGCGCCGCGCTCGCTTCTGCCCGGAACGCTCTTGCCCACCCCGGTCCCGGGTGGGCTCTGGGCGCGGCTCGCGCGCTGGCTCCAACCTGAAGCGGCCGCGTCGCCAGCACCGGTTGAGCCGCCTGACGTGTTGCGTGCGGACCCCGCAGTCGATACCGCCGAGCAGAATGGCGGACGCCCTGAGTCTGTGCCCAGCGGCGTGGCAGCGGCCCAGGAGGGCGGCAGCAACCAGGACCGCGCCCCAACCGCGGGCTGAGCGACCCGCGCCGTTTCGCCGGCAGCGTGAGCGCTGTGCTCCGCTGCCGGCCCCGTCGCGCCAATCCGTCGTAACATTCGGATCGACAAAACCGGCCGCCATCGCAGCGGACCGGTCAGGGAGAGCCTCAATTGAACGGCGCTGACGATCTGGTCCACACGCTGCTTGCCGGTGGCGTGGAGGTCTGCTTCACCAACCCCGGCACCTCCGAGATGCACTTCGTTGCGGCGCTCGACCGGATCGACCGCATGCGGTGCGTGCTCGGGCTCTTTGAAGGGGTGGTCACCGGCGCGGCGGACGGCTACTACCGTATCGCCGGCAAGCCCGCCGCCACGCTGCTTCACCTCGGCCCGGGCCTGGGCAACGGCCTTGCCAACCTCCACAACGCGCGGCGGGCACGCTCGGGCATCGTCAACATCGTGGGCGACCACGCCACCGACCATCTGGCCAACGATTCGCCGCTTACTTCCGATATCGAGGCGATCGCTCGGGTCGTCTCCCGCTGGGTTCGCACCACCCGCTCGGCGCACACGCTGCGTGCCGACGCACTGGCGGCGATCGAGGCGGCCGCCACGCCCCCGGGTCAGATCGCCACACTCGCGCTCCCGGCCGATGCCGCCTGGGGCGAACTGCCTGCTGGCCAGGCACCGCTTGCGCCCGATTCGATGCGACCTGCGGTGGTCTTTCGTCCGTTTGATTCGGCGGCGGTGGTTGCTGCCGCTCGCGCGCTCTCCGGGCCCGATACGCTGCTGCTCCTGGGTGCTGGTGCGCTCGACGACGAGGCGCTGACGGCAGCCGGGCGTATCGCGGCGCGCACCGGATGCGCGCTGATGACCGAGTTCTACACCGCCAAACTGTCGCGGGGAGCGGGCCGGGTGTCGGCCGCCCGTCTGCCCTATGCGGTCGACCCCACGGTTGCAGCGCTTGCGCGTTTCCGGCAAATCGTGCTGGTAGGCGCCCGCGCGCCGATTGCCTTTTTTGCCTATCCCGACAAGCCGCGCCGGCTCGTGCCTGCGGGCTGCGCGCTCATCACGCTCACCGAACCCGAACACGATGGCCGGGCCGCACTCGCAGCGCTCGCAGCCGAGTTGGGCGCGTCCGCGCTTGCACCCGCGCAGGTGGCCGCGCGACGGACGATCGACACGGACGCACTGCCGACTGGCCGCCCGACTTCCGACGGAATCGCAGCGGTGCTCGCCGCCCATCTTCCCGAGAATGCGATCGTGATCGATGAGGCGGTCACCACCGGACGGGCATTCGGCCCCCCCACTGCCGGCGCCGCGCCTCACGACTGGCTCTCGGTGATGGGCGGCTCGATCGGTTTCGCCTTGCCCTGCGCGGTGGGCGCTGCGATCGCCGCGCCCGACCGCAAGGTGGTCGCACTCGAAGGCGACGGCAGCGCGATGTACACCATACAGGCGCTCTGGACCATGGCGCGCGAAGCGCTCGATGTCACCGTGGTGATCATGGCCAATCGCGCCTACCAGATCCTGCGGGGCGAGTTTGCGGGGGTGGGCGCTGGAACGCCAGGCCGCCGCGCCACCGACATGCTCACGCTCGACCGCCCCACGCTCGACTTTGTCGCCATGGCGCGCGGCATGGGGCTGGAAGCCGCGCGTACCGATGATCTGAGCGAATTCGCGCGGCTGTTCAGTCGAGCCATGTCGCAGCCTGGCCCTCAACTGATCGAACTCGTGATCGGTTGAGCGCACCAACCCGGATCGAACCCAATCCAAGCCCCGGACCCAGCCCAAACCGAGTCAGAGCCAGGAGCCCTCATTCGATGTCCCCCCTCAAGAACGATACTTTCCTGCGCGCGCTGCGCCGCGAGCCCACCGACCACACCCCGATCTGGCTGATGCGGCAGGCGGGTCGCTACCTGCCCGAGTACAACGCCACGCGGGCCCGTGCGGGGAGTTTCCTCAATCTGTGCAAGAACCCGGAACTCGCCTGCGAAGTCACGCTCCAGCCGCTCGATCGCTACCCCCTTGATGCGGCGATCCTGTTTTCGGACATCCTCACCGTCCCCGATGCAATGGGGCTGGGCCTTTATTTCGCCGAGGGCGAGGGCCCGAAATTTGAGCGGCCCTTGCGTGATGAGGCCGCGGTGGCGGCGCTCGCCTCGCCCGACCCCGCCGACTCGCTGGGTTATGTGATGAAGGCTGTGAGCACCATCCGCAGTGCGCTCGGTGGCCGGGTTCCCCTGATTGGATTTTCGGGCAGCCCCTGGACACTGGCCTGCTACATGGTCGAGGGCGGTGGCAGCGACGATTTCCGGCAGGTGAAGGGCATGCTTTACCGCCGCCCCGACCTGATGAAGCGCATTCTCGAGGTCAATGCGCAGGCGGTGGCCGACTACCTCAACGCCCAGGTCGAGGCGGGCGCGCAGGCGCTGATGATTTTCGACTCCTGGGGTGGCGCGCTCGCGGATGGCGCGTTCCAGAAGTTTTCGCTGGGGCCGATCCGGCAGGTGATCGACCGGCTGCAGCGGGAGCGTGATGAACCCGAGGTGGATGCCAGCGGTCGCGTGGTGGGTACCCGCCGCGTGCAGGTGCCCGTCATTGTGTTCACCAAGGGAGGCGGGCTCTGGCTGGAAGAAATCGCCGCCACCGGCTGCGACGGTGTGGGCGTCGACTGGACCGTGAACCTGGGCCAGGCGCGCGCCCGGGTGGGGGCGCGGTGCGCCATCCAGGGCAATCTCGATCCCATGGTGCTGATGGCCGCCCCCGAGCAGATCCGCGGCGAAGCGTTGAAGGCGCTCGAGAGTTTCGGGGTGCCCCAGCCGGGCATCGGGCATGTGTTCAATCTGGGCCATGGCATCTCCCAGTTCACGCCGCCCGAGTCGGTCACGGCGCTGGTGGAGGCCGTCCATGCGTACAGCAGGGAACAAAGGCGTCGCGGCGCGAGCGCGTCCTCACTTTAGTCGCGCACGCGTGCCGGCGCGCCTTGCCAAGGCGCGAAAACTCAGGGTTTGCGAGCGGGTGGCCGCTGACTTATGCACAGTAAGTGGGCATTCCCGCGCTGCCCGCATGGCTGTCGTCTGGCAACCGACCCCCTTCGCTAAGTGATTGATTTAAAAGAGCGTAGAATTGCGCAAAAAACGGGCAACCGACTCCAGATCAAGGTTTGACAAGCACTTGGCGGTGCTATTCGGTAGCTACCCACAGAGTTATCCACAGCTTTTGTTGATGAGCCGGAATTCCCGTTCAAGGGTCTCGGATTAAGCCTCAAACTTAAAGTGAATTCTGGTTTCGCCGCTGATCCGGGAATTGCGCGGATCGCCCTGGATGTCCCGATTGCACCCTGGTTCGATTACCGGATCGGGCCGGCGCTTGCTGGCCGGTTGGCGCCCGGCGACTGGGTTCAGGTGCCTTGGGCGACGGGCCGGCGGATCGGCTTTGTGCTCGAGCTCTGCTCGGAGAGCGATCTCGCGCCGGAGCGGCTGAAGGCGATCGAGTGCCGACTCGAGGATGCACCGGCGCTGCCCGCAAGCTGGTTTGCCCTGTTGCGCTTTGCGTCGGGGTATTACCACCGGTCGGTGGGTGAGTTCGCACTCCTTGCCGTGCCGCGGACGCTGCGTACACCGCCGTCGCCGAAGGCGCGGTCGAGCGCGTTTGCGCGCGCACGACGGGCTGGCCGCGGGATGGGCGCAGCGCTCGAGGCAGAGGCCGCCGGGCCGGCTGCGCCGCCTGGGGCTCCCGCGACGGCGGCTTCGGCGGGACGGCCCAGCCCCCGAGCCGTTGCCAGCCGCTCGGCAGCGGGCGAGCGGCTGGGCGCCGATCAGCAACGGGTGCTCGATACGCTTTGTGCGTCGCAGGGCTTCAGCGTCTCGGTGCTCCACGGCGTGACCGGTAGCGGCAAGACCGAGGTGTATCTGCGCTGGTTCGAGGCCATCCTGGCGGCGCGCCCGGATGCGCAACTCCTTCTCATGGTCCCTGAGATCGCGCTCACCCCTCAGCTGGCCGGGCTGGTCGCCGGGCGCTTTCCGGCGCAGTCGGTGGCGGTTCTGCACAGCGGACTGGGCGAGGCCGAGCGCGCCCGGGCCTGGGTCGCTGCCGTCGAGGGGCGGGTGCGCGTCGTGATCGGCACCCGGCTGGCTGTGCTCACCCCGCTTCCAGGCCTTGCCGCGATCGTGGTCGATGAGGAGCACGACGCCTCCTACCGGCAGCAGGACGGCCTGCACTACTCGGCGCGCGACCTCGCGGTGGCCGCCGCACGCGAGTGCGGCGTACCGGTATTGTTGGGGTCGGCCACGCCGTCGATCGAGACCTGGCGGGCCGCACGACGCGGCCGATACCGGCTGCTGGAGATGCCGTCCCGGATCGGTGGCGGTGCCTTGCCGCAACTGCATCTCGTTGACGTACGGGGCTTGCGAGGTGAGTCTGCGCTCGCTCCGCAGGCTCAGACGGCGATTGCCGAGACGCTTGCGCGAGGCGAGCAGGCACTGGTGTTCATCAATCGCCGCGGCTACGCGCCGGTGCTGGGGTGCGATGCCTGCGGCTGGTTGAGCGGCTGTCCCGAATGCTCGGCCTGGCGAGTGCTGCACCGGGCCGCGTCCGGCGGCGCGCGCGCGCCCCGGTACCAACTGGTCTGTCACCACTGCGGAGGCGCCTCGGCCGTGCCACGTGCCTGTCCGGAGTGCGGCAACCTTGCGCTCGCCGGCCTCGGACGCGGCACGCAACGGCTCGAGGAAGAGCTCGCCACCCAGTTTCCGGGCCAGCGTATTGCCCGGCTCGATCGCGATGTCGCGGCCCGTCGGGGTGCTGCGCAGGCACTGATCGCCGCGGTTCACGATGGTGAAGTCGATCTGCTGGTGGGCACCCAGATGCTTGCGAAGGGTCATGACTTTCGCCGCCTGAGCCTGGTGGTGGTGGTTGACGGCGATGCCGGGCTTTTCTGCGCCGATTTCCGGGCGCCCGAGCGGCTGTTCGCCACACTCATGCAGGTGGCTGGGCGCGCCGGCCGTGAGGTGTCGGCAAGCCAGGTGCTGGTGCAGACGCGCTACCCGACTCATCCGCTCTTCGAATTTCTCAAGCGCCACGATTACAGCGGCTTTGCCGACGCGCTTCTGGTCGAGCGGCGCGAGGCGGCAATGCCGCCGTTTGCGCACCAGGCCTTGCTGCGTGCCGATGCCGGCGCGCTTGAGGAGGCGCTCGCCTTCCTCAAGGCCGCACGCGAGCTGGCCGAGCCGTGGCGCGCCGCCGACCCGCAAGCGCCGGTGCAGCTCTTTGACCCGGTGCCGATGCCGCTTGCGCGCCTCAAGGGGCGCGAGCGGGCGCAACTGCTGGTGGAGGCCTCGGGCCGACCGGCGCTCCACGCGTTCCTTCCGCATTGGCTTGCGAGTCTTCGCGAGGTGAAAACGCGCGCCCGCTGGCAGCTTGAAGTCGATCCCGCGGAAATCTGATCCGATGTCAGCAAGTTTCAACGACGCGCAGCGCGCGGCGATTCGCCACCTGGACGGACCCTGCCTGGTGCTGGCGGGTGCCGGAAGCGGCAAGACCCGTGTGATCACGCACAAGATGGTGCATCTGATCGAGAGCGGTTTTGCACCCGAGGCGATCGGTGCCATCACGTTCACCAACAAGGCCGCGCAGGAAATGGCCGAGCGGCTGCAGAAGATCATCACCCTGCCCAAGGGTCGGCGACCACTGGTGAGCACCTTTCATTCACTGGGCATGCAGATCCTGCGGCAGGACGGCGAGCGACTGGGACTCAAGCGCAGCTTCTCCATTCTTGATTCCGATGACTGCGCGGGCATTCTCGCAGGGGCACTCGCCACCACCGACCGGAAGCTGATTCGCCACGCCCAGCACCAGATCTCGCTCTGGAAAAATGCGCTGCTCGATCCCGATCTGGCGGCCGACCAGTCGAGTCAGGCCGCCGAGCATGCGATTGCCCGGGCCTGGCGCGAGCATGCCGCCACGCTGGCCGCCTACCAGGCGGTGGATTTTGATGACCTGATCCTGCTGCCCGTCAAGCTCCTCACCGAACACCCTGAGCTGGCGCAGCGCTGGCGTGAGCGCCTGCGCTATCTGCTGGTTGATGAATACCAGGACACGAACGCCGCGCAATACGAGCTTCTGAAACTGCTCACTGGTCCGCGGGCAGCGTTCACGGCGGTGGGAGACGATGACCAGGCGATCTATGGATGGCGTGGCGCGACACTCGACAACCTGCGCCGGCTGGAGGCCGACTTTCCGGCGTTGAAGCTTTTCAAGCTCGAGCAGAACTACCGCTCCAGCCTCACGATTCTCGGGGCTGCCAACCGGCTGATCGCCAACAACCCGAAGCTGCATGAGAAGAGGCTGTGGTCCGAGCACGGCACGGGTGATGCCATCCAGGTGGTGCCGTGCGCCAACGAGGAGGCCGAGGCCGAGTCGGTGGTGATGCGGCTTCATGCGCACCGCTTCGAGCGCCGCGCCGCCTGGCGTGACTACGCGATTCTGTATCGCGGCAATCATCAGTCAAGGGTATTCGAGCAATGGTTGCGCAAGGAAAACATTCCCTACGTGCTCTCGGGCGGCCAGTCTTTTTTTGAACGCGCCGAGATTCGCGACCTGATCGCCTATCTGAGGCTGATCGCCAACGACGACGATGACCCCGCGTTCATCCGCGCGGCCACCACGCCCAAGCGCGGCATTGGCACCGCGACGCTCACTGCGCTTGGCGACTATGCCGGCTCGCGGCAGATATCGATGTTCGAGGCGCTGTTCGAAACCGGATTCGAGTCGCGACTGGCCGCACGACAGTTGCAGACGCTGCGCGAGTTTGGCGAGTTCATCAACCGCATCAACTGGCGCGCAGCCCGCGAGCCCGCAGGCCCGGTGCTCGATGATCTGCTCGCTGCGATCGATTACCGCGGCTGGCTCACTGACAGCCAGGATGAAAAGACGGCAGCCACCCGCTGGCGCAATGTATGCGACTTCTGCGACTGGGTGAAAAAACGTGCCGAGGAAGAGGGCGCGACGCTTGCGCAGCTCGCGCAATCGATCGCCATCCTGTCACAGCTTGATCGGCGCGATGCCGAGGCCGACGCGGTGCGTCTCACCACCATCCATGCCTCGAAGGGGCTGGAGTTTCCGCATGTGTTCGTGGTGGGCTGCGAGGAGGGCGTGCTGCCGCATCTGGGCGCCCGCGAGACCGAGGCCGAGTCCGAAGAGGGGACACGCGCCGAGCCGGCGACTGGCGGGCGGGGTGCGGCAGAGGATGCGCGCATCGAGGAGGAGCGCCGCCTGATGTATGTCGCAATCACCCGGGCTGAGCGCAGCCTTACGCTCAGCTGGTGCCGGGAGCGTTCGCGGGCGCGGCTGTCGCTGCCTCAGGAACCGTCCCGTTTCATCGCGGAGATGGATCTCTCGAGCGGCGCGTCGGGGTCGCGTGCAACGGTGAGCAACGAAACCGCGCGCGCACGGTTGGGTGCGCTCAAGGATCTGCTGGGCGCTGTGCGGACGTCAAAATGAGGCGTGACGCGAGGAGGCCGGGCAGCCCGGACGGGCGGATCGGAGCGCGCTTGGACGGTGGGGGTCTGAACGGAAGGAGTCTGAACGGAAGCGCGCGGACCGGCAGGCCCGCGAGGCGCGCAGACTACTTGGCCGCAGGCGCGGCGGGCGGAGCCGGCTCGGTGAGACTGCCGCCCGAGGCGTTGGCCATATGGACCACGGCACGCAGGATTTCGAAGTCGGAGGCTGCGCCCCCGCCTTGCGCAGGCATGGCGCCCTTGCCCTTCAGGGCAGCCGTCACCAGGGCTTCAAGACCGGTATCGAGCCGGGGCTTCCAGGCGGCCACGTCACCGGTTTTGGGCGAGCCCGCAACGCCGGCAGCATGGCAGGCAGCGCACTGGGCGGTGTAGACCTGTTCGCCCGACTTGAGGGCGCGCGGGGCGCTTGCGTCGATCAGTTCGAAGCCTGCCACCGGTTTGATGCGGGCCTCGATGGAATCAGCGCTCATGGACTGGGTGCCCGCGCCGGTTCGCTTGCTCGCGCCCACATATTTCACCAACAGCACGATGATGAGGATGGGCACGATGAAGGACAGCACGATGACCGTGATCAGCTGCTTCGGGGTCTTGATGGGGGTGTCGTGGTCTGCGCTCATGGGGCGGCCCTGGCGGTGAAAATCAAAGCTTTCAATTGTAACGGGAAACGCGAGTGCGGTCGACGCGTGTCCGTGACGGGCGCGCGGAAACCGAGTATCCTTCGCGCTCCGCTGCTGCCGAGTCCGGCAGCCATGCGCCCGTAGCTCAGTGGATAGAGTACTGGCCTCCGAAGCCAGGGGTCGCGCGTT
>JBMSQB010000055.1:0-31166 GCA_049423065.1 Burkholderiaceae bacterium
TCTTGAGGCCGCAGGCTTCGAATGCCAGCCGCGTAGCCGCCTTTTCCTGCTCGGTCAGATTCAGGAGCGGGCGGCGGACCGGCCCGCCCACCTGGCCAAGCAGCTCCTGCCAGTATTTCTGGTGAGCCGCCGCTTTGCCGTGCGGGCGGGACTGCTTCAGCGCGTTTCGTACCGGGCCGAGACTCGCATGGATTGCACGAGCGGCCTGGGCATCACCCTTGAACGCGAGTTCGGTGTAGTCATGCATGCGACGGTCCTGCGCAGTCTGCATGAGGTAGGGAGGCGTCGAACACAGATAGACCTGCCATCCGAGCTCCAAAATATTGGACAGCCACTCCTCTTCATTGGATGTGCTCACGATCAGCCGCTTGCCTGCCATGCGTGTGAGGCGCACATAGGTGTCGCGCGGGACGCTATATTTGATCGCGACCACGTTGTCGATCCCGGCGATTCGAACGCAGGTTTCGGGCTCAAGTGTGTAGCCACAGTCGGGCGGCTGATTCCAGAGAGTCACGCCGATGTCGACTTGCTCCGCGATGTGGCGGTAATACTCGTACAGGGTGTCATCGCTGTGCGCGCCGAAGTAGAGAAGCGGTGTGTGAACGACGATATAGTCGGCGCCGATCGCCTGCGCATGGCGAGCGAGGTCGATCACGGTCTCGAGACTCTGGTCGGAACATGACACCATCACGCCGCGATCAGCGCCCGCCTCTTCAACCGCGATTTCAGCCGCGCGTTTGCGCTCGGCCACGCTCATGGAGGCAAACTCGCCCTGCTTGCCGTTGACGAACAGCCCCCGGATGCCGAGGTCTCGATACCAGTGGCGAAGATTGTGCCGCCAGCCCGCTTCGTCGAGCCGCAGCTGCGCATCAAACGGCGTCAGGGTGGCAGCCCAGATGCCGCGGAGGTTTTCTTGCGCAAACGCCTTTGCATCGGCTTTTCGATATTTCACTCGGTGTCCCCAGGAATAAGACCGCGGCAGTTTACCGGTCCCGACTGGGTCAGGCAGCCGGACGGATCGGGCAGTTTGCTTCCTTCTCGACCAGGTCATAGACGAAAATGAATTTCGCCATGCCGGTGAGCATCCCGGCCACCATCCCAAGCTCGAAGATCTGCGCATCGTCGAAATGGGCCTTCAGCGCGTTGTAAAGCGTTTGATCCAGGGTGCCGTGCATGTTGGTGATGGCGATCTGAGAGGCAAGCTGAAGTACCGCGCGATCACGGTCATCAAACACGGGCGCGTTCTCGTTCATGATGTGCGTCAGCTGGGCGTCACTGACGCCGGCCTTTAGGGCAGCCTTGCTGTTGCCCCGATTGCAATAGGCGCAGCCGTGCGTCATGGACAGCCGATAACGCAGCAGCTCTTTGGTGCGCACATCAACCCGCCCCGCGTAAAACAGTTTTGCGTAAAAGCTGTCGCGGTACCACTCGAGAAGCTCCGGCGCGTTGGCGCCCACCTCGATCAGCGTTGCATCGTCTCGAAGCGCTACCGATGCGTCGTAGTCGCGCTGCAGGCGCTCGCTCATCTGGGGTCGGGGGATGCGAGCCAAGAGCGGGTTGGGCATGGTGGGCTCCATGGGGTAGGGTGCGGCACTGGCTCCCTGAGAAGAACAAGATGGGGAACGCACCGATTGGGTTGATTTTGCGCGCGAATATCTTGACGCTTGCGCCGACCGCCCCGTAGACTCGACCTCACTAAAACGATACGGAGGAGCCCAGGGATGAAATCGATGAATCGTCGCAATGCCGTGCGTTCGCTCGCAGCGGCTGGCGTGTCGGCCGCACTGCCTATGCCCGCCCTGGCTCAGGAGGCGTTCAAGATCGGCAACCTGTCGCCGCTCTCCGGGCCGGCAGCCGCGTTTGGAATCGGCATCAATCGGGGAATTGAACTCGCTGCCGAAGACATTGGTGTGTTCGAGGTCGCGGGCAAGCGCTACAAGATCGAAATGGTTCCGTACGACACGTCGCTCGATCCCGGGAAAACCGTGGCGGCCCTCAATCGTGCCGTACTGAACGATAACGTGCGCTACGGATTCATCCTTGGCGCGGCGGTCCACGGCGCAGTGCTCCCGATCATCCGCCAGAACGGCTTTTTCGACATTTTCATGGGTGCGGCCGGCAAGGAAGTCACCAACGCCGAGAATCCCACGGTATTCCGGTTCATGGCGTCTTCGGATCAGCTCTACTACACCTTCACCCCTGACATTTACCGCAAGCTCAATATCAAGCGTGTGGCGTTCATGGGCCCCAACAATGACCTCGGACGGTCCGATGTCAAGGTGCTGAAGGACATTGCCGCTGGCCTGAAAGGCGAGGGTGTGGAGTTCGTCGGAGAAGAACTGGTCGAACTGACCTCCAAAGACTTCCAGGCTGCGCTTCTCAGACTGCTCGCCAAGAAACCTGACGCGATCGACACCAACGCGTCACCCACCGGAACGGTTGGCCTGATCGCCAAGCAGGCGCGGGAACTTGGCTACAAGGGCTACTTCATCAGTTCAACCGCAGTGCTCGAGGCCAAGGCGCTGGTCAACGTGGCGGGCAAGGGGGCAGACGGCATCATCGCCTACCGGATCTGGTCAAGCTCGCCCTCGCCGCTCTACGATCAGATCGCCGATCGGCACCTCAAGAAGTACAAGGAGCCCACCCTCGGTACGGTTTGGGAGGCTTATGCTGCGACGCGCTGGGTCGTGGAGGCCATTCAGAAGGCAGGCACATTCGAGACCCGCAAGGTCGCCGAGGTGCTTGCCCAGTCAACGTTTGCCTCGCACCCCTATGGTCCTGCAACGTGGGGGGGTGAAAAGACCTACGGCGCACGCCGCCAGATTCAGACCCCGCTGCCTGCATCGATCATCAAGGACGGCAACTGGACGCCGCTCGAGGTGCGAATGGGCAAGCTTGACTGAAGCCGCCCCTTGAGCCTGGCGCTGTTCCTTCAGGCGCTGTCGATCGGGATCGTTAACGGGGCGCTGTATATCCTCACGGCGCTCGGCCTCACGCTGATCTACGGCATCCTGCACATCGTCAACTTCGCCCACGGCGAGTTGTACATGCTGGGCGCCATGCTGGTTTACCTCCTCTTCGTTGCGTTTGAGTGGCCGCTTTGGGCAGCGGTACCGGTCATCGTATTGCTGTCCGTGCTGGCCGGCTTCGCGGTGGAGCGCACAATCTTTCGCCGGTTGCGCGGGCAGTGGCTGCAACTGCTGGTGGCAACCGTCGGCGTGTCACTCATCGTGCAGTCGGTATCCTGGATTGCATTCGGCGCGCAGGAAAAAACCGTTCCCTCTGTGCTCGAGGGCGTGCTGCTCCTCGGCACGGTTCGAATCCCGATCGAACGCCTTGCCGCGGCCGCGATCGCCATGCTTCTCGTGGCACTTCTTTACCTCGTGGTGTATCGAACCCGTACCGGCCTGGCAATGCGGGCAATTGAGGAGGACGAGGAAACCGCCCGGATGCTCGGTGTCGACACTGACCGGGTGGCTGGCGTGTCGGTAGCACTTGGCTTTGCTCTTGCAGCGATGGGGGGTATTTTTGTTGCCCCGATCTACTCGATCAATCCAGGCATGGGACTCGATGCGATTCTCATGTCATTCATCATCATTATTGTGGGAGGTCTCGGAAGCATCACTGGCACGGTGCTCGCGGGATTTCTGATTGGGATCATTCAGGCAATCGGTTCGCTCGCGCTCGGCGCCGAGGCTGCGCACATCCTGGTGTTTGTAGCAATGATCGCCATGCTGGTATTCCGGCCGCAGGGCCTGATGGGACGCGTGCGATGAGGCCAGTGCATCAGTCGCCAGCGCCCTGGCTGCTCGTGGTACTGCTCGCGCTCCCGTTTGTTGCCAGCAACTACTGGCTCCATGTGGCTATCGTTGTCCTGATGAACATCACCTACACGGTTGCCCTCTGCGCGGTGCTGCGAATGGGCTATCTGTCGCTGGGGCACGCAGGGTTCATTGCCTTGGGTGCGTATACCAGCGTGGTCTGTTCGGTGCGCTTCGGGCTTTCGCCCTGGTTCGGCATGGTCGCCGCCGCGGCGTTGTGCGGGGTGGTGGCGTGGGGCCTTGGAGCGCTCACACTCCGGCTGCGTGGAATCTATTTTTCGCTCGCTGTCTTCGCATTCGGTGAAATCGTTGTGGCCATTGCCAGAGCGTTCGACTGGTTGGGCGGACCGTCCGGGATTGCCAACGTTCCAAGGCCGAGCTTTTTCGGCATCAAGCTGGACACGCATTTCTCTTTCTACTGGCTCGCGATGGCATTGGCAGTGTTGCTGGTCACGTTTTTCGCTCGGCTCGAGCAGACCCGGTTCGGTGCGACGCTGCTCACGCTTAAGACCGAGCCAGGCGAGCGGCTTGCGGAAAGCGTGGGGGTCAATACCGCCGCGCACAAGGCCGCGTGCTTTGCGATGTCCTGCGCTGCGGTCGGCGCGATGGGCGCCGTGCATTCCATGTATCTGTTGTTCGTCAATCCACAGGTGTTCAGCTTTTTGATGTCAACCGATCTGGTCATCTACGCCATGATCGGCGGAACGACGGGCTTCTGGGGACCCGTCCTCGGCGCGGGCGCGCTCACCGCGCTGGGCGAACAGCTGTTTTCGGTGGGCTATTGGAAGACGCTTGTGTATGCGCTCATTCTGATGGGCGTGATCCTCGTGGTGCCCGGCGGGCTGAGTGCGTTGTCGGCGCTCTGGAAGCGGGAAATGACGCCCAGGGGCGGTCGATAAGTGACGCGTTCAACATGGTCCTGCCCGTCGTGAGCGCTTCATCACCCGCCGCCACCGCTGCCGTCATGCTGCGCGTTCAGTCGGTTGGCAAACGGTTTGGCGGTCTGGCGGCGCTCACCGATGTTTCCTTTGATGTGCATGAGGGCGAGCTGGTGGGCTTGGTGGGCCCGAACGGCGCTGGCAAGTCCACCCTGTTCAATGCGATCGCAGGGGTATTCCCGCCCAGCGAAGGCCGCATCCTGCTGGAGGACCGTGACATCACCGGACTCCCCAGCCACAGGCTCGCGCGTCAGGGGCTGGCGCGCACGTTTCAGCTGGTGACGCTGTTCTCTGAACTCAGCGTTCTCGATAACGCCGTTCAGGCGCTTCACCGGCATCGTGCCGGGCGCCTTGTTTCGGGGCTGCTGCAGACTCGCTCCTATCGCGAGGAGTCTGCCCGCTGGCGTGAGCGTGCTCGCGAGGCCCTCGCCCTGCTGTCGCTAGAGGGGCTTGCAGAGCAGCCTGCGTCTTCGCTGCCCCTGGGTCAGGCGAAGCTCCTTGCAGTGGCGATTGCACTTGCCACCGAACCGCGGCTGCTGCTTCTCGATGAGCCGGCTGCAGGTCTGTCGCACGAGGAATCAAGTCGCATGATGGACTTGATCTCCGATCGGGTTCGGGGGCGCTGCTCGGTCGTTCTGGTTGAACACAACATGCGAATCGTCAGGCGATATTGCGACCGGGCTGTTGTGCTGCAGTTTGGACGGAAGATCTTTGATGGTGCGCCGGCGGAAATGGTGAACGAACGCGCGGTCGTCGATGCCTATCTGGGTACAGGAGAGGGCGCGTGATCCCGTCTGCGATGAATGAAGGGCCCCTGGGCCCCGCTGGCGCGAAAGGCCCGGCCCTGCTGATCGATTCGCTTGAAGTGCGGTACGGCCAGGCACGTGCAGTCAACGGAGCATCGATCCGCGTGCCGGCGGGTCAGGTCATTGGTATCGTCGGACCCAATGGAGCCGGGAAATCGTCGCTCCTCAAGGCAGTCTCCGCGCTGGTGCCGGTCGTTGGCGGCCGAATCGAATTCGATGGTCATGCGCTTCAGAACCGTTCGCCTCGCGCAATCGCTGAATTGGGGGTCGCACACGTGCCCGAGGGGCGTCGGATCTTCGCCAAAATGAGCGTCTACGACAATCTGCTGATGGGTGCCTATCTGCTGCCCGCGGGGAGCCGCAACGATGCGCTGGAGCGCGTGTTCAACGCGTTTCCGAGACTCAAGGAGCGCTTGCGGCAGGCTGCTGGCAGCATGTCGGGTGGCGAGCAGCAGATGGTCGCGATCGGGCGGGCACTGATGGGTAATCCCAGGCTCATCATGGCCGACGAGGTGTCGCAGGGTCTGGCGCCTATCGTGGTGCAGGAGGTCTATCGACAACTGTCCAGAGTCGCCGCCAATGGTGTAGGCGTGTTGCTGGTTGAACAGAACGCGCGGCTTGCGTTTCAGCTTGCGTCATATATCTATGTGATGGAGCAGGGACGTGTGGTGAGCGAAGGACCTGCTGCCGAGTTGTCGCGCAGTGAACATGTTCGAAATGCCTATCTTGGGCTGGATTGAATGACTGCTGCGGTCGTCTATTCCGAACAGATCGGAGCAGTGCGCACCATCACGCTCAATCGGCCACACGTGTTGAACGCAATCGATGATGCGCTGCTTGAGGGGCTTGCCGATGAGCTTGCGACAGCCGCACGCGAGCCGGACTGTCGCGTGGTGATCCTGCGCGGCGCGGGCCGGGTGTTCTGCGCCGGCGGAGATGTCGCCGACATGCCTTCGCTGCGAACGGAGTCCGAATATCGGTCGCGGCGGCTTGTCGCCGAGCAGGCGGTCGCGCGTGCGGTCCGCGAACTGGATCGGCCGCTGGTGGCGCAGATTCACGGTGCGGCAATCGGGGGCGGCTGCGTTCTGGCTGCGCTGTGCGATCTTAGAGTGGCAGCAAGCGGCACACGCTTCAGTCTTCCCGAAACAGCCTTTGGCACCACCGCAAGCCTGGGCGGAATTTTCATGCTGACGCGTATCGTTGGCCTGGGCCGAGCGTTTGAGCTCCTGTATCTGGGCGAGCGCTTTACCGCCGAGCGCGCGCGGGAAATCGGTCTTGTCAACTGGGTGGTGAGCGCGACCGATCTGGAGGCCGAGGTGGGCCGCCTCGCGATACGGCTCGCTGATCAGTTTCCGCACGAAATGATGCTGACCCGCCGGGCCATCCTTGATGGTCTTGATCTGGAATTCAAGCTCGCCGCCCGCCGGGAAACCGAAGCGGCGATGGCAGCCCATCTGGGTGGCGATGTGGTGGAAGGCTTCAAGCGTGCCCGCGATCGGATGCAAGCGTCCAAGGGTGGCGATTCATGACTCGTGACAGCGCCCGCCTGGGTGATCTTCCGCTTGTTGCCGCTCAGCGGTTTGGCGCGAGTGAGGCGGTGGTCTTTGGGTCCGAGCGCGTTTCGTATCAGTCGCTGTCGGCGGCGGTAGACGAATGCGCGCGAGGGTTGATCGCGCTTGGCGTGCAGTCGGGCGATCGGGTACTGATTTATGTTCCCAATTGCCTGCGCTGGCTGGTGGCGTTCTATTCGCTGATTGCGGTCGGCGCAGTCGCCGTACCGGTGAATACCCGTTTCCGGCGCGACGATCTTGCTTATCTGGTGCGGCAGTCAGGCGCCAGCACGCTCATCATTTCCGAGAATGTACCGGGCGTAGATGTGATGTCGATGGTGCATGAACTGCTCGATTGCAGCGGCCAGGACGACTTGCCGCGGCCCACCTTCCCAGAGATGCGCCGGCTGATCTCCACCTCTGACGCGAGCGTTCGGGCAGCCACCGGATGGCAGGCATTGATCGAGGCTGGGCGAACCGTGTCCCAGCAAATGCTGGATGCCCGCCGCCATGCGGTGCAATCCACGGATCCGGCGCTGATCCTCTACACCTCTGGAACAACGGGTGCGCCCAAGGGCGCGGTCCATTCGCACGCAATGATCCGCACCGTTGCCGACGGCGCAAATCGGCTTGGCATCACATCGCGCGACACGCTGCTCCTGTTCATGCCGCTCTTTCACAGCATGGGGCTGTATCTGGCAGGCATGATGTTTCTCGTAAGTGGCGCGCGGCTGGTGTTGTCCCCCCGGTTCGACGCTCCCGCGGAACTCGAGCGGATCGAACGCGAGCGGGTTTCGGTCACCTTTGGATTTGACACGCATTATTTCGACCTTCTCGGCCATCCAGATTTCGCGCAGCGCGACCACTCCAGTCTGCGGATCGCCATGGTTCCCGCGGGCTCTCCTGGTGCCGAGCCCATCGCGAGACGTGTGAATCGCGAGCTTTGCCGAAGTTTCAGCGGCTACGGCAGTTCGGAATGCGGCACAGGCATCTCGCTGAGCTTTCTCGATGCGTCTGAAGATGAGCGCTGTCTGGGATCCGGCTTTCCGATGCCTGGCTATGAGTATCGGGTCTGCGATCCGCAAACCGATGAGGTGCTTGCCCCGGGTGTGCTGGGTGAGCTTCGGATTCGCGGTTATGGCGTGATGCTGGGTTATTACGCGGCTCCTGATCAGACGCGTGTTGCGTTTGATGCCGATGGCTTTTTTCGCACAGGAGACAGCGCGCAAATCGATGCGTCGGGCTTTGTGCGCTATGTCGGCCGCTACAAGGACATGCTCAAGGTTGGCGGTGAAAACGTCGACCCTGCCGAGATCGAGGCTTTCCTGTCGGCGCTGCCTGGTCTGGCGAGCGCTCGTGTGGTGGGATTACCCGACGCGCGGTTGGGTGAGGTTCCGGTGCTGTGCGTCGAGATGGCGGCGGAAGTGCCCGACCTGGATTCGGTGAGGCGGGCGTGTGCAGGGCGGATCGCGAGCTTCAAGGTGCCCAGGCGCGTGGTGGCGGTGACGCGTTTTCCGATGACGGTGACCGGAAAGCTGCAGCGCGCAGAGCTCCGCAAATTGGTGATCGAGCAAGTGGCTGCGCGCTGAGCCGCTCTAACGGCGCGGGCGCCTTCCCGCAACGGCTACGCAGCTTTCTCCAGTCTCGCGCCGTTGAAGTGGTCTCCCGTTTGCTGATAAATAACGGCCGGCTTGGCGCCCCCCTGATCGGACAGGTTTGTGAGAACGGTGGCGAGGGGGAGCGATGCTGCTTCATATCGGCCATCAGGGTGATTGATCGAAACCTTCCCCGTCAGGTCGACCATCACCACCGGACGCTGAAACACCATCGCTGCAACCCGTGCGGTATTGAGGTCGGCCCAGGCAAGGCCATCTACCGCTCTCACATTGATTCCGCGCGCAACCTGCAGCGCGACGCTTTTGATGAGGGACTTTGACGCCTCATCCGAGCCGATGTTGCGTAACTGCTGATCGCTGATCCTCGCCAAGCCGTCAAGGATCTGCGTTCTCAGCGACATCGCCGCGTCAAACTGGCCTCCAAGAACTGCGACAACCGCCGGTGGGTCAGCTGCGAGTGCGACCGACATGCTGGTAAACCAGCAATGGCCATCACCATCGACTTTAACGGGGGAGAGTCCTGCCTGCGTGATCGCGTATTCCCCACGATTTCGCTCATTGTCTTCCGCGATCTGCGCGCTTCCGACGCTCACGGCGAGGCGGTATGCAGCCTGGTCAATCGCCCGGCATGCAGCAACAGAGCTACCCAGCTTGTCACGCAATGCGATGAAAAATCCGTCTGCATCGGCGGCGATTGAACCGTTGAAATGGGTCTTGTTCAACGCATCGAGCACAGCGGGGTCTCCGAGCTGGCTAATCGCCTCCCTGAGGCCTCCATCGGCTTGTGCCGATTTGCCTGCATCGCGAACAACCTCATCGCTCTTGATCGACCCATCCGCCTCCTGCGCCGACTTCCTGGACGGTACCTGTTTTGGTACATCGTCTTTGCCAGCAATGAGCTCTGCGATCAGATCTTCAAGATGTGACTTTACGCGTGGATTGACGACGCCGCCGGAGGCATTTTCAAGGGTCGTTGACAGAATGTCTGCAACCTCAGCATCAGATCGAAGTCCGTCTTGCTTCATCTCCGCTTTGAGGGCGTCTTTCCTGCTGACTTCAACCTCGAAGGCAGCCTCGTTCCGTATGGCTGCGTCATTGGCCTGCTTTTGATCGACCGCTGGGATCTTGCTGCCAGGATCCTTGCTCGAGGCTGAATGGTTTTGAACGTGTTGCGACGAATCCACCTGTTCAGCTTGCTTTGAGACCTGGCTCGGTCCCGCCTGCTTCGGCGAAGCGGGTGGGAGCTGCGTGAGTCCCAGAGTCTTGAGCGATTTCGCCCGGTGTGCGCCGTCTAGCGAGCTTCCCTTCAACTTGAAACTGCCCGCTGCGGCTGCGCCCGCGTCCTTGGCGAATGCGCCGTCTGAAAACCGCGCCTTTCTCAGATCGCCGTTTTTCACCTTGAACTGGTACTTGGCCAGATTTTCGGGCGTACCGTAGACGATGACGTCCACGCCGTCGCCGCTCGCATGTTTCTTCAGCCGAAAAAACGTACCGTCAGCCGCCTGAAAGCCCTTGAGAGGCTCGCTTTTGCCACCTGATCGCGCCGTATTGAATTCGGTGCTTTGTTTGCTCAGGTCGATCTCGGTATTGCCCAGCCGAAATTTGACCGGCCCCTGGAAGCTGAAGGTCAGTTTGTCGGTCATCGAACATTCACCCTCTTACGAAGTGCGGCATCGATGCAATGGGCGCATGGGGGTCGGGCTGAGCGGCGTAGTCTGAAGCCAACCGGAGTCGCCACTGCTGTGCGGTATCGACAAAACCGGTGATCCACTCCACCAGCCGCTCGGGCGTGTCCGCTTCCATGTTTCGCATGGCGCACAGATAAACCTTGCCCGACCCAGGCTCGAGCGATAGTGACTCGCCCCGCGTCCCATTGAAGAGGAAATTGGCCGCGAGGAGTGCCCGCGACCGCGACCCGTCTGCGTCGTCCCCCAGATCGCCAAGGGGGGCGAGCAGCAGGAGCTGCGACGAGTCCGCTATCCATTCGAACTGCAGTTCAAGTTCGCCGGGAATGAAGACGCAACAGACGCCGTCTTCGTTGAAGGCGAGATCGGGGAGCGCCAAGGCGCTGCCGATCGCGCGGACAATCAGGCTGGGCGACATCGCCGACACAGCGCTAGACGCCTTCGACGATTCGCATATCCCGAACCACCGCGTTATTGCCCAATGCTCTCAGAGCTTCCTGGTAGCCGGCGCTGTTGTAGGTTGCAAGCGCAACCTCCAGGCTGTCGAATTCGACCACCACCGTCCGCTGCATCAGTCCTTGTTCCTTCACCGCTGCGGGGGAGCCTCTCACCAGAAACCGGCCACCTGCGGCCTGAATACTTGGGCCGGCTAGCTTCGCGTAGGCGGCCAGCGCATCAGTGTTGAGAATTTCCCGGTATGCATTGATCCAGTAGGCCTTGGGCATTGCAGATCCTTTGTCGGCAGTGAAAGCACGCAGAATCCATCAATCAGGGATGCTTGGCAAGCGCCACCTGGGCGCCGAAGCGACCAGTGGACCGTCTGACTCAGAAAGTGGCCAACACCTGCTGTCGCAGGGCGGCAGTCACCCGCGGACGCACGCCAAACCAGGACTCGAAAGCGGGCACCGCCTGATGCAAAAGCATGCCCAAACCGTTTGCAGTGTCATTGCCGCGTGCACGCGCAGCGGCGATCAGCGGTGTTTCCAGGGGCACATAAATCAGGTCGCTCACCAGGGCGCGCACAGGAAGCGCATCGAGGCTGAGCTCGAGCGCTGGCTGGCCATACATTCCCTGGTTGGTCGAATTCACCAGCAGGGCAGCGCCCTCGAGCGCAGCATGGCGGTGTGACCAATCCAGCGTTTTAACGATTAGCGGGTCAAGTTCCGCCAACTGCTCGGCCTTGTCGCGCGTCCGATTGACGAGGCGGATTTCAGTTGCGCCTTCGTCAATGAGGGCGCAGACCACTGCACGGGCCGCGCCGCCCGCGCCCAGTACCACCGCCGGGCCTTCCGAGGCTTGCCATCCGGGGCGGACATCGCGAAGGCTCTGGATGAAGCCCTCCGCATCAAAATTGAACCCGTGCAGCGCGCCATCGGCCTGAACAACGATGCAGTTGATGGCACCGATACGCCTGGCTAGTGGACTCACCTGATCCATCAGGCTGAATGCGGCCAGCTTGTGCGGCTGCGTGATGTTGCAGCCAGCGAGCCCCAGCGCGGACAACCCGCGGACGGCGGCTTCAATGCGATCGATCTGAACGGGAAAGTGCCCGTAGGCTGCGCTCAGACCGTGCTCGCGGATCCAGTGGTTGTGAATGATGGGAGAGCGCGACTGCAGCACTGGCATTCCCATGACACCAGCCAGTTTGAAGGGCTTGTTCTCGGACATGTGGGGTCGAGGGGCCGACGGGGCGCCCGTATCGGGTTGAGAAGATGTCATGATGATCTCACGAGCGCGCCCGCTTTCCATTCGCGGCGCCTGCGCTACCATTGCCGGGAGTTGCCGTCACCGAGTATCTGCCATGCCCGCTCCCATCACTTGTATCGAAGATCTTCGCCAGCTGCACCGCCGCCGGGTGCCCAGGATGTTCTTTGACTACTGCGACTCCGGTGCCTGGACCGAAAGCACCTACCGCGCCAACGTCGACGACTTTTCGCCCATCAAGTTTCGGCAGCGGGTGGCGGTGAACATGGACGGCCGAAGCACCCGCAGCAGCATGATTGGTCACCCGGTCGCGATGCCGGTTGCGCTCGCTCCCGTCGGGCTGACCGGGATGCAGCATGCCGACGGCGAAATTCTCGCCGCCAAGGCGGCCGAGCGATTTGGCGTGCCGTTCACGCTCTCGACCATGAGCATCTGCTCGATCGAGGATATTGCCGCACACACCACGAAGCCGTTCTGGTTCCAGCTTTATGTCATGCGCGACCGGGACTTCATTGCCCGGCTGATCGATCGCGCGAAGGCGGCCGGCTGCTCGGCGCTGGTGCTGACACTCGATCTTCAGATTCTGGGCCAGCGCCACAAGGACATCAAGAATGGTCTGTCGGCGCCGCCAAAGCTCACGCTTCCTAACATCCTCAACATGATCACCAAGCCTGGCTGGTGCCTTGGCATGTTGGGCACCTCGCGCCGTCAGTTCGGCAATATCGTGGGCCATGTCAAGGGCGTGGGCGATATGTCCTCGCTCGGGGCCTGGACCAGCCAGCAGTTTGATCCCACGCTCAACTGGAACGATGTTGAATGGATCAAGCAGCGCTGGGGCGGCAAGCTCATCCTCAAAGGCATCATGGAGCCGGTTGACGCCCGGCTGGCGGTCGAGAGCGGCGCTGACGCGCTTGTCGTTTCGAATCACGGCGGGCGTCAGCTTGATGGCGCGCTCTCGTCGGTCAAGGCCTTGCCGGCCATTGTGGATGCCGTGGGGCGCGACATTGAAGTTTGGCTAGATAGCGGCATCCGCTCAGGCCAGGACGTCCTTCGAGCCCTTGCGCTCGGGGCTCGCGGCACCATGATTGGCCGCGCGTTTCTCTACGGCTTGGGCGCCATGGGTGAGGCCGGCGTGCACAAGGCGCTGGAACTCATCCAGCGCGAACTGGAGATCTCCATGGCCTTCTGCGGTCACACCGACGTCACCCGCGTCGATCGCGACATTCTGGTGCCCGGAACCTGGTAACGGTCGAGCGGCGATCGTCCTGTCCGCATACCCCCGGCACTTCGTCGGTTGGGGCCAGGGCACGGGGGTAGAATTCGCGCCGTTCGCAGCCTGTGCTGCTTGGCGGAGTGAATGGAATGGCGACGCGTTCAGCGTCGGGCGCAGCCCACTACAGTGAATCTTCCATCCGGGTGTTGAAGGGGCTGGAGCCGGTCCGCAGCCGACCCGGCATGTATACCCGGACCGACAACCCGCTCCATATCGTTCAGGAAGTGATCGACAACGCTGCCGACGAAGCATTGGCGGGCTTCTGTCGCAATATCGATGTAACGGTCCATGCCGATGGCAGCGTCAGCGTCGATGACGATGGCCGTGGAATTCCGGTCGGCCCTCACCCCGAGGAAAAGGCGCCAGTCGTTGAAATCGTCTTCACCCGGCTGCACGCGGGGGGCAAGTTCGAAAAGGCTGGCGGGGCCGGGGCCTACAGCTTTTCGGGCGGATTGCACGGGGTGGGGGTATCTGTCACCAATGCGCTGTCGCGCCGGCTGGAGGTCACCGTCTGGCGCGAGGGCGGCATGCACCAGATGGCGTTTGAGGGCGGCGAGCCGAGGGGCGGCCTCAAGTCTCAGCCGGCAGCCCGCGGCGAGCGTCGAAGCGGCACCCGCGTACGCTGCTGGCCCGACCCCAAATACTTTGACAGCGCCAACATCCCGGCGGGGGAACTGCTGCAACTGCTCCGGTCCAAGGCCGTGCTCCTTGCGGGGCTCAGGGTCACGCTGACCGAGGAGAAAAGCGGGCGCGTGCAAACCTGGCACTATGAAAACGGTCTCCGCTCCTACCTCGACGAGGCGCTTGCGGCAGGGGGGGCGAGCACGCCGCTGATTCCACCGTTTGAAGGCGAACAGTCGGTGGCGGCCGATCACGACACCTTCGCCGAGGGCGAGGGCGCGCAGTGGCTGGTCGTCTGGACCGAGGAGGGTGCGCTGATCCGCGAGAGCTATGTCAACCTGATTCCCACCACCGCCGGCGGCACTCATGAGTCCGGTCTTCGTGACGGGCTTTTCACAGCGGTCAAGGGCTTTATCGAGCTGCACGGACTGATGCCCAAGGGGGTCAAGCTTCTGCCGGAAGATGTGTTTGCGCGGGCCAGCTTCGTGTTGTCGGCCAAGGTGCTGGATCCGCAGTTTCAGGGGCAGATCAAGGAGCGGCTGAATTCGCGAGATGCCTTGCGGCTGGTGTCCTCGCTGGCACGCCCGCCGTTCGAGCTGTGGCTGAATGAACATGTTGAACACGGCCGAAAGCTCGCCGAACTCGTCATTCGCCAGGCGCAGGCACGCAGCCGCGCCACCCAGAAGGTTGAAAAACGAAAGAGCTCGGGGGTTGCGGTGCTGCCCGGCAAGCTCACCGACTGCGAGTCCACCGACATCAGTCGCAACGAAATCTTTCTGGTCGAGGGGGACTCAGCCGGCGGCTCGGCGAAAATGGGCCGCGACAAGGAGTTTCAGGCAATCCTCCCGCTTCGGGGCAAGGTGTTGAATGCCTGGGAGACCGATCGCGACCGGCTGTTTGCCAACAATGAGATCCACGACATCTCGGTGGCTGTCGGAATCGACCCGCACGGCGTCGACGATTCCATCGATTTTTCTGCGCTTCGCTACGGCCGAATCTGCATCCTGTCCGATGCCGATGTCGACGGTGCGCATATTCAGGTGCTGCTGCTCACGCTCTTTTTCCGGCACTTTCCGCAGTTGGTCGAACGCGGTCATGTCTGGATTGCCCGACCGCCCCTCTACCGTATCGACGTACCCGCCCAGGGCAAACGCCCCCTTCGAAAGGTGTATTGCCTGGACGATGGCGAACTCCGCCATGTGGAGGACAAGCTCCGCAAGGACGGCATCCGCGATGGCTCCTGGTCAATCTCACGCTTCAAGGGACTGGGCGAGATGAACGCCGAGCAGCTGTGGGAAACCACCATGAACCCGGACACCCGCCGGCTGCTTCGCGTCTCGTTGGGGAACTTCGATCGCGCCGCCACGACCGAACGGTTCACCATGCTGATGGGCAAGGGCGAGGCGCAGGCCCGGCGCAGCTGGCTTGAAACCCATGGCCACGAAGTCGAAGCCGATATCTGATCACGGGTCATCGATGAGCACTCAGCAGGATATGTTTGATGCGGGAAGCCCGCCGCCGGGCGACGAAGAGAACACGCTCGCCCTTGCGCACTACGCAGAGCGTGCCTACCTCGAGTACGCCGTATCGGTCGTCAAGGGCCGGGCACTCCCCGATGTGTGTGACGGACAAAAGCCGGTGCAGCGCCGGATTCTGTTTGCCATGGAACGCATGGGCCTGGGGCCGGGCGCAAAGCCTGTCAAGTCTGCGCGCGTGGTGGGCGATGTGCTCGGACGCTTTCACCCGCATGGCGACGTGGCAGCCTACGAGGCGCTGGTGCGAATGGCGCAGAACTTTTCGTTGCGCTATCCGCTCGTCGATGGGCAGGGCAATTTTGGTTCGCGCGATGGCGACGGTGCGGCCGCCATGCGCTACACCGAGGCTCGGCTGACCGCCTATTCGCGCCTGCTGCTCGATGAAATCGACGAGGGCACAGTCGACTTCATGGCGAACTATGACGGGTCGGCCGAGGAACCCCGGCAACTGCCCGCCCGCCTGCCGATGGTGCTCCTCAACGGCGCGTCGGGGATCGCGGTCGGGCTTGCAACCGAGATCCCGCCGCACAACCTGCGTGAGGTGGCGGCGGCGGCCGCGGCAATCGTGCGCGATCCGGATCTCTCTCCCGAGCAGTTGATGACGCTCCTTCCCGGGCCCGACTTTCCGGGAGGCGCACAGATCATTTCATCACCAGCCGACATCCGGGAGGTGTACGCAAGCGGCCGCGGATCCATCAAGCTTCGTGCCCGCCATGTGGTGGAGGACCTGGCCCGCGGGCAATGGCAGCTCGTGGTGACCGAATTGCCTCACGGTGTGTCGTCGCAGCGCGTCCTGGAGGAGATCGAGGATCTCACCAATCCCAAGGTGAAGGCGGGGCGCAAGGCATTGACCCCCGAGCAGCAACAACTGAAGCAGACCGTGCTCGCGGTGCTGGATGGCGTGCGCGATGAATCGGGCAAGGACTCACCCGTTCGCCTGGTGTTTGAGCCCCGGTCATCCAGGATCGAACATCAGGAATTGCTCACGATTCTCCTCGCGCATACCAGCCTCGAGACAAGCGCATCAGTCAACCTGGTGTCGGTTGGAATCGATGGGCGCCCCTGCCAGAAGTCGCTTCTGCAGATGCTGGGCGAGTGGGCGCAGTTCCGGGTGGAAACGGTGACCCGTCGAAGCCGTCATCGGCTGGCAAAGATCGACGATCGGATTCACATTCTCGAAGGGCGCCTCGCGGTCCTCCTCGATATTGATCGCGTGATCAGGATCATTCGTGAATCCGATGAACCGAAGTCGGCCTTGATGGCGCATTTTCGGCTGTCCGAGCGGCAAGCTGATGATGTCCTCGAGATCCGCCTGCGGCAACTCGCGCGCCTGGAAGGAATTCGGATCGAGCAGGAGCTTGCCGGGCTACGCAAGGACAAGACCGCCCTTGAATCCCTGCTCGCAAGCCCCGCGGCAATGCGACGTCAGGTGGTGCGCGAAATCGAAGCCGACGCCAAGCAGTACGGCGATGACCGGCGAACCTTGATCGAGGAAGCGCAGCGCACTGCCGCGGAAATCCGCGTCGTCGAGGAGCCGGTTACGGTAATTGTCTCGGAACGCGGATGGGTTCGCGCGAGACAGGGGCACGGCCATGATTGGTCTCAATTCGCTTTCAAACAGGGCGATTCGCTTTACGGTGCCTACGAGGTCATGACCACCGACCAGTTGTTTGCCGTGGGGAGTTCGGGGCGGGTGTTTTCGGTTCCGGTCACGCAACTGCCCTCGGCCCGGGGCGATGGCGCGCCGATCACCTCTCTGGTTCAGCCCGAGGCAGGTACGCGCGTGGATCATGTGTTTGCTGCGCGCACCGACGCCGGTGTGCTCCTCGCCACTCGTGGCGGGAATGGGTTTATCTGCGAAGCAGGGGATCTGGTTGGCCGCAATCGCCAGGGCAAGGCGTTCATGACGCTCGACGATGGTGACGCGCCCATCAGGCCTGCGATCTTCCTGCCTGGGCACGATACGGTGTTGTGCGTATCGGCCGAAGGCAAGGCGCTCAGCTTTCCGCTCGCCGAGGCGAAGGCGCTCAGAAGCGGCGGTCGGGGGGTGATCCTCATGGGTCTGGATGCGGGCGGCATGCTCGCGGCGGTGCTGGTTTGCGGCGCTGCGGGTGCGGTCCTGCAGGGCATCGGGCGCGGCGGCAAGGCAATCGACCGGCAGCTCTCGCGCGCCCAGGTCGCGGCGTGGGCAGGGGCTCGGGCACGCAAGGGCAGCGTGATTGAGCCTCGCGTCCGTGAGCCCAGGCTGAGCCTGCCGCGCCCGCAGCAATCCTCTCCAGGGTGAGTTCGTGACGCCTTGGCTGTGGGATGTAGCGGCGCCGCGCGTTCGCGCGCTGCTCCTGATCGTGTGCTGTGCGCTCGTCACGACAGGATGCGCGCCGGTCAATCCCTACTACGATCCGGGCAAGCCTCACCACACGCCCAGTGGCTTTCGCAACAACTACGGCGCTGCCGGCGGCAAGCCGTTGTCAGACCTGCTTCGCTGGTATGTCGAGCGCACCCGCGACGGTTTGCCGCGCGCGCCGTCTACCCATGTCAATGGTTACGACTTTCCACTCGTGCGACCCGATCTGGCATGGCTTCATGCCAACAAGACGGAACCCAGCATCACCTGGATTGGCCATGCCACGCTATTGCTGCAGGTGGGCGGCCTCAACATCCTCACTGATCCGCACTTTTCAGAGCGCGCATTTGCGGTGCAATGGATGGGCCCCAGGCGCCGCGTACCGCTGACAGTGAAGCTGGATGAACTCCCCCGAATCGATCTGGTGGTGATCTCCCATTCCCACTATGACCACCTCGATCGGGACACCGTGCAGGCACTCAATCGTCAGCCGGGCGGCGCACCGCTGTTTCTGGTGCCGCTGGGCGTCGAGCGCTGGCTCGCCGACCAGGGCATCACCCGCACGCAGGCGCTTGACTGGTGGGGGCAGGTGCAGCACGGCGGTTTGGAGGTGCATTTCGTGCCGTCACAACACTGGAGTGCGCGCACGCCGTTTGACCGGAACAGCACGCTGTGGGGCGGATGGGTGATCCGCCATCCGTCTTTCTCGTTCTATTTTGCTGGCGATACCGGCTACTCGAATGACTTTCGCGATATCGGTCAGCGCTTTGGCGGCTTCGACCTCGCGGCCATTCCCGTAGGCGCGTATCTGCCGCGGTGGTTCATGAAGGATCAGCATGTCGATCCCGACGAGGCGGTTCAGATTCATCGCGATGTGAAGTCAAGGTTTTCATTGGGCATCCACTGGGGCAGCTTCGAGCTCACTGACGAGCCGCTGGATGCGCCCATCGGCGAGCTCGTGGAAGCGCGAGCGCGACATGGCATTGCCCCGGACGCGTTTGTGCTGTTCCGTCACGGCGAGACCCGGCGTCTCGGCACGCCATCCGCTACAGGTCGCGCGCCCGGCGCTGCGGGTAACGATATTCAGAGGTCACCATGAACGACGAGGCGCAAGTCCTGTTCGAAGAGTTGCCCGCCACCGGCGGGCGCAAAATTGGAGTGGCCCGGCTGAACCGGCCACGCCAGCTCAATGCAATCACCCTGACCATGTGCGAGTTGTTGCGCGACCGGCTTCGCGAGTGGGCGGCCGATGAGGATGTGGTGGCGGTCCTCCTGGAGGGCGCCGGCGACAAGGGCTTCTCTGCCGGAGGCGATGTGGCCGAAGTGGTGCGCCAGGTCCGCGCCGGCGGGCCACGCCGCTTTGTCTACGGTGACTCCTTTTTTGATGTCGAATATCAGCTCGATCGGATGATTCACGAATACCCCAAGCCCTTCATCGCCTGGATTCACGGTGTCTGCATGGGGGGAGGGCTGGGCCTGGTGGCTGGTGCGGCAACGCGAATTGTGACCGAGCAGGTGCGGCTCGCCATGCCCGAGATCCACATCGGGCTGTTTCCCGATGTGGGCGGCGGTTTCTTTCTCAACCGGGTTCCTGGCCACGCGGGGGTCGTGATGGCGCTGACCGGTCTCACCATCAACGAGGCTGATGCCCTGTATGCGGGGCTCGCCGATGCGTTTGTTGCGCGTGAATTCCGGGACGACCTGATGGCGCAACTCTGCGCGCTCGAGTGGACCGGTCGGTGGGCCGATGACCAGGCCGCGGTCACCCGTCTGGTGGCCGGATTTCACCGGCGCTGCAAGCCTGGCCTGCCGGCAGCGAATCTGCAGGCTTACGCGGATGCGCTCCGGTTCATCGGCAGCCAGCCCGACGCGGTGGGTGTTCGCGATGCGCTCGCTTTGGCGGCAAACGAAGACCCCTGGTTCGAAGCCCCCGCAAAGAGTCTTGCACAGGGGTCGCCCACCGGCGCGAAGGTGAGCTTCGAATACCTCAGGCGATGCCGCCGCATGTCGCTTGTCGAGGTGCTGGCCCTCGATCTGGTGCTTGCCCGGCAGTTTCAGCGCCACCACGACTTTCCTGAGGGCGTGAGGGCCTTGCTGATTGACAAGGATCGACAGCCCCGATGGTCGCCCGCCAGGTTTGATGAAGTCGACGAGGCGCTCGTCAGCGCGCATTTCAGGGAGTAGGTGTTTTGCGCTGACGCGGCCAGTGCTTGAAATCTCGACCGGCCGCCCTCAAATCCTCGCGAATTCGATTTTCTGGAGTTGTCATGGGTGCCACCAAGGAAACACTGGGCTTTCAAACCGAAGTGACTCAGCTTCTGAAGCTGATGATTCACTCGCTCTACAGCAACCGGGAGATTTTCCTTCGAGAGCTGGTCTCCAATGCGTCGGATGCATGCGACAAGCTGCGTTTCGAGGCACTCGCACGCGCTGAGTTGATGGAAGGTGGCGGCGACCTCCAGATCAAGGTGGATTTCGACAAGGTCGGCCGCACCATCACCATTTCCGATAACGGTATCGGCATGAGCCGGGAGGAAGCGATTGACCACCTGGGCACCATCGCCCGATCCGGCACTCGGGAGTTCTTCGGAAAGCTTTCCGGCGACCAGGCCCGCGATTCCCAGCTCATTGGTCAGTTTGGTGTTGGTTTCTACTCCGCCTTCATTGTTGCCGATCGGGTAACGGTTGAAACCCGTCGTGCCGGTGACCCGGCTGCTTCCGGGGTCAAGTGGGAGTCTGATGGCAGTGGTGGCTTCACGGTGGAGTCGATCGAGCGGGCACAACGTGGCACCGACATCGTGTTGCACCTGAGGCCCAACCCCGAGGGCGAGGATGCGGAGGGCTTTGACGATCTGCTCTCGGGCTGGCAGCTCCGCTCGATCATCCGCAAGTATTCGGACCATGTCTCGCTGCCCATCCTCATGCGGAAGGAAACCTGGGACAGCGAGGCCAAGGAGCAGAAACTTACCGACGAGTGGGAAACAGTGAACCAGGCCAATGCGCTCTGGACCCGCTCGAAGTCCGACATTACCGAAGAACAATACAAAACCTTCTTCGGGCACCTCGCGCCCGGCGGCGGCGATCCCATCGCCTGGACGCACAACCGGGTGGAGGGTCGCACCGAATACACGCAGCTTCTCTATCTGCCAGCCAAGGCGCCCTATGACCTGTGGGACCGCCAGCAGCGTCGCGGTATCAAGCTCTATGTGCGTCGCGTGTTCATCATGGATGATGCAGAGCAGCTCATGCCGGTGTACCTCCGGTTCGTCAAAGGCGTGATCGACTCGGCCGATCTGCCGCTCAATGTCTCGCGTGAAATCCTTCAGGAAAGCCGGGATGTCCGTGCGATTCGCGAGGGCAGCACCAAGCGTGTGCTCTCCATGCTGGAAGACCTGGCCGCCAATAACACCGAGCGCTACGCCGGCTTCTGGACCGAATTCGGTCAGGTCTTGAAGGAAGGAATAGGCGAAGACTTCGGCAACAAGGACCGGATCGCGAAGCTCCTGCGATTTGCCTCCACCGCCACCGACAGCAATGACCAGACTGTTTCGCTCGCTGACTACATCGGCCGGATGAAGGACGGGCAGAAGGCGATCTACTACGTGACCGCTGATACCGCAGTGGCGGCGCGCAGCAGCCCGCACCTCGAGGTGTTTCGCAAGAAAGGTGTAGAGGTACTGCTGCTGGCCGACCGCGTCGATGAGTGGATGCTCTCGTTTCTCACCGAGCATGAGGGCAAGGAGCTGGTCTCCATTGCCCGCGGCGGACTGGACCTGGGCGAACTCGGCGACGAGGCCGAAAAGCAGGCGGCCGAGGCGAGCGCCGGAGAATGGAAACCGGTGCTTGAGAAGCTTCGCGAGACGCTTGGCGATCGGGTCAAGGAGGTGCGCGTGTCCTCGCGACTGACCGACTCTGCAAGCTGCCTGGTGTCTGACGAAGGCGAGATCAGTGGTCACCTCGAGCGCCTGCTCAAGCAAGCCGGGCAGACTGCGCCGGCGCGCAAGCCCATCCTAGAGATCAATACCGGTCATCCGCTGGTTGCGCCGCTGAAGGCCGATTCTTCGCGCGCTGCGCAGTGGGCGACGCTGCTGTTCGACCAGGCTGTACTTGCTGAAGGCGGGCAGTTGGAGGATCCGGCAGGTTTCGTGCGCCGGCTCAACGACCTGCTGGTTGGTCTTTCGCTTCGCTGACAACAAGGGGAGCCGCTCCCTGGTTGTTGCGCCAGCGTCCGTATCCATGCCCTTCAGCGAGCCCGAGATCACGCTGTCTGAATCTGACGGCGTGCGCTATCTGCACTTTGGTACCGAGTGGGTACAGGGCGCGATGCGCCTCGATGATCCGACCGCAATCGAGATCGAGTATGTCCGCCAGATGATGGCCTGGTTGCTGTTCCTGCGGAGCGGGCAGCGGGTACTTCAGCTCGGTTTGGGCGCAGGGGCGCTGACGCGCTTCTGCCATCACCGTTTGCCAGATGCGTTCACCACGGTGGTCGATGCCAGTGCACGCGTCATTCAGGCCTGTCGGCAGTGGTTCCATCTGCCCCCAGACGATGCCCGCCTCACGGTGCTGCAGGACGACGCCGCCAGATTCGTCGGTGCAGCCGGCGAGGGGAGCTACGGCGTGATTCAGTGCGATCTTTACGATGCGCAGGCGCGGGGCCCTGTGCTGGACTCGGTCGCGTTTTACCGGTCGTGTCGGCGCGCGCTCAGCGAGCCAGGCGTGCTCGCGGTGAACCTGTTCGGTTCATCGCGCCCGGCGTTTGAGCGAAGCGCAGCCCGGCTGGACGAAGTGTTCGAAGGCAGGGTACTGGAGATGCCCCAGACGCTGGCGGGCAACATTGTGCTGCTGGCATTCAACGGTCCGTCGTTTGCGGTTCGATGGCCAGTGCTCGACGAGCGGGCGCGGCTTCTCGAGCGACAAACCGGGCTCGACGCACCTCAGTGGATTCGAAGCCTTCGCCGGCGTGCAGCCACCGGGTCAACGATGTTGAGAGTGGGAATCGGTGCGCGATAAGGGCGCGCTTTACTTCGAGAGCTCGCGCATTGCGCGCTCCAGCCCCTGCAAGGTGACCGAATACATGCGGTTGTGCATGATCTGACGGATCACGCCGATGGACTGGCGGTATTCCCAGACCCCCTCGGGCTCGGGATTAAGCCACGCAAACTTCGGGAAACGGTCGACGAGTCGCCGCAGCCATACGGCGCCAGGCTCCTCGTTGTTGTATTCAACCGATCCGCCCGGCTGCAGAATTTCATACGGACTCATCGTGGCATCACCCACGATGATCAATCGATAGTCGGCGTTGAACTTGCGCAGAATGTCCCAGGTGGGGAAGCGCTCGGCGTGCCGGCGTCGATTGTTCTTCCAGACGAAATCGTAGACGCAGTTGTGGAAGTAATAAAACTCGAGGTGCTTGAACTCTGTGCGCGCTGCTGAAAAAAGTTCCTCGGTCTGGCGGATGTGATCGTCCATGGTGCCGCCCACATCGAGCAGCATGAGCACCTTGATGGTGTTGTGTCGCTCTGGAACCATCTTGATGTCGAGATAGCCGGCGTTGCGCGCAGTCGACGCAATCGTGTCGTCCAGATCCAGCTCTTCTTCAGCGCCTTCGCGCGCAAACTTGCGAAGGCGCCTCAGGGCAATCTTGATGTTGCGGGTGCCGAGCTCAACCTCGTCATCGTAATCGCGATAGGCGCGCTGCTCCCAGACCTTGACCGCGGTGCGATTGCCCGCCGACGGCCCTCCAATCCGGATGCCTTCGGGGTTGAATCCGCCGTTACCAAAGGGGGAGGTCCCGTTGGTGCCAATCCATTTGTTCCCGCCCTCGTGACGCTTCTTTTGCTCTTCAAGCAGTTCGCGCAGGCGTTCGAGCAACTTGTCGAGGCCACCCAGTGCCTCGATCGCGGCCTTCTCCTCCGGCGTGAATTCCCGCTGCAGTTGGCGCTTGAGCCAGTCAAGCGGCAGGTCCAGATCGATCCCGGGAATGGCCTGAACGCCTTTGAAATACGCGCCGAACGCCTTGTCGAACTTGTCGAAATTTCGTTCGTCCTTCACCAGCGTGGCTCGCGACAGAACATAAAAATCATCAATGGACTGGCCGATCACGCCTTTTGACAAGGCTTCGACCAGCATCAGATATTCCTTGATCGAAACCGGCAGCTTCGAGTTCTTCAGGTGCAGGAAGAAGTCGATCAGCATGATTGGGGCCTCCGGGTGACAGACAGGCAGCGCATCAGCGGTTGTGCCGCGCCATGAAAATCAACCGTTCAAAGAGGTGAACATCCTGCTCGTTTTTGAGCAGCGCACCGTGGAGCGGCGGAATGATCGCCTTGTTGTCGGCGGAGCGCAGTGCTTCCGGGGGAATGTCTTCGGCGAGCAGAAGCTTCAACCAGTCAAGGAGCTCGGAGGTTGAGGGTTTTTTCTTCAGACCCGGCAGATCGCGGATCTGAAAAAATGCCTCCAGGGCCTGCGACAGCAATGTCTTCTTGATGTCGGGATAGTGCA
Source organism: Burkholderiaceae bacterium (assembly GCA_049423065.1). GTDB lineage: Bacteria > Pseudomonadota > Gammaproteobacteria > Burkholderiales > Burkholderiaceae_E > SYIM01. The sequence continues at coordinate 24,398 of JBMSQB010000055.1, forward strand.
CATCAACGATGCGCTGCATCGTGTCGCGGTCGGGGAACTTGATGTAGTGAAAGAAGCAGCGCCGCAGAAACGCGTCGGGCAACTCTTTCTCATTGTTGGAGGTGATGACCACCACCGGGCGATGCCGGGCGCGGATCAGCTGCCGGGTTTCATAGACGTAGAACTCCATCCGGTCGATTTCCCGCAGCAGATCGTTGGGGAACTCGATGTCAGCCTTGTCTATCTCGTCGATCAGCAACACCACAGGCTGATCGGATTCGAACGCCTGCCAGAGCACGCCCCGCACAATGTAGTTGTGGATGTCCTTCACGCGCTCGTCGCCCAGCTGCGAGTCGCGCAGGCGCGAAACTGCATCGTATTCGTAGAGCCCCTGCTGGGCCTTGGTGGTTGACTTGATATGCCATTGCAGAAGCGGCATGTCGAGCCCGCGGGCGACCTCCTCGGCGAGCATCGTCTTGCCGGTTCCAGGTTCGCCCTTGATCAGGAGCGGCCGCTGCAGTGTGATGGCGGCATTGACCGCGAGTTTCAGGTCCTCGGTGGCGACGTAGCTGTCGGTGCCTTGAAAGCGCATGGGGAAGGTCCGCAAAGGATCGAAAGCGGCAGTATAAGCGCGCGCCCGGGGAGCGCCGGAACTTGGCTCGGCCACAGCGCTCGGCTAGAATGCGCGAGCCGCAAAAACCGGAGGCGCCGGCAGCCTGTCAGGGCGGGCCGGACGAACTTAAAATACCGTCAGGGATCATGATCAAACACGCACTGATTTCGGCTGCGCTGCTGACGCTGCCGCTAGCGGGCTACGCGCAAGGCTCGGCGCCCAAGGGTGATGCTGCAGCCGGGGCCACCAAGGTCTCGATGTGCATTGGCTGCCACGCAATTCCGGGCTACAAGGCCTCGTTTCCCATCGTGTACAGCGTCCCGATGATCTCGGGGCAGTCTGCCGCCTACCTTGCCGCTGCGCTCGAGCAGTATCGGAAGGGCGATCGCAGCCATCCCACCATGCGTGGGATCGCTGGAAGCCTGTCCGACCAGGACATCGCCGACCTGGCTGCCTACTACGCTTCCCGTTGAAGGTCCCGGGCACGCCTTGCTGCCCGTGCTTTCCGCCCTCGAATCAGGAGAATCATCATGCGATTGATGCCAGGCAAATGGCTGATCGCCGCATCGCTGGCTGTCATTGGAATGGGGTCGGCCACGGCCGCCGATATCGCCAAGGGCCGCGAAAAGGCTGATCAGGTCTGTGCCGCCTGCCACGGCAAAGATGGCAACACGCCGATCGATCCCGCGTATCCGAAGCTGGCCGGCCAGCACGCCGACTACCTCGTGCGTGCGCTGCTTGACTACAAGAGCGATCAGCGCAAGAACGCCATCATGTCGGCGCAGGCCAAGGCGCTGTCGCGCGCCGACATCGAGAATCTGTCAGCGTTCTACGCCAGCCTGCCCGGCAAGCTCTCGCACAAGCGCTGAGTGATCTGGGGCCGGTCGCCCGCCGCGCTGGGTTGACAGTCCGCGGGCGCGGGTCGGCTTGGCTGCGGGCCGGAGTTCATCCCTGCGCAGCCAGGCAGCCAGCGCCTGGTTGTCCAGCCTGCGCAAACTGCGCATGAATCCAGGCTCCCAGGTGCGCACCGCCACCAGCAGGCTCATGGGATGTCGTCTGACCAGAGGAAGCGCCGAGTCGACCTCGTGAGATTCCGAATACTCGCGAGCGAGCTCTTCCACGCGGCGCATGAGCGCGAGCCTGCGCTCGTTGCTGAGCCGGACATTGATCACGCCAATGCACTCGCCCGGGCCGTCGAACCGGTGGTCGAGGAAATCATGAGCGTGTGCGCGAAAGTGTCGAACGATCGGCCCGTCTCTCAGCCACCGGAAGGTTCGACAGAGCCGCAGCCGGTAGTGGTTGTTCGGATGAAGTGCAAGAAAGCCCATCCGGTCGAGCTGAAGCAGACCGCGTACCGCTGCCGGCGGACTGATTCGGTAGATGCTGGTGATCTGTTCCAGTTCGAGCTGATGGAGGGCGCAGACCGCCACCGTGAACAGCACTGGATCAGCCACGATCGCGGCCTCCTGTTCATGGGTGAGTGACTGAAGTTCGGCGCGCGACATGCCCGCGTCGCGAACCAGGTCGGACAGATCGTCATCAAGCACCTCCAGGATTCGATCCAGCCGGCGAAGGTCGAAATTTTTTCCAGCGAACATTCGCTTGACGGAGGCCTCGGAGCAGGGAATCAGCGAGGCGAGCGTGGCATAGCTGATGCCTCGCGCCCGCAGGCGGCGTTTGAGCGATTCGACCAGCGCCTCTCTTGGGGTCATGACAGAGCTCTCCCGTGGGTGGCGGCCCGCGCATGGCAGGAAGGCTGCCGCGGACGCGCATGAAACGGTTCAGCTTACGAGCGTCCGACAACTCGTCCTGGCACGTTTGGACTAAGGCCAAATGCCAGGGCGCAACTGCTGGCGTGTTGTGCTAGCTGAGCAGCCGCATGGGAATGCAATTCACCCAGCCGCCCGCGGGAATGCTGGTGCTGGCGTGCTCGAGCACCACCAGGCAGTCGGCGCGCGACATGGAGCTCAGCACCGCTGACCCCTGGTTGGCCATCACTGTGATAAGGGGCGTGCCGTCGGTATCAGCAGACAGCATGGCGCGCTGATACTCGGTTCGACCGGCCCGCTTGCGGATCGGGTTGAGCGTGCGGGCCCGAAGGAGGGGAGTGGGCTGCACCCGGCCGCCGCTCAGTCGAGTCAGCGCATCTTTCACCATGAAAAGGAAGGTGATCATGACGGCTACCGGATTGCCGGGCAGGCCGAAATACAGCGCACGACCAATGCGGCCAAACGCAAGGGGACGCCCCGGCCGCATGGCGATTTTCCAGAAATCCACCTGTCCCAGCTTCTGCATGATCGCCCGGGTGTGATCGGCCTCGCCGACCGACACGCCGGCCGACGAAATGATCGCGTCCGCCCGCTCGCTGGCAACGGAAATGGCGCGCTCGAGCGCGATCGGATTGTCCTGAATGATCCCCAGGTCGATCAGTTCCACGTCCATCTGGCTTAGAAGCCCGCGCAGCGTGCTGCGGTTGCTGTCGTAGATCATGCCCTCAGGCAACGGCGCACCGGGCGCGCAGAGTTCGTCGCCCGTCGACAGGATCGCCACGCGTAGCTTTCGCACCACCCGGATCTCCGCAATACCGAGGGAGGCAATCAGGCCGCATTCGGCAGCGCCCAGCCGCTGCCCAGCCTTGAGCGCCGGTTCACCGCGCCGAAGATCCTCGCCCCGAAGCCGCAGGTTCTGGCCCCGTTCCTGGCCAGGCGGAATACGGACTTGCCCGCCATCCAGCGTGACGAACTCCTGAGGGACCACGGTATCGTGGCCAATTGGCATGACGGCGCCCGTCATGATCCGAACAGCCTGGCCGGTACCTGGCTCACCTTGAAATGCCCGCCCGGCGAGTGCGCTACCGATCACCTGCAACACGGTGTCGCCCCGCGCAGCAAGGTCGGCGGCGGCGAGCGAGTAGCCGTCCATTGCGGCGTTGTCGTGCGCTGGCACATCGACCGTGGAAGACAGGTCGTCTGCCAGGATCCGGCCGAAGGCCTGGGCCAGTGCGACCGCCTCGGTATCGCTGATCGGAACGACCTGCTCGACGATTCGCCGAATCGCCTCGTCAAGCGCCAGAGCATCGGGATCGAATGGAGGCGGTGACGGGGTGGCCGGTGGCTGGCCGCCAGACGGGCCTTGCTGGGTCATGGGGTGCTCTCCAGTCGGCGCAGTTCATGAGCGGTATTGAGATTCACAAAGGCCTCCTCATCATCAAACCGGGCCTCCACCCAGCGGCCTTGCGAAAGCCATGTCTCGATCCTCCGACCACCGGCAGCGAGGTACTGCTCGAGTTCGGCCGCGAGGGATCGGTGCAGAAGTGCGATGACCGGATGCGCCTGCGCACCGCACCGAACCGACACGCGATCGGCATCGGCGTGCGCCTGCGCCTGCAGCAGTCGGCTCACCAGGTCAGGCGGCAGCAGCGGGGTATCGCAGGGTACGCAAAGAAGCCATGGGGTTTGGATTGCCAGCAGGCCTGCGTGGATGCCGGCGAGTGGACCGGGACGATCCGGAATGCAGTCGGGGATGACGGATACCGAAAACGAACGCCAGCAGGGCTCTTCCGGATCTCCGTTGATGATGACCGACGCGACCTGGGGGCGAATTCTGCCGATCACGTGCTCGATCAGCGGTCGCCCGCGAAAGGCGATCATCGCCTTGTTGACGCCGTTGCCGTCCGGGCTCATTCGGCGCCCGAGTCCGCCTGCGAGCACCACGCCGGTGACCTCTGCATCAGCTGGCGCCGCTGACACGCGCGCCATCATCAGCCGCCGATGTAGGACATCTCGATGCGGCGCAGACCGGCCGTCTCGTCAGACCGGATCTCGGAGTAGCGGTCATCGCGCAAATTCCAGAGGTGCGCGATTGCGGCGCTGATCTGCTCATCGGCGTAGTTGCCGCGAAGCAGTGCGCGAAGATCGTGCCCTTCAGTGGCAAACAGACAGGTGTAGAGCCGGCCTTCAGTGGAAACGCGCGCCCGTGTGCACTCCGCGCAGAAGGGGCGGGTGACCGAAGAAATCACGCCCACCTCACCCGCGCCATCAACATAACGCCAGCGCTCGGCCACCTCGCCGCTGTAATTGGGGTCGATGGGCACCAGCGGAAAAGCTTCGGCGATACGGCCGATGACGTCGCCCGACGGCAGAACCTCATCCATTCGCCAGCCGTTTGAAGCGCCGACATCCATGAATTCGATGAAACGAAGAATGTGGCCTGAGCCGCGAAAATGCCGCGCCATCGGCAGGATTTCGCTGTCGTTGACACCGCGCCTGACCACCATGTTCACCTTGATGGGTGTGAGCCCGGCTGCTGCTGCAGCGTCGATGCCGGCGAGCACGTCGGAAACCGGGAAATCGACGTCGTTCATCTTGCGAAATACCGCGTCGTCGATGGCGTCGAGGCTGACGGTCACACGCTCCAGACCCGCCGCGCGCAGTGACTTTGCCTTGCGGGCAAGCAGCGTGGCGTTGGTGGTGAGGGTGAGGTCCACCGGCTTGCCGTCGGGCGTGCGCAGTTGCGCCAGCATTTCGATCAGATTTTCAAGACCGCGCCGCAGTAGCGGTTCGCCACCGGTCAAACGGATCTTTTCAACGCCGTGAGCGACAAACAGTCGCGCGATCCTGGTGAGCTCTTCGAAGCTCAGCAGTGACGACTGGGGAAGGAACTGATAATCGGTGCCGAAGACCGACTTCGGCATGCAATAGGTACATCGAAAGTTGCAGCGGTCGGTGACCGACAGCCGGAGGTCATGCAGGCGCCGGCCGCGCAGATCCGACAACAACCCATTTACGGGGGGGGCGTTGTCGGGAATGAAAGGAGCGCGCGTGGGATAGCGCGCCTCGGCGATGGGGATGATTCGTTCGGTCATCGGTACAAGTTGGCTTTGATCCGATGGTAGCCGCTGCACGTACAGGGCGCGTGCATGCCCTGTACGCGCTTGCAGGAATCACTGCCGCGTTTCAACCTGCTGCAACGGCTCGCTGGCCACCTCTCGCCGCGGCGGGCGCTTGCGCGCGGGACGCGGCGTCACAGCCTCCACGACCGGCTCGGGCGCAGAGCTGCCGGGCGCCGTCTCAACCCACTGAAGGCCGGCGCGATTCACAATCTCCTCGAGGTCTTCACGCGCAGGCGCCGCCTGCCTGGAAGCGGGGGCCTGAGCCGGCGTCGCCGTTTCGGGCAAGGCTGGCGCAATGGCAACTGCCGGTGCCGTGTCGGCAGGCTGAACACCTGTCGATGGCGGCGACACCGGTACCGGCGCCTCTGAGGGCTGCACATCTGTGGCCGGCATCGACTGCGCAGCCGTTGCGGCCGCAGCGGGCGCCGCAACCGGGGAGGCAACCGCTGCCGGGCTGGGCAGAGGAACTCCCTCGGCCGCAGGGGACTCGACCGTTGCGGTGGCGCCGTCTTGAGCACGCGCCGGAACCGGTTGAGCGGCAGGCACCAGCGCTGCGATGGCGTCCACCGCAGGCGTTGCCCCACCCGTTGAGGCAACTGCCGGCGGGGTAGTGCCTGCGGCGGGCGCCGCGGCGGAACTGCCCGACTGCGCCGGACCGGCGGTTTGCGCTGTGGTGGCGGACTGCGCTGCACTGACCGTCTGTGCAGTGCTGGCGACCAGCGGATCGTTGGCGGCCCCGGCGGCTGGGGTTACCTCTGTTGCTGTGCCCTCGGCCTGTGTGACTGACTCGAGGCCCTCGCCACGTTCGCGACGACCGCCACGACGACGGCGCCCACGGCGACGCGAGTCGCCATCGGCCTGTTCATCAACCGACTGCTGCAAGCCAGCGGGCACACTGCCCTGCGCAAGCTGCGGCGCAACCACCCCTCCTGAACCCTGGACGGCGAGCGGTCCGAGACTCGCGTCGGGCTGAGACTGCGCGCCGACCGCACCCGCCGAGGGATCCGCTGCTGGTCGAGCCGCCTGGCGGTCGCGGCGTAGCTCGCGCGTATCCTGGCCGTCGCGCGGTTCCTGACCTTCACGCGGCTCCCGACGATCGCGCGCTTCGCGGGGCTCGCGTCCATCCCGGCGATCCCGACCTTCGCGACTCTCACGACCTTCACGACTCTCACGACCTTCACGACTCTCACGGCCTTCGCGACTCTCACGGCCTTCGCGACTCTCGCGACTCTCACGGCCTTCACGGCCCTCGCGCTGACCGCGTCCGTCGCGGGCACCGCCGTTTC
>JBMSQB010000056.1:0-30818 GCA_049423065.1 Burkholderiaceae bacterium
GTCGGCGCGGGTGTCGGCGCGGGTGTCAGCGCGGGTGTCGGCGCGGGTGTCGGCGCGGGTGTCGGCGCGGGTGTCGGCGCGGATGTCGACGCGGGCGTTGGTGCGGGCGTTGGTGCGGGCGTTGGTGCGGGCGTTGGTGCGGGCGTCGGCGCGGGTGTCGCCGCAGGCTTGGACGCCGCTGCAGGCGCTGGCGCATTCGGGGAGGGAGGCGCTGGCTTCTGAACCGGCGACGCCACGGGGGCCGGCTGTGGCCTCTTCGCCGCCGCGCGCTCAGCAAGAAGCGCCGACATCGTTTGTTCAGCCTTCTGCGACACCCCGGACGGCGGCGCGGCAACTGGTCCACCAGCGCTGCCAGCCTGCGGCGCAGCCGGCGTTGCCGCTCGCGGCACCTCTGGCGACACTGTCGTCCGCGCAGGCGGCTGACCCCGCTGCTGGCTTTGCAGCAAATCAGCGATCGGATCCTCCCGCGCGACGCGTTGCGGAGCAGCGGCCGGTGGAGCAGCGGCCGGTGGAGCAGCGGCCGGTGGAGCAGCAACCGGTGGAGCAGGCCTGAGCGTCACGGTCTTGCCGGGAACATCGTCGAGCGCCACCACACCACGAATCCGCGCTGCACCCCCCGTCAGGCTCTGGCCAGGAGGCTGCAACGTAATGGGATAGGTGACGACCATCTGCCCACGATCCGACTCGATTCGCAGCGTCAGTTCGAACACCGGCTCCGGAATCTCGAACTCGGTACGGATTCGGACCACCGTGTTGCCGACACGCGATGTATCGAGCCAGGCGGTGGGCCAGACGAGCTCTTCTCGCCCCGCGAGCCGGATTCGCAACGGCTCGACAGGGACGACCCGGGGCCGCTCGGAGGTTTCGTCCCAGTCGGCAAGCGCGATTTCGGCGTCAAAGGGCTGCCCCTGCGCCGAACGGACCGTCATCACACCCAGGCGCGCCGCCGCCGCATCGAACGCGAGCACGCAAAGGAAACCCGCCAGCGCGAGAAGCAGCGCCACTTTGCGGGCTGGCGAGCTGAGCGCAATTCGCATCGCTTCGATCCGGCGGGCCGCGCAGCGCCAGCCCAGCGCTAGTCGATGAGGATCCGCAGCATCCGGCGAAGCGGTTCGGCCGCCCCCCAGAGCAGCTGATCGCCCACCGTGAATGCGCTGAGATATTCGGGGCCCATCGCAAGCTTCCGAAGCCTGCCCACCGGAACGGTCAGCGTGCCGGTGACTGCAGTGGGCGACAGGTCACGAATGCTCGCCTCGCGAGAATTGGGGACGAGCTTTACCCAATCGTTGCCGCTGGCCACCAGCGCCTCGATGTCGGCCATCGGCACGTCGCGCCGCAGCTTGATGGTGAGCGCCTGACTGTGGCATCGCATGGCGCCGATCCGGATGCACAGACTCTCGACAGGAATGTGAGAGGGTCCGGAGGCCGGCAGCCCCAGGATCTTGTTCAACTCGGCATCGCCCTTCCACTCCTCGCGCGACATGCCGTTGCCCAGGTCCTTGTCGATCCAGGGAATGAGGCTGCCCGCGAGCGGAACGCCGAACTGCTCGGCAGGAAATGAACTGCCTCGCATGGTGTCGGCCACGCGCTGGTCGATGTCGAGAATGGCCGATGCGGAATCGGCCAACTGCGGCGCCACCGACGCATGGAGTGCCCCCATCTGCGCGAGCAGTTCCCGCATGTTCTGCGCGCCGGCGCCGGAGGCCGCCTGATAGGTCATGGCGGTGACCCATTCGATCAGGTTCTCGCGAAGGAGGCCGTTGAGCCCCATCATCATGAGGCTCACCGTGCAGTTGCCACCGATAAAGTCGCGGCCACCGCGGGCCAGCGCGTCGCGAATGACATGCAGATTGAGGGGGTCCAGGATGATGACCGACTCATCTTTCATGCGCAGCGCCGACGCCGCGTCAATCCAGTAGCCTTTCCAACCCGCCGCGCGGAGTCTGGGATAAATCTCGTTGGTCCAGTCGCCTCCCTGACACGTGAGGATCGTGTCCATCCGGGATAGCGCGTCCACCGACATCGCGTCCTGCAGGCGACCTGCCCCCAGCGGCGCCTCGCCCCCTGTTGAAGAAGTGCTGAAGAACACCGGCTCGATCAGCGAGAAATCGTTTTCCTCGCGCATACGCTGCATCAGCACCGAGCCGACCATGCCGCGCCAGCCCACCATCCCGACCTTCATCACCATCCCCGTTCCCCGTGCGTTGCCTGGTTCAGAGCGCCGCCAGCACGGCATCACCCATTTCGCGACTGCCCACCGTGCGCTTGCCCGGCTCGGCGATGTCGCCAGTGCGAAGCCCCTGCGCAAGCACCTTGCGTACCGCCGCCTCGATTCGTGCCGCGGCAGCCTCCTGATTGAGCGAATGGCGCATGAGCATGGCAAGCGACAGGATCGTGGCCAGCGGATTCGCCACGCCCTTGCCCGCAATATCGGGGGCCGAGCCATGAATGGGTTCGTACATGCCGAAGTGCTTTGAATTGAGCGAGGCAGAGGGCAGCATGCCGATCGAGCCCGTGAGCATCGAGGCCTCATCGGACAGAATGTCGCCGAACATGTTGCCCGTCACGATCACGTCGAACTGTTTGGGGTTGCGCACCAGCTGCATGGCCGCGTTGTCGACGTACATGTGCGTGAGTTCAACGTCTTTGTATCCAGCGTGCAGTTCGGTGACCACATCCCGCCAGAGCTGGGTGGTTTCCAGTACGTTGGCCTTGTCCACCGAACAGACGCGGCGGCCGCGCTTGCGTGCCGCTTCGAAGGCGAGCTGGGCGATACGGCGGATTTCGCCCTCGCTGTAACGCATGGTGTCAAAGCCCTCGCGCTCACCCTGCTCGTTCGTGCGTATGCCGCGCGGCTGGCCGAAGTAGATGTCGCCTGTAAGTTCGCGAAGAATCAGGATGTCGAGCCCGGCAACGATTTCCGGGCGCAGCGTTGAGGCATGCGCAAGCTCTGGGAACACCGTGGCGGGTCGCAGGTTCGCAAACAGATCAAAGTGCTTGCGCAACCGGAGAAGCCCCTGCTCGGGCCGCTGCGGGCGTGGCAGCGCGTCATATTTGGGGCCGCCCACCGCACCGAAAAGAATGGCGTCCGACTGCTCGCACAGCCGCAGCGTGGCCTCCGGAAGCGGATCGCCCGCTGCATCAAACCCCGCCCCACCCACCGGCGCATGCTCGGTTTCAAGGGGCAATCCGTCGCTGCGAAGCGCGGCGATCACCCGTTCGGCCTGTTCGGTAATTTCCGGGCCGATGCCATCGCCCGCCAGCACTGCAATTTTCATGTTGATCCACTCCCTGGGGGGTGTCGCGCCCAACACCTTGCCGCGACACCTCACTCACCTGACAGAACGGGGCGCTCGCCCGCCGCCCCGTATCTGTCGCAAAGACTGCCTTGCCCGCGCTGGCAATCAGCCCGTCAGCATCCGGCCCAGCCAGGGCTGCTCGGCGAGCCGCTTGGCTTCGTATTCCCGGATGGCATCTGCATGCCTGAGCGTCAGCCCAATCTCGTCGAGACCATTGACGAGGCAATATTTGCGGAACTCATCGACCTCGAACTTGAAGCTTCGCGAACCATCGGTGGTGGACACAACCTGCTCGGGCAGGTCAACCACCAGTTCGAACCCGACAAACCCATTGACCTGATGGAACAACCAGTCGACTTCGCTTTCCGCGAGGCGAATGGGCAGCACTCCGTTCTTGAAGCAGTTGTTGTAGAAGATGTCGGCAAACGAGGGCGCAATCAGCACCCGAAAGCCGTAGTCTTCCAGCGCCCAGGGCGCGTGCTCTCGCGAGGATCCGCAACCGAAATTCTTGCGCGCAAGCAGCACCGAAGCGCCGCGATAGCGCGCGTGATTGAGCGGAAAGTCAGGGTTGAGCGGACGCGTTGCGTTGTCCATGCCCGGCTCGCCGCGATCGAGGTAGCGCCACTCGTCAAACAGGTTCGGACCAAAACCCGAGCGCTTGATCGACTTGAGAAATTGCTTCGGGATGATGGCGTCAGTGTCGACGTTTGCACGATCGAGCGCAGCCACCAGGCCACGGTGTACGGTGAGATTCTTCATTGCCGATCTCCTCAGCCGAGCCTGCGAACGTCAACAAAATGGCCAGCGATGCCTGCGGCCGCCGCCATGGCGGGGCTTACCAGATGCGTGCGCCCCCCTGGCCCCTGCCGGCCTTCGAAATTGCGATTCGAGGTGGACGCACAGCGTTCGCCCGACTCGATCCGGTCATCGTTCATGCCCAGACACATCGAACATCCAGGCTCCCGCCATTCAAAGCCCGCATCGCGAAAGATACGATCGAGCCCCTCGGCCTCGGCCTGAGCCTTGACAAGCCCCGAGCCCGGAACGACCAGCGCCAGTTTCACATTGGAAGCCCGACGCTTGCCGCGCACGACCGCCGCCGCAGCCCGGAGGTCTTCGATCCGCGAATTGGTGCAAGACCCGATGAACACCTTGTCGACCCGGATGTCGCTGATCGGGGTGTTGGGATTGAGCCCCATGTAGGTGAGCGCGCGTTCCATGCCCTCGCGGCGAACCGGATCCTTTTCTTTCTCGGGATCGGGCACACGGCCGTCGATGGTGGTGACCATTTCGGGCGATGTGCCCCAGGTGACGTGCGGAACGACGCTGCCCGCATCGATCGTGACCACGGCGTCGAACCTGGCGCCGGGGTCAGAGCGCAGCGTGCGCCAGTAGGCGACGGCCTGCTCCCACTCGTCGCCAGCCGGGGCCATGGGGCGGCCCTTCAGATAGCGAAGCGTTGTGTCGTCCACGGCGATCATGCCGGAACGTGCGCCCGCCTCGATCGCCATATTGCATAGGGTCATCCGACCCTCCATGGACAACGCCGAGATGGCCGAACCTGCGAACTCGATGGCAAAGCCCGTACCGCCGGCAGTGCCGATGCGACCAATGACGGCCAGCGCGATGTCCTTGGCCGTGGCGCCCGCGCCCAGCGTGCCGTCGATTTGCACGAGCATGTTTTTCATCTTGCGCGCAAGGAGCGTTTGCGTGGCAAGCGCGTGCTCGACTTCGGAGGTGCCGATGCCGAAGGCAAGGCACGCGAACGCACCGTGGGTGCTGGTGTGGGAGTCGCCGCAGACCACGGTCATGCCGGGCAGCGTGGCACCCTGTTCGGGCCCGATCACATGGACGATGCCCTGCCTGCGGTCGCGGATATCGAAATAGACGAGCTTGTGCTCGCGGGCATTCCGATCGAGCGTTTCCACCTGGAGGCGGGCCACCTCGTCGAGGATGGGGCCGCTGCGGTCGGTGGTGGGCACGTTGTGATCGACCACCGCCAGATTGGCGCTGATGCGCCAGGGCTTGCGGCCAGCCAGGCGCAGGCCCTCGAAGGCCTGGGGGCTGGTCACTTCGTGAACCAGGTGCCGATCGATGTAGAGCAAGGCGGTGCCGTCGGATTCGGTGCGCACGACATGCGCATCCCACAGCTTGTCATAGAGGGTCCGGAGAGCGAGCGACATGGGGAAAACCGGTAAGAAGGCGGACCGAAGATTATGCCATGCAGCCCCGCGTGGGCCCGGTTTCGCAGGTTCACCCGCGCTAGCGAAGCGACTCGCCTGCCGCAACCGGGCGCTCGGCGCGCGCACAGGCCCACACGGCCAGGCAGCCCAGCGCCGCCACGGCGCCGGCGCCGTAAAACGCAGCGGCAGGAGAAATCGCCACCCAGATCCAGCTCGCCCCAAGGCCACCAATCATGCCGCCCACGCCGTAGCCGATGGTGACATAAAGCGCCTGGGCACTCGCCTGCTGCTCGGGCCCGAACCAGCGCGACAGGATGGCCTGCGACGCGGTGTGATGCACGCCGAAGGTGATGGCGTGCAGCAGCTGCGTGAACACCAGCAACCATAACGCGCCCCCCGAGGCGCCCACCAGCACGAAGCGAAGCGCCGCCACCGCCACGCTCAGCCCCAGCAGAAACAAAGCGGAGAAACGTATGAACAGGGGCCGCTGCAAATAAAACATGGCGATTTCCGCGACCACCCCTACGCCCCAGATCAGTCCGATCGCGCCCTTCCCATAGCCATGCTCTTCCAGGTACAGCGAGAAAAACGTGTAAAAAACCGAGTGCGCATAGAGCATCAGGAACGCCGAGGCAAAAAACGCCGCCTTGGCCGGATCACGGAGCGCCTTCCAGAGGGGCGCCGGTCGCGGACCGGCCGCCCGTTTCGGCGCCTCGGGCAGCCCCCAGGTGCAGGCCAGTACCCCTGCCATCATCAGCATCAGCCAACCGGGCAACCATCCGATGCCGGCCACCTCGAAGAGCGGCCCGGTGATCACGACGCCGGCAATGAATCCGATTGACCCCCACACCCGCATCCGGCTGTAGCGGCCGGCATCGCGGCCAGCGGCCTCGAGCGCGATTGCCTCGGCGATCGGCATCTGCCCCGAGGTGGAAAAAAACAGCACCGCGCAGGCGAGCAGAATCCAGCCCACGTCCGCACCCGAGGTCCAGAGGCCAATCAGCGCTGCGATCGAGATCAACGAGCAGGCGCGTTGCACCCGATTTCGCGAGGCGCTGCGGTCCGCGAGCCACCCCCAGGCGAGCGGACCCACGATCCGCGAGGCCGGTGACAGCGACATCACCAGGCCAATGGCGGCCACGCCCAGACCCACTTCATGGAGATACAGCGTGAGATAAGGCGAGAGCGCGCCCACAAACAGAAAGTAGGTCAGAAACAGCGCGCGAACCGCATTACGGGTTCGCGAACCGGGGTCTGAAGCCACCGGGATCAGTCGGGTGCCCGCCCGGAGATCCGGGGCGTGGCGACGCTCACATCGGCATTCTGGGCGCGGTGGCGCAGGGCGTGATCGATCAGCACCAGCGCGAGCATCGCCTCGGCAATCGGCACCGCCCGGATCCCCACGCAGGGATCATGCCGCCCGGTGGTCTCGACCACCGTCGCTGCACCGGACTTGTCGATCGAACGGCGTGGCACGCGGATGCTGGAAGTGGGCTTGATGGCAATGGAGACGGTGATGGGCTGACCGGTCGAGATACCCCCCAGAATGCCCCCCGCCTCATTGCCCACGAAACCGGACGGCGTGAGTTCGTCACCGTGCTCGCTGCCCCGTTGCGAAACCGAACGGAAGCCCGCCCCGATTTCCACGCCCTTCACCGCATTGATGCCCATCATCGCCCAGGCGATATCGGCGTCGAGCTTGTCATAGAGCGGCTCTCCCCATCCCACCGGAACCGACTCGGCCATCACCTCGATGCGTGCACCGCAGGAGTCACCCGCACGCCGCAGGCTGTCCATGTAGCCCTCCAGCCGCTCGATGATCGCGGCATCCGGCGCGAAGAAAGGGTTCTGCGACACCTGCGTGGCGTCGGTGAACGGAATCGGAATCTCGCCCAGCTGCGACATCCATCCGAACACGCGCGTGCCGTGGTGCTGATGCAGCCACTTCCTCGCCACCGCGCCTGCCGCCACCATGGGCGCGGTCAGGCGGGCCGAGGATCGGCCGCCACCGCGCGGGTCGCGGACGCCGTATTTGTGCCAGTAGGTGTAGTCGGCGTGCCCCGGCCGAAAAGTGTCGGCAATCTTTGAGTAGTCCTTGCTGCGTGCATCCTCATTGCGAATCAGCAGCATGATCGGGGTGCCGGTGGTCTGTCCCTCGTATACGCCCGACACGATCTCGACCCGGTCGGGTTCCTGCCGCTGGGTGACATGACGCGAGGTGCCTGGGCGCCGGCGGTCAAGATCGCCCTGAATATCGGCCTCGGCGAGCGCAAGCCCGGGCGGGCAGCCATCAATCACACATCCGATGGCAGGGCCATGCGACTCACCGAAATTGGTGACCCGGAACAACTGACCAAAAGTGTTTCCAGACATCGCGGTTTGACCTGACGGATCGTTGAACGGAGGGTTGGGACGGTGAGCGGGGCCTGGATCTCAGGTCTTCGGGTTGGGCGGCGCAAGCAGTCGTTCAATCACCCGCTCCCGCGACAGGAGCGCAAGGCATGCGTCGACCGAAGGCGTTTGCGCCAGGCCGAACACCAGAAGCCGGACCGGGATCGCCAGCTGCGGCATTTTGAGCGAGTGCTCGGCAAGCGCCTGTTTGAGAGCCGCCTGCACGGCCTCGCGGTTCCAGGCCGCGTCGCGCAGGAGCCCCGCCAGCGTGCCCAGCGCAGGCCTGACCGCCTCGGTGAGATGAACCGCCAGGTCTTCGGCGCGCGGACGCGGATCGGCGTAGAACATGTGTGCGCTGTCCGCGAGTTCGTTGAGCGTGGCCGCCCGATCTTTCAACAACGCACAGACCTGCGCGAGATCGGGGGCTTCGCGGCCCGCAAGCGCCACCGCATGCACCCCGGCGCGGATCAGCCGCGGCCGGATTGAAGCGGCCAGCCAGGCGTCATCGGCCCGCTTGAGATATTGCTGATTGAGCCAACGCAGTTTGCCGGTATCGAACTGCGAAGGGGAATTGGACAGATGCGAGCCATCGAACCAGGCCACCAGATCGGTGCGACTGAAAATCTCGTCATCACCATGACTCCAGCCCAGTCGAGCCAGGTAATTCACGACCGCCTCGGGAAGAAAGCCGTCCTCGTCATACTGCATGACCGACACCGCGCCATGGCGCTTGGAGAGCTTCTGCCCGTCGTCACCGTGAATCATGGGGACATGGCCGTAGCTGGGCGGCACACCGCCCAATGCTTTCAGGATATTGATCTGGCGCGGGGTGTTGTTCACATGATCGTCGCCGCGAATCACATGGGTGATCTGCATGTCCAGGTCATCGACCACCACGCAGAAGTTGTAGGTGGGCGTGCCGTCCGAGCGCGCAATCACCAGATCATCGAGCTCGTCGTTCGAGATCGAGATCGGGCCCTTCACCAGATCGTTCCAGACCACCGCACCACCGTCGGGGTTCCGGAAACGCACCACCGGCTGTACCCCGGCGGGCGGTTCGCGCCCCTTTGAATTTTCAGGGCGCCAACGCCCGTCATAGCGCGGTTTGAGCCCTTGAGCGCGCTGCGCCTCGCGCATCGCGTCGAGTTCGCCAGGCGAACTCCAGCAGTGATACGCCGTGCCCTCCGCGAGCATGCGCGCGATCACCTCGCGGTAACGGTCCATGCGCCGGGTCTGAAAGAACGGGCCCTCGTCGGGGTCGAGCGACAGCCACTTCATGCCATCCAGAATCGCCTGAACCGCTTCTGGCGTGGACCGGTCGAGGTCGGTATCTTCAATGCGGAGAATGAAGGTGCCGCCGAAATGCCGGGCATACGCCCAGGCAAACAACGCGGTGCGGGCGCCGCCAATGTGAAGAAACCCGGTTGGGCTGGGCGCGAATCGGGTACGGACCATGAAAAGAAGCCGATCTGGGAGAAGCGCCCGATTCTACCGGTCCGCATGGCCTTACCCGCGTGCGGGCGCTGGAAACCTGCGATCAAGGGCTTCATCCAGCCGGCACAAGCGCCTAGAATGCGGCGTCCTTTCCGATCAGGAGTCGCGCAATGAGCGCATCGCCCACTGCCCGCATCTCGGCAGGCCTGCTTCGCGGCAGTCTCGAAGACGGCGTGAGTGTGTTCCGTGCTGTTCCCTACGCGGCGCCACCGGTTGGCGCCCTGCGCTTTGCGATGCCCGCCCCGGTAGAGCCCTGGAGCGGCGAGCGCGATGCCACCCGCAATGGTCCGGTCCCGCCGCAGCCGCCGTCGCGCCTGCGCGCAGCCATGGGCGACTTCGTGGCCGAGCAGGGCGAGGACTGCCTCACGCTCACCATCGCAACCCCCGCCGCTGACAAACGCCGGCGCCCGGTACTGATCTGGCTTCACGGCGGGGCGTTCTGGACCGGTGCTGGCTCGATCGACTGGTACTCCGGTGTTCCCATGGCACGGCACGGGGACATGGTGGTGGTCGGGGTCAACTACCGCCTGGGCGCACTCGGCTTCATGCACATTCCGGGTGTCAGCGAACCCAATCTCGGCCTTCACGATCAGATGGCCGCGCTCCGCTGGGTGGCGCGCGAAATAGCCGCCTTCGGCGGTGACCCCGACAACATCACGGTGGCGGGTCAGTCGGCGGGCGGCCTGTCGGTGCTGGCAATGCTCGCGCAACCGCAAAGCCGCGCGCTCCTTCGTCGCGCCATCATTCAGAGCGCGCCCTTCGGCCGCATCCTGCGCTCCATGCCCAAAGCGCTTCAGATTTCCGAGGCCATGGCCAAGGCCCTTGGCATCACCGACCCCGCCCAGTGGAAAACGGTCGATGCGCAAAAAATCAATGAGGCCCAATTGGGCGTGGCGCGCAGCCTGGGCTCATTTGCCGCCACCACGCCGGTGTTCATTCCGGTGATCGACGAAAAACTGCTGGGCGAAGACCTGATGTCGGCGGCCCTCGCGGGCGCCGCCGAGCGTGATGTGATGGTGGGCTATACCCGCGACGAAATGGCCGCCTTCTTCGGCGCCGATGACAAGATTCGAGACGCCACCCCCCAGCAGATTCATGATGTGTTTGCCCGCACCTTTGGCGCAGCCGCGGACGAAGCGATGGCCGAATATCGCCAACGCGCGCGCGGGAGCGACAACGCGTCACTGCTGGGCGCGATGCTGGGCGATGCTTCGTTTGGCGCAGGCGTTCATGGCTTTGCCGAGCGGCTCGCAGCCATGGGCCGGCCCGCCTGGGTCTACCGGTTCGACTGGGCGGCCCCCGACAACCGGTTTGCCGCCTGCCACTGCTGCGAGATCCCGTTCATGTTCGACACCCTGCCCGCCTGGCAGGCACCCATGCTGGCGGGCGGCGAACCGCAGGCCATGGCGCGACTGGCCGGCCAGATGCGCGACGCGTGGGCAGCGTTTGCCCATCGCGGCGACCCCTCCCATCCGGGCCTGCCGCACTGGCCGCGACATGAAGCCGGCATGCAGACCATGCTTTTCGATGTGCACAGCCGCGCGGCCAACGATCCGGCGGGCCGCACCCGTTGGAAATACTGGCCGTGACCGAAGCATCCATCGTCTTCGATCGGGTGGGGCTTGCCTTCGGTGGCGAGGCCATCTACGACGACATCAGTTTTTCTGTAGGGCGCGGCGAATTCGTCTGCCTTCTCGGGCCGTCGGGATGCGGCAAGTCCACGTCGCTGCGCCTGATCGGCGATCTGCTTGCCGCCCAATCAGGCTCGCTCACCGTGGATGGAAAACCACCGGCCGAGGCCTGGCAGGAGGTGGCGTTCGTCTTCCAGTCGCCGCGGCTGGCCCCCTGGCGCAATGCACTGGCCAACGTCCTGATGGGTGTGGAACTGCGCATGGGTCGTGATGAGGCGCGTCGGCGTGAGCCCCGGGCGCGCGAACTGCTCGCCCTGGTCGGACTTTCCGATGCAGCCCACAAGTATCCGTCCATGCTGTCGGGAGGCGAGCGCCAGCGCGTTGCCATCGCCCGCGCGCTCGCCGTCGATCCGGCCATCGTGCTGATGGACGAACCCTTCTCGGCGCTGGACCCCAACACCCGCCGGCGCCTGCGCGCCGAGATCGAGAGCATCTGGCAGCGCACCGGCCGCACCGTGCTGTTCGTGACCCACGACATCGAGGAGGCGATTGTGCTCGCCGACCGGATCGTGCTCCTTTCCAACAAGCCCACACGGGTGCTTGAAAGCATCCCCGTCACCGCGCCCAGACCGCGGCGGGTGTCGGGCAATCCCGAACTCGATGCGCTGCGAGACCGCCTGCAGCGCCTCTTTCAGTCACTTGAACACACAGCACCGGAGGACTCTGCATCATGATCAACCGTCGTCATTTCCTCGCGGCCACCGCCGCGCCCGCAGTTCTCGCCGCCAGCCCGCTGCGCGCGCAGGCCAAGCCCAAGGTCACCTATGCCTATCTGCTCGACCCAGCCTATGACGCGGTGGTCTGGGCGATCAGGAATGGCAAGGTGCGTTCCGATCTGATCGATGTCGAAGCCACGGGCATGCTCATCCCGCAGTTGCTGCAGGCCACCTCCACCAAGCAGTTCGATGTGGTGATGACCGCAGTCATTGGCGTACCGGCGGCGGCGGCGCGCGGACTCGAGCTGCGCATCCTGTCGGCCGCACTCCACGCGTCGCCAGTTGGCGAAGGCGGCGGCGTCTGGGTCAAGAAAGGGAGCCCCCTCGCCGACCCTGCTGCCCTCAAGGGCCGCACGCTCGCCTCCTACGGGCTGCGCTCCACGGGCTACATGTTTGTTCGCGAAGCACTGCGCATCAAATTCGGCCTCAACATGGCCCTCGAAGGCGGTGACGTGAGACAGGTCGAAGTCCAGGCACCCAACCTGCCCGCAGCGCTTGCCACCGGCCAGGCCGATGCGGCCTCGCTCATTCACAGCCAGGCCTGGCGCGCCATGCAGACCGGCGAATTCACCAACATCTGCGAAACCAATGTGATCCTGAACGAGCGCTACGGCCCGCTGGTGTCGGCGGTCAATGTGTCCTATCCGGACAAACTCGCCGCGCGGGCCGACCACTTCAATGAATTCAACCGGATGCTGAAGGCCTCGATCACCTACGCGCTCGCCAACCGTGATGAAGTCTTTGGCGCGATCGCCAAGCAGGCCAACATCGACCGAAAATTCTTTGACTGGTGGTTTGACCGCACCACGCGCGTGCCGGCCGTGTTTGGCAACGACCATTCGAAAGCTGTGCAAACCGCGTGGAACATCGGGCGCGACATGGGGATGGTGACCAAGGTGCCCGACGTTCAAGCCTACACCTGGGACAAGACGCTCCGCTCATGACCCAAGCGCCGGCCGCGCCAGGCCGGCTGGCGCGCCAGCAGCGCACGCTTGCGTTCGGCTTCGTGCTCGCGCTCGCGCTCGCCTGGTTTGCGTCGGTGGGCCATGTTCCTGTTTATGTGCTGCCGCCGCCCGGCGAGGTGGCGGGCGCAGTGCTCGCATTCGCCTCGTCGGCGCAGCGCCTGCCCCACCTTTTCGCGACGCTCGCACACATCGCTTCAGCTATCGCGATCTCCTTCGTGCTGGGCGCTCTGCTTGCCTTCGCCGCGCATTACGCGCAATGGAGCGCGCCCGCGATTCATCAGCGGATGAGCCCCTTTCTGAGTGCGTTTTCGGGAATCGGCTGGACACTGCTCGCGGTCATCTGGTTCGGCGTCTCAAGCTTCACCGTGGTGTTCACCATCGTGGCGGTGCTGCTGCCGTTTGCGCTCGTCAATCTGCGCGAGGGGCTGCTCGCGCTCGATGGCGAACTCCTTGAAATGGGCGAGAGCTTTGGTCGCGCGCGCTGGCGCAGCTGGCGCCTGCTGGTTGCGCCCGCGCTGCTGCCTTTTGCAGCGGCCACACTTCGCATCATGTTTGGGGTCGCGTGGAAGGTCACGCTCACCGCCGAACTGTTTGGAGGCGGACGCGGTCTGGGTTATGTCATCAACATTGCAAGACAGGACTACGACACGCCCACGCTGTTCGCCGTGATCCTGTTCATCATCATCGCCGTGACCCTCGCCGACCGCCTGCTGTTTGGTCCGCTCGAGCGCCTCACCACACGGCAGTTCGGGGGCGCACGATGAGCCAGCCCGGGGAATCGTCAAGCCCGCGCAAGCCCGTTCAAGCAGCCGTATCCGCCCCGCGTTTTCTCGGGCGCTCGCCCGCGCTCTGGCTTGCCGATACGCTCGTGATCCTCGCGCTCGCAGCCTGGGCTGCGGGCGCGGCCAATCTCCCGGAGTTCGTTCTGCCGGGCCCGATTGCCGTGGGAAAGCGCCTGCTCGCACTCTTTACCGACAGCGAGTTCCTGGTCCACACCATCGCCTCGACCGTCCGCGTGATCGGCTCGGTCCTGATCGCGCTCGTGATCGGCGGCGGGCTCGCCCTGATCGCCCGCGCAGTTCCGGTGCTCGATGGCATCGTGAGCGGCGTGATTCAACCGTTTCTGAATGCGTTTCCTTCAATTGGGTGGGCGATTCTTGCGGCGATCTGGTTCACGCCCGGGCATTTCTCGATCGTGTTCGTTCAGGTTGCCATCCTGGCACCGTTCTGCCTCATCAATGTTGCCGAAGGACTGCGGCAGATCGACCGCGAACTGCTGGAAATGGCCACCAGCTTTACACGCAACAGAACCCGTATTGTTTTTCAGGTGGGGCTGCCCTTGCTGCTGCCCTATCTGATGGGCGCGCTGCGCATTGCCTACGGCGTGGCCTGGAAGATTGCGCTCGTTGCAGAACTGCTGGGTTCAACTTCCGGGTTGGGCTTTCTCATGTTGCGAGCCCAGGGTTCAGCCGACCTCACCACCGTCCTGGCGGCGTGCCTGGCAATCGTCGCGCTCTTTTATGCTGGCGAGCGGCTGCTGCTTGAGCCCCTCGCGCGGCGTTTCAGCGCGCGATAGGCATGGCACCGCGCGGCTGAACCCCTCCAACCTGATCCTCACCCAGACATCCCATGACTGATTCGCTTGCCTACCTGCTGATTGCACTTGTTTGTGCAGTCATCGGCCTTGCGGCGGGCGCGTGGTTCGCCAGCGCCTTGCGCCGCAGTCGACATGAGGCCGAGCAGGCAGCAGCGCTCGCCGAGCGGGCGGCCGCACTCGCCGATCAGGCGCAGCGCTTCAGCCAGGAGCAGGCCAGCCTGCAGGCCCAGCTGAGCGCGGCCCAGGCCTCGCTCATGCGCGCCGACGCTGACACCCATCAGCTGCGCGACCAGGCGGAACGCGAGCGTGCCGACTCTCGCGCCCGCGAGCTTGCCATTCGCCAGCAACTGGCCGAGCTTCAGGTCGAGGCCGAAGCACTGCGCCAGCAACTCAAGACCACTCAGGCCGCAGTCGCTGAACGGCAGGCCTTCATCGAGAGCGCCCACGAAACGCTGGGCCACCAGTTCAAGACGCTCGCGGTTGATATCCTCGAATCGCACTCCAAGCGCTTTGCCGAGCAGAATCAACAGAACCTGGGCGGCATGCTCGAACCGCTTCGCGAGCGCATTGGCCAGTTCCAGCAAAAGGTTGAAACGCTCTATGTCGACGAGAGCAAGGAGCGCTCGGCGCTCAAGGCCCAGGTGCAGGAGCTCATGCAGCTCAACCGCACACTGAGCGACGACGCGCAGGAGCTCTCGCAGGCGCTCCGCGGCTCGGCCAAGCGGCTGGGCAACTGGGGCGAACTGGTGCTCGAGCGGGTGCTTGAAACCGCGGGGCTTCGCCGGGGACATGAATATCTGGTGCAGGACTCGCGGGTGGATGAACAGGGTCAGCGCCGCCAGCCCGATGTCGTCATACAGCTGCCCGAAGGCCGTTGCCTGGTGGTTGACTCCAAGTTGTCCCTCATCGCCTACGACCGCTACGTTTCAGCCGACGATGACGCAACGCGTGACGCGGCGCTTCGCGACCATCTCGCCTCCATGCGCTCGCATCTGAAAGACCTGTCCGACAAGCGCTATCAGGCGCTCTACGGCAACACGCTCGATTTCGTTCTGATGTTC
Source organism: Burkholderiaceae bacterium (assembly GCA_049423065.1). Lineage (GTDB taxonomy): Bacteria > Pseudomonadota > Gammaproteobacteria > Burkholderiales > Burkholderiaceae_E > SYIM01. Next base: position 15,398 of record JBMSQB010000056.1, read on the forward strand.
GTTCCGGTTGAGCCCGCCTTCATCACCGCAGTGAGCCACGACGAGCGGCTGTTTGCCGAGGCCTGGGAAAGCAATGTGCTGCTGGTGAGCCCGTCCACGCTGCTGTTCGTGGTGCGTACGGTCGCGCATTTGTGGCGGCAGGAAGCGCGCAGCCGCAACGCCCAGGACATCGCACGCCGGGGCGCAGAGCTCTATGACCGGTTGTCAGGCTTCGTTGAAAAACTGGACGAGGTGGGCAGCCGCCTCCACTCGGCCCAGACCGCCTGGAGCGACGCCCGCAAAAAACTCGCGGAAGGACGCGGCAATGTGATCCGCCAGGCCGAGATGCTGCGCGAACTCGGCGTACAGCCGGCGCGACAGTTGCCCGCCGATCTGGTCGAGCGGGCGCAATCCGATCTGATGACTGACCCAACCGACCCGGGCGAGGCGCCCATCCTGCGATAGGTTCCAGCCAGACCGCCCGGAGGCTGGGGCTGCTAGTCGGCGCGAGCGCCCGACACTTTCACCACCTCAGCCCACTTGCGGCTCTCGGCCGCGATGAATGCCGTGGTCTCGCGCGTATCCATGTACATGGGGTCAGTGCCCAACCCTTCGAGCCCCTCTTTCACCTTGGCCGTGGCCACCACCGTTCCCACGTCCTTCGCAAGCCGGCTCACCACCGCCTCGGGCAGCCGCGCCGGCCCCATGAGGGCATACCAGATCGTGACCTCGTAGCCGGGCACGCCGGCCTCGGCGATGGTCGGGAGCTCGGGCATCTGCTTCGAGCGCGAGCGTCCCGACACGCCCAGCGCGCGCAGCTTGCCCGCCTGCGCGAGGGGAATGTTGGTGGTGGGGTTGTCGATCATCATGTCGATCCGGCCCGCTACAAAATCGGTCATGGCGGGGGCGGACCCCTTGTACGGCACATGCGTGAATTTCACACCGGTCATCGATTCCAGGAGCACCACCGCCAGATGGCTGGAACTGCCGGAGCCCGATGATCCATAGGTGAGCGTGCCCTGGCGCTCGCGGGCCAGCGCAATCAGTTCGGCAACCGAACGGACCGGCAGCGACGGATGCACCACCAGAACGTTTGGAAACGACGCGATGGTGGCGATGGGCGTGAGATCAGTGAGCGGGTTGTGGCGCAGCTTTGAATACAGATGCTGGTTGATCGCCACAGTGCCCGTGGTTGCAAAAAACAGGGTGTAGCCATCGGCCGGCGCATCGACCACCGATTGCGCGGCAATCGAGCCACCGGCCCCGCCGCGGTTCTCGACAACCACCTGCTGGCGCAGTTCCCCCGAAAGCGCCGCCGCCATGAGGCGCGCCGCCGCATCGGTGCCGCCACCTGGCGGGAAGGGTACGACCAGCTTCAGCGGCCGGTCAGGAAAGCCTGACTGGGCCCAGGCCAGCCCTGCGGGCAGCGCCGCCAGCAATGAGAGGGCAACAACAGCCGCAGCGCGTCTTGGGGTTTTCATCGACAGACTCCGTGAGCAGGGTCGGAATCGCTCACTCTAGCCGGGATTCAAATGCCCGGCTCTGCAATCCGGCGCGAGTGAAACGCGGCCAGCCACTGACACCTCACGCTAGTTCGCCTTGATTGCATCGTGAAGGCTCAGATAGACGCGCCCGGCCATGGCACGGCCGAATCCGGTTGCAGCCAGTCGGTCCATCACCGGCCCCTTCACTTCGGCAAGCAACAGCGAAACGCCCTGCCGCTGGAGATCGGACTCCAATGCCACCAGCATCTCCAGTCCTGTGGTGTCGATCTGATTGACGCCTGCGCAGGAAATCAGCACCCGGCGAATGCCCGGATCAGCGGCAAGCAGCGAATCCACCCGGTCGCGCACCTGCATCGCGTTGGCAAAGAGCAGACTCTCGTCGACGCGCAGGATGAGCGAACCCGGCACGGTTTCCACCGCATGCCGCTCGACATTGCGAAAGTGCTCGGTGCCCGGCATGCGGCCGACCACCGCAATGTGGGGCCGACTGCCGCGCCAGACGATCACGGCGAGCGACAGCATCACCCCCAGCACAATGCCGTGCTCCACCCCCAGCACAATCACCCCGAGCGCGGTGGCCGCGAGCGCCAGCGCGTCACTCCGGTCGTAGGCCCAGGCCTCACGCAGCGTCTTGAGGTCAATCAGGCTGGTGACCGCTACCAGGATGGTCGCTGCCAGCACGGCATGCGGCATGGCGCGAAACCAGTCGGTAAAGAGCATGAGCACCACCGCCATGAGGCCCGCGCTCACCACACCGGCAAAGGGTGTGTTGGCGCCCGCAGAGAAATTGACCACCGATCGGGCCAGCCCGCCGGTGACCGGAAAACCGCCGGAGAGCGCGCTCGCTGCATTGGCAGCCCCCAGCCCCAGCAGTTCGCGATCGGCGTCGATCCGCTGCCTGCGCTTGAGTGCAAACGACTGCGCAACCGACACGCTCTCCACGAATCCAACCAGCGAGATCAGTAATGCTGGAATGAGGAGTTCGCGCAGCGGCTCCCACCCTGGAAACAGTTGTGACACCGAAGGCAACTGCGGCAGCCCGGCCGGTACCGTGCCGACCACCGCCACTTTCGCGACCTGGTCGAGGTCAAAAACGCCCACCACCACCGTGGCCAATACCACTACCGCCATGGGCGCGAGCCGCGCGATCAGTTCGGCGCGCGGCCGCGCGAGCCCCATTGCCACCAGCCAGCCCGGCAACCGGCTGCGCGCGACCACCAGCAACACAATGCTGCCAAGCCCGATGGCGAGTGTGACCGGATTGGTGCGCGGCAGTGCAGTGATCAGGGCGAGCACCGTTTGCACCACGCCATCGGCCTCGATCCGTACACCCAGCACATGACGAAGCTGCCCGATTGCAATCAGAACTGCTGCCCCGCTGATGAAGCCGCTGATGACCGGGTGACTCAGGAAGTGGGCGAGAAAGCCCAACCGCATCAGGCCGAAGACCACCAGCATGACGCCAGAAAGCAATGCGAGCACCACTGCCAGCGCCGCGTATTCAGGCGAGCCCGGCAGGGCAAGCGGCGTGAGCGCACTCGCGGTCATGAGCGAGGCCACCGCCACCGGCCCCACGGCGAGCGTCATGCTGGTGCCAAAGGCCGCATACGCGATGATGGGCAGCACACTCGCGTAAAGCCCCATCTGCGGCGGCAGCCCGGCCAGCATGGCGTAGGCCAGGCTCTGGGGCACCAGCATCACGGTGACGATGAGCCCCGCCGACAGGTCGCCCGCGAGCTGGTCGCGTCGATAGCCGGTGAGCCAGGCGGGAAGGAAGCGACTCATCAGTGCGCAGCAGCAAGCGCCAGACGACGACGTTCAAGCATCTCGAAGATGACCATACCCAGCAGCATCGCAATGGTGAAGACGATCGCCTTGGACTGGCCCGCACCCACCGACACCAGTGCCGGCCCAGGGCAAAAGCCGGCGAGCCCCCAGCCTGCACCGAACATCACGCTGCCACCGATCAGCCGGCGGTCGATGTCACGCGAGGTGGGAAGCTGCATGGCCCCGCCGAACATGCTGGTGGTGCGCTTCTTTGCGATTCCAAATGCGAACACGCCCACCAGGATTGCGCCGCCCATCACGAAGGCGAGCGACGGATCCCAGGCGCCTGCAAGATCAAGAAAGCCGATTACCTTGGCAGGATCGGTCATGCCCGCGAGGATGAGGCCGATGCCAAACAGCAGGCCCACCACAAATTCAGAGACTCGTTCCATGGAATGATTCCTTTTTAAAAGACGCGGCTCAGCGAGCAAGCAGATGACGGACGACGAAGACCGTGGCGAAGCCTGCGGCCATGAAGGCGATGGTTGCTGCAAGCGAACGCGGTGACAGGCGCGACAACCCGCACACGCCATGACCGCTGGTGCAGCCGGCGCCATAGCGCGTGCCAACGCCCACCAGCAAGCCTGCTGCCACCACAGCGAGCCACCCCGCATCAATGCGGGCGGCTGCGGGCGGCGCAAACAGCGTCCAGGCGGTGGGCGCAGCCAGCAGGCCCAGCACAAACGCGATTCGCCAGCCGCTGTCGCCGGGGCGGCGCTTCACCAGCCCGCCGATGATTCCGCTGATGCCCAGAATGCGGCCATTCATGAGCACAAAAAGCGCCGAGGCGATGCCCAGCACGATACCGCCCGCAAGCGAGCTCCAGGGCGTGAAGTTGGACCAGTCGATTGTCATGGGGTGGATTCCTTTGAAGGTGGGCAGAACTGCGATTGCAGGGTTGAGATGACCGCAAGCGCTGAAGCGCTCTCAAGTCGGTAATGAATCCGTTTTCCGTCTCGGCGGGTGCCCACCAGCGACTCCTCGCGCAACACGCCGAGTTGCTGGGAGAGCGTGGGCTGGGTAATTCCAAGTTCGTCCTCCAGCTCACTCACGCAGGCCTCACCCTGCGCCAGCCTGCAGAGCAGCAGGAGACGGTCGGGATTGGAGAGCGTTTTGAGCAGACGACAGGCGGAATCGGCAGCGTTACGCAGCTCGGCAAGGTCAATCGTGGCGGAGGCGGGCATATCGGGCAGCCAGGAGTGGAAAGGATGCGGACGACCAGCAATACTTTATTGATTTATATTTTATTTGTCAATATAATATTGAAAGATTAATCAATAGCCCTGGAGAACCCGCAATGAACCCGACCGTACACGGCATCTTCGATCCCGCCACCTGGACCGTCACCTACGTGGTGTATGACCAGCCGGGCGGTCAGGCCGCCGTCATCGACTCGGTACTCGATTACGACGCCAAGTCGGGCCGCACCCGAACCGCGAGCGCGCAGAAGGTGGTCGATTTCGTGCGCGAGCAGCGCCTGAACGTGGGCTGGATTCTGGAAACCCACGCCCATGCCGACCATCTTTCCGCCGCCCCGTGGTTGCGCGAGCAGCTGGGCGGCAAGATCGCAATCGGCGGCAACATCCGCACGGTTCAGGGGGTGTTCAAGCGCATCTTCAACCTCGAAGAATCGTTCGATACCAATGGTGGTCAATTCGATCATCTGTTTGCCGATGGCGAACGGTTTGCAATCGGTGCGCTGGAGGGCGAAGTGATGTCGGTGCCCGGCCATACACCGGCGTGCGTCGCCTATCGCATTGGCGACGCGGTATTCGTGGGCGATACCCTCTTCATGCCCGATGTCGGCACCGCGCGCTGCGACTTCCCCGGGGGCGACGCACCCACGCTCTACCGGTCGGTTCGCAAGCTCCTCAGCCTGCCGCCGCAGACCCGGCTTTTCATGTGTCACGACTATCCCCCCAATGGCCGACCCGTCGGATTCGAGTGCACGGTGGCCGACCAGCGCGCACGCAATATTCATGTGAACGACAGCATCAGCGAGCAGCAGTTTGTCGAGATGCGCACCCGGCGCGACGCCACCCTGGATATGCCGGTCCTGATCCTGCCGGCAGTGCAGATCAACATCCGCGCGGGTCACATGCCGCCGCCCGAACCCAACGGCGTGTCCTACGTCAAGATCCCGCTGAACGCGCTGTAGGCGTTCAGCGGCAGGCAGCGCTCGAGCCGCGCGCCACGCGCCTCGCGTGGCTCGGGCACAATTCGGTCATGAGCGCCAACAACCCGCCCGCATCAGAGGCTGATCTTCTGCCGGTTGCCGTCGTCGGCGCTGGTGCTGTGGGCTGCTACTACGCCGGACGCCTCGCCCGCGCGGGCCTGCCCGTCACACTGCTCGCCCGCGGTGACGCAGTGGCCACCCTCCGCACACGCGGCCTGATGATCGAGTCAGGCGGACACACCGAGACCGTTCGCCTCGAAGTTGCCGACCACCCCGCAGCGGTTGCGAATGCAGCGCTTGTACTGGTGTGCGTCAAATCTTCGGACACCCCGCAGGCCGCCCGCGAACTGGCGCCGCATCTGCGCCGCGATGCGCTGGTCGTGAGCCTTCAGAACGGCGTCACCAACGGCGACGAACTGCTCGCCGGGTTGTCGCAACAGGTGGTCCCCGCAGCGGTCTATGTCGCCACCGTGCTGGCGGGCCCGGGCCATGTGCAACACCACGGGGGCGGGGCGCTTGCGATCGGCTCGCCCCGAAGCCGCCCGGTCAGCCGCGAGCGAATCGATGCAATCGTTCGTCTCTTCTCGCCCGCCGGCATCCCGGTCACCCCTCATGAAGACATCCGCGCCGTGCTGTGGGGCAAGCTGGTTGTGAACTGCGTCTACAACGCGCTGTCGGCCATCACGCAGAACGACTACGGCACGCTGATCGCCTCCGATCCCGTCCGCATCGTCATGCGTCAGGTCATCGACGAGGCCATTGCGATCGCGCGCGCCCAGGGCATCGATCTGGGCGCCGATGTGCATGAGCGTGTCCTGGGGGTGGCGGGCATGATGCCGCGCCAGCGCTCTTCTACCGCGCAGGATGTCGCTCGCCGCCGAGCCACCGAGATCGACCATCTGAACGGTTATCTGGTGCGAGAGGGAGAGCGCCTGGGCATTGCCACGCCGGTCAATCGCACCCTGCACGCGCTGGTGCGAACCATCGAAGACGGTTATCTGAACCCGGCGCGCTGAAACCCGACGTCGCCTATTCGCCCGAGAGCCCCAAGCGGTTCGGCTGACGCTTCTCGACCGAATAACGGACCATCGCCGCGACGCGATAAACGCCGTGCGCGAACTTGCCGTAGGGCATCATCAGGAAAAACGCGAGCACCGCGCCCAGGTGCACGCACAGTGCAACCGGCATCAACGCCGTCGTGCGCAGCACCATCAGCAAAAGCCCCGTCGCGCCGGTGAGAAACAGAAGCGCGATAAAGCCCAGGTCCATGCCGCCGTGCGAGGGCTCCAGATGATCCGGGTGGCGGCGCTTGCGCAGTTGCCACAGCCCCACCGTGCCCCAGACCATCATCACTCCGCCGCTGATACCCAATATTTTCGGCAGACTGAACCAGCCGTAGGGCGCAGGAATGTTGAGTGCGTAGTGCATCAGCGTGGCGACCGACGTGGCGGCCAGGCACAGCATGAAGCCATAGAAGGTGAGGTGATGGAAGCGCTTCCGGTCACGCGTCCAGGCATCGTCCTCGTTGTGACAGCCCTCGCCATGTCCACCATCCAGATAGCGAAGCTTGAAAGCGTCATGAAGCGCCTCGGCGGTGGCAACCCCGCTCGCCCCTGCCTCGCCGGTCGCCGGTTTCACTTCAGACACGAACCGGGCTGCGCCGATGGCAAGCGCCACCACAGCCCAGCCAAACACTGGCAGGAAGAGCGAAACCATCAGTCCGTGCGGAAAGATCCGGTAAAAATCGCCGCGAGCGTCTCCCGCCAGCAGCGACCCATGCATCGCCACGGCGAGCAGCAGGAAGAGTGCAAACCCGCCCGCAAGCGCAAGCGCTACCGCGAGACCGTTGCGCTGATAGAGCGCCCCAAGCGATGCCGGCCAGGCGTAGTGGGCATACGTCTCGCCCCGCACCCGGGCAAGCGCGCGCGGCAGATTGACCGCGAACTCGTGAGGCGGCGCGTACTGGCATGCGTGCAGACACGCGCCGCAGTTGTGACAGAGGTTGGCGAGGTAGTGCACGTCGGCGCGGTGAAACTCAAGCCGCTTCGTCATGGCGGGAAACACCGCGCAAAAACCCTCGCAATAGCGGCAGGCATTGCAGATGATCATTTCGCGAGCGACTTCGGCCTCGGCCGCGCTCATCGCATCAGCGCCAGGCGGCCTGGCATGAGCGGCCGACGGAGCGCCCTCCGCCAGCGACTGCGCCTCGCGGGTCAGGGCTTCAAGCTGCTGCACGATCGCGCTCCTCGATGATTCTCTGGGTGTCGGCGCCGTTTTGACCAAGCGCGGCCGCAGCCGCACGGGTGCCTGCAATACGCCCGAAGGCTGTGCCGATGGTCATCCCAACGCCCGCGGTATACCCCTTGCCGAGCACGTTGCCCGACATGAGTTCACCCGCTGCAAACAGGTTCGGGCTGGGGCGACCGCCGAAGTGCACGGCAGTGCTCTCGTCGGTACGAAACCCCAAGTAGGTGAAGGTTACGCCCGGCCGGACCGCGTAGGCATAGAACGGCGGCACATCGATCGGCCGCGCCCAGTGTGTTTTGGCAGGTGTCACGCCCTCGGTGACACAGTCATCAAGTACGGTGTGATCAAAGCGGCCTGGGCGACAGGCCCGGTTGAACTCCTCGATGGTCTGCACCATCTGGGCCGCATCGAGTCCGAGCTGACGGGCGAGCCCATCAAGCGTGTCGTCGCGCACCCCGGGAAACACCGGCGGCATGAAGCGGCCGATCGCCTTGGAATCGATCACGCACCAGGCGATCTGCCCAGGCTGGAGCGCCACCAGCCGCCCCCAGATCGCATAGCGCTTGGGCCAGAAATCTTCGCCCTCGTCATAGAAACGCCTGGCAAAGCGGTTGACCACCACCCCGAGCGAGACTGCGTCGATGCGCGTGCAGATGCCGCCGTCGTAAAGCGGGGCGCGAGCGTCAATTGCCACCATGTGCGCTTGCGTGGGATCGCCGATCATGTCGGCGCCCTGCCCTCTGAGATTGGCAATGATGGTACCCATGTTGAACCGCGTCCCGCGGATCAGGAAGTTATCGGCCGGATGCTCGCCATAGTCGTTCACGCCCCAGGCTTCGCGCAGCCACTCGCGGTTCGATTCAAAACCGCCGCAGGCAAGCACGCAGGCCTTGGCCGTGACCCGCTCTTCACGCGTGCTGCCGTCGCTCGCCTTGTGACGCACGATGGCAGCGGCGAACCGGTCGCCGTCGAGTTCGATGCTCACCGCCTCGGCGTTGTAGTCGATTTGCGCACCGAGCGCTTCGGCACTCCGGAAATAGGCGTTGACGAGCGCCTTGCCGCCGCCCATGAAAAACGCGTTGGTGCGCGCGGTGTGAAGCGCGCCCGAAAGCGAAGGCTGAAACCGCACGCCATGACGCCGCATCCAGGGCCGGCAGGTTGACGATGAACGGATCACCAGACGTGCCAGATACTCGTTGGTGAGCCCGCCCGTGACGCGCAGCAGATCCTGCCAGAACTCTTCTTCGGGATAGGCCTCCACCAGCACATCCTGCGGGGCGTCGTGCATGCAGCGCAGATTGCGCGTGTGCATGGAATTGCCGCCACGCCACTCGCGCGGCGCAGCCTCGAGCAGCCGCACGCTTGCGCCGGATTCAAGCGCCATCAGTGCGGCGCAGAGCGCGGCGTTGCCGCCTCCGATCACCAGCACATCGGGCGAGGCTTTATCGGGCAGGGAGGTCACGAGATGAGCTTTCCGTGAAATGAAATACGAGGTGAATCGAAACCCGCAGAACCATCAGTCGGCGCGAATATTGGCACGCCTCACGATATCACTCCAGATTTTCTGCTCGGCCCGAATGAAGGCGCCGAATTCGGCTGGCGGACCGCCCCCGGCCAGCGCGTTGTCGCTGGCAAAGCGTTCAGCCACCGCCGGCGACTTGAGCGCTTTAAGCGACTCTTGCTGCAAGCGCTGAATGATGGCCTCCGGCGTGCCTGCCGGCACCAGCATGCCGTACCACTGCGAGGTCTCGAAGCCGGGATAACCCATTTCGGCGACGGTGGGCACATCGGGCAGCGCCGGAATGCGCTCAAGCGTGCCCACTGCAATCGCGCGCAGCTTGCCGTTCCGGATGTGCTGCGCGAGCGCGGGCATGCCAGCCGAAGACGCCTCGGTGCGGCCCGCGAGCAGGTCTACCAGCTGCGGCCCGGTACCGCGGTAGGGGATGTGCTCCATCCGCATGCCGGTCACGAGCTTGAGGTACTCCATCGCAAGGTGGCCGGCACTCGCGTTACCAGCGGAGCCGTAATTGAGCTTGCCCGGATGACGATGAACATGGTCGACAAACTCACGAAAATTTTTGGCAGGCACGTCGGGGTGAATCACGAACAGGTTGGGCACCTTCGCGAGCAGCGTGACCGGTGCGAAGTCGCGATTCACGTCATAGGGCTGGCTCCTCAGCATCCAGGGGTTGACCGCCAGCGTACCCACATGCCCGAGCACCAGGGTGTGCCCATCGGGCGCAGCCTTGGCCACGTCGGTCATCGCGGTGACCCCCGCACCCCCGGGCTTGTTTTCAACGTAGACACTCTGCCCGAGCTGCCTGGTCAGTTCTGCTGCAACGGATCGGGCAACGATCTCGCTGGTGCCACCAGGCGCAAACGGCACCACAAACCGGATGGCCTGGCGCGGCCAGTCTGCCGCGCTGGTCTGGGCGCACGCAACGGGAGTCGCACCGATCAGCGCGGCCGCGAGCAACGCCCCGCCAAACCACCACCCGCCCGCCCTGCTCCCGTCGCGCATCAAAGTACCTTCAGCGATCAGAACTGATAACGGCGCAAGCCCCCGTCCACCGGGATCACGGTGCCCGAGATATACCCCGCAAGCGGCGAAGCGAGAAAGACAGCGAGCGCGGCAAGCTCCTCCGGCTCGCCGTATCGGCCCACCGGAATTTCGTTCTCACTCTGCCATTTCCGATACTCGGGCGAGTAATTGCGAAAGATCTGCTCCGAGTGAATTCGACCCGGCGGAATGCAGTTCACCGTGATGCCGTTCTTGCCCACCATCCGGGACAGGCCCTTGGCCCAGCTGTGCACCGCTGCCTTGGCGCAGAACGCGCCGTTTACATGATCGGGTTCGCTCTTGCCGGTGATATTGATGATGCGCCCCCAATTTCGGGCAATCATCTGGTCGATGAGCGCGTCCGCCAGCTGACGCGGGCGGTCAAAATTCAGCGTCATCGCCTCCGTCCACTGCGCCTCGGTCACGTGCAGGCTGGAAAAAGAGCGCGACCCCCCAGCGTTGTTCACCAGAATGTCGACGCCGCCCAGCGCCGCAACGGCGCGTGCCGCGAGCGATGGGGCCGCATCAGCAGCATAGAGATCAGACTCGAGCACCACCGGTTCGGGTCCGCCCGCCGCGGTGATGGCGGCTGCGGTATCACGCAGCTTGTCGACCCGACGGGCGCTGATCGCTACCCGCACGCCTTCAGCTGCAAGCGCTTTCGCAATGGCCGCGCCGATTCCAACACTCGCGCCAGTGACCAGCGCAGTTTTCCCTTTGAGCTGCATGTCCATTGTTCGCTCCCGAAATGCCGCCGCGTACCCGGCGCTGCGACGCGAGACTTTAACGCGTTGACCAAAAAGCCCAAAAACAGCCCATCGCTCAGGCGCCGGGTGCGCCCATCAGGGAGCCGCCAATACCCACACCCGCGCAATTGTCCAGTAGGCGGCAACTGACCCGAACACCGAGAACACCATCACCCTGGCCCGGCCTGCCCAGGCAAGCTGCGCCCCGAATCTGACGATCAGCCACACACAGCCAATCACCAGGAGCTGGCCCGCCTCGACACCCAGGTTGAATGCCAGCAGCGCGGCGACGCGATAGCCCCCGGGCAATCCAGCTTCCAACAGGGCCCCCGCAAAGCCCAGTCCATGTATCAGCCCAATCACAAATGGCACGACAAAAGGAAAGCGACATGTGATCGAGTCGCGCGGACGCAAGGCCTCTGCACACACCACGACAATCGACAGCGCGATCCAGGCCTCGATCGGCGCCGAGGGCAAGCGCACGAAACCCAGTGTGGCGAGCGCAAGCGTGACACTGTGCGCCGCAGTAAATCCGGTGATGCCGATCACGAGTTGACGCTTGAAGCCAATCAAAACCGCGAGCGCAATCACGAACATCAGGTGGTCGATACCCGACAGGATGTGTTCGACCCCCAACAGACCATATGCGCGTGCAACCTGCTGGAGGTCAAGGCCCGCGGAGAGGGTGGGAGTCAGCAACCGGATATCGGCTTCAAGCTGGTCAATGTCATGGGCATGACAGGGAACTGCCCACGTGGACAGCGCGCTCAACGCCACATACAGGCAAAACCGCTTTCTCATCACCACGCTCAATTCGGGGTGACCCTGATTCGATAATTCCGAACCAGGTCTTGAAGCCGCTGCTCGATTGCCTGTTCGCGCTGTTCGCGCCGCCAGTCATCAAGAACGCGCGCGCGCACATCCTGAAGGCGCGGCTGCTGAGCTTCTCGAACCCGATGCACCCGCACGAGGGTGACCCCTGAATCGCCAGACGCCCTAACCCATCGCCCGGGTTCAGCCGAGCGAGCCGTTGCGACCAGAGGATCGCCATACGACCGAACCAGCAAGCCCTCGGGCGCATCGCGGTAAATGTGAAGACGCGCGTTCGGGCCGGGCTCGGCAACCGGATGATCGGACCGGTTCAGGCGGTCTAGCAGCGAGCCGATCTCTGCATCCGTTGGTGCTCCTAGAAGCCTCATGACCTCCAGATCAAAGATCGCCGGTTGCGAATAGCGTGAAATGCGAGCCAAAAACCAGCGCTCAAGCTCGGGCTCGTCAATCTCTGTAACCACATATTCGCGGTGCAGAGCAACCAGAGTCTGGCGCACCACCCGCTCGCGAATGACCGGGTCAGACTTGTCCAGGCCCCGGCGCAGCCCCTCCCGATAGACCGCCTCTTCGCGTATCCAGCTCGCGAGCGCAGCGCGCAACTCGTCCTCGCTCGCCGCCCGCCCAAGCGATGCCTCCAGTTTCGCGACGGTTGCAGCGTGCACCGGAGCGGGCACGCGAATGTCGGCATCGCCGCGAAGGGTAGTGACTAAGCGATCAAGACCAAACAGGAGAGCGCCCGCGACGAAAAACAATACAAGCGGTTCGCGAAGCAGTTCGAGCCTGGGCGATTTCCGTTCGCCAGCTGACCGCGTACTCACCTCAGTTTGTGAGCAATTGAAAGGTGCCGCGGGTGTTGGGCTTGGTTCCATCCCAGAAGTTTGGGATCTCGTTGATCCTGCCACGCCACGCCCCCGTGATCAGGGAATGAACCGTGTAGGAAGTACCCCCGGCTACTGCGCCATTCTTGAGCGTCTTTGCCGAGTACGGGCGTGAATGCTGGTGGTAGCTCGATACCCCATCGATCAAGTGCGTGTGCCCGCCATAGGCGTCCAGTTCAACGCCCGTCGTTGCCGCGGTCGAGGTGGGCAATGTGGCGCTGGCGGTGTATCCCACCATGTCGGGATGGCTCGACAGGTAGCGGCCATAGAGCGCAATTCCATCAAACCCAAAGCCGATCAGCGGAGGGTGGCTTTGGCCAGCGTAGTCGCGCTGGTTGTAAAGACTCATGCCGTTGCCAATTGCAGAGAACCCATCAGCATGACAGTGGTAGCCGAACCCCTGACCCACATGGCAGCCGTGCATGTTCAGACTGGACTCTTCCTGCGAGGTGACGAGGATGTTGTTCAGCACCGGATAAATCGAGGTTCCATCGATCATCACGCCGTTGTCGGCGATCGACGCATAGTTCTCCACCGTGGTTCGTGTATCGCAGGTGTTGCCGGCAACCTTCTGGAAATCGCTGAAAAGCGTCGCGGACATGGTGTTGTCGCACAGGCCAGTGGTCAGCCCGTAATCGCGAAGCGGCACGCGGAAAAAGAAGTTTTGACGAACCGTTGAGCGGGTGACGCACTGATTGCCGTACCCGGTTCCACCCACACCTTGACTACACACCGTGATCGAAGTGTCGCCCCCTCCGGGCGGCCTGACCACATCGCGCAGGTAGTGGGGCGACTCGGGCACCGAGTACGCGACAACGATCATGGCGGGGTGGTAGGCGCCTGCCGCGTCCCTGGGGTTGACGAAATAGATCAGCGGAACCGTATGTTCGGCGGCTGTGCCGTCAACGACGCTGTCGCCGAACAGTGTGTAGCGCAGTGCGGCATCGCGGAACACCTTGTAGGTGCTGAGGGGATAGCGAAGCGCGAATCCATTCGACCGGGCGGTGGATTCGATAGTCGCGAGCATCGCATCCTGCTGGGCGACCGTTGCGCTGTTGTAGCCAACGGCAGGCGTGGTGTTATTGGTACTGATCTGACTTCTGAAGGTGGCAGAGTCGGGGCGGGTCACAAAGCTGGCAAGCGAGGTGCTGGTAATTTTCTGCAAACTGATCTGGAAGGGCATTGATGAATTGGTGGATGCAGTGATGCTGCTGGGGTTGAAGTCGGTTGGCATATCGAAGTTGATCGGGCTGCCGTAGAGAGCCAGCTGCGTGGCCTCGCCGATGGAATCGACGAGGCTCGCCTCGCCGTTTGCGTACCGTACGTAGCGGGGGGCAAATGAACTGTCCTGCGTGTGGGCGTAGGTGCTGCTGTTGTAGGTGTAGCGCTTGTTTGCCCTCAGCAGTTTGGTGGCACTTTCGTAACCAAAGCACAGATACCCATGCCCGGTGCTTGCGCCGAGGCCCCAGTTATTCCTGAAGGCAAGCTTGTTTGCGGATGACGCATCCACATCAATCGAGTAGTTCGAATTGAGGTGCGCATCGAGGCGGAAACAACTGCTGTCGGTGCTGTCCACCACCGCGTGCAGGGTCCTCGACAGCCAATCGTTATAGGTGGTTGCACCACTCAGCGCGGTGCCCAGCAGCGGATACGCATTGACGCCCTTGCTGCCAGTCGCCCAGAAAAGCGGCGCCGCTGCGGTGTCGCCGATCAAAAACCGCTTCCGCGAGGTGAAGGCAGTCAGCCTCGTGAGGCTGTCCGCGGTGTAGCCCAGGTTGACGATGGACGAAAACTTCTGCGGGGCGAATGACGTGGCCGCGGGCAATGCTGGCGTAGCCGTCACCGCAGCAGACTGCGGGCTGTTGCCCACCGTGTTTGTGCCCAACACGGTGCAGGAGTAGGTCATGCCATTGGTAAGACCGGTCACGGCCAACGGGCTGGCGGCGCCCGATGCGCTCGAACTGACCGCCCCTGCCGTGCAGGTTGCCGTATAGCTTGAGACCGCTCTGCCGCCGCTGAAGGCCGGTGCCGAAAACGCGACGCTGATGCGTTGATTGCCTGCGCTTGTGGTCGTGATTACAGGAGCGGAGGGAACGGTTGCCGGGCTGCCGCTCGCGGCCATCGTCAGAATCTGTATCGCCTCGTCCTGGGTCACACGGCCATCGATATTCAGATCAACAGCGCTCACCTGTTCCTGGGAGAGCGATGCCGCCTGCAAGGGCCCCGGGCCATCAGGGTCGGCGTTCGGGTTACGACCAGTCGCCATTTTCAGAGCGGCCAGAACGTCAGAGGCGGTGAACGCCGGCGATTCGGCTGCTGCCGCGGGGTTGGGGGTCAGCCCGACACCACTGACCGATGGAATATTCCCCGGGCCGAAATACTGCGGTGGTTTCAGGCCTTCGGACAGTACAGCGCCAGACAGCGGATCGGCCGCCCCCACCGCAGGAGGAGCCCGACCATCGCCACAGCCTGACAGCACGGCAAGCCCCAAGAGGCCTGAGATGAAACAGCGTGACGAGCGGTTCATGGACGGCCTTGCCGGAATGCGAACGGGGGAAGAATCTCGCGCCCTGCTCGCTTGTTCCAGGGTGGCGAGCCGTCACTTTATCGCACTCCACTGTATCGCAGTCCCGTCCCGAATATCGCCGTGTGGCGGGAGCCCATTGGTGGGC
>JBMSQB010000057.1:0-29367 GCA_049423065.1 Burkholderiaceae bacterium
CTGGGCCCCAACGGCGCGGGCAAGTCAACACTTCTGCGCGCGCTGATGGGGCTCACGCCGGGCAGTGGCCAGGTCGAGTTTGAAGGAAACCCCTTGCCACGGAACGACCCTCGGGCGGTCACCCAGCGCGGTGTGGTGCTGGTACCCGAGGGCCGCGGCGTGTTCGGCCCCATGACCGTACGCGAGAATCTTGAACTCGGCGCCTATCTTCTCAAGCGCCGCAGCGGCGAATTCTCTGCCCGGCTCGACCGTGTGTTCGCGCTGCTGCCGCGCCTTCGCGATCGCCAGGCCCAACTGGCCGGGTCGCTCTCTGGCGGCGAGCAGCAGATGCTTGCCATCGGACGGGCGCTGATGGCGGGCCCCAGGCTGCTCCTGCTTGATGAACCCTCGCTCGGGCTGGCACCGCGGCTGGCCGCCGAAATCATCGGCACGCTTGCCACGCTCAATCAGCAGGGACTGCCGGTACTGCTGGTGGAGCAGCGTGCGCCCATGGCGCTCAAGATCGCGCGCCGCGCCTACCTGATGGCCGTTGGCCGCATCGTCGCCGAGGTCACCCCCGATGAGATCGCCTCGCCGCATGACCTCGCCCGCTACTACTTTTCACATGAATCCGTCTGATCGCATCGGCACCGCTCTCAAGCTGTCGGGCTGGCTGGCCGGCGCGGCGCTGGTGATCTATGCGTTCATCGATGGCGGCTATCTGGTCACGGTCCTCGGCTTTGCTGCCATCTATGCCATTTTCGTCTCCGGGCTCAATTTCTTCATGGGCTACACCGGCCAGGTGTCGTTCGGGCAGAACGCCTTTGCGGCGATCGGGGGCTACACCTCGGCCGTACTCACCACCGCCTTCGGATGGGGTGTATTTCCTGCGATGGCGCTGGGGGTTGCCGCAGCCGCGCTGCTTGCGCTGCTGGTGGGCTTTCCCACGTTGAGGCTGCGCGGTCACTACCTTGCCATGGCCACGCTCGCGCTCGGCATGATCGTGCAGGAAATCGCGGTGCAGTGGGACAGCGTCACCATGGGCTATACCGGCATTGCGGCCATTCCGGCGCTCGGCGCCTTCGGTCATGAACTGCCGAGCGATCGCTGGCAACTGGCTGCGCTCCTTGTTGCGCTTGCGCTTTGCCTGTGGGTGGCCTCGCGGCTCAAGCACTCCCGGCTCGGGCAGGCACTGGCCGCCATCGCCGGCTCTGAAGACGCTGCGCGGGCGCTTGGCATCGACGTCGCCCGCCACAAACTGATCGCGTTCGTGATCGCGGCAATCTATGCCGCTTTCGCGGGCTCGCTCTTCGCGCACTTTGTCGGTTTTGTAAGCCCCGAGGTATTCGGGCTGCACATGGTCGTGCTTGGCTTCACCATGCTTTATGTGGGCGGTATCGGTACCGTGGCGGGCCCAATGGTGGGCGCACTCATCATCAGCCTTCTTCCTGAAACCTTTCGCGGCTTCAAGGAGTTCCAGGATCTCGCCTACGGTGCGGCGCTCATCCTGATCCTGATCTACGCGCCTCGGGGGCTTGCCTCGCTGATTCGCCGCTGGCGACTCCGCCAGCCGGACCGGGAGACCCCATGACGACGCTCCTCGAGGTCCGCGATCTCACCCAGCGCTTTGGTGGCCTCACCGCGGTCGACCAGGTGAGCTTTGCGATTGAAGCAGGCCGCGTGAGCGCAGTGATCGGTCCCAACGGAGCGGGCAAAACCACGCTCTTCAACCTCATCTCTGGCTTTCAGCGTCCGGTGGCTGGCAGCATTGCCTTCGAGGGCCGCGACATCACCGGGCTTGCCCCGCACCGGATCGCCGCTGAAGGGCTGGTCCGCACCTTTCAGCTCGTGCAGCTTTTTTCCGAACTGACCGCCCGCCAGAACGTCGAGGCGGGTTGCCATCTGCGCGGACGGGGCGGGGTGTGGGCCGCACTCAGCCGGCACCGACGCGCTCGTGAAGAGCTGCTCGAGTCGGCCCGGGTCGCGCAGGAACTGCTCGCTTTTGTCGGACTCGAGTCGCGCGCCGAAACCGAGGCGGGCGCGCTCACCTATGGTCAGCAGCGGCTCCTCGAGGTGGCGCGAGCACTGGCTGCAGGCCCTCGTCTCCTGCTGCTTGATGAACCGGCGGCCGGGCTGAACGCCATCGAAACCGATGCGCTCGCCGACACCATCGGACGCATCATCGCGCGCGGCACCACCGTGCTGCTGATCGAACACGACATGAATCTTGTGATGCGGGTGGCGAGCCATATCGTGGTGCTCGATTTCGGCAGGAAGATTGCCGAAGGTACGCCCGAGCAGGTTCAGCAGGATCCCGCTGTGCTGGAGGCCTATCTGGGCGGAGCCGACATGTCCTCCCCCATCGCTCAGGACACCAGGGCCTGAACCATGGACATCACACTTGTCATCCAGACGGTCATTTCAGGAATCGGTACCGGCATCATTTACGGGCTGATCGGAATTGGCTTCTGCGTGATCTACAACGCCTCGGGCATTGTCAATTTCGCACAAGGCATGTTCGTGATGCTGGGCGGCATGGTCACCCATGCACTGCTCACCCACGCAGGTCTGCCGCTTGCGCTCGCCATTCCGCTCACCATTGTGCTCGCCGCTGCGCTCGGCATTGCCGTAGACCGGCTGGTGGTGCAGCCGCTCTGGCGACGCAACGCCACCATGTTTGTGATGATTCTTGCCACCCTCGCCGCGCAGATCGTGGTGGAACGTCTCACGCTGCTGATCGCAGGCGACCAGCCCCGCACCTTTTCCGGGTTCACCACGGCTGCGCCATGGAAGATTTCGGGCATTGCAATCAGCCCGCAGCTGGTCTGGATTGCCGGCGCATCGCTCGTCCTGGTGGCCGGACTCGCCCTGTTCTTTGCGCGCACCCGCACCGGGCGCGCGATGCGGGCGTGCGCCATCAACCGCGAGGCGGCCGCGTTGCAGGGCATTCCTGTTTCGCGCATGCTCGCCCTGTCGTTTGCGTTGTCGGCAGCGCTGGGTGCAATGGCCGGCATTCTCATCACGCCCACCCAGTACACCGCATTCAACGTGGGCGTGCCGTTTGCCATCTCAGGCTTCATCGCCGCCATTCTGGGCGGGTTTGGCAACGCAGCAGGCGCCTTCGCTGGCGGCATCATGCTGGGGGTTGCGCAGGCACTCGCCATTGTGCTGTTCGGCGCCGGCTTCAAGAACGTCGCAGCACTTTCGATTCTGCTGATTTTCCTGCTCGCAAGGCCGCAGGGGCTGTTCGGCAAAGCCCATTGAGCAATGCGTATTGATCCACTCTGGAGACAAGTCCATGAATCTGCACCAGGTTGACTGGAATGCCATCGACTGGAAACCGGTTCGCGAAGGCGTTGATCGAAAGTCCTTCTCGGGTACCGGCTGCACGCTGGCGCTGCACCGGCTGATGCCCGGCCACGAGCCCAAGCCCCACCAGCATCCGCACGAGCAGGTGGTCTACATCCTGGCAGGGCGGATCCGTTTTCATGTCGGGGACGCAGTGACCGAGCTGGGTGCGGGCGGGCTCCTGCGGGTCCCACCCAACACGATGCACTGGGGCGAAGTGCTGGGCGACGAGCCGGTGCTGAATCTCGACGTGTTCACGCCGCACCGCCCCGAGTACGACTGAGACACCGCCCGCGCGCCGCACACGCCCGCCGATCAGAATCTGGCGTCCAGCACCGCCGACCGTCGTCGCTGATCGTCTGACTCGCGGGGTCGGATCAAGCCTCGCAGGGGCACTCGCCCTGAAGCTTTGTCGCTCTACGACACGCTTCGAGGGAGAGGCCGATGGACTCCAACATCAGACTGAAGGCAGCCGCGCACCGCCGCGCGATGTGGGTCACCGCGCTTGTCTTTGCCACTTCTATCGCCACCGGGCTTCTGGTAACCGATTGCGGTGGGCGGTCCAACAACAATCACGCGAACGGCGCATCCACGGGCAGCGCGGGCCAGGCAGGCTCGAACGGCAATGAGCCGGTGCTCGCCGCCCAGACGGTCACGGCCGCCGCACTGACGCCGGTCCCCGCTCCGATTTACGGCGTGACCGTCGACGACATCAGCGAACTGCCGGCGATCATCGAGTCGTTGCAGCGCCTGGCACGCAAGCCCACCGCCCGTATTGTCTTCGACGAAACCGTAGGCCCCGCGTATTACCGCAAGGCGGCGATCGCCATGTCGCAGGTGAGCTATCTGATGGGCGAAATCCTCGACTCGGCTTATGTGCGGCGGATCAGCGTGACCGGGTATCTCAACCGCACCACGCGCTACCTCGACTCGATGGGCGACATCGTCCACATCTGGGAGGTGGGCAATGAAGTGAACGGCGAATGGCTGGGAACCACCTCGAGCGTGGTGGCAAAAATCAGCGGCGCCTACGACCTGGTGAAGGCGCGCGGCAAGGTCACCGCGCTCACGCTCTACTACAACGAGGAGTGCTGGTCGCGACGGTCGAACGAAATGTTCACCTGGGCGCAGGCCAATATTCCGGCCAGAATGAAGCAGGGCCTGGACTATGTGCTGATCAGCTACTACGAAGAGGACTGCAACGACCTCAGGCCCGACTGGCCGACGGTGTTTGCAAAGCTTGCCGCAATGTTTCCCAACTCGAAGATCGGCTTCGGCGAGGTGGGCACCAGTGATCCGGCCCGCAAGGCCGAGACGCTGCAGCGCTACTACACCATGAAGATCGATCAGCCCAACTACATCGGCGGTCATTTCTGGTGGTACTACCGCGAAGACATGGTGCCCTGGACGCTGCCGCTCTGGAGCGTGCTCAACACGGCCATCCAGACGCCCTAGCCGCAAACACCGCAGGGACTTGCAGCCCGCGGTTTGCCGCGGTGGCAGGCTGCGCATAGCATCCGGCCTTTACCGGCCGGATTTTTACTTTGCAAGACGCGCGTCCCCCGTCGCCCATCATCCTCGACAGCCCTCCCCCACGCCCCTCCGATCGGAGCACCGCGCTGGGTGCCACGTTCGCGGCGCTCTGTCTGGGCGGGTGCGCCCGCAGCAAGTCCTGGCTGGTGGCGTTCATGCGGGAGCTTGGCTGGACCCACCCGCGCGGCGTCCCGTTCACGCTCGATGAAGTGGGGATTGCACTGAAGCGGCTCGCTGACGATGGCCTGGTGGAGTCAGCGCCGGGTCTGGGCTTCAGCGCACCCGAGGAAGAACGCGAAGAGTGGTTGCTCGAGTTCTTCGACGCCGATCTGATGGCACGCGCCTGGAAGGCCTGGGTGCGGGCGCAGACGCCGATATCGGCCTCAAGCGCCTACACCCCGGTACCGATGCTTCGCGAGCCCGATGAACCGATCGCACTCGGCCGGCTTCTGGTGTATTCGTCGCTGGATCGCCACCAGTTCGACGCCCAGAGCGTTCATCTCCGGCTGACTGACGATCGACCGCTGGTGCTCGGCATGCTGGACCCGTTCCTGCCAGGCGCCTTCGCACGAATCGATCCCAAACGTCGTCAACGCCTGCTCGAGCGCTGGACGACGGTGTTCGACACCTCGCAGCCGATCTGGCGCGGTCTGATCGACTGGCTCGATGCCCGCACTGCGCCCAGCGCAGGCGCCGCGGACGCTCCCGAGCTGAGCGCCGGACCGCGGCTTGCGGTCGCACGGCGGCGCGCCAACGCGGGTGATACCCGGGGCGCGCTTGCCGCCATCGACTCGCTGGACGACCCGCGGGGCGGGGAAATCGTGGCGCTGGTGTCCGCCATCGAAGGCCGCTGGGACGATGCCATTCTGGGGTTTAAGTCCACCCGCAAGCTGATCGCACGCGAGCGCGGCGCCCGACAGGGGCTCCTCAGTGCGGAATCACTGCGCTGGTTTCTGATCGCCCTCCTCGCACGCGCTGAATCCACCGACTGGAGCACCGCCCGCAAACTCGCCATCACCGAATCGGGTTCCCGCAAGCCCGGTCTGGACGGCTGGGGCCTCTGGGCCCATGCCATCGGCTGCAGGCTGGGCGAGGAGCGGCCCTCGCTTCGCGCCTTCGCGGGCCCGGATGTGCGCGGCCATCGCTCGCGTGAAGACCCCGACCGGCTGCTGCTTGCCGCCTGGCTGGGGCTGGAGCCCGAAGGCTGGTCGCTCGAGCACTGCCAGGTGGTGCTGGAAGATCTCGCCCAAAGGCAACTGTTCTGCCGCGAAGACCTGCTGCGCGATGCACTCAAACGTCTCGGTCTGCCCACGCCAGCGCCCGCTCAGAACCGCAAGCGCCTCGCGCCGGCTTTTCTGGGCGCACCCAGGGAACCATGGCGCGATGCGCTCGAGGCCATCGCACGGATCACCCCTGCGCAGGCGTCGACACGCACCGCAGCGCGGTCAGGCACGCTTGCCTGGGTGATCGATACCGATGCGATCGGCCGGGTGATCGACATCGTGCCCCACGAGCGCCTGACAGGCGCGGGCTCGCGCTCAAGACTGCGCGAAATCACGCTCGCCCGGGTTGCGCGTGCCACCGATCTCGATTCACGCGATGCAGCGGTTGCCCGATGCATCGAGCACATGCGCCGGGGTCGCAGCAGCTACGGTATCGATGTGTCGGCTGCAGCGGTCGCGCTGATCGGCCATCCGGCAGTGATGTTCCCCGAAGCCCCGGATGAGCCGGTCGAATTGCGCGAGGCACTGCCCGAGCTGGAGGTCCGTCGCGTACGCGCTGACGATGGGTCGGATGCCTTCGAATTTCATCTGCTCGATCCGATCCGTGAACCGGATCTGCCGTTTCTCGGTGACCGCTGGACCGCTGCCAATCCGGAAACCGAGATCGCGCGGCGCAACAGCGTGCGGGTTTTACAGGGGCTGGAGGGTCATGCGCGACTGTTGCGTATTTCGCCGGCGCACCGTCAGGTGGCCGAGCTGATTTCCCGGCGCTGGCGGGTCCCTGTGGATGCGCGCAGCGAACTCGACGCCGCGCTGCGCGCCCTGGCCGGCCACTTCCAGCTGCAAAGCGATGCCGAAGCCGGCAACGCGGTGGAGAGCGACAGCCGATTGCGCGCACAGTTTTCGCCGCGGGGCGATGCGGTGCAATTGCGCCTGGTCGCCCAGCCATTTGGCGCTTTTGGTCCGACTCTCACGCCGGGGAGCGGCCGCGAACGGACCCTCACCGTACACGAGGGCCTGGAACTCTCCACCCGCCGCGACCTTGAGGCCGAGCGCACGCATTTGCAGCGGGTAATCGAGGCGCTCCCCTTTCTTGCCGACGACGATCCCGCCGATGCGTGCTGGCTGCTGACCGATCCCGAACAGACCTTGCAGGCGGTCGAGCGCCTGCCCACGCTCGACTGCATCGCGGGTCTTGACTGGCCGCGAGGAAAATCGCTTCGCGTCACCACGCTGAGCCCGCAGGCGGTCCGCGTCTCCGTGGCATCCTCCTCCGACTGGTTTGCGCTTCAGGGTGAGGTGCGGATCAACGAGGCCAGGGTGCTGTCGCTCCAGAATCTGCTGGGCATGATCCGGGATCACGGCGCACGTCGCTTCGTTCCGCTTGGCGAAGGCGAGTACCTGGCGCTGACCGAGCGGCTGCGGACCCAGCTCGCCGATCTGGCCGCAGTCTCCGAATCGAACACTGACCGGCTGGTGCTGCCCCGCGCCGCCGCCGCGTTTGCCGAGGCGGCGCTCGAGGGCTTTTCCGTCGATGCCGATCAACCCTGGCTGGCGGGCGCCCGGCGACTCGAGGAAGCAGCAGCGCTGGGGGTCAGGGTGTCCGATGCGCTGCAGGCGGAGCTGCGCGATTATCAGCGCGACGGCGTCACCTGGATGACCCGAATGGCGCACGCCGGACTGGGCGCCATCCTGGCCGACGACATGGGTCTGGGAAAAACAATCCAGACGCTCGCGCTCCTGCTCGATCGGGCGGCGTTGGGCCCGGCGCTGGTGGTCGCCCCCACTTCAGTCTGCGGCAACTGGGTCGCGGAGGCGGAGCGCTTTGCGCCATCACTTCGGGTGCTGGCGTTCGGCGAAGGCGACCGCGCCGCCATGCTGGAGGCGCTAACCCCGGGTGATGTGGTGGTGGCGAGCTATGCGCTCACCATGATGGAAGGTGCGGCGCTCGCCGAGCGTCGCTGGTCCACGCTGGTTCTTGATGAAGCGCAGATGCTGAAGAACGCAGCCACGCAGCGCGGGCGCGCGATTGCGGCGCTCAACGCCGATTTCCGGCTTGCGCTCACTGGCACCCCGGTGGAAAACCGTCTGGGTGATTTGTGGTCAATCATGAATCTGCTCAACCCTGGTCTGCTGGGCCGGGCGAGCGAGTTCAATGAGCGCTTCGCGAGCCCCATCGAACGGCAGCGCGATGAACCGACCCGCGCGCGACTGCGTCGTCTCATCAGTCCTTTTCTGCTTCGACGCACCAAAGCCCAGGTACTTGCCGACCTGCCCGAGCGCACTGAAATCATCCATCGTGTCGAGCCGGGCGAACGCGAGCGCGAGTTCCTCGAAGCCTTGCGGCGCGCTGCGCGCGAACGGGTCGCCGATCTCGATGGCGACGATCCGCAGCAATCCTTCCATGTGCTGGCTGAACTCACCCGGCTGCGCCGGGCGGCATGCGATCCTCGCCTCGTGGCCCCCGAGCTGGGGCTGATCGGCGAAAAGGTGCAGGAGTTCGAGCGACTTGCCCGCGAGCTTGCCGCCGGTCGCCACAAGGCGCTGGTCTTCAGCCAGTTCACCGATTTTCTCGACCTGCTGGGCGAGCGGCTGGAGCATGCGGGAATCCGCTATCAAACCCTGACCGGAAGCACGCCGTCAGCCGAGCGGACACGACGCGTGGCGGCGTTTCAGGCGGGCGAGGGCGACCTGTTCCTGATCAGTCTCAAGGCCGGCGGCTTCGGTCTCAACCTCACGGCAGCCGACTACGTGATCATCGTCGACCCGTGGTGGAACCCTGCTGCAGAAGACCAGGCGAGCGGGCGCGCGCACCGGATCGGCCAGCAGCGTCCGGTCACGGTTTATCGACTGGTCACCGCCGGATCGATCGAGGAACAGATCATCGATCTTCACCGCCGCAAACGCGATCTGGCCGACGGCGTGCTGCAGGGTCAGGACACCGGCACGGTCATCGGCGCCGACGAACTGCGGGCGCTGCTGGCCGCCCATTGACGGGCCACATCGGCCGCCCCTCAGAAAAAGGCAAGCAGGCGCTCGGCCACATCGCCGGGGCGCTCCTCGGCCAGATAGTGACCGCAGTCCAGCGCCTCGCCCTGTACATCGACTGCAACCTTCCGCCACTCGGCCAGCACGTCGAAACAGCGATGCACCACACCATGCTGCCCCCACAGCACGAGCGCAGGCGATTTCAGACGCAGGCCGGCGCTGCGGTCGCTTCGGTCGTGGTCGAGATCGATACCTGCGGAGGCGCGGTAGTCTTCACAGAAACCGTGCAGGGTGGCTGGATCAGCCGCGCAGCGCTGATAGTCGGCGAGCACCTCGGGCTCGAACGGCGCAAGCCCGGCGTGGCGTCCGCCCAGCATGCTGCGAACATAATCCGGGCCCTTCGCAGCCAGCAGTGTCTCGGGCAGGGGATGGGGCTGAATCAGAAAGAACCAGTGCCAGTAGGCGCGCGCAAACGTCTCGGAGGTCTGTTCATACATCGCAAGCGTGGGTGCGATGTCGAGCAGGGCAAGCGCGGTCACGCGCTGCGGATGGTCGGCCGCCATCCGATGCGCCACCCGGGCGCCGCGATCATGCGCCGCGACCAGAAACTGTTCATGGCCCAGGCTTCGCATGAGTTCGATGCAATCGGCCGCCATGACGCGCTTGCTGTAGTTCGCGTGATCGGGCGCACCGACCGGCTTGTCGCTGTCGCCATAGCCGCGCAGATCGGGCGCCACCAGCGTGAAACGCTGCGACAGATCGGGCCAGACCTTGCGCCACATCAGATGCGTCTGTGGATGACCGTGAAGCAGCAACAGGGGTGGCCCCGACTCGGGACCGAGACGAACATTGAGACTGACGCTGCCGTATGTCGAGACCGTGACCCGCCGGGTGGGGGCATCGTAAATGGACATGCTTGCCCTTTCATGCGGGAGGGAGTGAGCGAAGATACCGCCCGGAGCCGGTGGCGATCAAGCAGACTGGACCCTGCGAAACCGCCCTGATGTTGACGCGCTGCAAACCCGATTGCAGTGCGCGCCTGCATGGACTCGGGCGCAAGGCTCAATTTTCTGACGGGTCCGCTCGCGCAGACGGTGCGGACTGCAAAAAAATGAGGAAGAGGCAGGTCCATACCGCGAGCGCAGCGGCACTGAACGCGATCGCCATCACCACGCCGAGACTTGCGCCGACAGCGCCCGACAGGATCGCGCCCAGCACAATGCCAAGCAACCGCGTGACGTTGATGAGCGAGCCTGCCAGACCCCGGTTGTCAGCGGGTACCGCCTCGAGCGTGCCTTCCTGATAGCCCACCTGAAAGATGCCCATCCCGACGCCAGCCAGCCAGAGCGCTGCGGCGAGCATCGCCGAACTCTGCGCAGGCAGCACCAGCGCGATCAGAGCCAGTCCAGCTGCGGCAAGCCATTGCCCCTTCCTGACCAGCGCCTGCGAGCGCAGCCTGGATGCGGCACCGCGATAGCGTGCGAGCCACAGGCTTGCCATCAGCGATCCCGCAGGAAAGAGCGCGATCAGCGCTCCGGCGCCTGCCACCCGAAGCGCTGGCCACCCGGCGAGGGCGAAAGGCACCCACAACATGATCGAAAACAAAGCACCCTGAACGAACACCGACGCGCCCTGCAGGCCCAGGAACGGTCGCGCGCGCAGCGCTGACCACGCAACGGCTGCCGCCGGCGGTCTGGTTGCAGTGCCGGTCGTTTGAGCGGCAAGCGCAAGTCCCCAGGGCGCGAGCAACAGCACGAGCAGGGCGAGCGGCGCCCGATACAGGAACACGCCAGGCCAGCCGAACCAGTCGATCAACCACCCGCCTGCAAGCGGCCCCAGGGCCAGCGCGCCGCTGACCGCACTCGCGTAGAGGGCAAGCGCCTTCGGGCGCTCGGCGGGCGAACTCGCCATGCTCACCAGCGCAGGCGCGCAGGCCATGGCCATGCCCACCGCAGCGCCCTGGAGCGCACGCAGCACGACCAGCGACAGGAAATCGCCCGCAAGAGCAAGCGCGCCATGCGCGAGGACGCTGCCCGCCATGCCGACGAGAAACATGCGGCGATGCCCGTAAAGATCGCCCAATCGGCCAAAGACCAGCGACGAAAGCGACTGGGTGAAGACAAAGGCGATGATCACCCAGACGATGTCGCGCGGCGCCACACCGAACGCAGCCGCAATCGCAGGAAATGCCACATTGACCGCAGTATCGAGCGGCGCCACCATCGCGCCGAGACAGACCAGGGCGAGGGCGAAAGCGGGTCGCTTCATCGGTGATCACCCGACTGCGGCATCAGCCACCCTGCGAATCAGGTCGGCGCATTCCTGCGGGCGCGTGAGAGGCAGCATGTGCCCGGCGTCAATCTGATGCAGCCTCGCATGGTGCACCGCCTGCGTAAAGCGCTCCCCCTGCAGGACTGACGAAAGCACACGATCCTGCCTGCCATAGAGCACTTCGATCGGCAGTGCCGGCCGGCTTCGCAGCGTGGGGTAGCACGGGGTGAGCGCCTCCATCCAGACCGGGATGTCGATCAGATCGCGCGCCGCTGCAAGCACATGCGCCGGACGCAGCACCAGCGAGCCCCCACCCTGCGAGGCGAAATCAACGGGCACAGGGTCTGGCGCAAAGATGTCGGCGAGCCAGCGTTCGCGCTGCAGGCGCGCCACCGGCACCGCCACGGTCCATGCAAGCGCACGCCAGACCCAGTCGGCGAGCCGAAGCGTCTGAACCAGTTGGCGGGACACCCGAACCGGCGCATGCGTGAGCGGGGCGAGTAGCGCAAGCCCCGCGACGCGAGCCGGCTGCCTGAGTGCCGCGCCAAGCGCGATGGCCCCGCCCAGCGAATGCCCGACCAGCACCACGCGTTCAATCTGCAGGTGGGCTGCGAGCGCTTCCACCAGATCGGCCTGCGCAGCGAGGCTGGGCTTGACGCCTGACCGCCAGCTCGAATAGCCCGAACCGGGGCGGTCAAAGGCAATCACCCGATAAGTGGGAGCCAGGCTCTCGATCAACCGGTAGCTGAAGTGGCGCAGCTGCCCACCCAGCCCGTGCACCAGCATGATGGCTGGGGCACCAGGCCGGGTGGTCGGGCCACGATCCACCACATGCAACCGGGCGCCGGGCACATCAATGAAACGCCCGAGTGGCGGTGCGTCGACCGCCGCCCGCTTCGCGATGGCCGCGGTGAGCGCCGCGAGCGATACACCCGCTGCCAGCGGCGCGAGTGCAATCAGGGAGGGCAGAACGGACCCGGACATGGGTACCTTTGCAGGGAGACGATGCGCAAGACATCAGTGTATCGGCGAATGTTCAGGCCGATGACCGCTGGACCGGCACGCTTGTGGGAGGGCGCTGCTCTGCGTTAGAGTCCGGCACCGATCAACCGCCCCGCCCACGCGCGGCTGCACGACTGCACCGGTCAGCGCGCCGACAAATGATGTGGCGATGCGCGCTGATAACACCTGGAGACCTCTTTTGAGCACGGACGGCTCAGGCTTTCAGCCCGCAACCCGGACGCTCTTCAACACCCCTCTGCTCACCCCGGCGCTGCGGACGATTGCCCGCATCCTGTTCCGTTTCCTGGGATGGCGCTTCGAGGGCGTTATTCCAACCGGCTTGCAACAGGCGGTCGTCATCGGCGCGCCGCACACCAGCAATTGGGATCTGCCCTACATGCTGATGGCGGCTTTCGTGCTTGAACGCGAACTTCACTGGCTGGGCAAAGCGCAGATCTTTCGTTTTCCCTTCGGCGGTTTGATGCGCTGGATGGGCGGGATTCCGGTCGATCGCAGCCGTGCCAACAATCTGGTCGATGCCGCAGTTCAGTGCTTTACGGCCGAGCGCGCGCCCCTCCTGCTGCTGGTTCCCCCCGAGGGCACCCGGAAGGCGGTCACGACATGGAAGACCGGCTTTTACTACATCGCGCTTGGTGCCGAGGTGCCGGTGGTCATGGCCTACATGGACCACGGTACGCGCACCTGCGGGGTGGATCGGCTTTTTTATCCCACCGGCAACATCGAGTCCGACATGGCAGATATTCGCGCCTACTACGCGCCATTTCGCGGCTGGTCGATGCGAAACGAGGGCTGAGACTGAGCGAGCGCGGCGAGTGCGCTGCCGGTTCCCAGATCCCAGTACAGACCGGTCATCACCTGCAGCGCCTCCCGCAGAAGCGCCGAGGGCAGGTGTTCGTTGGGTGCATGCTGGGAGCAGCCCGGATAGGAGTGCGGCACCCAGACGGTCGGCAGGCCCAGCACCTCGGCAAAGATGTCGTTCGGCAGCGACCCGCCCAGATTGGGCAACACCGCAGGCTTCTTGCCCGTGGTCTGCTCGAGCGACGCAGCAGCCCACCGCACCCAGGCATCATCAGGATCCAGTCGCGTGGCCCGAAACAGTTCCTCCCGGGTGGCCTCCACGTTCACCATGCCAAAGCCATGTCGATCGAGGTGCTCGCGCAAGGCCGGCAGAATGCGATCAGGATCCACCCCCACCACGAAGCGCAACTGGCACCTGGCCCAGGCGCGCGGCGGAATCGCGTTCACTGGCGCATCGGGATTGCCGATGCGGCAGGCCAGCACCTCGAACGACGACCATCCAAAGACCCGCTCCGCCGGCGTGAGTCCGGGCTCGCCCCAATCGGGCTCCACCACCGGACCATCGACGCCGCCATCCACCTCACAATCGGCGAGCACCCGTCGAACCGATGCCGGCACTTCGGCGGGCACCCAGTCCGGGATCCGGATCTGGCCGGTGGGCCCCGTGATGCTGGCGATGGCATGCGCAAGCTGAATCCCGGGATTGGAAATCAGCCCGCCCCAATTGCCCGAGTGATGTCCGCCCGCACGGGCATCGATGGAGAGATCGAAATTGATGCTGCCCCGCGACCCCAGAAACAGCGTGGGACGATCGGCGCGCAGGCGTGGGCCGTCGGATGCGATGAATACATCGGCCGAAAGTGCGCTGCGATTCGCCTCGCAGACTTCGCGCAGCCCGCGCGAACCGGTTTCCTCGCCCATCTCGACCAGGTATCGCGCATTGAACCCCAGGCTTCCACGCTCGGCGAGCACCGCGGCGAGCGCCTCCAGGTTGACCGAGTGCTGTC
Source organism: Burkholderiaceae bacterium (assembly GCA_049423065.1). Lineage (GTDB taxonomy): Bacteria > Pseudomonadota > Gammaproteobacteria > Burkholderiales > Burkholderiaceae_E > SYIM01. The sequence goes on from JBMSQB010000057.1 coordinate 14,171, forward strand.
CCTTGTTGTCGGCGATTCCGCGCCCATACCAGCGACCCTCGCGCTCGGTGAGCGTCCATGGTGACAGGCCCTCATGCCACTCGGCAGCGAGCCCGCGGATGACATCGCCGTGCCCATAGCCCAGCACGGTGGGCAGGTGCGCGCCTTCCAGTCGCTCGGCAAGCAGAAAGGGCGCTGCCGCCTTTGGGTGAGACAGTTCGACACAGCGAAAGCCCATCGCCTGGAAGGCGGGCTGCAGTTCGCTTCGCAGATAGTCCGCCAGCACCGCAGCCCGGTCCGGGTTCTGGCTTTCGGTGGGTAGGGCCAGGCGGCGCGCAAGCAAGGCCCTGAACGCACCCGAGTCGAACCGCTGCTCGGCACGGCTGATAGCCCCCGCCCGACCCGTGGCGACAACCGGGCTCATGGGCGCAATCATTCAGCCTTTGCGCCCGATACCTTGACCGCATTGGCCCACCGGGGCATTTCGGTCCGGATGTACTCGGCATACTCGGCTGCGGTGCCGCCGTGAATGTCGGTGCCCTGCGCAGCAAGCTTCGCCCGCACCTCAGGGTGCTGCAGCGCCTTGTTCAGCTCGAGATTGAGCCGGCTCACGATGTCAGCCGGTGTACCGGCCGGCACCACCACACCCTGCCAGGCCGCCGCTTCAAAACCTGGCAAGGTTTCGCCGAGCGTGGGCACATCCGGGAGCAGCGTTGAGCGACGCGCACTCGCCACCCCAAGCGCGCGCAACCTGCCGTCGCGCACATAGGGCAGCACCGTATTCATGGTGTCGGTCATGAATTGCGTCTGACCGGAGGCCAGATCGACCAACCCCGGCGCGCTGCCCTTGTATGGCACATGCTGGGTCTGAAGCTGAAGCTGTGCAGACAGCATGGCGCTTGCCAGATGCGTAATGGTTCCCGTGCCCGAGGAGCTGTAATTGAGCTTGCCCGGGTTGGCGCGCGCGTACGCCACGAAATCAGCCACCGAACGAACCGGCAGCTGCGGATTGACCACCAGCACCAGCGGGACGCTCGCGGTGAGCGCAACCGGCACGAAGTCCTTCAGCGTGTCGTAGTTGACCTTGCTGTAGAGCGCCGGGCCAATCACGATCGCCGAGGTGTTGTAAAACACCGTATAGCCGTCGGCGGGCGCTTTGGCCACCAGCTCGGCCGCAATGTTGCCGCCCGCGCCTGGCTTGTTGTCGACCACCACGCTCTGGCCCAGTTGCACACTCAACTGCTGCGCAATCACGCGCGACACAATGTCGGTGGGTCCGCCCGGCGGAAAAGCGATCACCATGCGTACCGTTCGGTTGGGCCAGCCCGCAGACTGCGCCTGCACCCCGCCCGCGGCCAACCCGGCAAGCGTCAACAGCGTGGTTCGTCGTTTCAGAGAGGGATACCTGGTCATTGAATTGCCCCTGCGTTATCGGTTGAATCGATCCAGTACGGCCCCTGGCCCGCGTTCGAGGCGAACGTGGCTGCGACCATCGTGCACCTGTGTGCCGTTGACCCAGACGCCATGCACGCCCAGGGGCTCACGAACCTTGCGTGGCGCGCCGCCTGGCAGATCACATTGCGTGAACGCGGCGCTGATCCCGACCCGGGCCGGATCAAACAGCAACATGTCCGCTGGCGCCCCGACCTGAAGACGTCCGCGCTCGGGAATCCTGAAGCGGTCGGCCGGTTCGCTGGTGAGGCGCCGAATGCCTGAAGACCAGTCGAACACGCCCCGCTCGCGAACCCAGTGCGCAAGAAAATGAAGCCCGAAACCAGCATCGCACATGTAGCCCAGATGCGCCCCCGCATCCGACAGGGTGATCACGCCCGCGGGGTGACGCACCAGAGGCGCTACGCCCTCATCAACATTCTGAAAAAACTTGCCGATGAAATGGGTTTGCAGACCGTCTGCGAGCGCGAGATCAAACCACGCATCCACCGGGTCCTGGCCGCGCTGGGCAGCCAGCTCCGCGAGCGTGAGCCCCTCGAATGCGCGGTTCTCGGGGCGAGCGGTTTCGCCCACCTCGATATGCCGCCAGTTGCCAAGAAAGAGCGTTCCCGCCTTGGGCGTCTGGAGGTCCGAACGAAAACGGTGCCGGAATGCCGGGTCACGGTAAATGGCCTCGAACTGTTCGGCGCTGGCGGCCTTCACCCGGTCGAAGGCCGGATAGCTGAGCAGCACATACGGATCACGCAGGGTGAAATCGAACGACAGCGGCTGACACGAGGTGAGGATGTAGAGCTCATTGCCTCGCGAAAGCGCCTGCGCAGCCCGCTCGTAATAGCTGAGCCCGAGCTCGGGCCGGGCCTCGTTGTACATGGTGAGCACGGTGGAGATGAACGCCGGTCGCGAGGTCTCGGCGGCAATCGATTCCATGACGTCGGGCGTCGCGCGCGACCCGGTGGCCATCATGAAGACGCCATGCTGCTCCTCGCCCAGCACCCCGGCGAGCGTCCGAAGCTCATGCTCGGTTGCGATCGTGGAGGGCATCGGGCGCCCGCCATAGCCACTGTGGTTGGGCGAAAACGATGATGCAAAACCGATGGCGCCGGCGCGTAGCGCCACCCGTACCTGCTCACGCATCGCCTCGAGCTGCGCTGCGCTGGGCTCGACCTGCTCGCTCGCAGCCTCGCCCATCACCGCCGTACGGATGACCGAATGGCCGGCAAACACGGCTACATTGAGATGGGGGCCAATCCGACGCAACTGCGCCATATATTCCGGGAAGGTTTCGAACTCCCATTGAACGCCGCACATCAGCGCATCGAGGTTCATGCCTTCCACCACCGACAGGTTCTTCAGCATGGTGTCGCGAAGCGGCGCCGGACAGGGCGCGAGCCCGAATCCGCAGTTCCCCATGACCGCTGTCGTGACCCCCAGCGCACCCGATGGCGAGAGTGTGGGATCCCAGGTGACCTGAGCATCAAAGTGCGTGTGCAGATCGACGATGCCCGGCATGAGCGAGAGCCCGTCCGCATCAACGGTGTCTGCCGCAGCCTCGCGCACCCGACCGATAGCCACGATGCGCCCTGCGCGCACACCCACATCGGCACGCTGCGGCGCGCCTCCCAGCCCGTCGAAGACCGTGGCGCCGCGAATAAGGGTGTCAAGCATGGCTCAGTCGATCTGCGCGCCCGAGGTTTTCACCACGTCGGCCCAGGTGGCGAGATCGGCGCGCAGCATGCCGGCAAACTCCGCAGGGCTGCGGGCGAGCGGGTCAGCCCCCTGCGAGTTGAATTTTTCGATCACATCCTTGTGAGTGAGCAGTTCGTTTACATCCTGATTGATCTTCCGAACGATGGCCGGCGGTGTCGCACCGGGGGCAAACAGACCGAACCAGGGCGCGACATCAAACTGCCGCAAGCCCGACTCGGCCAGCGTGGGAATGTCGGGAAAGGTTGCTGAGCGCCGGGCGCTGGTCACCGCCAGGCCTCGCAATTGCCCACCGCGGAGCAACCCCGCAACCGACGGCAGACTGGTGAAGACCATGTTGATCTGCCCACCCATCAGGTCCTGCATGGCGGGGGCAGCGCCCTTGTAGGGAACATGGGTGAGTCGCGTGCCGGTGTTCATGGCGAACATGACGCCCAGGAGATGATTCACCGACCCATTGCCTGCCGAACCGAAGGTGAGCGTTCCCTTGCCGGCCTGGCTGACCAGTTCGGGCACGGTCTTGAATGCCGCATCGGGCCTCGCCACCAGCACGAAGGGAAGCGTGGCCAGCGTGGCCACAGGCGCAAAATCCTTGACCGGATCAAACGGCAGGCGCTTGTAGAGCGCAGGGTTGATGGCATGCGACCCCGCATAGCTCATCAGAAGCAGATGACCGTCGGGCGCACCTTGTGCAACCACTTCCATTCCGACATTGCCACCGGCGCCAGCGCGGTTTTCAACCACAACGGGCTGCGCCCATTTTTCGCTCAGCTTCTGCGCAACCACCCGCGCGAGCGCATCCGATGCGCCGCCCGGGGTTTGCGGCACAAGAATGCGTACCGTCCTGGTTGGAAAGTCCTGCGCGCAGAGCGCCGACGACGACAGCGCCACCAGGCAGGTCACCAGAGAGAGACAAAGACGGCGAATCATGAAGCATTCTCCTCAAGCAGCAGTCAACCGACGCGGGAACCCGACCCGCGCGCGGCGGGTCCATTGAACCGTATGTTCGCATCCCGGATCAGCCATGACCATCTTTTCGGCATCACGCTCGCAGGGTCGGGGCGGTCGGCACGGGGCGTCACCGACGCCGGACTACCCTGTTCCTCAGCACCCCCAGACCGCTCACCTCGAGTTCCACCACATCGCCATCGTTCAGGAACTTGCCCAGTTCTAGTCCGCAGCCACTGCCCACGGTGCCGGAGCCGAAAAACTCACCCGCGCGAATCCGTTCATCGGTCGACACATGTTCGATGAAATCCTCGAAGCGGAACCGCATGTCGCGACTGGACCCTCGCGACCACTCCTCTCCGTTCACCCGCGCCACCATCGTGAGGTCATAGGGATCGGCGATTTCGTCGGCGGTGACAAGCCAGGGACCCAGCACATTGCCGGTGTCGAAGTCCTTGCCCTTGCAGGGCCCGAGACTGCCGGCCATCTCGGCCATCTGCGCATCACGGGCGCTGAAGTCGTTGAAGATGCACCAGCCGAAAATATAGGGTTTCGCCTCGGCCCGGCTCACGTTCTTGCCGTCTTTTGCGATCACGCAGCCAAACTCCAGCTCATAGTCCATGACCGAGGAATAGCGCGGCCAGACCACATCGGTGCCGGTACCCACCACACTGAAGCGGTTGCACTTGTAGTAGATGGGCTGCCGATACCAGACCTCGGGCAGCTCCACCTTGGCCGGGTCGCTGGGCATGCCCGCAATTCCGAGCAGATGACGATTGGCGCGCGCCTGACGCAAATGTTTTTCAAACGACAGGAAATCACGCATCTGACGCGGCTCGGGCAAGGGCGCGCGCAGCCGCACCTGATCGATCCCGTGGCGTACCGATGCTCGCCGCTCGGCCTCCCGCGCGCGCTCCAGACCGGCTGGCCCCGCATCGATCAGGTCCAGCATGCTGCGAAACACCGGCGACGAATCGGCTGCGGTGAAGTCGATCACCGACCTGCCGTCATCAACCACCGAACCGATGTGTTCGGCACCGTCCTGCGTATGGAAGCTGACCAGTTTCATGGTTGAGTCCCTGAGGTTTATTGCGGGTCCGAGACTGCCCGCGCGCCCCGACTTTGTCCAGGCAGAGGCACGCGATAAAGGAACGCCTGGGGCTCGGTACAATCCGGGGCTCCATCATCGGAAACATCATCCATGGCCGCTGCGATCACCCTGGATCAGCTCAACCACGCCTCGCGCGAGGCATTCACCCGCCTGCTCGACGGCACCTATGAGCATTCGCCCTGGATTGCAGAGCGCGCCTGGGCGGCTCGACCCTTCGCGACCCTCGGTGCGCTCAAGCTCGCGCTGATTGCCGCCGTCCGTGCGAGCACGCGCGACGAGCAACTCGCGTTGATCCGCGCCCATCCGGAACTCGCTGGCAAAGCCATGCTCGCCAGGACACTCACCGACGAATCCACCCTCGAACAGGGCAAGGCTGGCCTCACCCAGTGCACACCCGAGGAATTTCGCCTGATTCACTCGCTCAACGACCGCTACAACCAGCGCTTCGGATTTCCGTTCATTCTCGCTGTGCGCGGACCGCGTGGCACCGGTCTCGGCAAAAAAGCGATCATCGCGGCCTTTGAGCGCCGGGTGGCCCACCATCCCGATTTCGAGTTCAACGAAGCCCTGCGCAACATCCACCGCATTGCAGAGATCCGCCTTGACGACAAATTTGGGGTGGAGCCCGCGCTCGGCAACCTGGTGTGGGACTGGGCCGAAGCACTCGCCCGCTTCAGCGACCCCGGATTTTCCGAGCAGGGGCAGCTCACCGTCACCTATCTCACCGACGCGCATCGCGCAGTCGCCCGGCAGCTGCACGAGTGGATGCAAGCCGACTGCGGCTTTGACGAGGTCGGCATCGATGCGGTGGGCAATGTGGTGGGGGTTTATCACGGCACCTCGCCGGATGCGCCCAGGCTCTTGACCGGCAGCCACTACGACACGGTGCGAAACGGTGGCAAGTACGACGGCCGGCTGGGCATCCTGGTTCCCATGGCCTGCGTACGCGAGCTCGCGCGCAGTCGACGCAGGCTGCCCTTTGGCATCGAGGTCGTTGGTTTCGCCGAGGAAGAGGGGCAACGCTACAAGGCGGTGTTCCTGGGCTCGAGCGCGCTCACCGGCAGCTTCGATCCGGCCTGGCTCGACCAGCAGGATGCCGCGGGCATCACCATGCGCGAGGCCATGACGCGGGCCGGCCTGGATGCGAATCAGATTCCATCGATCAAACGTGACCCGGCCCGCTATCTGGGCTTCGTCGAGGTCCATATCGAACAGGGGCCCGTGCTGAACGAGCGCGATCTTCCCCTTGGCGTGGTCACCTCAATCAACGGCAGCATCCGGTACGTGGGCGAAATCGTGGGCATGGCCAGCCACGCCGGGACCACGCCCATGGGCAGCCGGCGGGACGCGGCTGCCGCGATCGCTGAATTCATCCTGTTCGTGGAGCAGCGCGCAGCTGCCGAACCCGACCTGGTCGCCACCGTCGGCATCCTCGAGGTGCCAGGTGGGTCGATCAACGTGGTGCCGGGGCGTTGCCGCTTCAGCCTCGATGTGCGCGCCACCACCGATCCGGTGCGAAATGCCTGCGCAGCCGATCTGCTGAGCGAATTGTCGGCAATCTGCACGCGGCGCGGCGTGAGCCTGCAACTCGAGGAAACCATGCGGGTCGCCGCAGCGCCCAGCGCCCCCGCCTGGCAAGCGCGCTGGGAGCACGCGGTGGATGCGCTGGGTCTGCCCGTGTTTCGCATGCCCAGTGGCGCGGGTCACGATGCCATGAAGCTGCACGATCTGATGCCGCAGGCGATGCTGTTTGTTCGGGGCGAAAACTCGGGCATCAGCCACAACCCGCTCGAATCCACCAACAGCCACGACATCGATCTCACGGTGCGCGCGTTTCAGGACCTGCTCGGCCAGTTGTCTGCCGATTGATCGGTCTTGTCCACCGCCTGGCAGTCCGATATTCTCTGCTGGCAATCCTGGGCGGGCCCTGGTCGGCATTTGCAGGCGCCCGAAACCAACATCCAAACCCACTGGAAGAGACGATCATGATCCGACGTGCTGTTTTATCAGGTGCTGTCGCACTGGGGCTCTCCGCGCTCGTCCCGCTTGACGCGTCAGCGCAGGCAGAAAACCGGATTTTCCGCTTTGTGCCGCACGCGAACCTGGCGGTGCTAGACCCGATCTGGACCACCGCCTATGTCACGCGAAATCACGGCTACATGGTCTACGACACCCTGTTCTCCGAGGACGCGCAGGGCAATGTCAAGCCGCAGATGGTCGACACCTACTCTGTGTCGGCCGACAAGAAGACCTGGCGCTTCACGCTGCGGAGCGGCCTGGAATTCCACGATGGCAAACCCGTCACCAGCGCCGATGTGGTGGCCTCGCTCAAGCGTTGGGCCTCGCGCGATGCCATGGGAGGAGTGTTGAGCGGCTTTATCGACCGCTACCAGACCCCTGACGCCAGGACCTTCGAGATTGTTCTGAAAGAGCCCACTGGCATTCTGATTGATGCCCTGGGCAAGGCCTCGTCCAACGTGCCCTTCATCATGCCCGAGCGCATCGCCAACACGCCGGGCACCGAACAGATCAAGGAAGCCATCGGCTCAGGACCCTTCATTTTCAAAGCCGACGAATTCAAGCCGGGTGCCAAGGCGGTGTACGAGCGCAATCCCCGCTATCAGTCCCGGGGCGAGCCCTCAAGCAGCATGGCGGGCGGGCGCAGGATCAACTTCGACCGCGTCGAGTGGGTGATCATTCGCGATCCGCAAACCCAGTTCAATGCGTTGAAGGCGGGCGAAGTCGACATGGTCGAGCAGCCCGCCTTCGAGCAGTACTACACGCTGACCAAAACCGCAGGACTCAAGGTGATTGATTTTTCGCCGGCTGGCCTGCAGTTCATCATGCGCTTCAACCACCTCCACCCGCCCTTCAACAACCCGAAGGTTCGGCAGGCGGCCATGCTGGCAATGGGTCAGCAGGCCTACATCGCCACCCAGGTGGGCGTGCCGGAACTCGGCCGGGTCTGCCGCAGCATGTACCCATGCGGCACGACCTACGCCGACGAGAACACCGGCGAATTCACCGGTTCGCCCAACATCGCCCGCGCGAAGGCGCTGCTGGCTGAAGCGGGCTACAAGGGTGAACCGATCGTCTTGATGCGCCCCACCGATCTCGCCTCGATCGCCAAGATCCCGCTGGTCGCCCGGCAGCAGCTGGAAGCCGCCGGCTTCAAGGTCGATTTCCAGCAGATGGACTGGGCCTCGCTGGTTGCACGCCGTGCCAAGAAGGATCTGCCGAGCGCGGGCGGCTGGAATCTCTTCCTCACTGCCTGGACGGCGGGCGACATCTCCAACCCGCTCACCATGGCCATGTTCAATGCCAAGGGCGACAAGGGCTGGTTTGGCTGGCAGGACGAGCCGCGGATCGAAAAGCTGAAAGACGATTTCGCGCGCGCCGACAGCGTCGAGGCGAAAAAGAAAATCGCGAGCCAGATCCAGGCGATTGCCTTCGAGACCGCCACCCACGCGCCGCTTGGCCAGTACCGGCAGCCGGCCGCGGTGCGCGACACGATCGACGGCGTGCTCGAAACCCCTGGCGTACCGGTGTTCTGGAACATCACCAAGAAATGACGCCGCGCTGAAGCGGGCGGGCGCTGATGTTGCGATTCGTCTTCAGCCGCCTCGCTGCGGTGGTGCCGGTATTGTTCGTGGTCTCGTGCATGGTCTTTCTGATCCTGCGCCTCGCCCCGGGCGATCCGGCCGCCGTGATTGCGGGCAGCTCGGCCACCAACGCCGATATCGAGCAGATCCGCGCGAGGCTTGGGCTCGATCGGTCGCTGCCAGTGCAGTTCGGAATCTGGCTGGGGCGGGTGCTGCAGGGAGACCTGGGTTACTCCTACTTCCTGAACAAGCCAGTGACCGAACTGATTGCGCAACGCCTTGAGCCCACAGCCTCGCTCGCTATCGGCACCATCTTGCTGGCGGTGCTGATTGCGGTACCGCTGGGCGCGATCGCAGCCGCACGCATGGGGGGATGGGTCGACCGCGTATTGTCGGTTCTGTCGGTCGCGGGTTTTTCGATCCCGGTGTTTGTCACGGGCTATGTGCTGATCTATCTCTTTGCCATTCAACTCGATTGGCTACCCGTGCAGGGCTATCGGCCCCTGGGTGGCAAGGAGGGGCTCGCTGGCTGGGCTCGCCATCTGATCCTGCCCTGGGCTGCGCTATCCATCATTTATGTCGCGCTGATCGCCCGCATCACGCGCGCAGCAGTGTCGGAGGCCCTCACTGAAGACTACATCCGGACCGCGCGTGCCAAGGGCGTCTCGGAGCAGGTGGTGCTGATCCGGCATGCGCTTCGCAATGCGGCGGTGCCGATCGTCACCGTGATTGGCATCGGGGTCGCGCTCCTGATTGGCGGCGTGGTGGTCACCGAGACGGTTTTCGCCATTCCGGGGCTGGGATCACTCACGGTCGATGTGGTGCTGAACCGCGACTTTCCCGTGATCCAGGGACTGGTGATGTTTTTTGCGGTCAGTTATGTGCTGATCAATCTGCTGGTCGACCTCAGCTATCTCGCGCTTGATCCGCGAATCCGCTACTGATGGACAACTTCCGCAAGCTCTGGGCCAATGGCGCATTTCGATTCGGGGCAAGCGTGCTCACGCTGGTGTTTGCGATGGGTGTGTTTGCGCCCCTGCTCGGCACGGTCGATCCGGCGGTGATGGACTACAACAACATCAACCGGGCCGCCGGTCATACCGGAGCCTTCACGCTGGTCGATGGCACCCAGGTCGCGCATGCCTTCTGGCTGGGCACCGACAATTTCGGGCGCGACCTCTACAGCCGGGTGCTCTACGGCGCGCGCGTCTCGCTGCTGGTCGCGATCAGCACCGCGCTCGTGGCGCTCCTTGCGGGCGGCGCGATCGGCATGCTCGCGGGCTACTTCCGCACGGCCGATCTGGTGCTGATGCGCGTCATGGACGGGCTCATGGCGATCCCCGCAATCCTGCTCGCGATCGCGCTGGTGGCTGCGCTCGGCGCCAGCATCGCCACCGTGGTGGTCGCAATCGCCATCCCCGAGATTCCGCGGGTATCGCGGCTGGTGCGCTCGCTGGTGCTCACCCTGCGCGAGGAGCCGTTCGTGGAGGCAGCACGTGCGCTTGCCACCCCCACGCCTGCGATTCTTCTCCGCCATATCCTGCCCAACGCGCTCGCGCCGCTTCTGGTGCAGGGTACTTTCGTTGCGGCATCGGCCGTGCTGCTCGAAGCCATCCTGAGCTTTCTTGGCCTGGGGCTGCCGGCCGAGATCCCCACCTGGGGCAACATCATGGCCGAGGGGCGTACACAGTTCAGTCAGTATCCAGGCAATGTGCTGTATCCCGCCCTGTTCCTGGTGCCCACCGTGCTCGCGCTCAATCTGCTGGGCGATGGTCTGCGCGATGTCCTCGATCCAAAATTTGCCAAACGGTGACCGGTATCGCCACCCTGGAGATCGATCAGCTCGGCATCGCGCTCCCGCCCGGCGGTGATCGCACGCACGCGGTCACGTCGCTGTCGCTTGCAATCGAGCCCGGGCGCACCCTTTGCGTGGTGGGCGAGTCAGGCTCCGGGAAATCGGTCATGGCCACCTCGGTGATGGGGCTGCTGCCCCGCGAGCTGCGGGTGACCACGGGTGGTATCCGTCTGGAAGGCGAATCGCTCATCGGGGCGGAACCCACCCGCCTGCGTGCGCTGCGCGGCAAGGCCATGGGAATGGTGTTCCAGGAACCCATGACCGCGCTCAATCCGGTCATGCGCTGTGGCGACCAGATTGACGAGCTCCTTCGAACCCACACGCGAGAATCCACCGCGCAACGCCTGCGCGCCATTCAAGAGGTGCTCGAGCGCGTGCACCTCGGTGAGCCTGACCGCATTCTTCGAAGCTACCCGCATCAGCTGAGCGGCGGCCAGCGCCAGCGGATCGTGATTGCGATGGCCGTCATTCTCAAGCCAGCCCTCCTGATCTGTGACGAGCCCACCACTGCGCTCGACGTGACCACCCAGAAGGAAATCCTGACGCTGATTGCAGAGCTGCAGCGGGACCAGGGCAGCGCGGTGCTGTTTATCACGCATGACATGGGCGTAGTGGCCGACATTGCCGACGATGTCCTGGTGATGCACGAAGGGCGCTGCGTGGAGCAGGGACCCAGGGATCAGATCCTGCGCACGCCCTCGGCCGAGTACACCCGCATGCTGCTCGCCGCGGTGCCCGGCATGACCCCGCCCGAGCCCCGTGTGCGTCCGCCTGCTGCAACCCGGTTGTCAGCCCATGGCGTGGGCAAAAACTATGTGAGCCGCGACTGGGTCGGCCGACGCCAGGAAACCGCAGCACTGAAGGATGCGAGCCTCGCCCTGGAGGGGGGCGAGACGATAGGCATCGTCGGCGAATCCGGTTCGGGAAAGTCCACCTTCGCGCGCTGTCTCATCCGCCTGCTCGAACCCAGTGAAGGCGATATTTACTGGGGGGCCGAGGAAGTCGCACGGCGCACCGAGCGCGAGCTGAGGCCGCTTCGGCACCGCGTCCAGGTGGTATTCCAGGACCCCAACCGCTCGCTCAATCCGCGCCGTACCGTGGGTCAGTCGATCGTTGAGGGGGCGATGAATTTCGGTGCGTCGCCTGCTGACGCACAGGCACTCGCAGAACGGCTCATCGGCCAGGTGCGACTGCCGGCGCAAGCACTCGACCGCTATCCCGGTCAGTTCAGCGGTGGTCAGCGGCAGCGGATTGCGATTGCCCGGGCGCTGGCCTGCAAGCCCGAGGTGCTGGTCGCAGACGAGGCGGTTTCCGCACTCGATGTCTCGGTGCAGGCCCAGATCCTCGATCTGCTGCGCGACATCCAGTCGGAACTCGGTCTGGGACTGCTCTTCATCACACACGACCTCAGGGTGGCGGCCCAGCTCTGCGATCGCGTGATCGTGATGCAGCGCGGACGAATCGTTGAGCAGGGCGCCACTCGCAACCTGTACGCCTCGCCGCAGCATCCCTACACCCGTCATCTGTTGGCCAGTGCGCCAGCGGGTCTCGATATCGGCCACTGAACGGTCGACTCTCAGCTCCCCTCCTCCCATGCGAATTCTGATTGCCGGCTTCCAGCACGAGACCAATACCTTCGCCCCCAGTCGCGCCGACTGGGCCGCGTTCAATCGCGGCGACGGCTTTCCGGCCTATCAGCGCGGCCCTGCCATGCTCGAGACCTTGCAGGACGTGAACATCCCGATCGCAGGATTCGCCCGCGCCGCGCGCGAGCGGGGCTGGGCGGTGATTCCGTCGGGATGGGCAGGCGCATCGCCCTCCGCGCATGTCACCCGCGACGCATTCGAGCGCATCAGCGCCGATCTGCTTGCGGATCTTCGCGCCGCGCTCGCAGCGGGGCTCGATGCGGTGTATCTCGACCTGCATGGCGCAGCGGTCGCCGAACACGCGGACGATGCCGAGGGCGAACTGCTCGCACGCGTGCGCGCGCTGATCGGCCCCGACCGGCCACTGGTGGCAAGCCTGGATCTGCACGGCAACATCACCGCCAGGATGTTCGAGCTCGCTGACGCCCTGGTGGCCTACCGGACCTATCCGCATGTCGACATGGCCGACACCGGCGCCAGGGCGGCGGCGCTCCTTGCGCGGCGGCTGGCAATCGGCCGCCGGCAGGCGCTGGCCGTGCGACGCTTTCCCTACCTGATCCCGCTCAATGCGCAGAGCACCTGGACGCAGCCCGCCGAGGGCCTCTACCGCCGGCTGGGCGAGATCGAGGCGGAGCATCGCGCCTCGCTCAGCTTCTGCATGGGCTTTCCGGCAGCCGACTTCGCGGAGTGCTCGCCGGTACTGTGGGCGCACGCCGATACGCCCGCTGCTGCGAGCGCAGCCGCTGACACGTTCTTTGCCGAGGCAAGTCCGCCCGAGCAGTGGCGCGCCGACGTGTTGAATGCGTCCGACAGCGTGGCGCGCGCGCTCGCGCTCGCAGCCCAGGCCAGTGCGCCGGTCGTGATCGCCGACACCGAAGACAACCCAGGTGCCGGCGGCGACAGCAACACCACAGGACTGCTCCATGCCTTCATCACCCAGGGTGCGGGGCGGGCGTTTCCCGGGCAGGTGGCCTTTGGACTTCTCTTTGATCCCGAGACCGCGCTGGCTGCACACCAGGCCGGCACGGGCGCGTACATTGAGCGCGCCATTGGACGGTCGGTCCCGATCTATTCCGGGATGAGCCCGCCACCCCTTGCAGGACGCTTCAAGGTCCGCCGGCTGAGCGACGGGCGCACCACGCTCCGGGGCCCGATGATGACGGGCGCCCCCGTCAACCTGGGGCCAAGCGCCTGCCTGGAGATCGATGGTGTGCTGATCGCAGTCGTGAGCGGAAAGACGCAACTGCTCGACCGGGTGCTGCTGGGCATGGTCGGCATCGATGCGCTTGCAATGCGAGTCATCGGGGTGAAAAGCTCGAACCATTTCCGCGCCGACTTCACGCCGATTGCAAGCCATGTGCTGATCTGCAAATCAGGCGCGCCCATGGCCGCCGATCCTGGCGATCTTGCGTGGCGACACCTGTCGCCGCTGACCCGAACCCGTCCCTGAGCGGGCCCGCGCCCGCGCCGTTGTGAGGAGTGACCATGCCTGCGAGCGCAACCGATCCGTGCCAATTCACCGCGTCTGAACTGCTCGCCGCCTACGCAGCCGGACAGCTGTCACCGGTCGAGGTCACACAGGCGGTGCTTTCCCGCATCGAGCGGCTCAATCCCTCGCTCAATGCCTTCGTGCTGGTCGCCCCGGAGGAGGCGCTGGCGAGCGCCCGCGCGAGCGAACGCGCCTGGCAGCAATATCGCCAACAGGGCACGCCGGTGGGTGCGCTGGAGGGCGTTCCGGCAACGATCAAGGATCTGATCCTCACTCGCGGCTGGCCCACGCTGCGCGGCAGTCATACCGTTGCCGCCGAGCAGCCCTGGGACATCGACGCGCCGGTCACCGCGCGCCTGCGCGAGGCCGGTGCGGTGTTGCTCGGCAAGACCACCACGCCCGAGTATGGCTGCAAGGGCGAGACCAACTCGCCGCGAAGCGGCCTCACGCGCAACCCCTGGCATCTGGAGCGCACGCCGGGCGGTTCCTCGGGCGGCGCCGCGGCCGCTGTGGCCGCCGGCCTGGGGCCGCTTGCAGTTGGAACCGACGGCGCGGGCAGCGTTCGCATCCCCGCTGCCTTCTGCGGCAACGTGGGGCTCAAGCCCAGCTTCGGTCGCGTACCGGCGTATCCGCTCTCGCCCTTTGGCACCGTGGCGCATCTGGGGCCGCACACGATGTCGGTGCGCGATGCAGCGCTCATGCTGAACGTGATGTCGCAGCCCGATCCGCGCGACTGGACATCGCTGCCGCCCGATGCGCGCGACTACACCGCAGGACTCGATGATGGCATTCGGGGGCTCCGCATGGCCTATTCGCCCACCCTGGGCTACGTGCGCACGCTCCACCCGGAAGTGGCTGCCGCGGTCGATCGCGGCGTGCAGCGTTTACGGGAACTGGGCGCACACATCGAGGCGGTCGACCCGGGGTTCGATGACCCGCTACACATCAGCACCGGGCTCTGGTTCGCGGGCGCTGCCTCGATCTGGCGTTCGCTCACCGATGCGCAGCGCGCCGTCACGGATCCCGACTTCGCCGCGCAGGCGAAGATCGGGCAATCCATCGATCTCGCCCGTGTCCATGACCTCACGATGCAGCGCGGCACACTGGGTTCGCTCATGCGGCAGTTCATGACGCGCTACGACGTACTGATCACACCCTCGGTGGCCATCCCCGCATTCGAGGCCCGCCTCGCGGGCAGCGGCGAAATGAATGCCGAATCCATGCTGGGCTGGACTCCCTACAGCTACCCCTTCAACCTCACCCAGCAGCCGGCGATCACGGTGCCGTGCGGACTCTCGAAAGACGGGCTGCCACTGGGTATCCAGTTTGTCGGGCGGATGTTCGATGACGCGATGGTGCTGCGCGTCGCGCGGGCGTTCGAGTCGGTTTGCCCGGTGGCAAGGCCTGCGCT
>JBMSQB010000058.1:0-28544 GCA_049423065.1 Burkholderiaceae bacterium
GCCGGAAGCGCGCCCGCCCGAAGCGCGTCCGCCCGAAGCGCGCCCACAGAGCGCTGGCGGCCCCTCGACTGCCGGGGCCAATGTATCGGGTCAGGGCGCAAGTGCCTCGCGTCCAGCCGTGGCATCGCAGCCGGCCCCACCGCAGGGCGGGGGCACCGCAGCAACCGGCGCGAAGCCGACAACCGCTTCGGCCGCGAAGCCCGCCGCGCAGGGCGCATCGGGGGCGGTCGCGCCGTCGCAGTCGCCGCAGTCCGCAGTGCCCAAGCCGGCGGCCCCACCTGTGTTGTCTGCACCCTCCGCGACCAGTCCGATCCAGCCGGCCTCCAGGGCGCCTGCCAGCCCGCCTCCGCCTGCAGCGTCCGCTCCGGCAGCACCAGCGCCAACGCCGTCCGCCGCGATCAAGCCTGTTCCGCCGATTCCACCTGCCGCATCAAGGCCGGTTGCGCCAGCGTCCACGGTTTCACCCGGCGAGGCGGCAGCCAGTCAGCCGCCCAGGGATAGCGAGCCGCTGTTCTTCTCTCGGACGCTCAGTATTCCCGCAGATCCACCGGCCGTCGCGCCAAGCCGCTAGCGGGTTTACCGGTTCAGCGCCTCCGGGGAAGGATCAGCGTGCCAGAAGCGAACCTCATTCCGGTCATTGAACTCCAGGGCCTTTCCCGTACCTACAGAACCGGTGCGGGTGACGTGCAGGCACTGCGGCCTATTGATCTGCGCGTTCACGCCGGCGAGTTTGTGGCGATCATGGGTCCATCTGGCTCAGGAAAGACCACTTTCATGAACCTGATTGGCTGCCTCGATTCGCCCAGTGGTGGCATTTACCGCCTGTCGGGTCAGTCGGTTCATCAGTTGTCCGGCAATGCGCTCGCGGCTTTGCGAAATCGGCGGATTGGCTTCGTGTTTCAGCAATTCAATCTGCTTGGCCGCGCCAGTGCGCTCGAGAACGTTGCCATGCCGCTGGTCTACGCCGGCATAGGCAAGCGTGAACGACTGGAACGCGCTCGGCGCGCACTGGACGACGTGGGTCTCAGCGACCGGCAGCACCACACCCCGGCGCAGTTATCGGGCGGGCAGCAGCAGCGTGTTGCGATTGCGCGAGCCCTGATCAACGATCCGCAAATCGTACTCGCCGACGAACCCACTGGTGCGCTGGATTCGCGAACCTCGCTGGAGGTCATGGCGCTCCTTCAAGGTCTCAATCGTCGCGGCCAGACGGTGCTTTTTGTGACGCACGAAGCCGACGTTGCGGCGTTTGCCAATCGGGTGATCATGTTCCGCGACGGCCAGCTCCAGGACGACCGTCCCGGGCGGAGCCTGGATGCCGCGACCCAGATCCCCGCGACCCAGATCCGCTAGTTCGTATAATTTGTATTATGTAAAATTAAGTAATGATCGGGTGAGCGGGAAATTTCAGCTCGCTCAGGCGCCGACCCGCGAATACCAGGCGACGCCCTGCCCATCGTCCTCCACGCGGGCACGCCCGGCGTGGAGCAGCCGATTCAGATGGGCGAGACTTTCGCCGGTTGCCATGGAAACCAATTGCGCATCGTCGCCGTCGATCGCGCGGGCGAACAGCGCTGCAAACACATCAACCGCCCTGGAACGGCGACCAATCGCCTGTTCCAGCTGATCGAGCGACTCGAGGTGCGTGCGCTCCAAGTGGTTGAGCCGCTGGTGCAGGCCCCGGAACGGTTCGTTATGGGCTGGCAGCACCAGTACATCGGGTGAAATTCGCTGCCGAAGGCGCTCGATCGAGGCGAGCCAGTCACCGAGGGGATCTGCGTCAGGCTCGGTGGGAAACACCGAAACATTCGATGAGATACGCGGCAGGACCTGATCGCCGGAAATCAACAACCCGGATTCGTGGCAAACCAGGCAGGCGTGCTCGGGTGAATGGCCGTTGCCGATCACCACTTCCCACTGCCGCTCGCCGATGGTAAGCACTTCGCCGTCGTGCAGTCGACGAAAATTGTCTGGCAGTGCGTAGACCGACTTCCCGAAGCTCCCGAATCGCGTGCGATAGGTTTCCAGCTGATCGTCGGTCCACCCTGCCCTGCGGTAGAACGACACCCCCTCGGTTGGCGCCTCGCGGCCCGTGTCAGCCACCAGCACCCGACAGGTGAGGTATTCCGCACGGGTCATCCAGAGGCGGCAGGAAAACCGTCGCACGAGCCATCCGGCCATGCCCACATGGTCGGGGTGCATGTGCGTGACGAATACCCGCGTAACCGGGCGGCCGCCAAAGCCGTTGGCAAAAATCTTCCGCCAGGCGTCGGTGGTTTCCTTGTCCCGGACGCCCGTATCAACAATGGCCCAACCATCCCCGTCTTCAAGCGCCCACAGGTTGATGTGGTTGAGGGTGTATGGCAGCGTCATCCGGATCCAGAGGACGCCGGGTGCCACCTCGAGGGTTTCGCCGAGTGCTGGTTTCGATGAAAACGGATACTCGAGCGATCGTGCGGCCGGCTGACTGGCTTCAGGAGTCATGGGCGTTCAACGCAGGGTCAGGCGCGGCATTCGTTCGCGAGCTGCCTGCCCTGCTTGGTGTCGAGCAGCATGGACTTACCCGGAATGCTGATCCAGGTGAGCCCGCTGGCCTTGTCTTCGAGGCGGAGTGCCCCGGTTTGAGTGGCAACCAGCTGCATGGTGTAGTTGCGACGCTCCCAGTAGACGATCGCCGACCGACGGTCTTCTGCCACCTGCCGGATCTCGACCCGCCGATTGAGATCGCAGTGGAATACGCCCGTGGAGAGTTTCAAGGACGGATGATGGGCGCCCTGTGGCTCGCCCGAAGCCCATGAGGTGGCCGAGCACGCGAGCCCTGCCCCCAGAATCAACGCGTTGCGCAATTGCGTGAACATCATGTAAGCACCCCATCAACAGAATGTGGGCCGACCGGCGGGGGCCGAACGGCCAACCCGCTACGCTAGCTGGAATCGACAAAGCCCGCAAACCGGGCCCGGAACCGGTGTTGATTTAGCGGATGACGCCAGCCGGTGGCGGTGGCGGCGAACCTGCCGGGGGTGGCGGCGGAGTGGCCGCGGGTGACGCAGCGGCCGGGCGCTGCCCGACCTGCTCACTCAGCCGGCCATCGACAGGAACGCGGTGACCCTTGGCGTACATGCATTGGACATAGGCGTGGTCGTAGCGTCGCTGAACGGAAAAGGAATCGCCCGAACCGCTCGATGCGCCGCTCGCGGTACCGATCAGAAGGCCGGTGCCGGCGCCCACCCCTGCGCCGCGCGAGCCGTCGATTGCGGCGCCCGCAATCGCGCCCACCACGGTGCCTATCGCCGCACCGCGAAGCAAGCTGTCCTGGCGCGCCTGGTCGGCCCCCTGGGTGTTGGCCTGTGCGGTGGCGAAATTGCGGCACTCGAAATCATCAAACCGGAAGGTGTCGAAGCTTTTGCCACTTCCGGGAAGCACCAGCATCGATGGCCCGGTCGGTGCGGTCGCGCAGGCGCTGAGTGCAAGCACGGTGGCGGCCAGGGCCGACCAGCGAAGCCAAGGGTGAGGGGTACGAATGACAGATTTCTGGATTTGCATGAACAGGCTCCGGGAAATAAGAACGACTGCCTGAGGCCGTGATCGGCTGCCGGGAAAGCAGCAGCGGTCAGGACACTACTGGGTACCTGATGGTTGCGGCGAGACGGCAATCCACCCTTCAGGACAGTCGGGCGCACTGGGATGATAGGCGGCTCGGCTCTCGCACCAGTACCAATACCCTGCCCTTGGCATTTCTACAGGCGAAGGGGAACCACCCCGCTCGACATAGATCGGCGGAGGCGCCGCCGGCACCACCACCACCGGGGGCGCAGGACGATAAACATAAGGTGGGTACGCCCAATAGGGGCTTGGCGCGTAATACAACGGCGGCGGGCCCACCCAGACCCGCACCGACGTGCCGTGCACCCGACGATGCGGAGCGGGGCCGTGAACAGCAGGGATCAATCCGGGTTGGGTAACTGGCCGTACAGCCAGCACTGGCTGCGGACGCGCTGGGGTTGCATGTGCGCGTGGCGCAGGCGACGCGTTTGCGCGTGCACGATGATCGTGGCGGTCGCTGGCGTGAGCGAAGACCGCGAACAAGAGAAACGCCAGGCCCGTGCACAGGTAACGGGTGACGGAAAGCCGATGAGTCATGGAGATTCCCTGAAAGGCGCCGAGCCAGGCGAGACTTTAGCAAACGGCCTCTCACCTCAAGCGTGATAGCCATGTCCTGCCTTACAGGGCTTACAGCCTCTTACAATAGACGCGTTCATTGAATTCGGAGCGTCGCATGCGTGATCTTTCAGTTGAGGCAGCCTCGCCGGGCCCGGCAGGCTCGCGTGTCAGCAGAGCGGGTTGCAGGACGTACGCAAACCTGGGCGGTCTGCTTGTCGCCGCAGGACTGTTCCTCGCCTCAGGGCTGGCAACGGCCCAGCAAGACGCGTCGATTTTTCGAGACGCCGATATCGCGCTCGGTGAAAAGCTGATTGCTGAAAATCGTTGCACGGCGTGTCACATTCAGAAATTCGGTGGCGACGGTACGTCGATCTACCGGCCTCAAGGCCGCATCAACACTGCAGGGTTCCTGCGCGGGATGGTGGAGCAGTGCAATACCGAACTCAAGTTGCAGCTGTTCCCCGAGGAAGTGACCGCGGTGGCGGCCGTCCTCAATCGCGATTTCTACAGGTTCAAATAGGCGCCCGACAATCATGCTGAACGATACGCACCAGGCTTCCCTCCTCAGCTGGGTACCCTCAGCCAATGAAGCGGACAGTGAATTCCCAGTTCAGAACCTGCCCTACGGCGCGTTTCGCAGGAAGGGTTCTGGTGTCGCGCATCAGATCGGCGTGGCGATTGGCGATCAGATCCTGCCGGTTACCCGGCTGCTCGGGATGGCCGACCTCAGCACTACCGAACGCGAGGCGGCTGCCGCTTGCGACAGCCCTTCCCTCAATCGCCTGATGACACTCGGGCCCCGCCACTGGAGCGCGCTTCGTCAGGCGTTGTCACGTGGGCTGCGGCAAGGTTCGCCCCACCACACGCACCTCGCGCCTGCGCTGATTCCGATCGCAGAGGCCGAGTTCGCGGTGCCCGCTCAGATCGGCGATTTCACCGACATGTATACGTCGCTGGATCACGCACTCAATGTCGGACGGCTGTTCCGGCCCGACAATCCATTGATGCCCAACTTCAAATGGCTGCCCTGCGGTTATCACGCGCGGGTGTCATCGATCGGCGTGAGTGGTCAGCGCTTCCTTCGACCCAAAGGGCAAGTCATGCCGCCAGGCGAATCGTCGCCTATTGTTGCCGCCACCCGCCGTCTCGATTACGAGCTCGAGCTTGCCATCTGGATTGGTACCGGAAATTCGCTCGGCAGCCCAATCGGGCTCGACCAGGCAAACCAGCATGTGTTCGGTCTGGGGCTGTTGAACGATTGGTCGGCGCGTGACATTCAAGCCTGGGAATACCAGCCGCTGGGGCCGCTGCTTTCCAAAAATTTCGCAACCACCGTATCGCCGTGGGTCGTCACCATGGAGGCGCTCGAGCCTTTCCGTTCGTCATGGCACCGTGATTCGGCCGATCCGCAGCCCGTTTACTACCTCGAATCAACCCTGAACCGCGAGCGTGGTGCAATCGATATCGGGCTCGAGGCCTGGTTGCGCACCGATGCCATGACCCAGGCCGGACAGCCCCCACATCGGCTATCGAAGACCAATTTCAGGCACAACTACTGGACTGTTGGGCAGATGATTGCGCATCACACCATCAATGGCTGCAACCTCTGCGCGGGCGACCTGATTGGTAGCGGCACGCAATCGGGACCTGGCGCCGGCGAGTCCGGTGCACTCATCGAACTCACCCAGGGTGGCAAGCGCCCGATCATGCTTCCGGGCGGCGAGGAGCGTACCTTTCTCGCTGATGGCGACACGGTGATTTTTCGAGCCCGTGCCGAGCGAGAAGGATTCAGAAGCATTGGATTCGGTCACTGCGAGGGCACTGTGCTGCCCGCGGCCGGCGTTTAATCGCTTCCAATCAATTGATCGAGGACATGACCGTTTCGGTCCTCAAGCCGAATCCGGATTGGCATCAGGTCGCCCGACTCCGAGAGCCAGATTTCAACGCTTCCCGGGCGCTCTCCGTCGCCATCCTCAGAACGGAGCCGGGTGAGCTGCCGGACTCCCCCCGCAACTTCCAGAATTTGTGCGGGGGTCACCTGAAAACGCAATAGCCGCACTGACGAGACCCCGATCAACGGAATCGTGAATTCCTTTTCGCGAAGGCCGTCGGACCGCTGGGCGGCAGCCCAGGCCAGTTGCGCGGCCAGCGACAGCCGGTCCTGGGCCAGTGCCGATGTGATCTCGCTCCGGCCATCTTCAAAGCGTACGACTCGGGTGTTGTTTGCACTTTCCATCCGCACGATGCGCGGCGGCCGGTCGCCACGCCGCTCCTCATAGCGCTCACTGCGAAAACCCGCGGCATCGAACACACCCTCGCTCACCTGGTTGAAAAATCCACGATAAAAAAGCGCCAGCAGCCCGACCGCATGGCCTTCCGTATGCAGACGGTACCGTTCGCTCTGGATGTTCAGCACATAGTCGAGTGTCGCCACCTGATTGTTCGCAACGTAGTCGCCGTAAAAAACCTGATAGCGCCAGCGTCCCGTTACTGACGGAGACGGTTGGCGTTGGGGAGCAGCAGGATCGGCTCTCGCCGTCACCGCTGGTTCGGTGGTTGACGGCTGCGAATGTTCATTCTGGCTGGCGAGCTCGATGGCATCGGTCGCGTGCGGCGCCGCACGATCGTCAACCTGCCCGGCGGGCTCGCTCGCTCTGGCGGCCTGATGGTCTGCGTGACTGTCGGCAGGCTCAAAGTCCCTCCCGCTCGACGACTGTGGGCTGAATTCGTCGGCCTCGATTGCTGCGACGGAGCTGGACGACGTCGCCGGCGGGGCTGGTGCAGCGGTCGACGGCGGCGCTGTCTGGGCAAGCGGGGTAGCGCGAACCGAACCCACCGCGCTGGCAGTGGCAGACCGCGCGGGCTGTTCCTTCAGGCTCTGGCGTTCCGCGCCGGGTTGAGGCGGGCGTGCCGCCGAGGGCGACGTCGGGGTTGCCGGATCAAGCCGTGCGGCGGACGCGGGAAGCATCTCGATTCGAATCGGAGACGGCGCCGGCAAGGGCTTCTGCGGGTCGCCGGCGTGTATCACCCAACCCACGAAGAGCGCATGCAACGCAACCGTGGCAACACCCGCAAGCGCTGCAGAAGAGCCACGCGATAGTCTGGATTTGAAAGTCACCGGCTCAGTGTATTCGAACGACAGGGGTAAACTTTGCGCCATGCGAACCGAATCGCTCGCGCCGCGCGCCCAGTCAGCCATTCTGATTGGCGCGGCCACCATGCTCACGCTGGCTCTCGGCATGCGACAGAGTCTCGGTCTGTTTCAGCCCGAAATGATTCGAACCATCGGAATCACCACAGCCGATTTTTCGCTGGCGGTCGCGGTTCAGAACATGGTTTGGGGTTTCACGCAGCCCTTCACTGGCGCACTGGTCGACCGCTTTGGCGCGCGCTGGGTTGCCGCAGGCGGTGCGCTTTGCTATGCGCTGGGGCTCCTCATCAGCATCTTCGCGACGTCTCCCCTGTTGCTGACGCTCGGAATCGGCGTACTGATTGGTGTCGCGCTCGCCTGCACGGGTTCAAACCTCAGCATGGCGATCACTTCACGCGCCGTCTCGCCGGCCAGGCAAAGCTTCGCAATGGGCGCGGTCTCAGCGGCAGGTTCGCTGGGCCTGGTCTTTACTTCTCCCCTGGCCCAAGGGCTGATCAGCACGGCCGGTTGGCAGACTGCGATGGCAGCCTTCGTGGCGCTGGCCTGCGTCATGATTCCAGCCGCTCTGATGGCGGGTGGCGTTGACCGCGTCAGCCGCACCACGTCCTCGGCCGGCATGCAGCAATCGGTGGGCGAGGCCCTGCGTGAAGCCACCTCGCATCGCGGCTATCTGGTGATGGCGGCAGCGTTTTTTGTGTGCGGGCTGCAACTGGTTTTCCTCACGACCCATCTCCCCACTTACCTGGATTTGTGTGGCATCGAACCTGGTGTTACCGCGACTGCGCTCGCCCTGATCGGTCTATTCAATGCGCTGGGGTCAATCCTGTTCGGGTGGCTTGGCGACCGCCTGCCCCGACACCTGCTGCTGGGCGGCATCTATGTTGCCCGCTCGCTCTTGATCACGGCCTATTTCCTGTTCCCGCCCACCCCCATCTCCACGCTGCTGTTTGCCGCAGGGATGGGAGCGATCTGGCTGGGCGTGGTTCCCCTTATGAATGGTCTGGTCATTCATCTGTTCGGGATTCGTTATGTGGCGACGCTCACCGGCGTTGCCTTTCTGAGCCACCAGGCGGGCTCATTTCTAGGCGCCTGGGGCGGCGGCCTGATCTATTCAACGCTGGGCTCCTACGAGTGGGCTTGGCGGATCGCTGTCATCATCGGGCTCACCGCTGGCATCGCACAGATGATGATGAACACGCGACCCGTGCCCAGAGTGATGCAGGAGCGGGCCGCGGCGCCTATCCCGGTGGGTTGACCCACGGCCCCGGAGGCATCGCGCTTCACCATGCCAAGGCTGGAACACCCGCCGCTTCAGTTTGATGAGACCGGCGCGCCTGTCAGCGGCTTGTTTGGCGATGTCTATCGCAGCCGGGCCGGTGCCATGGCTGAATCGGAAGCAGTATTCGCCCAAGGGTGCAGGCTGCCCGAGCGATGGTCTGGCGCGCAGCGCGCGTGCGTCCTTGAGATCGGGTTTGGGGTGGGCCTCAACCTTGTCGCGGCTTACCGCGCATTTCACCTGCATGCGCATCCTGCCGGGCGTCTCGACTATGTTTCGATCGAGGCGCACCCCCTCGCCCGCAGCGATCTCCTTGCCGCGCACGAGGCCTTCGGGGTGGCGGGCGAACCGCTGCTGCGTGAACTCGCAGCACGCTGGCCGCTTGCACTACCGGGCCTGCACCGCCTGACGCTGGCGGGTGGGCGGC
The DNA here is from genome assembly GCA_049423065.1 of Burkholderiaceae bacterium. Classification (GTDB taxonomy): domain Bacteria; phylum Pseudomonadota; class Gammaproteobacteria; order Burkholderiales; family Burkholderiaceae_E; genus SYIM01. The sequence continues at coordinate 9,016 of JBMSQB010000058.1, forward strand.
TTCGGCTCACCCTCGCGTTTGGAGACGCTGCACGACTGCTGCCCCGACTCGCGCTGCGTGCAGATACGATCTTCCTCGACGGATTTGCGCCGCAACGCAATCCGTCTGCCTGGGAGGAACCGGTGCTGCGTCAGGTTGCACGGCTCGCTGCGCCCGACGCTCGACTCGCCACCTACACCGCAGCAGCGGCAGTTCGACATGGTCTGGTGCAGGCCGGCTTCGAGGTTGAACGGGTGGAAGGCTTTGGTGGAAAGCGCGAGCGGATCAATGCCCGATATGCGCCACGCTGGAAGACCTGGTTGCCGCCGCCCCTTCCTCCGAGCTGGGACTCGCGACAGGCGGTGGTGGTTGGCGCTGGGCTCGCCGGCGTGACGATGGCGGCCCGTCTGGTTCAGGATGGCTGGCAGGTGATGCTGCTGGATCGACAGCCTTTGCACGCACGCGAGGGTAGCGGCCAGCCCCTGCTCGCCGACCACATTCACCTGTCGCCAGACGACAACCTGCTCGCACGCCTGTCGCGCGCGGCGCTGCTTCTTCGCAATCCGAGCCCGACTGCGGGACTTCTTGGCCTCGGTCGACTGGCGGTGGCCGACAGCGGCGAGGCTTTTGATCGCCAGCAGCGCACGCTGGCCACCCTCGGTTTTCCGACGCAGTTCGCGTGCGGTGTAACCGCCACCGAGGCGAGCGACATCGCAGGGTGTTCGCTCCCCACGGGTGGCATCTGGATGCCAGGCTCAATGGTGGCGCAAACCAGTCTTCGGATTCCGGCACTCCTCGCCGAAGCGGGAGACGCGCTTACCTGGCGGGGTGGCTGCGACGTGGCATCGGTTCAGCGGGTGCCGGGTGAGTCGAATTGGCGGGTGGCAGATGGAAGCGGGCAGGTGCTCGCGCAGGCGCCTGTGGTGGTGCTCTGCGATGCATCCACCCAAATGGCTCTGCCACCGCTCCAATCCCTGCCCTTAAGGCGCGTTCGTGGACAAACCTCTTGGATTCATCATCCGCGGATTTCGGGGCTTCGCACGGTCCTGGGCGGGGCGGCTTACGCCGTGCCGTTTGGCGGACAGGCGCTGGTGGGCTCGACCTACGACGATCATGATGCAATTGAACCTGACGCCGAATCGGATCGCAGCAACGCGCGACGGCTCGCTGCCTGCCTGGGAGCCGCCCACGACAGCCTGATCGCCGCCTCACGTTCAGGCGTGGTGGGCTTTCGCTGGACTGCGCCCGATCGTCTGCCCCTCGTTGGCGAGATGCCGGACGAGGCCTTGGCATGGGAGCGGCGCGAGGCGTTACTGAAAAATGAGCGCTTGCCGCTTCCCCGGCTCGCAGGGCTCTATTGCGTACGTGGGCTGGGTTCGCGGGGGCTCCTGTGGAGCACGCTCGCCGCTGAAGTCATCGCAGGGGCGCTCGATGGCGCGCCCTCAGCACTGGAACGCGATCTGCTCGCAGCAATCGACCCCGCTCGTGGACTGCGTCAGGCACTCCGACGCTCAGGCAGGCGCGTGACGACGCGCTAAACTGCGAAGCTCACCCGCCCTAAAACTCACCACCGCTGCTTCCCCAGCCTTTCATCACCCTCAGCCTGGTTGATCGCATGAGCGCCCCCGCCCCAAAAATTCAATACGATTGTTCGAAGTGCCCCGGCTACTGCTGCAGTTACCCGAGAATCGAAGTGAAGAAGCGAGATCTCGAGCGTCTCGCGCGGCACTTCGGCGTATCCACCGAAGTGGCCGCACGTCGTTACACACGCATCTACAACGATGAGGGAAAGCCCGAGCGCATCCTGCGCCATCAGAAAGACACGGTCTACGGTTCAATCTGCCGTTTCTTCGATACCGACGAGCGCAGATGCACCATTTATGAGGCGCGGCCCGCGGTGTGTCGCGAGTATCCCAACGGCTCACGCTGCGGTTACTACACCTTCATTCAGTTCGAACGCAAACACCAGGACGATCCGGACTTCATTCCGTCGGCGTAACCCGACTCGCGCTCATCCTGCGCGAAGGCCCAGCACGACGGTGATGGGCTCGCCTGCACGGAGGCGTGCGTCGCGGGCCAGCTCCTTGGTGCGCTGGGCCGATGCGGCATCGACTGCCTGGGTGACGAGGGCAGCCGGAACGACCACGACCCCATCCGAGTCACCGAGAATGATGTCGCCTGGGTGAACCATTACACCCCCCACCACAACCGCCTCACCGATCCATCCCGGGTGCGACTTGAGTGTGCCGCTGACGGTTGTGCCAGCCGCGTAGACGGGAAATTTCAGGTCTTCGATCTCATCGAGATCGCGTATGAGGCCATTGGTGACCAGACCCTTCAGCCCGCGGGTAACTGCTGCCAGGGTTGAGCTGCCTCCCCATATCGCCGACGTGCCACGACCGCCGGTATCAATGACCAGCACCGAGCCTTGAGGTGCTTGCTCGATCGCGTGGAGTACGGCCGCGCTTTCGCAACCCAGGGTTCGAACGGTAAAGGCAGGCCCACACAGCCGCGAACGCGGAATCATGGGACGAACATCGGGCGACATGCCGCCGCACTTGCCAAGCGCCTCATACACGGTGGCTGCGGGAAATTCGGCCAGGGTCCGCAGAACGGGCGGATGGGTGTTGATTGACAACTCTGACATGCCTTGAAGCTCCGGTTATTCCAGCCACACCCGCGCGTTTCTGAACAGGCGCATCCAGGGTGAGTCTTCGCCCAGGCCCTCCGGGCGCCAGCTCATCTGAACCGAGCGGAACACCCGCTCAGGATGCGGCATCATGATCGTCGAACGGCCGTCTGCTGACGTGAACGCAGTGAGCCCGCCCGGCGAGCCGTTCGGGTTGGCCGGATAGCGGACGGCTGCAGTGCCATCGTCGTCCACAAACCGGAGCGGCGCGAGCGCCGTCCGCGCATCGGCGTCGGCATCGAATACCGCCCTGCCCTCGCCATGTGACACCACGATTGGGGCGCGGCTCCCGACCATGCCAGCAAAAAGAACCGAGGGCGATTCCAGCACCTCGACCATGGCGAACCGTGCTTCAAACTGCTCGGAGCGGTTGCGCAGAAACCTGGGCCAGGCCGCTGCACCAGGGATGATGGATTTGAGCTGCGCCATCATCTGGCAGCCGTTGCATACGCCGAGCGAGAGCGTGCTGCCACGCTCGAAAAAGGCCTGGAAATCACCAAGCACCGCTTCGTTAAAGAGAATGCTCCGCGCCCAGCCGCTGCCGGCGCCAAGCACATCGCCGTACGAGAACCCCCCACAGGCGACCAGCGCATTGAACGACGACAGGCTGACCCGCCCTGCGATCAGGTCTGTCATGTGGACATCGAAAGCATCGAATCCGGCGCGATCAAAGGCCGCAGCCATTTCGACGTGACTGTTCACCCCCTGCTCGCGCAGCACAGCCAGACGCGGCCGGGCGCCCGTTGCGATGAAGGGCGCAGCAGGATCTTCGGCGGGGTTGAAGCTGAGGGCCACTGAAAGCCCTGCGCGCGCTGGGTCGCCCGCTCGCTCAAACTCCTCAGTTGCGCACTCCGGGTCATCGCGTCGCGACGCGATCCTGAAGCTCGTCTCGTTCCAGATCTTTTGAAGCTCGGCGCGCGATTCGCTCCAGATACACCGGCCGTCGCGATGAAACTCGAGCGCATCACCACTGGAGACCTTGCCGATGACATGCGCATGGCGCGACAGGCCAGCCGCTCGCAATACCCCCATGACAGTGTCACGGTCGGCGGCCCGAACCTGAATGACTGCCCCCAGCTCTTCGTTGAACAATGCCTTGAGCGTGAGCTCATTGCGTTGAACCGAGACCTGCTCGGGCCGAATCTTGAAGTCGCCCCAGTCGGCCGAGTACGGGTCAATGGTGAGCAGGTCGAGGTTGAGCGCAAGACCGCATCGACCCGCGAACGCCATCTCGCAAAGGGTGACAAACAGCCCCCCGTCGGATCGATCGTGGTACGAGAGGATCTGTCCGCTGTTGCCCAGGTTGTCGATCACTGACACGAACCGGGCGAGGCTCTCCGGGTCATCGAGATCGGGGCACTCGTCCCCAAGTTGCTGGGTGGCCTGGGCAAGGACGGAACCGCCCATCCGATGACGCCCTCCCCCAAGATCAATCAGGATCAGGACACTGCCGGGTTCAGCGGCCAGTTGCGGAGTGAGCACACGGCGAGCGTCGGCAACCGGCGCGAATGCGGTCACCACCAGGGACACCGGCGCGCTCACGCGTCGCTCCTCACCGGTTTGCGTGTCTTGCCACACGGTTCGCATCGAGAGCGAATCCTTGCCGACCGGAATTGCAATGCCGAGAGTGCGGCAAAGCGCAGCAGCAGCGTCGACGGCATCGCGAAGGTCGGCATCCTCATCGGCGGGCCCGCATGCTGCCATCCAGTTAGCAGACAGCTTCACCCGGTCGATGGAGCCCACGAGCGCAGGCGCGATATTGGTAACGGCTTCTGCCACAGCAAGGCGGGACGCTGCCGCTGGGTCGATGACCGCCACCGGCGACCGCTCGCCGATTGCAAGCGCATCGCCGCGATAGCCAGAAAAATCAACCAGGCCCACCGCACAGTCGGCAACCGGCACCTGCCAGGGGCCCACCATCTGGTCCCGGGCGCTGAGGCCACCCACGGACCGATCGCCAATGGTGATCAGGAATGATTTGCTCGCCACGGCCGGCATGCGAAGCACCCGCGCAGCCACCTCGGCCAGCTCGAAGCCAACCAGGTCAAGTGGCGCAAGTTGCCGCGCGCGGCGCTGCGCCTCGCGATGCATGCGCGGAGGCTTGCCAAGCAGAACATCGATCGGCATGTCGACCGGACGAGTGCCGTCAGAAGCCTCGACAATCAACTGCCCGTCGTCAGTGACCGTGCCGACCACCGAAAACGGGCAACGTTCGCGCAGACACAACGCCTCGAAGCCGGGCAGGTCGGCCGGTGCCAGCGCGAGCACGTATCGCTCCTGTGATTCATTGCACCAGACCTCGGCCGGTGACATGCCCGACTCAAGCACTGGCACCTGCGCGAGATCGAAGCGGGCCGAACGACCGGCGCCATGCACGATTTCCGGAAACGCATTGGACAGCCCACCAGCGCCAACGTCATGGATCGACAGAATGGGGTTGCCTGGGCCGAGCGACCAGCAGCGGTCGAGCACTTCCTGCGCCCGACGTTCGATTTCAGCGTTGCCACGTTGCACGGAGTCAAAGTCAAGCTCGGCAGTGTTGGCGCCCGCATTCATGCTTGACGCCGCGCCACCGCCGAGGCCGATCCGCATGCCGGGACCGCCCAGCTGGATCAGGAGCGTACCCACAGGCAGGGCATGCTTGTCGGTGTGGGCAGCGGCTATGCTTCCCACGCCGCCTGCGATCATGATTGGCTTGTGATAGCCCCGCACAACGCCGCCCACATTCTGCTGATAGGTCCTGAAATAGCCCAGCAGATTGGGCCGGCCAAATTCATTGTTGAAGGCTGCGCCGCCAAGCGGTCCCTCGATCATGATGTCGAGCGCGCTGGCGATTCGCGCCGGCGCACCATAGGGTGGCTGCGCTTGGCGGGATGCGAGGGGGGCGAGAACATCCTGCGCCGATTCCCAAGGCGCGACGGCATCGGGAATCATGAGGTCCGACACCGTGAAGCCAGTCAGGCCAAACCGCGGGCGGGCACCGCGACCCGTGGCGCCCTCATCACGAATTTCTCCACCCGCACCGGTGGAGGCACCAGGAAAGGGCGAGATGGCGGTGGGATGGTTGTGGGTCTCCACCTTCAGAAGGCTGTGCACCAGCCCGGCGTGCGAGCGGTAGCGTGGCAGTTGGCTGGCTGGCTCCGGCGCTGCAAAAAAACGGTTCGCCTCGGACCCCTCCAGCACCGCCGAGTTGTCGGAATAGGCCACGATCGTGCCGCGCGGATTGGCCTGATGGGTGCTGCGGATCATGTCGAACAGAGAGCCCGGAGCGGGAGCACCATCAACGGTCCAGCTGGCATTGAAGATCTTGTGGCGGCAGTGCTCGGAGTTGGCCTGCGCGAACATCATGAGTTCAACATCTGAAGGATCACGCCCCGCCTGCTGAAACGCGCTGGCGAGGTAATCGATCTCGTCGTCGGACAGTGCCAGGCCCAGTTCCCGGTTGGCATTGACCAACGCAAGCCTGCCCTCGGAGATCAGCGGGATTCGCTGCAACGGACGCCCAGGCACGGCGGCAAACAGGCGCTCGGGCGAAGGAGATTCCAGCAGCACGCTTTCAGTCATTCGGTCGTGAAGGGCGGCTCCCATGTGCGCGAGAACATCGGCATCCGGACGTTCGCCCGTGCCGAACCGCCCTCCCAGCAGACGACCACGCAGCCGTATCCGGTATTCGATACCGCGCTCCACCCGCCTCACCCAGCTCATGCCGCAGTTGTGAGCGATGTCGGTTGCCTTGCTGGACCAGGGGGAGACGGTTCCAAGACGGGGAATGACGAAAAGTGATGCCCCACCCTCGGCGAAGCTGGCGGGCTCCTGGCAGCCGAGAAGACCGATCAATCTCTCGCGGCTGGCTGCGTCGGCCGAATGCTCCAGCGACAGAAAGTGGACAAACCGGCTTTCCAGCGAGGTGAGCCTGGGTTCGATGCGCTTGAGCGAATCGAATGCGCGCTGATGCCGAAACCCCGTTAGGGCCGAGGGTCCGGCGACGGTGAGAAAGGAGGTCATGTCGCCGCGGGTAAAAGCGCGATTATCCCAGTTTCAAGGGGGAGAACCGAATCCACCCCCACCGGGAGTCTCGATTACAAAGACGTCACCGGCGAGCAGATCAGCGCCGTCGGCGTGCCCGAGTTCCTCGATGGCCCCGCTTGCGCGCTCTACACGATTGTGGCCGGGAAGACCTGGCGCGCCGCCCGCAGCGCCAAAGGCAGGGTAGATGCGGCCGTTCGACAGAATGGATGCGGTCATGGGCTCGAGGAAACGGATACGGCGTATTCCACCGTCGCCGCCTCGCCAGCGTCCGGCGCCGCCCGACCCTGCGCGGATCGTATAGCTCTCAAGCCGGACAGGAAACCGAAGCTCGAGCACCTCGGGGTCGGTGATTCGGGAGTTCGTCATGTGCGTCTGCACGACCGAGGTGCCATCAAAGCCGCCCACCAGTTCACCTTCTGCATCAAAGACCCCCCCGGCACCGGAGCCGCCTGAAATCGTTTCGTAGTACTGATGACGGCGGTTGCCGAAAGTGAAGTTGTTCATCGTGCACTGACTCGCCGCCATGACGCCCAGAGCGCCATACAGCGCATTGGTGATGCACATGGAGGTTTCTACATTCCCCGCCACCACCGCAGCCGGATGCCGGGGATTGAGCAGACACCCCTCGGGCACCACCACGTCGAGCGGCTTGAGGCAGCCCTCGTTCATGGGAATATCGTCGTTGACCAGCGTGCGAAACACATACAGCACGGCCGCCATGGTGACCGCACGCGGTGCATTGAAGTTGTTGGGCTGTTGCGGCGAGGTGCCGGTGAAATCGATGCGTGCCGATCGATGCTCGCGATCCACATCGATTCGCACGCAAATTTTTGCGCCGTTATCCATCGGCAGTTCGTAGTGGCCGTTTCGAAGTGCGCCGATCACACGCCGCACCGACTCCTCGGCGTTGTCCTGCACATGTCCCATGTAGGCAAGCACCGTCTCAAGGCCAAAATGCCGAACCATCCGCAGGAGCTCCTCACGCCCCTTTTCATTGGCTGCGATCTGGGCTCGAAGATCGGCAAGATTCTGTTCGATGTTGCGGGCCGGATATCGCGCGCCAGACAGGAGCGCACGCATGACCTGCTCGTTGATTCGTCCGCCATCCACCAGCTTCACATTGGTAAGCAGTACACCCTCTTCATCGATGTGCGCACTGTCGGGTGGCATGGAGCCGGGCGTGGTGCCGCCTACATCCGCATGGTGGCCGCGCGACCCGGTGAAAAACAGAATCTCGCGCTCGTCCTCATCAAACACCGGCGTAATCACGGTGATGTCGGGAAGGTGGGTGCCGCCCGCGTACGGATCGTTCAAGACAAACGCGTCACCGGGCCGCATCTGGCCTTCATTGGCGTTGATCACGGCGCGGACGCTCGCTCCCATCGAACCGAGGTGGACCGGCATGTGCGGAGCGTTCGCCACCAGCCGCCCGGTCCGGTCGAACACTGCACATGAAAAATCCAGCCGCTCCTTGATATTCACCGAGTGCGCGGTGTTCTGCAGCCGATAGCCCATCTGCTCGGCAATCGACATGAAAAGGTTGTTGAAGATTTCAAGCATCACGGGATCGACCCGGGTGCCGATCGCAGACGCTTGCGGTCTTGGCTCAAAGCGCTCGAGGACCAGATCACCAGAGGCGGTGACCTGCGCGCGCCAACCCTGATCGACAAACGTGGTGGCGTTTGCTTCGGCAATCACAGCCGGCCCTTTGAGCACCTGTTGGGGGCGCATGGCCTCGCGGCGAACCAGCGGAATATCGCTCCAGGCACTGCCCACAAAAGCGTGCACGGTCTCTTCTGAATCCAGCGCAACACCCGCCAGGGGATCGGGCCCGCTCGGTATCGCCCCCGCAGCACTGCCACCCGATGCCGACATCGAGGCGGCCTCCACCACGGCCGATTCCACCACCAGCGCCCGGCCCTCGAGAAGAAACGAAAACCGCTGCCGATACGAGGCTTCAAACGAGGTAATCATGGCAGCCGTATCGGCCCAGTCGACCGGCAGCGAGGTATCGGTTCCCTCGTAGCGAAGCTGAAGCCGGCGTCTCACCTTGATCGAGGCGGAATCGGATCCCTGTGCCACCAGGTCATCGACAGCGATCCGGGCAAGTTCGTTGAGCGCGCGCTCCGCTGCCGCCTGCCCCGCACCATCAAGCCGCGCCTCGATCGACCGCTCACGCATGGCGGTGGTTTCCGCAAGGCCCATTCCAAAGGCTGACAGCACGCCCGCAAGCGGATGAATCAACACGCGCGGCATGGCCAGGGCATCTGCCACCCGACAGGCATGTTGCCCGCCTGCACCGCCGAAGGTGGTGAGCGTGTAGCGCGTGATGTCGTAGCCGCGCTGAACCGAGATCTTCTTGATGGCGTTGGCCATGTTGGCCACCGCAATATCGATGAAACCCTGGGCCAGCGATTCGGGTGACCGGCTGTGCCCCGTGGCCTGTGACACTTCCGCAGCCAGCTTCGCGAACTTCTCTCGAACCACTCCCACGTCGAGTGGCTGATTGGCGCTGGGGCCAAATACGGCGGGGAAATGGGCTGCCTGAATGCGGCCGAGCATCACATTGGCGTCGGTCACTGTAAGCGGCCCGCCCCGGCGGTAGCACGCCGGCCCGGGGTTGGCGCCCGCCGAATCGGGCCCCACCCGCAGTCGCGCGCCGTCAAAATGAAGAATCGAGCCGCCGCCAGCCGCCACCGTATGGATACTCATCATTGGAGCGCGCATGCGCACCCCCGCCACCAGGGTGTCAAACGCACGCTCGAACTCGCCCGCGTAATGCGAGACATCGGTAGAAGTTCCGCCCATGTCAAAGCCGATAACGCGATCAAATCCAGCAGCGCTGCTCACTCTTGCCATCCCGACAATGCCGCCCGCTGGCCCCGACAGGATGGAATCCTTGCCCTGGAACGAATGCGCATCGGTCAGGCCGCCATTCGACTGCATGAACTGAAGACGAACGCCCGGCATTGCTGCCGCAACCCGGTCAACGTATCGTCTCAACACCGGTGACAGATACGCATCGACCACCGTTGTGTCGCCACGCGCCACAAAGCGGATCAGCGGCGAGACCTGATGGGAGACAGAGACCTGCGTGAATCCCACCTCGCGAGCGATCCCGGCCAGCCGCGCCTCATGCGAGGGATATCGGTAGCCGTGCATCAACACGATCGCCACCGACCGCAGGCCACGCTGATAGGCCGCCTGCAGCCCCGCGCGCGCCGCGCCCTCATCAAGCGGCTTGAGCAGTGAACCGTCTGCGGCCACGCGCTCATCGAGCTCCAGCACCTCGCGATACAACAGCTCAGGCAACACGATGTTGCGGTCGAAGAGACGCGGCCGGTTTTGATAGGCGATTCGGAGAGCATCGCGAAAACCGCTTGTGGTGGCCAGCAGCAGCGGCTCGCCCTTGCGCTCAAGAAGCGCGTTGGTGGCAACGGTCGTGCCCATCTTGACTGCCTCGACGCGGGCAGCGGAAATCGGTTCTCCCGGCGCAAGCCCGAGGAGCCTACGAATGCCCTCGACGGCTGCATCAGCGTACTGCTCGGGGTTCTCCGACAGAAGCTTGGCCGTCACCAGACTTCCGTCCGGGCGCCTGCCGACGATGTCGGTGAATGTGCCACCCCGATCGATCCAAAATTGCCATTTCCCGTCTTCAACCCTGGCCACGCCCTACCCCTTGATATTCATTCGCCTGAGTCCTGAAGTCTGCCCGATTTTGCGCCCGATGGCCGTGCGGACGGACCCGGCCGCCAGAACCGCTTGACTCATTGCCCGCCTGGGGTATCGTTTGCGATATGGACGCCTTTTCAATTTCCTCGCTGATCATCCTTGCCCTGGCCGCCCTGGTGCTGGTTACCCTGCGCGGCGCCATCAAGATCGTTCCTCAATCGGAAAACTGGCTGGTGGAGCGGCTCGGCAAATACCATCGAAAGCTCGATGCAGGACTCCACCTGCTGATCCCGTTCTTCGAGACCGTGCAGCACAAGGTGCCGATCCAGGAGCGCCAGCTGCCGCCCCGCCCCATCAACGCCATCACGCTTGATAACGTCACGATCTCCATTTCGCTCGCCGTGCTTTACCGGATCGCCGATGCCTCGCGCACCGTCTACAGGATCGCCAACGTCGATGACGCCATCATCACCATCGTAAACGGCACAGTAAGAAGCGTGATCGGCAAGACCGACCTCGACGGTGTGCAATCGAACCGCCGTCATCTGTCAAACGAAATCGAGGAAGAACTGCGTGCTGTGTCAGAGGAATGGGGCGTGGTGCTCACCCGGGTTGAAATCCTCGAGGTGGACGTTGACCAGGAAACACGGCAGGCGATGCAGCGACAGATCAATGCCGAACGCGATCGACGTGCACTGGTGCTTGATGCCGAAGGGAAAAGGAAGGCCACCGAGCTTGACGCCGACGCCCAGCTTTACGCAGCCCTGAAGCAGTCTGAAGCCATGCGGATTCGCGCCGACGCCGAGGCTTATGCGGTAGGGGTGGTGTCGCGCGCCATTGCCGACGGCGGCGCCACGGCGGTCGAATTCGAGATCCGAAAACTTCAGGCAGCGGCGGTCCAGGAGCTTTCCCAGGGAAGCAACGCCAAGATTGTGCTGGTGCCCACCGATGTGCTGAACGGCTTGAGTGGCGCCCTGTCGCGGCTTGCCAACAAGATCTGATGTCGGGTGCGGCCATGGATAGCTGGCAGATCTCTCTCCTGATCGCTGTGCTGCTTGCCATCGCAGAGATTTTGTCGATGTCCTTTTTGCTGCTGGGGCTTGCCATTGGCATGGTCGTCGTGGCGCTGCTGCAGTTTGTCGGCGGCGGCTTCGCGCCCGCGCGCGATGTGCTCACGTTTGCTATCGCGTCGTTCGTGGCGGTGGTCGCTTTTCGGAAGATCTTCGGCAAGAAAACCGACCAGCACAAGCTCGACCAGGACGATATCAACCGCTATTGACGGCAACCGGAATCACTTATGCCGTCGCTTTACACAACCGCTCAGATTCGCTGCGCTGAACTGCACGCGCAAGCGGGGTTGGAGCCGCTTGCGCTCATGTACCGCGCCGCACACGCAATCTCCGATGCCTGCGCGTCAGAAGCTCGCACGCTGTCGCCAAACGTACCGATCGTAGCCTTGGTCGGACCCGGCAATAACGGCGGTGACGCACTCCTCGCCGCCATCCATCTGCGCGGACGCGGCTTCAATGCACAGGCACTTTTGTTGCAGCCCGAGGCGGGCGGCTCGCCTGATGCGGCAGCCGCGCGTTCAGCAGCGCGGAAGGCCAATCTTCCGTTTCTGTCGTCGTTCCCCGATGCTTCGGGGGGCCAGGCGCTGTTCATTGACGGGCTGTTTGGCATCGGCTTGTCGCGCCCGATAGAACGACGTGCAGCCCAGTGGGTCACCGCGCTCAACGCGCTGGCCTCGCCCGTCATCGCAATCGATGTACCCAGCGGCATCAACGCCGATACCGGCGCAGTGGTGGGCGACAAAAGCGGCGTGGCCGTACGCGCCCGGCGAACCCTGACCTTTCTTGGCGACAAGCCCGGGCTTAGAACCGGCCCCGGCCGCGCCCACGCGGGTGAAGTGCAGGTGGAATCGTTGGGGGTTGCAGCGGACTCCGCCAGCGGAACCCTCGTCACCGAGCCTGAAGCCAGAATGCTTGCTGCGCCACTCGCCCGCCCGTTGGACAGCCACAAGGGTCGGTTCGGCCATGTGGCAATTGTCGGTGGTTCATCCGGGATGCGGGGCGCAGCGCTGCTCGCGGCGCTGGGCGCCCAGCGGAGCGGCGCTGGAAAGGTGTCCGTCGGATCGCCCGATGGCTGGCGTCCGGATCCTGCGCTCCATCCTCAACTCATGGCACTACCCGCCCCGGCAGCGCCTGCCGGGGCCTGTCACGCCTGGGTCATTGGCTGTGGAATGGGCCAGAGCGCGCGAGCCCAGTCCGTCCTGCGTCGGCTGATGCGCGAATCGGATTGGCCCCGGGTCATTGATGCCGATGCCCTCAACCTGCTCGCAACGGACGCCTCGCTCGCGGCGGCGCTCGGCGCCAACAGCATCCCCGCCATCCTTACGCCACATCCCCTTGAGGCAGCCCGATTGCTTGGCATCACCACGGACCGCGTGCAGGCAGACCGCGTTGCGACCGCGCGCCGGATTGCCAGCCGCTTTCGTTCCATTGTGGTCTTGAAAGGCGCCGGAAGCGTTTGCGCGCATCCCGACGGGCAATGGGCAATTATCGATTCAGGCAGTCCGTCGCTTGCCACTGCAGGCACCGGCGATGTGCTGGCGGGCGTCATCGGCGGTCTGCTGGCTCAGGGCCTTGCCCCCGCGCAGGCGGCATGCCTTGGCGCCTATGTGCATGGGCGCGCTGGTGAGCTATTCGAGGCGGAGGGGCCCGGAATGATTGGTCTTTCGGCAGGCGAACTGCCAGCGTGGGTGGCCAAGGTACTCAACAAACTGATCTCCCCCCTGTCCGGGCACGCCACATGACACCGTATTTCCCAAGCCTCGATTCCGCCTCACTGGCGACTGCCTGGTCTTCGCTCTCCGATCACGCCGCAAAAAGCCGCGCGATGTCTCTATCAAGGATGCTCGCGAGCGAGCCCGATCGGATCTCGCGCCTGCGGATTGACGCCGCCGGACTTCGTATCGACTTTGCTCGCCAGCGCTTGCCCATGGCGGCCTTGCCCACCCTGGCATTGCTCGCGAGCCAGGCCGGGCTCACTGCCTGGCGTGATGCAATGTTCCGGGGCGACATCGTCAATGCGAGCGAGCGCCGCCCCGCCCTGCACACAGCGCTGCGCGATCCGGACGCTGAACTCACCCCCTCACTTGATGCTGCAGTCAGCCACACGGTCCGTGACACGCTTGCCCGGATGCGCACGGTGTCCGAACAGGTGCGCTCCGGGCAGTGGCGGGGCGCGAGCGGCCGCCCGATCAGCGATGTCCTGCATGTGGGCATCGGTGGATCGCAGTTGGGCCCGGAGCTCGCGTGCGAGGCCCTGCACCCGTTCGCTCATCCACGGCTCCGCGTGCATTTTCTGGGCAACATTGATCCCGAGCGATGGGCGCGCCTTCGCCGCGACCTGAACCCGCTCACTACGCTGGTCATTATCGCGTCAAAGTCGTGGCGCACCCCTGAAACCGCGCGCAATGCACAGGCGGTACAGAGTTGGCTGCTGGCAGGCGGCGTGACGAACCAGGCGCTTGGCCGTCATCTCGTTGCGGTCAGTTCCAACCTCGACGCCGCGCAGGCATTGGGCGTTGATGCCCAAAATATTTTTCCCTGCCCCGACTGGGTCGGTGGACGGTATTCCCTCTGGGGGGCAGTCGGCCTGCCGGTCATGTTGCAGATCGGTGCCGACGCGTTCGATTCAATGCTTGCCGGCGCACGCGCCATGGATCGGCATTTCATCACTGCGCCCTGCCTTGAGAACGCGCCGATGATGCTGGCCCTGATCAGCGCCTGGAATGCCAGCCTGCTTCAGTCCGGAACCGAAGCCGTGATCCCCTACGCGGATGCGCTCCGCCGCTTTGCTGCGCACCTGCAGCAACTGCAAATGGAGAGCAATGGCAAGTCGGTGACGGCGCAGGGCCTTCCCGTGGCGCGGCCGACCATGCCGGTGGTGTGGGGCGAGCCCGGCACGGATAGTCAACACTCGTTCTTCCAGGCGCTCCATCAGGGGGTTGCGATTCATCCCATCGACATGCTGATCATTGGCAGCGCCACCGACACTGACCCATGGCTGCGCGCGCGCGCCCTGCGTGCCAATGCAGTCGCGCAGGCGCAGGCGCTATCCCTGGGCCATGAGGATCGCGATCCGCAGCGCGTTCATCCGGGCGGTCGCCCGGTCACCCTGATCCACCTCGCCCGTCTCGACCCGGCGGGCCTGGGTGCGCTCATCGCACTGTACGAACACAAAACCGTGTGCCTGGGATGGCTCTGGGGGCTCAACCCCTTTGACCAATGGGGGGTGGAATTGGGCAAGCGGCTCGCGGTCGGCATGGAAGCGCGCCTGGGGGACTCATCATCGGGCGATACCATCGGTGCCGAACTGCCCGGGGTCGACCCGGCCACGCAACAGACGCTGGACCATCTTCGCAGCCGCTAGGCAAGCGCGCCTTCCTCGATCGAGTCGAGCCTGCCTGCGTGCAACCGCAAGCGCATCGCGCAGCGGCCGGCCAGCGCTTCGTCATGTGTAACCAGAATCAGGGTGGAACCGGCCTCACGGTTGAGCTCAAACATGAGGTCGATAATTCGCTCCCCCGTGACCGCGTCCAGGCTGCCGGTGGGCTCGTCAGCGAGAAGCAGCGCGGGCCGGGGCGCAAACGCCCGCGCGAGTGCAACGCGCTGCTGCTCGCCGCCTGAGAGCGTGCGCGGATAGTGGCCGGTGCGGTGGGCAAGTCCCACGCGTTCGAGCAGTTGCCGGGCGAGCGGCTCTGCGTCACGGCGGCCGGCGAGCTCGAGTGGGAGCATCACATTTTCCAGCGCGTTCATTTGAGGCAGGAGCTGAAACGACTGAAACACAAAGCCCAGATTGCGCGCGCGCCATGCCGCACGCTGTTCTTCGTCCAGTTCGGTCAGCTGCGTCCCAAAAATGCCGATCGTGCCTTCGCTCGGACGGTCGAGTCCGCCCAGCAAGCCCAGCAGTGTTGATTTCCCCGATCCCGAGGCCCCGACAATGGCCGCCGACTGGCCTCCCTCGATCCGGAAGCTGACATGATCGAGAATCGTCAGCCAGCCATCCGCATCACGCACCCGCTGGGTGAGGCCGTCAACGATAATTGCGCTCATGAAAACCTTCACCTGTTCGAATCGTTCCAGGCGCCTGCTGCTTGGTGGGCTGTCGGCGGCTATGGCTGGCAGTGTACTGCCCCTGGGTGCCCAAACCCCTGATCCAACCCGGGGTGGAGCCCCTGTCGTCGCGGCAGCATCTGGCCCCATTCTGATTGTTGGCGACAGCCTCTCTGCCGAATATGGCATTGCGCGGGGCACCGGCTGGGTAGAGTTGCTGCGCGGGCGGCTTCGCGACCATGGAAAGCCCCCCGCTGTCATCAATGCCAGCGTGAGTGGCGAAACCACCGCAGGCGGTCGCACCCGCATCGACGGGTTGTTGAAGCGGCAACGCCCGGCAATTGTCGTCATCGAACTGGGTGGTAACGACGCGCTTCGCGGGCTCGACCTCAACACCACGCGCAGCAATCTTGTCGAGATGATCGCCCGATCGCGCGACGCCGGGGCGCGGGTGCTGCTTCTGGGAATGAAGGTTCCGCCCAACTACGGGAAGAGCTACGCCGAGGCCTTCGAACGTGTGTTTGAATCCGTGGCGCGCGAAACCGGCTCCGCGTTGGTGCCATTTTTTCTCGAAGGCCTGGCCGATCGCCTGGAATATTTCCAGACCGACCGTATTCACCCCAACGAAAGCGCGCAGCCAAAAATGCTGGACAACGTGTGGCCGGCGCTCAAGGCCCTGCTTTAGAAGCCGCGATGCCAGGTGAAACCTTATTCCGGCGTCATGCCCGCCGCTTTGACGACGCTTGCCCACATGGCGGTGTCACGCGCCTGAAGGGCCGCAAACTCGCTGTTTGAAAGCGGAAGAATCTGCGCACCGGTAGCCTCCAGCGTGGCCTTTTCAGCACGGACCGCTGCGTGCACCAGCGCGGTCAGCCGCGCGGTAATCGCGGGGGGCACGTTGGCGGGCAGATACATGCCCTGCCAATTGATCAGTTCGTAGTCTGGGAAGCCCTGCTCCTTCATGGTGGGAATCGCGGGTGCGATCGGCAGCCGCGCCTGGCTGGTGACGGCGAGCGCCTTCACCTTGCCGCTCTTCACCAAAGGCATGCCAGTAATGATGTCTGTCCACATGACACTCACCTGGCCGCCCATCAGGTCGGTGAGCGCCTGCGGGGCCCCTTTGTAGGGCACATGGATGAGATCGGCGCGCGACATCTGTTTGAACATTTCGCCGCCGATGCGGCTGGGCGCATTGCCGCTTGCAAAGCTGAACTTGCCGGGGCTGGCCGACACCAGCTTCACAAAGTCGGCCAGGGAATTGGCGGGTGAGGCGGGCCCGACCACCATCACAAACGAAGCGATGATGAGTGCCGATACCGGTGTGAAGTCGCGCACCGGATCGTAGGGAAGCTTCCTGAACAGGTTTGGATTGGCCGAGTGGGTGGTGCCGGTCGTGACCAGAACGGTGTAACCGTCCGGCGCAGCCTTGGCTACCGTCTCGGAGGCGATGAATCCGTTTGCGCCGCCGCGGTTGTCGACCACCACGCTCTGCCCGGTGGCCTGCGAGACGTGCTGCGCAACAACCCGGGCAGTCTGGTCGGTGGCGCTGCCAGCGGGAAAGGCCACGACAAAACGAATTGGCTTGGTTGGGTAGTCGCCAGGCTGCGCAGTTGTCACTGATGGTACGGCGAGCGTCGCGAGCAACCCTGCGGCAACCAGACAGCGCCTGCGACAGCGTTCCAGGATGAAGCGAATTGGCATGATGTGCGTCCCTCGCGAATTGGAGGCCTGATTAAAGCGCCCCGTCGCGTTGACGTCAATGTCGTCGGTTCCCGGTGCCGGCTCGCGACAATGAGTGCCCTGGCTGCCGCGTTGTTAGCGCGGTCTGGGCGAGAGGTCGCGGCAGGCCCAGCCTGATTCCCCGCTAACCGCTCTATTTCAGCAAGGCCAGTACCGTTCGCGGATCCATGTTGGCCTGAACCAGCATGGCCTGTGCTGCCTGCTGAATGATCTGCTGGCGGGCAAGCTCGGTTGTGACCTTTGCGTAGTCGGCGTCCAGGATGCGGCTGCGCGATGTGCTGAGGTTGGTCTGCCATGAGCTCAGGTTGTCGGCGGCAGAGGTCAGGCGGTTCTGGAATGCGCCCACATCGGCGCGGCTGAGCGACAGTTTGTCGATGGCTTGGTCGATGACCGAGATGGCGCTTGACGCAGCGCTTGCGGTGGTGATCTGGAGTGCGCCGCCCACCAGCGTGCTGCTGCCACCCTGCGCAGCCATGCCAATGAGATTCAGGGCGTTGGTGCGATCGCTTGCAGTCGAGGCGAGTGACTCGACGCGAATGTCGGCCCCCGTGGCGGAACTGAGCGTGATCCGGCCCCTGATGGTTTCGCCAGTGCCCGACGTGGCCACCGCGCCGATTTGCGCGGCACCAGGTTCGTAGGTCGACTCGATGTTGGTGATGAAACTGCTTGAATCTTCGACCGTGATGTCGGCGCCACCCGCTGAGGTGAGGAAAAGATTGCCGTCGGTATCGGTGGAGGCGGCCACGCTGTTGACGCCCCCCGCATTGATCGTTGACACCACGGCAGAGATGGAGTTCAGAGACGAAAAATTCAGCGTCTTTCCGTTGATGATGACCGTGCTGGCGCTTCCGATATTCGAAAGGTTGGTGGTGACCTTGGCCCTGGTTTCAGCGCTGGCCGTGACACCCGACTGAGCTGACACTGCATTGATCGCGGCCGCCTTGGACATGGCGGAGCTGTTGTCGGATTTCCCCACCATCACACCGTTGATACGAAGGTCGGTTGTGCTGGTGATCGCGTTGCCATCAACCATGCCCCCGCTGAAGCTGGTGCCGTTGCCAGATTCGTTCAGTCCGAGCGCCTTCACCATTGAAATCGTGCCCGCCGGCGCACCACCAGAAATGGAGGACGCGTAGCCATTCGCCTCTGTCTTGGCCTCTACGCGGATGCCGGTGGAATCGAGCGACTTGAGAGACAGATACCCCCGCCAGGTATCGGCTGTGAATCCGGCCCTGGTACCCGCTGTGATCACGATGTCGTTTCCGGTGTTGTTCGAGAGTTCGATGGTGCCGTCGCTTCCCAGCGTGGCATTGACTCCTGATACGTCACGGTTGATGTTCGCAACCAGTTCCTCAACGCTGGCGGCCGCACCCACGGTGTTGGAGTTGATGACCACATCTCCCTGCGAAAATACCGATGCGGACGGCGCCGCGCCCTTGTAGGCGTTGAAGGCCGTGGCGCTTACCCTGTGTTCACCGACATTGGTGTTGATTGCCGACGCAAGCGCGGAGGCGACATGCGAACCCGGTGCGCTGAGGTTGGCTGCAAACGCGTTCCTGCCGTTGATCTTGATCTGGTCGGCGTTGATGGCTGTGCCTGCAGCCACACGACCGCTTGTCTGCTGACCTTCGATCATGTAGCCCTGCAGTCCGAGCGATTTGCTGCTGGCCGAACTGAGGGTGATGGAAACCTGCTCCCGGGGGTTGATCCCCGTCTGCAAGCCCAGGCCTTTGCTGGAGCCATTCAGCAGCTTGATGCTGTTGAAGCTCGTGGTGCTTGCGATGTTGTCGATCTCGCTTACCAGCTGGGTCATTTCCTTCTGGAGCGCGGAGCGGTTGCTTGTTGTGAGGGTGCTGTTTGATGACTGGACAGCAAGCTCGCGCATGCGCTGGAGCATGTTCGAGATGCCGCCCAGGGCGCTGTCGGCGGTTTGCATCATCGAAACGCCATCGTTGGTGTTCCTGATCGCCATGCCGATGCTCCCCAGATCGGCGGACATCCGCGAGGTGATCGCCAGGCCAGCGGCGTCGTCCTTGGCACTGTTGATTCGCCGGCCAGTGGACAGTTGCTGCATGGAGTCGGACATCTGCCGGCCGATGAGCGCCAGAGCGCTGGTTGCATGGAGCGCCTTGGGGTTGCTGTTTATGACAGTCACGGTTGCCTCAACTGAGCTGAATCTCGATGAACTGAACCCGAGGCATCAGGTGTAACGACCCGAAAACCTGATCAAAAATGGAGCGTTGCGGTCGAAGTCCTCTGGGGGAGTTCATGCCACAAAAGTTGGGCTGCACTCCCCCCGCCAA
>JBMSQB010000059.1:0-28484 GCA_049423065.1 Burkholderiaceae bacterium
ACAACCCAGGAATCAGCTCGCTCGTGCCGTCGGCCTTCGTGAGGCTCACTTCCCCGATCGTGAGTGTTCCAGCCGCGCCAAACTTGCCGTTCAACGTGGCGAGGATCAGCGCGCCTTCGAGCTTGCCCAACCCCACCCGGGCTCCACCGGGTGCACTTCCCACCGTGAGCGCGGTCTTGCCCTCTTGAAGCGTCACCACAAACGCCTGTTGCGCTGCCGTACCCTCCAGCAGCACCATCGGCTGGCGCGCAATGCCAAACCGGCCGTCGAGGGTATAGCTCACCGACCCACCGGAAAGCGTGAGCCCGACATCGGCGCTCACTGCAAAGAAGTCGTGGTGCTGCTCTCCGCTGTAATCAAAACCGCGCTGGCCGATCGTTGCCTTTGACGCTCGACCCGTCGTGTTGAATCCAACCTCGACGCCCTTGACATTCCCGAACGACAAACTCGACAGCGCGGCGCCTGCCCCATCAGTGACATCGATGTCGTCGGCGCGCAATACGCCCGACACCCCATCGGTTTCAATCAGCACGGCGCCCGCAATGCTGGTGACCCGCACCTGAATGTCAGCTGCGGTGCTACCCGTGCTCATCAGCAAAGCCGCATCGCTGATCGCGAGTTCAGTGGCCCCGCTTGAAGCGAGCGGCACGCTGATTGAAAAGTCACCGGTGACCTGCTGACCCGCGAGCGACACCGTCAAGTCGTTGGCGGCCAAGGTGGCGCGCGCGAACCCCGGGGTGGCTGCGAGCGAGAACTGCCCCGCGACATTGAGCCCGCCCAGTTCGAACGCGCCATTGAAACTGACGGTCTGGGCAGTGACGAAATAATCGGCGTTGAGCAGTTCGCCGATCTGATTTTTCTTGGTGTCCAGGCCTACGGTTTCCGCGAGCCGCAGCCCGGTGCCGATTCCGCTGCCCAGTTCGCGCGCCACCAGTTTGACCTGGCCAGCGGTGGTGGTGTTACCCGTCTGGACAATGTCGAACCAGACGTCATCATGAAGACCGAAAAGTCCGGTGCCCCGCTCAAACTGGCCGCTCACGCTGCCATAGGTGAGCACAACGAACTCGTCACCGGCCTTGGGCTTGAAACCATCAAGCAGTTTCAGATCGATGGTGCCCGCGAGCGTTGCCCGGCCCGACACGTTGACCTGGTCATGGAAACCGGCGCCGGTGCCCGGTGACGTACCGGAAAACTCGAATTCAACGGTTCCCGCTGCGGTTTGGGTCCAGTCGCCAGACACCGCCTGGACTCCTGGCGAATAACCAGGGCTTGCAATGCCGTCGTTGTAAACCGATCCGTCGATGAGGCCTGACCCGCCCAGAACCTGTCCGCGCTCGACCCTGAGTTCCGTGCCATGAAAGCCGGCCCGCTCCAGCGCAGCCGCATCGATACGTGGCAGCGACACCAGGGTGGTGAGCGAGGTCAGATCGAGACGTTCATCGGTTTCTTCGGCGCTGTCCTCAGCCAATCTCGGATTGGCAAGCACCTCCACCGGCAAACCGACACCAGGGGCCGACCAGTCTGTAACACCCAGCGGATCGGTGAGCGAGGACGGTAAACGCGGCGCCTGGTCTGCGCGATCGCTTTCCCCGTCTGCAGCAGACTGCGGCAATGCGCCTTCATCACGTGGGGCAAGGCCCGAATCGATCAGCACGAGGGCGTCAGGGCGGGCGTCGCCCGAGCCCTGGGTAGCAACGTCGGGAGTGTGACCAGGAACCTGCTCAAGGGACCCGGCCCGAAGCTCGGGATCGATGTTGTTTAAAACGGTGGCCGGCGTTTGGGCGGTTGGAGCCGCCAGCGGCTCGAGGCTGATGAGCGAGGCTGTGCCGTCTGAGGGCACCGAATCAAAACTGTGAAAACCGGGAGCCGCGGCCTGGCGGTCGCGGTCATCCATGACGATCGCGGGAACCACGGCAGCCACCGGATCGGCCGACAACAGCACTCGCGGCTCAAGTGGCTCGACCCGAAAGGCGTCCCGGACCAGCCGCGCCAGAGCAGACTTCGACCTTCTTTTCAAGCGACCCCCGGAACGACACTAGGGGACCGGCCTGCGCCGTGTCCCCTTATCCTGAAACAAGCCCCGCGCTCAAGGCGCAAAGCCCCCCTGTTTTTCCTCCCGGAGTGTAGAAGAAACCGCCTCGTCAAGGCTGATGATTACTGACCGGGTTGAAACAGTTCCGGCGATTTTCGGATCAATCCCGCTCAGGCTGGACAAGACAGCGCAAATACGACCCCGCGGGGCGTGCGCTCAAAAGGCGGCCGAAGGCAGTTCAAGCCAGAAGCGATTGCCTTCTGCGCTAGCGGGGGCGAGCCCGGCATCCCCGCCATGCGCCCGGGCAATCCGCCGAACAATGAAGAGTCCAAGCCCTGCGCCGGGTCCGACAACCGCCCTGGACCCGCGCACGTAGGGCGCGAAAAGCGCTGCCGCCTCGGTTTCCGGGATCGGCGGGCCGCGGTCGACAACCCCAATCCGCCACCCGCGCTCAACAGCGCTGATTTCAACCCGGACGGGCCCAGCCACAGGACCATAGGTCAACGCATTCCCGACCAGATTTTCGAGCGCAACCCGCAGGAGACTCCCATCAGCTTTGACCAGCGCCGCCCCTGCCGGCGGCGGCAGGACCTGAACCGTGCTCCCCGGGCGATCGCTCATGGCCACATCGCGCACCTGGCCGGCCAACATCACCAGGTCAACATCCCGGACATTGACTGGCTGCCAGTCGCTGCGCACCCGCTCGCTCGCCAACATGCGATCGAAGAGCTCCCGCAAACGCCCGACCGACCGCTCGATCTTGCCATGCCGCACTTCCCGGGCCGCGCTGTCAAGCGACGGTACGTCGCGAAGCAGTCGCGCACTCGCCTCGATGGTTGCCAGTGGCGTACGCAATTCATGTGACAGCATCGCTAAAAAGTCACGCTCAGACTGCCGCGCAGCCCGCTCGCCCGCCAGTTCCGCCTCCAGCGACTCGCGCTGCGAAAGCGCCCTGGCAGAACGGGTTGCAATACCAAAGGCCAGAACACTGAGGTAGGCGATCGACATCGTCTCGTGCAGCCCCTCGGTCCACCATGCGCTTGGCAGTACGCCCAGATTACGCAGCACCCGAACGAGCGACATGCCGGCATAGCTGCCGACCCCCGCCAGAAAATAGCCCGCCGCCTCGCTGCCTCCCCGCCATTGACGCCACAACGCGGCCAACACGATCGGTGCAACAACCAGGATCACAAACTGCAATTTGAGGATCGTTTCGGAAAAGTACCCTGCCAGGATGGACAGGCTCGCTGGAACGCAGATGAGCCACCCCAACCCCACACCCCAGCGAAAAAGCTGCCGCGCCCGCAGTTCAGGTCCCGCCAGGCGCACAACAAAATCGCACACGGCGGCCACCGTCAACACCAGCAGCACGCCATGAAGCTTGTCGGCCATCCCGGGGATTGATCGAAGCCCCATCCAGCCCGGGATTCCCAGCAAGAACAGGAGCGACAAACCGCTCACCAACACAAAAACCGAAAACAGCAGCCAGACCTTCTCGCGAAGCGCCAGGGCCACCACGATTCCTGCCAGTACAGCAAACAGATGCGTGCCAGCGATCAACCCTCCCTGAAACAACTGCCGGTGCTCGAACCAGAGCATGGACTGATCATCGCGAATCGCGATCCGCGTTGCGACCGCATTACGTGCCTCAATTCGGACAAGGATCCGGTTTTCTCCGGGTTCGAGGCGGAGCGGGACAGTGGGTAGCAAAGTCGGCGCAGCCGCATCGGAAACAGCCATGTCCTCGCCGGCGGACAGCACGCTCACGCTGCCATTGGATCGCTGCTGGTAAACATTCACACGGTCCAGGAGAGGGTTGGACAGCACCAGCCACCAGTTCTCGGCAACGGCCACCGGCCTGTCGAGTGTGAACCGTGCCCAAATCACATGGCGGGGAAACCCTTCAGACAATCCATTGGAGCGAATTGGCCCCGACAGCGCATCCCAGCGGCTGAAGAGTGATGCCGCCGACGCCGATTCGTCCACGGCCTCCAGCAATTGAACCGTGGGCGCAAGATTGGTCTGATTTCCCAATTTCGTCACGGGCGCCGACCGCGCATCGTCGCAAGCGAAAACAAACGAAACGACCAGCGCAAACGCAAACAACGATCGCAAAATAAACGCCTGACAGTTCATGGGCCTGGCTTGCGTGAGAAAAAGAACAATCCAATACCGAACGCGACGCCTCATCGCGGGAGCGTAACACTGCGATAATCCCAATGCTCGCATGAAGGCGAGCAGGATCAACGCATTCCGCTCTCCTGCGCTCACACCAATTCGACGCACCCATGGCACCCGACATTCTCCTGATTGAAGACGACCCCGACCTTCGTGAAGAGGTCGCAACATTTCTCCGATATTCCAATTTTGAGGTGCGGGAATGCGCGGGGGTGGCTCAAGCCGCGAGCGCTATTCGGGAGCGCCGACCGGATGCGGCGCTGATCGATGTCCTGCTCCCCGATGGTTCGGGCCTGGCTCTCCTGCCCATCCTTCGCACCGAAGCGCCGCAGTGCGTCAACCTCATGCTGTCAGCGCGGTTTGAACTGCAGTTGAAGCTTGACGCCTACCGGCAGGGCGCAGACAACTACCTCGTCAAACCGATCGACCCGCGCGAACTGGTGGCACTCCTCAACGCGGTGATCGCACGCGTGCCCACGGGATCGAAGGGCGCCTGGATCATCGAAAGCGACTCGCCCACCCTGCGGGGCCCCAACGGCCTGACCCAAACCCTGAGCCTTCAAGAGATCACCATTCTCAAAGTGCTTGCGCTCGCCCCGGATCGGTTCGCAACGCGCCGCTCGCTGGTTGAAGCGCTGGGCCATGACTATCTCGCCTATGACGAACAGCGGCTTGAGGCCATGATCAGCCGATTGCGCAAAAAGATCGCCCCGCTCGGAGACAACCCCATCAAGGCGGCGCACGGTCGGGGCTACGTGTTCAACCAGACGATCAAGGTGGCCTGACAGGCCGCGTCTGCCCTCAGTCGCGCTGAAATGCAGGCCAGGTCCAAAGGCCAGTTCGCAGGCGGTCCAGCCAGAGCGCCACGATCTGGGTCTTGACGTCGGTGAGTTGGCCCGACAGCACTGCCTCCAGCATCCAGTCGATCGTGACTGGCTCGGTTTCCAGGAATTCGCCGTGATCGAGTTGCCGGCCGCGAAATTCGAGCCCCCGGCACAGATAGATTTCCAATACCTCGTCGGCAAACCCGATGGCGGGATGAAGGCGAGTCAGAAACGCCCACTCGGCTGCGACGTAGCCGGTTTCCTCGAGCAGTTCCCGCTTTGCGGTCTGAAGAAAATTCTCACCCGGATCACGCTTGCCAGCGGGCACCTCGACAAAGACCTGCCCAACCGGGTAGCGATACTGGCGCTCGATCAACACCCGACCATCGTCGAGTAGCGGCACCATGACCGCTGCCCCCGGGTGAACGATGTATTCGCGAGTCGACTGCGATCCGTCGGGCAAGCGAACCTGATCGCGCTTCACCTCAAGAAAATTGCCGCGATAGACCGTTTCAGAGCCGAGCGCAAGTTCGGCCAGGCGTTCATGTGCGCCGTCAGCGACAGACATCAGGCGAGGTGGCAGAAGCCCCGGCTCAGGAGCCGAGCGCCTGCCGGACCGCATCCAGGCAGGCACCGATCAACGGCCCGGGGAGCAATCCGAGGAGCAACACCAGCGCGCCGTTCACGGCCAGCACCAGCGCTGCGGAGGTGGAAGGCGCAACCGGCACCGCATCGGCGGGCGCGTCAAAGTACATGAGTTTCACCACCCGGAGGTAGTAGAACGCAGCCACCAGCGACAGCATGACCGCGAACACCGCAAGCCAGGTCATGCCGGCTGACACCACAGAGCCAATGATGATGAACTTGGCGTAGAAACCCACCATCGGCGGAATGCCGGCGAGCGAAAACATGAGCAGCAACATGACCAGCGCGATCCAGGGACTGCGCTGGTTCAGGCCCCGCAGATCATCAAGCGTTTCGGCTTCAAAACCCGCGCGAGACAGCAGCATGATCACGCCGAACGTGCCCACGGTTGTGAACACATAGGTGACGATATAGAAGAGCGACGATCCCCAGGCGTCAGCTGCCCCGGCAGCATCGCCGTCCACCACGCCAGAGAGCATGCCCAGAAGCACAAAACCCACCTGAGAAATGGTGGAGTAGGCGAGCATGCGCTTCAGATTCTGCTGCGCGATAGCCGCCACATTACCCACCACCAGCGACGCAACCGCGAGCACCAGCAACATGGGCTGCCAGTCTGCCCAGGCACCCAGCATGCCTTCGGCCAGCAGGCGAAAGGCAATGGCAAAGCCGGCGAGCTTGGGCGCTCCGGCAATGAGCAGCGTCATGGCAGTAGGCGTGCCCTGATACACATCGGGAATCCACATGTGGAAGGGCACGGCGCCGAACTTGAATGCAAGCCCCGCCACGATGAACACCAGGCCCAGCGCAAACACCCAGGTATCGACTTCACCGCTCACCAGACGCCCGGCAATTTCATCAATGGCAAGCGTTCCTGCGCCACCGTAGATCATGGACATGCCATAGAGCAGGAAACCGGACGCCAGCGCGCCCAGTACAAAATACTTGATCGCGGCTTCGCTGCTGAGGCCTGAATCACGCCGCAAGGCCGCAAGCGCATAGAGCGAGAGCGACATCAGCTCGAGCCCGAGGTAGACCACCAGCAAGTGGTTGGCCGAAATCATGACGAACTGACCGAGGAGCGACAGCAGCGCGAGGCTTTGAAACTCGCCGCGCGCCACCTCGCGGTCATCGCAGTAGCGCGACGACAGCACCAGCGAGGCGCCCACCGCGACCACCGCGCAGAGCTTGAGCAGCCGCGACAGGGAGTCGGCAATCACCATGCCGCCAAACGCTGTTTCGGTGGTGGTGGAAGATTGCGGAATGAGCGCAAGCAAAGCGAGCGCCAGCACCAGCAGTGCACGGGTGGTGCCACCAAACCGGCGCCGGGCATTTCCCGCGTCGGACAACAGCAGCACGCAGATGCCAATCAGCAGCAGGATCTCTGGCAGCAGAAGCATCAGATTGAACGATTGCTCAGTCATGTCGACTCACCTGACCTTCGAAGCTGCCACATGTCGCAGCAGCGCATCGACCGACGCATCGGTCATATCCGTGACAGGCTTCGGGTACAGACCCATGACCAGCACCATGACCGCCATGACCACGAGCATCCAGAACTCGCGTCGTGACAGGTCGCCCAGACCCGCGACGCTGTCGTTGGCGACCGCGCCGAAGATCACGCGCTTGTACATCCAGAGCGAGTAGGCGGCGCCGAAGATGAGGGTGGTCGCGGCCAGTGCAGCCACCCAGAAATTGAACTGCACGGCACCCAGAATGACGAAGAACTCACCGACAAACCCGGAGGTGGCAGGCAATCCGGCATTGGCCATCGCAAACAGCATGAACAACGCAGCGAACTTCGGCATGGTGTTGGCCACCCCGCCGTAATCGGCGATATTGCGCGAATGCATCCGGTCATAGAGCACACCGATGCAGAGGAACATGGCGCCCGACACAAACCCGTGCGAGATCATCTGAACGATCGCGCCCTGAACACCCATCTGGTTGAAGATGAAAAAACCCAGCGTGACAAAACCCATGTGGGCGATGGACGAATACGCCACCAGCTTTTTCATGTCGGTCTGAACAAGCGCCACCAGGCCGATGTACACCACCGCGATGAGCGACAGGGTGATCATGAATCCGGCGAGTTCCTGGCTTGCATCCGGGGCAATGGGCAGCGAAAAGCGCAGGAACCCATAGGCGCCCAATTTCAGCATGATGGCGGCCAGCACCACCGAGCCGCCGGTGGGAGCCTCGACGTGAGCGTCGGGCAGCCAGGTATGCACCGGCCACATGGGCACCTTCACCGCGAAGGCCACCAGGAAGGCAACAAAGATCAGCGTCTGCTCCTTCATGGAGAGCGGGAGCATGTGCCACTCGATGATCGAAAACGAGCCTGACATGAGGTAGAGATAAACGAGCGCCACCAGCGTGAGCAGTGAACCCAGAAGCGTATAGAGGAAGAACTTGAACGCCGCGTACACCCGGTTGGCGCCGCCCCACACACCGATGATGATGTACATCGGGATGAGCGTGGCTTCGAAGAACACATAGAACAGCAGGCCGTCGAGGGCGCTGAACACCCCGATCATGAGCCCGGAGAGAATCAGGAATGCGGCCATGTACTGGTGCACACGCGACTCGATCACCTCCCAGCCGGCGACCACGACAATGATGGTGATGAATGCGGTGAGCAACACAAACCAGACCGACAATCCATCGACACCAAGCAGATAACTGGCCCCCAGCAATTCGATCCAGGGCAGCTGTTCAACAAACTGCAGGTCTGCCGTTCCGCGCTCGAACCCGGTGAAGAGGGGGATGGTGACGAGGAACCCGAGGACGGCACCGACCAGGGCAATCACCCGGACAGTGGGGGCGTTCCGGTCATTGCCGAAGGCGAGCAGGAACGCGCCGAAGGCGATCGGCACCCAGATCGCAGCGCTGAGAACGGGGATGGCATTCATGGTGTCAGAGGGGCTCGTTCCGCGGGGTGCTCAATGCCGGACCATCGGCAGGACGACAAACAGCAACAGCACTGCAACGCCGACGATCATGGTGACTGCGTAGGTGTTGATGC
This sequence comes from Burkholderiaceae bacterium, assembly GCA_049423065.1. Classification (GTDB taxonomy): domain Bacteria; phylum Pseudomonadota; class Gammaproteobacteria; order Burkholderiales; family Burkholderiaceae_E; genus SYIM01. The sequence goes on from JBMSQB010000059.1 coordinate 8,702, forward strand.
GACCGGTCTGCACATGGCGGAGCATGGCCGCAAAGCCGCCCACCAACCTGGCGCTTCCGTTGACCGCCACACCATCGATCAACTCCTGATCCCCACGTTTCCAGAGCGATCGGCCAAGAAAACGTGCGCCGGCGGCAAAGACCACCTCGTTGAGACGATCGAGGTAGTACTTGTTCTCGAGCAGGCGATGGAGCCCCGCAAACCGCTGCTTGATGCCTTCCGGCAACGCCGGATTGACGAGGTACATGTACCAGGCCGCCCCCACCCCCGCAATCATGAGCACGAAGGGCAAGGTCTGGAAGGCATGCACACCCATGGCGACCGGACCGTGGAAGTGCGACGCAATTTCTGCAAGCGCCGGGTGGCTGTCGAGCACCGCGATCACGCCATCGAAATAGCCGCCAAACAGCATGGGACCCACCGTGAGAAAACCGATGGCGAGGGAGGGAATGGCGAGCAGCAGCAAGGGAAGTGTGACCACCCAGGGCGATTCATGCGGCTTGTCGCCGGCTGCGAGTCCGTGGTGATGATGGTCGTCGTGCGCCGCGTCGGCGTGTCCGTGATCGCCCGAATGCCCCCACCTTTCCTTGCCATGGAACACCAGGAAATACATCCGGAACGAATAAAACGCGGTAACGAATACCCCCGCCATCACTGCGAAATACGCGAATCCTGCGCCCGGCACATTGGCAGCCTTGGCCGCCTCGATGATCAGGTCCTTGGAGTAAAAACCCGACAGGAACGGCGTACCAATCAGCGCGAGCGAGCCAACCAGCGAAGTGATCCAGGTGAGCGGCATGTACTTGCGCAGCCCCCCCATGTTGCGGATGTCCTGATCGTGATGCATGCCGATGATCACCGAGCCCGCAGCGAGGAACAGAAGCGCCTTGAAGAACGCATGGGTCATCAGATGGAATACCGCGATTCCGTAGGCGGAGGCCCCGAGCGCCACGGTCATGTAGCCGAGCTGCGACAGCGTGGAGTAGGCCACCACCCGCTTGATGTCGTTCTGGACAATTCCGAGAAAGCCCATGAAAAGTGCGGTGATGGCGCCGATCACCATCACGAAACCAAGCGCGGTATCGGACAGCTCGAAGAGCGGGGACATGCGCGCCACCATGAAGATGCCGGCAGTCACCATGGTGGCGGCGTGAATCAGCGCCGAGATCGGCGTGGGACCTTCCATGGAATCGGGCAGCCAGACATGGAGGGGAAATTGCGCGGATTTCCCCATGGCACCGATGAACAGACAGATGCAGGTGACTGTGAGCAGAGACCACTCGGCCTCGCCCATGAGGTTGAGCGTGGCACGCGCCAGATCGGGGGCGGCCTCGAACACCTCCACGTAATCGAGGCTGCCGAAATAAACCAGCACCAGGCCGATGCCGAGCACAAACCCGAAATCGCCCACCCGGTTGACCAGGAACGCCTTCAGGTTGGCATAGATGGCGGTTGGCCGCGTGAACCAGAAACCGATGAGCAGATAAGAGACCAGACCCACCGCCTCCCAGCCGAAGAACAGCTGGAGGAAGTTGTTGGCCATGACCAGCATCATCATCGCGAAGGTGAAGAGCGAGATGTAGCTGAAAAACCGCTGGTATCCGGGATCGTCGGCCATGTAGCCAATGGTGTAGATGTGCACCATCAGCGACACAAACGTGACCACGCACATCATGGTGGCGGTGAGCGTGTCGATCAGGAACCCGACCTCCAGGCGGACATCGCCAATTACCGCCCACTCGTAGAGCGTGCCGTTGAAGGTGTTGCCGGCCAGCACATCGGCCAGGGTCCAGAAGGACGCGCCGCAGGACGCCGCCACGCCGGTGATGGTGGCCCAGTGCGAGGCAGTGCGACCGATGGCGCGACCGAACAGGCCCGCGATGATGGCGCCAGCCAGCGGGGCAAACGCAGCAAGCAGATAAGCCAGTTTCATGTCAGCGTGCATGCCGGTCATCCCTTCAGGCTGCCGAGATCTTCAACGTCGATACTGCGCAGGTTGCGAAACAGCACGACCAGAATCGCCAGGCCGATCGCCGACTCGGCGGCCGCCACGGTGAGGATGAAAAACACGAACACCTGACCCGCCATGTCACCCAGGAAGTGCGAGAAAGCAATGAAGTTGAGGTTGACCGCGAGCAGCATGAGTTCGATTGCCATCAGCACGATGATGACGTTGCGGCGGTTGAGGAAAATGCCGACGATACTGATCGCAAACAGAATGGCGCCAAGCGTGAGGTAATGGGCAAGCGTGAGCGTCATGGTGATCAGCCCTGTCGCGGCGGGGAAGGAGGCGAGGCGTCGACGCCAGCCTGCGCATCGGCATCCGCAGCCCCGGCGCGGGGTTCGGCGGGCATCGGTACCAGCCGGATTCTGTCTTCGCGCCGGGTACGAACCGCAGCCGAAGGATCGTTGTAGCGGGAGTCCTTGCGGCGACGAAGCGTAAGTGCGATGGCAGCGATGATCGCCACCAGCAGAATGACGGCTGCGATTTCCACCGGGTAGATGTACTCGGTGTAGAGCACCTCGCCCAGAAGCTGGGTATTGCCTGGGCCACCACTCGACGCGTCAAGCGGCGGCAACGGCCGATCGAGGCGGCTCCAGATCACCAGCGCCAGTTCGCCCACCACCACACCGCCCACCAGCAGCGCCACCGGAAGATTGCGCCAGAAGCCTTCGCGCATCCGGTCGAGGTTGATGTCCAGCATCATCACCACAAACAGGAACAGCACCATCACCGCGCCCACATAGACGAGCACCAGCGTGATGGCAAGGAACTCGGCGCCGAGCAGCATCCAGATGCAGGCCGCCGAGCAGAAGGCGAGCACCAGAAACAGCGCCGAGTGAACCGGGTTGCGTGCGGAGATCACCCGCAGCGCCGACAACACGGTGACGGCGGAGAAAACATAGAAAAGTACGGTCGGGGCGTCCATGTTTTGGGGCGTGTCCGTCAGACCGGCGGGTGCCGGTCAGCGGTACTTCGCATCGGCCTCCCTGTTGGCGGCGATTTCCTTCTCATAGCGATCGCCGACCGCCAGCAGCATCTCTTTGGTGAAATAGAGATCGCCGCGCTTTTCGCCGTGGTATTCGTGAATATGCGTTTCAACGATGGAATCCACCGGGCAGCTTTCTTCGCAAAAGCCGCAGAAGATGCACTTGGTGAGATCGATGTCGTAACGCGTGGTGCGACGGGTGTTGTCGGCTCGCACTTCGGATTCGATGGTGATCGCCAGGGCGGGACACACCGCCTCGCAGAGCTTGCAGGCAATGCAGCGCTCTTCGCCGTTGGGATAACGGCGCAGGGCATGCAGACCGCGGAATCGCGGCGACATCGGGGTTTTTTCTTCCGGATACTGAACCGTGATCTTGCGGGCGAAAAAATATCGCCCGGTGAGCGCGAGACCCTTCAGCATCTCGCTCAACATGAAACTCGACAGGAACTCCTTCACCGCCATGGTCTTGGCCTCACTTCCAGATGTTCCAGGGCGTCTGCATCCAGATCGCGACGACAACCAGCCACACGAGCGTCACCGGAATGAAAATCTTCCAGCCCAGCCGCATGATGTGGTCGTAGCGGTAGCGCGGGAACGACGCGCGAAACCAGATAAAGAGCGACACCACGACAAAGGTCTTGATACCCAGCCAGATCCAGCCCGGGATCCAGTTGAGAACGGGCCAGTCCAGCGGCGGTGCCCAGCCCCCCAGAAACATGATCGAGGCCACCGCCGACAGAAGAATCATGTTGGCGTATTCGGCAAGGAAGAAAATGGCAAAGCCCATGCCGGAATATTCGATCATGTGGCCCGCGACAATCTCGGATTCACCTTCCACCACATCGAAAGGATGGCGGTTGGTTTCCGCTACCGACGAGATCACATAGACCACGAAAACCGGCAGGAGCGGCAGCCAGTTCCAGGACAGGAAATTGAGCCCGATGTCGGCAAAGTAGCCCTCACCCTGACGCAACACGATGTCGGTCATGTTGAGGCTGCCCGACACCATGAGCACCACCACCAGCGCAAAGCCGATGGCCAGCTCGTAAGAGACCATCTGCGCCGAGGCCCGCATGGCGCCCAGGAACGCATACTTCGAATTCGAGGCCCAGCCGGCAATGATCACGCCGTACACCTCGAGCGAGGTGATCGCCATGAGGAGCAGCAGCCCCGCGTTGACATTGGCAAGCGCCTGCTCGGGCCCGAACGGAATGACCACCCACGCCGCCATCGCAGGCATGATCGTCATGATCGGGCCGATGACATACAGCACGGGATTGGCACGTGCCGGGGTGATGACCTCTTTCAGCAACAGCTTGAGGGCGTCGGCGATGGGCTGAAGCAGCCCGAAAGGCCCGACCCGGTTGGGTCCCAGCCTGATGTGCATGAAGCCGATCATCTTGCGTTCCCACAAGGTGAGATAGGCCACGCAGCCCATGATGGGCAGCACGAGCAGGATGATCTTGATCAGATTCCAGACGACCGGCCACGCCGCGCCCAGCGCGCCGGCGCCCCATTGGGTGAAGCCGTCGATCAGCGCGTCCATCAGGCGGCTCCGGTGACGGTAACCGGCCCGGCCAGACTGGCCAGACCTGCGGTGGTCGGATGCGCAGCCGCAATTCGCAGCACCTTGTCGGCGAGCGTGTCGTCGAGCTCGAGTTCGAGGAGCGCATGACCAGTCACGCCTGCGGCGGTCTGCTCGATCCGCACGCGGGTGCCGGCCGCGAGGCCAAGCGCGCCAAGCGTCCGCGCATTGGCCCGCGCCCGCGGCGCACGGGCATCGCGTGTCTGCTGAAGGCTGTCCGCGCGGCGCACCAGCGGATCCGAAAAATAGATGGGGACATCGGCCAGCCGCTCCAGCCCCGCAGAAGCGGCAGCCACTGGCGCCTGTGGCTCGCCTGCCACCTGGTTGTTGAGACGGCTTTCCCAGCCTGCTGGCAGCGCGGCAGCGCGCACCGCCTCGGCGCTATCGAACTGCGTACCGGTGATGCCCGCGAGATCGGCAAGCACCCGAAGCACTTTCCAACCAGGGCGCGACTGGCCCGCGGGGCGAACGACGCCATTGAACGCCTGGAGACGGCCTTCGCAGTTCACGAAGCTGCCTGCGGTTTCGGTAAATGGCGTGATCGGCAGCAGACAGTCGGCAAGCTCGAGCAGTTCCGGCGAGCGGAATGCGGTGAGCGCGATCACCGACTGCGCAGCACCCAACGCTGCGCGGGCCACTGCCGGCAAGGCATGGTCGAGCGTGGGCTCGTTGTTGAGCAGGAGATAGGCTGCGCGGGGCTGCTCCACCATGGCACGGGCATCCAGCGCCCCGGCATCGGGTACCGCGCCGGCCAGCCAGGCACCCACCGTGTTGGCCCCCTCGGTGAGAACACCCAGGCGGGCGCCGCAGATCTGGGCCACGGATTGCGCAAGCTGCAACAGCGCCGACTGCTGAGGGTGTTGCGATACCGCATTACCCAGCAGGATGGAGACCGATTGTCCCGAGGCCAGCAGCTCCGCGACTTGCGTGGCAGCCGCCGACGGCTCGACCGTCGCGAGATACGCCGGCACCGCCACCGACTTGATCCGGGCAAGCGCCACAGCAACGCCAGCAAGCGCACCAGCCCATTCGGACGGGGCGACAGTTTGTCGAACCGCCACCGGCATCAAGAGATCTTCGGCGGCCGCATGCAAGGACGCGATCCGCGTGCCGCGGCGAACCGCCGCGCGAATCCGGGCTGCGAGCAGCGGATGGTCCTTCCGCAGGAACGACCCAACGATGAACAGCCGGTCAGATTGCGCCAGCGTTTCAATCGACATGCCCAGCCAGGGTACCCCCGCGCGTGCAGCGTCGGCAGACGAATCGAGCTCGCGCAGGCGAACATCGACATTGCCGCCCCCCAGCCCGCGCACCAGCCGGCCAAGCAGATAAGACTCTTCAACGGTGCTGTTCGCCGAACCGAGGGCGCCAATCGCCTGACCGCCAAGCTCGTCACGAACACGAGTGAGCGCATGAGCGGCGTACTCGAGCGCGGTTTGCCATTCGACGGTTTGCCACTGTCCATCCTGACGGATCATCGGCTCGGTGAGCCGGTCGGGGCTGTTGAGCCCCTCATAGGAAAACCGGTCACGGTCGGAGATCCAGCACTCGTTGACCGCCTCGTTATCGAGCGGCACCACCCGCATGACGCGATCGGCCTTCACCTGAACGACGATGTTGGAGCCGAGTGAATCATGCGGGGCGATGGAACGGCGACGCGCAAGTTCCCAGGTGCGGGCGCTGTAGCGGAAGGGTTTGCTGGTGAGCGCGCCCACCGGACAGACATCGATCATGTTGCCGGAGAGTTCGGAGTCAACCGACCGTCCCACGAAGCTCATGATTTCGGAGTGCTCGCCACGGCCGGCCATGCCGAGTTCCATCACTCCCGCCACTTCCTGGCCGAAGCGTACACAGCGTGTGCAATGAATGCAGCGGCTCATTTCCTCGGCGGAAATGAGCGGGCCCATGGGCTTGTGGAAGATGACGCGCTTTTCTTCGTGATAGCGCGACGCCGAGCCGCCGTAGCCCACCGCAAGATCCTGCAACTGACACTCACCCCCCTGATCGCAGATCGGACAATCGAGCGGGTGATTGATGAGCAGGAACTCCATCACGCCTTTCTGTGCGGAGATGGCGCGCTCGGAGCGGGTTTGCACCTTCATTCCCGGGGCAACCGGCGTGGCACATGCCGGCAGCGGCTTCGGTGCCTTCTCGACGTCAACCAGACACATGCGGCAGTTGGCCGCGATCGAGAGCTTCTTGTGATAGCAGAAATGCGGTACGAACAGCCCAAGCTTCTCGGCCGCATGCATCACCATGCTGCCGGGGGGAACCTCGACCTTCTGTCCGTCAACTTCGAGCTCGATCATGCTTGTGGAGTCCTGATCACAGATAGGTCGGCACCATGCAGCGCCGGTGCTCGACATGCCAGGCGAATTCGTCGCGATAATGCTTGAGGAACGCCCTCACCGGCATGGCCGCCGCATCACCCAGCGCACAGATGGTGCGGCCCTGGATGTTGTCGGCAATGCGGTTGAGTTCGTCGAGATCAGCCATCGTGCCCTCGCCATGCTCGATGCGATGCACCAGTCGCCAGAGCCATCCTGTGCCCTCACGGCAAGGGGTGCACTGGCCGCATGACTCTTCGTAATAGAAATAGGACAGTCGCAGGAGCGACTTCACCGCACAGCGGGTTTCATCCATCACGATGACCGCGCCCGACCCCAGCATGGAACCCGCTTTTGAAATGGAGTCGTAGTCCATATCGGTGGCCATCATGATCTCGGCGGGAAGCACGGGCATGGACGATCCGCCAGGGATCACCATCTTGAGCTTCCGACCACCGCGCACCCCACCCGCGAGTTCCAGCAGTTTGGCAAACGGCGTACCGAGCGGAATTTCATAGTTGCCCGGCCGCTCGACATCACCCGAGATCGAGAACACCTTGGTGCCACCATTGTTGGGCTTGCCGACTTCGAGGTAGGCCGGACCGCCGTTGCGGATGATCCAGGGCACTGCCGCAAACGACTCGGTGTTGTTGATGGTGGTGGGCTTGCCGTAGAGGCCAAAACTCGCAGGAAAAGGCGGCTTGAAACGGGGCTGGCCTTTCTTGCCTTCGAGCGACTCGAGGAGCGCGGTTTCCTCGCCGCAGATGTAGGCCCCGTATCCGTGGAACGCATGCAACTGGAACGAGAACCCTGAGCCGAGGATGTTGTCACCCAGATAGCCGGCGGCACGCGCCTCGTCGAGGGCTTCCTCGAAGCGCTCGTAAACGGAAAAAATCTCGCCGTGAATGTAGTTGTAACCGACGCCGATCCCCATGGCGTAGGCTGCGATCGCCATGCCCTCGATCACGATGTGCGGGTTGTAGCGCAGGATGTCGCGGTCTTTGAAGGTGCCGGGCTCGCCCTCGTCGGAGTTGCACACCAGATATTTGGGACCGGTGTACTGCTTGGGCATGAAGCTCCATTTGAGCCCGGTGGGAAAGCCCGCACCACCCCGCCCGCGCAGCCCCGAGGCCTTGACCTCGGCAATAACCTGCTCGGGGGTCAGCCCCTCGGTGAGAATACGGCGCAAGGCCTTGTAGCCGTCGCGCTGTTCGTAGTCCTTCAACCGCCAGCCGTCGGGCGAGGTGAGCCCCGCCAGAATCTGCGGCTTGATGTGCCGGCCATGGAAACAGGATTCCTGGGCCCGGGCGTCGATCAGCAGGTCTTTGGCTCCCATGGCCTCTCTTCCTCAGCCCTTCGCCTTCAGTTCATCGATCAACGCGTCCAGCTTCACGTTGTCCATGAAACTGCACATGCGCTTGTTGTTGACCAGCAGCACGGGAGCATCGCCGCACGCGCCCTGGCACTCGCTTTCCTTGAGCGTGAAGAGGCCGTCCTCGGTGGTTTCACCGTAGTTGATGCCCAGACGCTCCTTGAGGTATTCCCCGGCCTTGGCGCCATCGCGCAATGCGCAAGGCAGGCAGGTGCAGATGGCGAGCTTGAACTTGCCCACCGGGCGCGTGTCGTACATGTTGTAGAACGTGGCCACTTCATGCACTGCAATGGGCGGCATCTCGAGCACCGCAGCGACCGCTTCGATCACCTCGGGTGACACCCACCCATGCTCGTCCTGCGCGATGGCAAGCGCCGCCATCACCGCCGACTGCTTCTGGTCGGCCGGGTATTTGCGCACCTCCCGGTCGATGCGGGCCCGGGCCTCGGCAGACAGCAGCGAAACCGCGCTCATCGGTCGATCTCCCCGAAAACAATGTCCTGCGTCCCGATGATGGTGACCACGTCGGCAATCATGTGACCGCGCGCCATTTCGTCGAGGGCCTGGAGGTGAACGAAACCCGGCGCACGAATCTTCAGCCGATAGGGCTTGTTGGCACCATCCGATACCAGGTAGATGCCGAACTCGCCCTTCGGGTGTTCAACCGCAGCGTACGCCTCGCCCTCGGGCACATGCATGCCTTCGGTGAAGAGCTTGAAGTGATGGATGAGCTCTTCCATGTTCGACTTCATGTCGACCCGCGAGGGTGGCGCCACCTTGTGGTTGTCGGTCATGACCGGCCCCGGGTGGTTGCGCAGCCACTCGATACACTGCCGGATGATGCGGTTGCTCTGGCGCATTTCCTCGACCCGCACCAGGTAGCGGTCGTAACAGTCGCCGTTGCGCCCCACCGGAATGTCGAAGTCGAGAAGATCGTAGACCTCGTAGGGCTGCTTCTTGCGAAGATCCCACTCCACGCCCGAGCCGCGCAGCATGGGGCCGGTAAAGCCCAGGGCCTTCGCCCGCTCAGGGTCGACCACGCCCACCCCGACCAGCCGCTGCTTCCAGATGCGGTTGTCGGTGAGCAGCGTTTCATACTCGTCGACATAGCCCGGAAACCGGTTGGTGAAGTCTTCGATGAAATCGAGGAGCGAGCCTTCGCGATTGCGGTTCAGCGCCCTGATGGCGGCTTCGTTTCGAACCTTGCTCGCGAGATGCTTGGGCATGACATCGGGCAGATCGCGATAAACACCGCCCGGGCGGTAGTAGGCCGCGTGCATGCGCGCACCCGACACCGCCTCGTAGCAGTCCATGAGGTCTTCACGCTCGCGGAAGGCGTACAGGAAAACCGCCATGGCGCCGACGTCAAGCCCGTGCGCGCCAATCCAGAGCAGGTGATTGAGAATGCGGGTGATTTCGTCAAACATCACCCGGATGTACTGGGCACGCATCGGCACTTCGATGCCCAGCAGTTTCTCGATCGCCATGACATAGGCGTGCTCGTTGACCATCATCGACACATAGTCGAGGCGGTCCATGTACGGCACGCTTTGAATGAAGGTGCGGGTTTCCGCAAGCTTTTCAGTGGCGCGGTGCAACAGCCCGATGTGCGGATCGGCGCGCTGAACCACCTCGCCGTCGAGTTCGAGCACCAGCCTCAGCACGCCGTGTGCCGCCGGATGCTGCGGGCCGAAGTTCAAGGTGTAGTTGCGGATTTCAGCCATGGCGCATTTCCTCAGCGGCCCTGCGCATAACCGTCTTCACGGATGATGCGCGGCGTGATTTCGCGCGGCTCGATCGAGACCGGCTGGTAGATGACGCGCCGCTGCTCGGGGTCGTAGCGCATTTCCACATGACCGGACACCGGAAAGTCTTTGCGGAACGGGTGGCCGACGAAACCGTAGTCGGTGAGAAGGCGCCGCAAGTCGGGATGCCCCTCGAAGACGATCCCGTACAGATCGAACGCCTCGCGCTCGAACCAGCCCACCGCTGGCCACACATCCATGAGCGAACCCACCAGCGGCAGGTCATCATCCGGACAGACCACGCGAACCCGCAGGCGCCAGTTGTGGGTGAGCGAGAGCAGATGCGCCACCACCGCAAATCGCGGGCCTTCATGCAGGCCATCGCGGTAGGCGCTGTAATCGAGGCCACAGAGATCGATGAGGGTCTCGAACCGAAGCTCCGGGTGATCACGCAGCAGGAGGCTCGCCTCTACCCAGGACGCTGCCGGCACCACCAGCGTGATTTCGCCCAACCGCTCGGAGAGCGAGCGCACCCGGTCGCCCAGGTGCTCGCGAAGGCGGTTGGTGAGGGTTTCGAGTCGGGTCATGTCAGATGGCGGGCAACGGTCAGTTCAACGGGCAATGGTGGCAGTGCGCTTGATCTTGGCCTGCAGCTGGATGATTCCGTACATCAACGCCTCGGCGGTGGGCGGGCAACCCGGCACATAGACATCCACCGGCACGATGCGATCACAGCCGCGCACCACTGAATAGGAGTAGTGGTAATAGCCACCGCCGTTGGCGCAGGACCCCATGGAAATGACCCAGCGGGGCTCGGCCATCTGGTCATACACCTTGCGAAGCGCCGGTGCCATCTTGTTGCAGAGCGTGCCTGCCACGATCATGACGTCGGACTGCCGCGGGCTGGGACGGAACACCACGCCAAAGCGATCCAGGTCATAGCGCGAGGCGCCGGCATGCATCATTTCCACCGCGCAGCAGGCCAGACCAAAGGTCATGGGCCAGAGCGAACCGGTGCGGGTCCAGTTGACCAGCTTGTCGATCTGGGTTGTGACAAACCCCTGATTCAGCACGCCTTCAATGCTCATGTGAGCTCACTCCACCTGCAGCAACGCCCGCGACCGGATCACTCCCAGTCAAGGGCGCCCTTCTTCCACTCATAAATGAAACCGACCACCAGAATGGCGAGAAACACCATCATGGTGAGGAACCCGGTGAATCCGATTGCACCCATTGAAACCGCCCACGGAAAGAGGAAAGCGATTTCAAGGTCGAAGAGAATGAAAAGGATGGCGACGAGGTAGTAGCGCACGTCGAACTGCATGCGCGCGTCTTCGAAGGCCTCGAAGCCGCATTCGTAGGGAGAGAGCTTGGCCGCGTCAGGCCGGGAGGGACCCAGCAGCCTGCCGAGAACCATCGGACCAATGCCGACCGCGATGCCCACGAGGATGAACAGCAGAACCGGCAGGTAGTTGTCGAGCAGCAATTCAGTAACCCATCCCTGTGCACCGGGCCGCTCGCGGTCTGCTAGACCGATCAACCCTGATGCCCTGAAATCCGTCTATGCGGATTTGTGTGGTGCCGACGGCGAGACTCGAACTCGCACAGCTTTCGCCACTACCCCCTCAAGATAGCGTGTCTACCAATTTCACCACGTCGGCACGGACCAAAACCCGGAGGAATCCGACTTGCACTTCAGGCACTGAGGATGCCCTTCGGATACACCCAAGACGCTGTCCGTTCAAGAACGGGGCGCATTCTAACCTGATTCACTTGGGAATGTCGCTGGGCGCAGCAGGTTTGTCGCCACTGGCCGCCGGACGCGAGTCCGGAATGTCGCTGCCGGCTGCCGGTTTGACGCCTTCCATGATCGACTTCGCAGCCTGCGGCTTCTGGTGACCCGCGAAGGCGAGGCCCAGCGTGGCCACAAAAAATACCGCCGCAAGCCCGGCCGTGGTGCGACTCAGAAAATTGGCGGAACCGGTCGCCCCGAAGAGACTTCCCGAGGACCCCGAGCCAAAGGCGGCCCCCATGTCGGCCCCTTTGCCATGTTGGATAAGCACCAGAACGATGACGCCCAGGGCGGCAACAACCTGAACGATGGTAAGCAGCGTGGCGAGCCAGGCGGGCATGAGTGACACTCCTTATGAACGGCGGGCCGCCGCGGCGGCCAGACAAATGGCAGCGAATTCGGCAGCCTTGAGCGATGCGCCGCCGATCAGGCCGCCATCGATTCCGGATACTGCGAACAGGGCGGCCGCGTTGTCAGGCTTGACGCTGCCACCGTAAAGAATGCGAAGTCCCGACACGTTGACGCCCCGGCCTTTGAGCGTGGCGCGGATGAACGCGTGAACCTCACCAGCCTGCCCGGGCGAGGCACTGCGCCCCGTGCCAATCGCCCACACGGGTTCGTAGGCAAGCACCGCACCGGTTCCGGGCTGGGAAAGAATTGCGCGCAGCGGCTCGAGTTGGCTGGCAAGCGCAGACTCGGTGGCACCCGCTTCGCGCTCAGCCAGCGTCTCACCGACGCAGATGATGGGCTGCAAGCCCCCGGCCACTGCGGCGGCGGCTTTTGCCGCCACCAGTTCGCTCGATTCCGCGCACAGCGCGCGGCGCTCGGAGTGCCCCACAATTACCCAGCGGCACCCCATGTCTCGAAGCAGACGGGCCGACACCTCGCCGGTGAACGCGCCATCGGGATGCACGCTGACGTCTTGCGCGCCGAGCGCAACCGCACCGCCGCCGAGCACGCCGGACAACGCAGCGAGCAACGGAAACGGCGGGCACAGCGCCACCTCAACCTGGCTCTGATGCGAGGCAAGCATGGACACCACCTCGCCCCCCAGTGCAGGCGCACCAGCGGGCGAACCATTCATCTTCCAGTTACCGACGACAAGCGGGGAGATGGGCATGAGAGCGGAGGGTTCCGGCCGAAAGGAAGCAAACCTAAGATTGTAACAGGCGAGACCCTTCGAGACCTCGCTGGGAAGCAGAAGGCTTCAGGCGCCGTCTGGCGGGGCCGGCGGACTGCTTCGAGCGTCGCGGTGATACCAGCGCCAGGCCCAGAGCGCATAGCCCGAGACGCCATACACCAGAAACAGCGTAAACAGCACGAGCGGCGGATCGGACGACACCAGCGCGAACACCAGCACCAGCGCCAGCACGAACATGAACGGCACGCTCTTGCGGACGTTGAAGGTCTTGAAACTGTAGAACGGCGCGTTGGAGACCATGGTGATGCCGGCATAGACGGTGATCACCCAGGCGAGCCATGCGAGATCAGCGCCGGTCGCGGTGATCCAGCGGGTTTCCCTCAGATCGGTGACGACCCAGATCAGGCCTGCGACCAGCGCCGCCGACGCCGGGCTGGGCAATCCCTGAAAGAAGCGCCGGTCGACCACACCGATGTTGGTGTTGAAACGCGCCAGACGGAGCGCCGCGCCCGCCACGTAAATGAAGGCAGCCACCCACCCCCACTTTCCCAGGCCACGCAGGGACCATTCGTAGACGATGACCGCCGGCGCAACGCCAAAGGCCACCATGTCGGAGAGGCTGTCGTATTGCTCACCGAACGCACTTTGGGTGTTGGTGAGGCGGGCCACCCGGCCGTCAAGGCCGTCAAGCACCATGGAAATGAACACCGCAACTGCTGCCTGCTCGAAATGCTGGTTCATGGCCTGAACGATGGCGTAGAACCCGGCAAAGAGGGACGCGGTGGTGAGCGCGTTGGGCAGCAGATAAATGCGCCGCGAGCGCCTGGGGGCAAGCCCTTCGCGCGGTGGCTCAGACATTCGCTGTCCCTCGCACGGAGCCAGAACAGTAAAAGGTGGAAGAGGCATCCATCCGCACAGTATAGACGCCCTCCTTCGGCACGGGGCTCGCGCGACTGCCGACGCCGACAGCCGCGCGGGTAAGGCAACTCAAATCAGTTGCGCGAACGGTCAACCAATTTGTTCGCCTTGATCCAGGGCATCATGGCGCGAAGCTTCTCGCCCACCACTTCAATGGGGTGCTCGGCCATGAGGCGGCGGCGCGACAGCAGCGTAGGAGCGCCCGCCCGGTTCTCGAGGATGAACTCCTTCGCGTATTCGCCGGTCTGGATACGCGCAAGCGCCTCCTTCATGGCGGCGCGGGCCTCCGGGCCCACCACTTTGGGGCCAGTGACATATTCACCAAACTCGGCGTTGTTCGAGATCGAGTAGTTCATGTTGGCAATGCCGCCCTCGTAGATGAGGTCGACAATGAGCTTCAACTCATGCAGGCACTCGAAGTACGCCATCTCGGGCGCGTAACCCGCCTCCACCAGGGTTTCGAAGCTCGCCTTGATCAGTTCGACGGCGCCGCCGCACAGCACGGTCTGCTCGCCAAACAGGTCGGTTTCGGTTTCTTCGCGGAAGTTGGTTTCGATGATGCCGGCCCGGCCGCCACCGATTGCGCAGGCGTACGAAAGGGCCACATCACGCGCGCGCTTGCTCTGGTCCTGATGTACGGCAACCAGCATGGGAACGCCACCGCCCGCCGCATAGGTGGAGCGAACCGTATGACCGGGCGCTTTGGGCGCGACCATGACCACATCGATGTCGGCGCGCGGCACGACCTGCCCGTAGTGAACGTTGAAGCCGTGCGCGAAGGCGAGCGTGGCCCCCTTCTTGAGGTTGGGCTCGACATCTTTGGTGTAGACCGCGGCGATGTGCTCGTCGGGCATCAGCATCATGACGAAGTCGGCGCCCTTCACCGCATCAGCCACCTCGGCCACGTTGAGCTTGGCCTTCTTTGCCTTGTCCCACGACGGGCCGCTCTTGCGAACGCCGACGGTGACCTTCACGCCGGAGTCATTCAGGTTCTGGGCATGGGCATGACCCTGCGAACCGTAACCGATGATCGCCACCTTGCGACCTTTGATCAGCTTCAGGTCGCAGTCCTTGTCGTAGAAAACCTTCATCTGCTTCTCCTTGGAAAATGGTGTGGAGCCGGCCGCAGGCCGGCCGGGGTCAGGCCTTCAGTACGCGCTCGCCACGGGCAATGCCCGAGGAGCCCGTGCGAACGGTTTCGAGAATCGAGCTGCGGTCGACGGCATCGATAAAGGCATCGAGCTTGGCGCCGTCGCCGGTCAGTTCGATGGTGTAGGTCTTGTCGGTCACGTCGATGATGCGGCCGCGGAAGATGTCGGCCATCCGCTTGAGTTCTTCGCGCTCCTTGCCCACCGCGCGCAACTTGATCAGCATCAGTTCACGCTCGATATGGGGGTTTTCGATCAGATCGACCACCTTGACGACATCGATCAGGCGATTCAGCTGCTTGGTGATCTGCTCGAGCACGTCATCGGAACCCGCGGTGACAATAGTCATTCGCGAGAGCGAACGGTCTTCGGTGGGGGCAACCGTGAGCGTCTCGATGTTGTAGCCGCGGGCGGAAAACAGACCCACCACCCGGGAAAGCGCGCCGGCTTCGTTTTCGATCAGGACGGAGATGAGGTGTCGCATGGTCGAGTTCTCCGTCACAGATCTTCAGAACCGAGCAGCATCTCGGTGAGACCCTTGCCGCCCTGAACCATCGGCCAGACGTTTTCCTCGCGATCGGTGATGAAGTCGAGGAATACCAGCCGGTCTTTGTATTTGCCGAAGGCATCGCGCAGCGCAGGCTCCACGTCTTCAGGGCGCTCCACCTTGATGCCGACGTGCCCATAGGCTTCGGCCAGCGCAACAAAATCGGGCAGTGCATCCATGTACGACTCGGAATAACGGCTGCCGTACTCGATCTCCTGCCACTGGCGAACCATGCCCAGATAACGGTTGTTCAGGTTCACGATCTTCACCGGCAGGTTGTATTGCTTGCAGGTGGAGAGTTCCTGGATACACATCTGGATGGAGCCCTCGCCGGTGACGCAGGCCACCTGCGATCCCGGATGCGCGAGGAGCGCCCCCATGGCATAGGGCAGCCCTACCCCCATGGTGCCCAGTCCGCCTGAATTGAGCCAGCGGCGCGGCTTGTCGAATCGATAGAACTGGGCAGCGAACATCTGGTGCTGGCCCACATCGGAGGTGATGAATGCGTCGCCACCGGTCACTTCCCAGAGCTTTTCCACCACAAACTGCGGCTTGATGGTGCTGGAACTGCGATCGTAGGAGAGGCAGTCGCGACTGCGCCATTCCTCGATCTGCTTCCACCAGGCGGCGAGCGCTTTCTGGTTGACTGACTGCCCGGCGGAAAAGGCCTGCTCGAGGAGGCCGATCAGATCGGACAAGGCCTCGCGCACATCACCCACGATCGGCACGTCAACCTTGACCCGCTTGGAGATCGACGACGGGTCGATGTCGACATGGATGATCTTGCGCGGGTTCTGCGCAAAATGCTTGGGATTGCCAATCACCCGGTCGTCAAATCGCGCGCCCACCGCAATCAGCACGTCACAGTGCTGCATGGCCATGTTGGCCTCGTAGGTGCCGTGCATGCCTGGCATGCCCACGAACTTGCGGTCGCTGGCACGGAAGCCACCCAAACCCATCAGGGTGTTGGTGATGGGAAAGCCGAGCAGATCGACGAATCGGTTGAGTTCGGGCGACGCATCGCCCAGGATGATTCCCCCGCCGGTGTAGACCATGGGGCGCTCTGCCGCGAGCAGCAGCGACAGCGCCTTGCGGATCTGCCCCTGGTGGCCTTTGACCACCGGGTTGTAGGAACGCATGGGTACCGAATCCGGGTACTCAAACCGGCACTTGTTGCGGGTGATGTCCTTGGGGATGTCAACCAGCACCGGGCCTGGACGCCCGGTGCGCGCAATGTGAAACGCCTTCTTCATGGTGGCCGCCAGATCCTTGACGTCTTTCACCAGGAAGTTGTGCTTCACACAGGGCCGGGTAATGCCAACGGTGTCGCACTCCTGAAATGCGTCTTCACCGATTGCATGCGTGGGCACCTGACCGGAGATGACCACCATGGGGATGGAATCCATGTAGGCCGTGGCGATGCCGGTGACAGCGTTGGTGACACCGGGGCCGCTGGTGACAATGCACACGCCCACTTCCTGCGTGGAACGCGAATAGGCATCGGCAGCGTGTACGGCGGCCTGCTCATGCCGCACCAGAATATGTTCGAAGCTGGTTTGTTTGTAGATCTCGTCGTAGATGTAGAGCACCGCGCCGCCGGGGTATCCGAAGATGTGCTTGACGCCTTCGGCCTGCAGACAGCGGACGACGATTTCCGCGCCGGAAATTTCCATGAGGGCAGTCCCTTCAAGGCCTGGGGAGCCCGCCCGCCGGTGCCACCGATCAGCGAAACCGCTGCAGCGACACAGACCTTGCAACAGGACCCAGGGGGTTGATTGACTGTCCGTCGTGCACCTCTTGAGCGCACTCGGGACACTGGTTTTAGAACGAAAGGCGCGAGTTTAGCAGCATAATCGCGGCCCTCATGAAAGCAATCGACTCAGCTGCTCGGGCAGATCATCCGACACGGTTTGCGTCCGCCACGCCCTGGCGGCGAATGATGGCGATCACGTATGAATCGATCATCCTGTTCGGCGTGATCTGGTTTGCCGACTATGCGTTCTCGGCGGTCACCCAGTTCCGCGGCGAACCCGGACCGCTCCGTAGTGCGTTCCAGGTCTTCACCACGCTGGTTCTCGCCGCCTACTTCACGTTTTTCTGGAGTCATGGCCGCCATTCGCTGCCCATGAAAACCATCGCAGTAAGGGTGCTCTCGCTTGACGACAAACCGCTGTCGGCGATCCACGCACTGGTGCGCTTTGCGGCTGCGCTCGCCATGCCGATTGCCATTCTGGCTGCCGGCAAATTTGCGTCGGGCTGGTTCTTCCTCGCCCTGCCCCTGCCCCTGGTCTGGTGCCTGATCGACCGCGACCACCAGAGTCTCTATGACCGCCTGGCGAGAACCCGACTGGTTCACGACCCCAGGCCGCCTGGCACCCGCTCGGTGGACGTCTGATTTTCGCCTGAGGCCCGGGGCACGCCGCGAACCATTGCTGGGCGTGTATCCCGGCGATCAGACCTTCACGCAATCAACAAAATACTGGTCAACACCATTGTGTTTTTCGACCAGCAGACCGTGCACATCGGTGTCAAACCCCGGGAAGCGGGCGTTGAACGAGCGGGCAAACTTCAGGTACTCAACGATTGAGCGGTTGAAACGCTCACCGGGGATCAGCAGCGGAATGCCCGGCGGATAGGGCGTGACCAGCATGGTGGTGATGCGCCCTTCCAGTTCGTCGATCGGCACCCGGTCAACCCTGCGGTGTGCCAGACACTCGAACGCATCGGAGGGCTTCATTGCCGGCTCCATCGTGGAGAGGTACATCTCGGTGGTGACCCGCGCCACATCGTGGCTCTTGTACTCCTCGTGAATCTGCTGCGCGAGGTCGCGCAGGCCCACGCGTTCGTATGCGGGATGGCTCTGGACGAATTCGGGCATGACACGCCAGAGCGGCTGGTTGGCGTCGTAGTCGGTCTTGAACTGCTGCAGCTCGGTGACCAGCGAATTCCAGCGCCCCTTGGTGATGCCGATGGTGAACATCACGAAGAACGAATAGAGCCCGGTCTTTTCAACCACCACGCCGTGTTCGGTGAGGTACTTGGTGACGATGGCCGCCGGGATGCCCCATTGCGCAAAGCGGCCGTTGATGTCGAGCCCCGGCGTGACAATGGTGGCCTTGATGGGGTCGAGCATGGTGAAGTTGGTGACCAGCTTGCCGAAGCCGTGCCAGCGATCGCTTGAGCGCAGGAACCAGTCTTCGCGGCGACCGATGCCGCGCTCGGCGAGGTCTTTCGGACCCCATACGGTAAACCACCAGTCCTGGCCGAATTCGGCATCGACCTTTCGCATGGCGCGCCGGAACTCGAGCGACTCGAAGATCGACTCCTCGACCAGTGCCGTGCCGCCCGGGGGTTCCATCATGGCTGCTGCAACGTCGCAGGAGGCGATGATCGCGTACTGCGGGCTGGTGGACGTGTGCATCAGATAGGCTTCATTGAAGCGGTACTGATCGAGCTTGCGGGTTTCAGAGTCCTGCACCAGGATTTGCGAGGCCTGCGACAGACCCGCCAGCAGTTTGTGGGTGGATTGGGTGGAGAACACCATGGAATCGGTGGAGCGCGGCCGATTCACGCCGATGGCGTGAAACTCGTGATAGAACGGATGAAACGCCGCGTGCGGCAGCCAGGCTTCATCGAAATGAAGATTTTCAATGTAGCTGCCAAGCGATTTCTTGATGGTTTCAACGTTGTACATCACGCCGTCGTAAGTGGATTGCGTGATGGTCATCACGCGTGGCCGGCGGCTTTTGTCGCGAATGAGGGGATTGGCGTCGATTTTTTTCTGGATGCTCGCCTGATCGAATTCATCGAGCGGAATCGGCCCGATGATGCCCAGATGGTTGCGGGTGGGCTGCAGAAAGATCGGCACCGTGCCGGTCATGATGATCGCGTGCAGGATCGACTTGTGGCAGTTGCGATCGACCAGCACCACGTCATCGGTGCCCACGGTGGAGTGCCAGACCACCTTGTTGGAGGTGCTGGTGCCGTTGGTGACGAAGAAAAGATGGTCGGCATTGAAAATGCGCGCTGCATTGCGCTCGGAGGCCGCCACCGGGCCCGTGTGATCCAGCAACTGGCCCAGCTCGTCGACCGCATTGCACACATCAGCCCGCAGCATGTTCTCGCCGAAGAACTGGTGGAACATCTGGCCCACCGGGCTCTTCAGGAAGGCCACGCCGCCCGAGTGGCCCGGGCAGTGCCACGAGTAGGAGCCATCCT
>JBMSQB010000060.1:0-27660 GCA_049423065.1 Burkholderiaceae bacterium
CCCGGTTCGGCCTGACGCTGACCCGGTTCGGCCTGACGCAGCGCCCGGGTTCGCGGTGCCCGATGCGGAGCCACCCCGGGCGGCGCTTCCGGCTGCAGACTTTCTCGACCGCGGCGCGGACGTTGACCGTGCCGATGCCTTGGGCGGTTGTCGCTCCGCGGGTTTCCTCCCGCCTGCCGCGGTGGCCTTGCTGCGCTTGGCTGTTGCCATGATTTCCCCAGGGTCTGCCCGCTAACACTTTTTTCAGGCATTCTCCCCTGCGACGCTGATTTTTCAAAACACGACCTTACTGGGCGCCGATGTACATCATTGCTATCGCGTGGCTTTATGTCGTTCTTCTGATGTCGCTCACTGAAACATCGTGGGTGGCAGGCATCGCCACATTCTTCTTTTATGGCGTGTTCCCGCTGTCGGTTCTGCTGTACCTCATCGGAACGCCCCAGCGCCGACGCAACCGCCAGCAACGCGAGGCGTCTGACGCCCCGCCGCCCCCGTCATGACCCGGGCCGGATCCAGATCAGCGAGGCCATCCGGCCAGTGACCCTGTCGCGCCGGTGCGAGTAGAACCGGTTGCGGTCCGCCACCGTGCAATCCCCACCGCCCCAGACCTCGGTCACACCCACCCGCGCGAGTCGCTGCCGCGCAAGCGAAAACAGGTCGGCCATCCACTTTCCCGGCTGCGAGGCGGGACGAAAGCAAAGCGCCGACAGGGGATCTTCTTCGACAAACACCTGCCTGACTTCGTCCCCCACCTCGAAGGCAGCAGGACCGATCGCAGGCCCCAGCCAGGCACTCAGGGACTCGTCTTCGCCTGGTAGCGAACGAAGCGCAGCCACCGTGTTTTCAACCACGCCCCCCGCGAGGCCGCGCCAACCTGCATGCGCAGCACCAATGCGACGCCCAGACCGATCGGACAACAACACCGGCAGGCAGTCTGCGCTCAGCACCGCAAGCACGCACCCCGGGACGTCGGTGACCGACGCGTCGGCGCGGACTTCGAGCCGATCTTCGGGGCGTTCAACCGCGGGCATGACACGATGAACTGCCACGCCATGCACCTGCTCAAGCCAGTGGGGATCGGCGGGCAGCGCGGCACGCAGCCGGCGCCTGTTTTCGATCACCGAATCGGGATGGTCACCGCAGCGCGAGCCAAGATTCAAGCCCCCCGTCTGGCCATCGGGCAACCCCCAGGCGCCAACACTGACGCCGCCGCTGCGGGGCGTGACAGCGGCACATACCGTTCCGGGCCGCGGCCAATCCGCCGGCACCAGGGCAATGCTCAAAGCGCCCCCGCGTCATCGAAGGGGCGATCGGCCAGCCGCATCGCTTCGTCCAGATCAATGGCCGCCGACTCGAGCAAGGCGCGCAGTTCGTGCGGCCAGGCCGAGGTCCAGACCTGGGTCCGGCCGTTATCCGGGTGCTTCAGTTCCAGCCGCCAGGCATGGAGCGCCTGCCTCGGCGCGAGCGAGTCGGCCAGTCCGCCATAGAGCGCGTCGCCCACGATCGGTGCGCCGAGATGGCGCGCGTGCACGCGGATCTGATGGGTTCGGCCGGTATGAAGCCGGCACTCGACCAGGCTCACTGCGCGGGCGCCCAGGCGCCCCTCGGCCAGCTTTCGGAATACCGTGCGCGCCACGCGGCCGCCATTGCCGCGGACCACCGCCATTCGGATTCGCTGCGCAGGGTCCCGCCCGATGGGCTCATCCACCTCTGTCCGATCCGCTGCGTTGCCCTGCACCAGCGCGAGATAGCGACGCCCCATCCGGCGCGACGCTATCTGATCAGCGAGATGGGCCATGGAGGCCTCGGTTCGAGCCACCACCATCAGGCCGCTGGTGTCCTTGTCCAGCCGATGCACGATCCCGGCGCGCGGCAAAGCGGTTTGGCTCACGAAGCGATGGAGCAGGCCGTTCAGCAGGGTGCCATGCCAGTTGCCGGCACCGGGGTGCACCACCAGGCCGGCGTGCTTGTCGATCACCAGGAGCGCATTGTCTTCGTGGGCCAGATTGAACGCGACCGCTTCGGGCGCAAACGAAGCCTCGGCCTCCAGCGGTTGCGCCTCGACCAGCAGGGTTTCGATTCCAGACAGTCGGTGCCGACGCCCCAGCACGCGCTCGTCCCAGCTGACCGCTCCGAGCTCGATCCAGCGCTGCAACCGCGATCGGGAATACTGCGGCAGCGACTGCGCCAGGAACCGATCCAGGCGCTCGCCATGCGCCCCCGCGGCCGACAGCTCGTAGGTGCCCGCAGCCAAATCCGCCGGCGACGATGACCGCTCGGAATGATCTGCCTCGCGTGCCACAGACACGGCAGCCGGTTCGCCTTCGTTGGCTATAATGCTCCGATGAATCGACATATCCTGAACGCCGTCCGCCTCTTGGGTGTGTGGCTGATGCTCGTGCTCTCGGGTTGCGGCACATTCGACCAACCCGACGAGACCGTCGGCTGGCCGCCAGACAAACTCTACAGCGAAGCCCGCAAAGACCTCGATCGCCGCAGCTGGCCCGAGGCCATCAAGCTGCTCGAAAAACTGGAATCACGCTACCCGTTCGGCCGCTGGGCCGAGCAGGCGCAGCTGCAAATCGCCTACGCGCATTATCGCAACAACGAACGCGTGCTCGCCATCGCTGCGCTTGACCGCTTCATCAAGCTCCACCCCAGCCATCCCGCGCTCGACTACGCCCTCTACATGAAGGGCGTCGTCAACTTCAACGAGCAGGAGGGCCTGTTCGCGGCACTCGGGCGGCAGGATCTGGCCGAGCGCGATCTCACCGCAGCCCGCGACGCATTCGATTCATTCCGAACGCTCATCAACCGGTTCCCGCAAAGCCAGTACGCGGCAGATGCGCAGCAGCGCATGGTGTACCTGGTTGATGCAATGGCATCGGGCGAACTCGCTGTCGCCCGCTACTACTTCCGTCGCGGCGCCTACGTGGCCGCCGCCAACCGGGCGCAGGCCATCGTCCGCCAGTTTCCGTCCGCACGATCCACCGAGCAGGCCCTGATCATGCTCGCTGATGCCTACGACAAGCTGGGCATGCCCGACCTGCGTGACGACACCCGCCGCGTGCTGCAGAAAAGCTTTCCGCAAACGGCATCATCGGCTCCCGCCGAGCCCACCAGCTGGTGGCGCTTCTGGCGCTAAAGCCGCGGGTTCTGCACCCACGGTTCAGCAGCCACGGGCTCCGCACCAGCGGGCATGGCAGGCCGATGCCCGCGTCTCACCCACTCAAGGGCTTCTTCGGGTTGACGCGTGATCGGCATGGCCGGAAGGCTGCTCCTCAGCGTGCGCCCATAGCCTCTTGACACCAGACGCTCGTCACAGATCACAAGCAGCCCGCGATCCCGCTCGGAGCGGATCAGCCGACCGGCGCCCTGTTTGAGCGCCATCGCTGCAGCGGGCAGCTGAATCAGGCCGAACGGATCCCCGCCCTGACGACGCAAGGCGTCGCTCCGCGCCCGGAGCACGGGATCATCGGGGGGAGCAAACGGAAGCTTGTCGATCACCACAAGCGACAGCTGTTCCCCAACCACATCCACCCCTTCCCAGAAACTCGCGGATCCGATCAGCACGGGCGCGTCCGCCTCGCGAAACCGCGACAGCAGTTCATTTCGCGGCAACTGCCCCTGAACCAGCCATTCAACGGGCGTGCGCGAGGACTGAGCCAACCGCATCAACCGCTCGGCGAGCTGTTCAACCATTCTCAAGCTGGTGCATAAAATGAACGCGCGCCCCCGATTGGCCTCGAGCAGCGGCGTGATCGAAGCGGCGACCCGGTCGGCAAATTCCGACGCAGCCGGATCACCGCAGGGCGGCACGTACAGGAGCGCCTGCTGAGGCGTGTTGAAGGGGCTGGGCCACGCCTCGCAACGACTCTCGCCAAGTCCGAGAAGGCCAGTAAAGTGGCTGAAATCCTGGCCGACCGCCAGCGTGGCCGACACAAACACCCAGGCACGCGGCACCGCCTCGCGATGCCGCTTGAACACCTCGGCAAGCGATAACGGCGTGGCATGCAGCACCAGCGCGCCCGCGCCGGCGTCGGCCCACAGCACCGATCCACCACCGCCAGACGCGCTGTCGGCATTGCCTTCTGCGCCAGCGAGACCGTCGCTCCATTGGCCAAGCAGGCGCTCCAGCTCGATCGCCCGCGCAGCGAGCCGCCCCACCTCTGGTCCACGTTCAGCCGCCCCCTGCAGAGGCTCGCGAAACGCCCGCAAGGCAGCCATGACATCAATGGTCGCCGCGCCGAACTCCTGATTGGCAATCAGCCTGTCGCGGTCCAGTCGACCACTGCCCGAGACCGCGAGCCGCCACTGCCGAAGGCACTGCTCGAGGCGACGGTTGAGCGTGATCCAGTCGGCCGCATCCGCTGCTTCGGACAGGCCCTCGCGCATCGCATCGCGCGCAAACTCGACCAGCTGACGGCTGGATACCGAGCGTCCAAAGAACTGACTGGCAATGTCGGGGAGCTGATGCGCCTCGTCAAAAATAATGGCCTGCGCTGTGGGCAGCAGATCGGCCACGCCCTCATCGCGCAACGCCAGATCGGCGCACAGCAGATGATGGTTGACCACCACCAGATCAGCCTCCTGCGCTGCCTGACGCGCTTTGAATACAAAACATTCGCGCAGGTCCGGACAGTCCTGACCCAGACAGTTCTCGCGGGTGGAGGTGGCGCGCGTCCAGGCGGGCGCGTCTTCCGGGATGGAAGGCGCATCGCTGCGATCACCGGTCGTCGTCACCGAAGCGAACCGGTCAATGCGATGAAGCACGACCACGTCTTCGCGCCGGTCAAAGCGCCCGTCTTCAAGATTTCGCCTGAGGTGATAGCGGCAGACGTAGTTGGCGCGCCCCTTCAGGAGCGCCACCCGAGTGCCCACCCGCAGCGCATCGCGCACCCGCGGCAGGTCTCTCCGGAACAGCTGATCCTGAAGCGTTCGAGTGCCGGTACTCACGAGCACCATGCCACCGGACAGGAGCGCTGGCACCAGGTAGCCGAAGGTCTTCCCGATGCCGGTTCCCGCTTCGGCCACCAGCGTGGAGCGCGCCTCGAGCGCCTCGCCCACCGCCTGGGCGAAGGCCACCTGGCTGGGCCGAAGCCGGTAGCCAGGTTGCGACCGGGCCACCTCGCCATCCGGATGAAAGGCCGCAACAATCCGCTCGAAGAAAGCCGCGCGAAGATCGCTCACGTCAGGCCGGAACGTCCGGCACCAGCCGCATCTGAAGCAGGGTGATGGTGTCGCGAATCTGCAGGCGACGCTTCTTCAAGCGGCGCAACTGCAGATCATCGAAATCGCCTTGCGGGCTGACTGCGTCAATCATGGCGTCCAGCCCTTCGTGCTCGAGTTGAAGCTCGACGATCCGCCGACGGATGGTCTCGGAATCTTCCTGTTCGTTCATTCGAGAGGCGATCAGCAACGGGTGGAAAAACTGCGGCAGGCAAGCCGACCGCGCATGCCTTTGGCGCCAAACGGCAATGATACGTCCGTGATTGCGTGCGAACAATGAATCTCGCGGCTGCGCCGCTTCGGTCTGCCGCCTGCGCGCATCAGGCTGAGGGCGGCGCCCGCATCGAGGCCGCCGGAAAGAACAGCCGGGTGAGCGCGCTGTCGTGCACCGGCGAGTCGCCACGTGCCGGCTCGCTGCCAAAGCGGCGCCAGTCAGCGACCCAGAAAATGCTGTCGCACAGCTCCCGCAGTCCAAGCGTTTCCCGGTCGCCGATCAGAATCCCCTGCACACGAAGCTGTTGATGCGCGCGGGCAATCGCAATCTCAGCCAGTACATCGGCGGTCACGCCAAATTCGCCATCGGAGACGATCAGCAGATCGGCCCCCGCCCACTGCGCCTCCCCGAGGTCAGCCATCGCCGCCTCGATCGGTTCGGCGATATCGGTGCCGCCGTGAAAGCTCGCCGACAACAGGCCTGCCAGCGCCACCAGACCATCGACATCCTGATCAAGCACCGTGCGCTGCACCTCCCCCGGCCCGCCGAAGGCGTACACCACGCACCCACGCCCCGCCTGACGCGCTGTCCGCATGGCTTCGAGCACCACAGCCTTGGCAACCTGCTCGGCCGCGCCCGCCATGGACGATGAAGTGTCCAGGCACACGATGATCGGCCCCGTCTCCATCCGCGGCGCCGCAATTGGTCGGGTCGCGTCGAGAATCGCCTCGACCGGCATGCGGATCGGGACGCGATCGGGTTCGCGCGGCGTCTGGGAAAGCAAGGCATGCTCGGAGAGCTTGGCCGCGAATATTCGTCGCAAACGCCGCTCCGTCGCTGGATCGGCCGAGCGGCGGCGCCAGACGGCCAACTCCGAGGCAAGCACGCGGTCAAGGGCAGCCGAGCGATGGACGCCATCGGGTTCACCACGCTCGCCGGCCAGCAGGACCGCCTGCCAGCGCTCCGCATCCAGACGCTGTTTCGCACTGGCCGCGACGGTGGCACGCGGGCGCATTGCCCAGGCCTCGGTGAGCCGCGAGCGCCCCAGCGCGCGGATCAGGGCGGCGAGCGCTGCGGAGTCTCGAATCGTCCGGTGGGCCGCCAGCACCGAATCCCAGCCCTCGCCCCTCAGAACCCCGCGAACCTCGCTCCAGCGCGCGAGGCTGCTGAAACCCTCGAGCGACTGAAACACCGCCACGATCTGCTCGAGGTCGGCACGTTCGGTTTCCCATTGGTCGGCAAAGGCCTGAGCAAGTGCCGCCAGTGCCACAGCCTCGCCGTGCTGCGCACCGAGCCTGGCGAGCGAATCCAGATGCCAGAGCAGGCTCCGAACGAGCTGCACGCGCCATTCAGCCTGACCTGCCACCAGCGCTGGCAAGCCCAATCGCTCAATCGCCAGCCCGAAGGCCTGCGCCGCGGCGGGCCCCGGCCAGGATCGCGTGACCGGCTCATCAGCCAGCGGGTTGACACCAATCGCGAGCCTGGGCAGCGCATGATCGAGCCAGCGCAGTCGCTCAAACAATGGTCCATGTGAATTGATGAGCGCCGGCAGCCACAGCGCCCGATCGAGCCGCTCGAGCGACTCGAACTGTCGCTCGAGTGCACGGGTCTCGAACCGTCCCAGGGTCATGGGAGCGTTTCAGGCCGAGGACCCGATATCCACCGGGTCGGGAACCCGGTCGCGCCCCGTCCCGGCAGGCTCATCATTGACAGGCAGGGCGCAAAACGCCTCGCGCACCGCAATCAACCGTTCGCGGGCGGCACGCACCCGCTCCACCGACCCCTGGAAGGTTTCCACCGCTCGGTCGCCAAGGCTCGGTGGTAGCCAGACCACCGCGCTCAGAGCGCCGGCAAGATCGCGGGCGTGTCGGTCGGCACCCTGCAGCCAGTGATCGACCTGATCGATGACCGCGCCAATCTGCGCCACCCGCGCAGCGATGTGCGCAGCGCTGTACCGGCGCGCCCTGCTGAACGCAGAGAGCCGGGGCGCGCCGTCGCCCATCGCGGACGAGTCGGCCCCCGCGAGCTGTCGCGCCAGGGCAAGCTTGCCGGAGTCGTCGAAGGCAAGTTCGCCTGCCGACTGCTCGAGCTCGAGCTGCTGCGCGAACGCCTGCGCCGCGCGGTCCAGCCAGACCGGGTCCAGTGTTCGATCCACCCCCAGCCAATGGAGCACCCAGGTGTCGAACGCAGCCACCTGCGCAGGCGTGGCAGGCAGCATCCACCGAAGAATGGGCAGATGCTCGACACCCGCCTGCGATCGACCGTCCAGAAGCGCCGCAACACGCAATACCCTCACCGCCCGCACCCAGCGTCGATCGCTGACCGTGACCGAAGCCTCCTTCAGGTTCGCGCGCAGGGCGACCAGGCCATCGATCAGCGAATCGCTCAGCGAAACCCGTCCGATCAACTGATCGATCGATGCCGTGACCGCCCGACTGAACCGCCAGGCTGGCGGCTCATCCTGCATAGCCGGCAAGGTGAGCAGCGTACGGAACGACGCATCGGCAACGGGTGAAACATCGCAGCGGAACAGGAACCGATCCTGAAACGCCCGCATGCCGTCATCGTCGGGCAACTCGTTGGCCGCCGCCACCAGACAGGCAAGCGGAACCGCCACCCGCTGGGCCCCCTGATCGAACACCCGTTCGTTCAGTATCCCGAGCAGCGCATTGAGGATGGCCGAATTGGCCTTGAACACTTCATCCAGAAAGGCCACGTCTGCCGTCGGCAAATAGGCATCCGTCTGCCGCTCATACCGCCCTTCGTCGAGCGCCGAAAGCGAGAGCGGCCCAAACAGCTCCTCCGGCACCGTAAAACGCGTGACCAGCCGCTCGAACCAGCGCCCGCCCACCAGCTCGTGCACCCTGCGCGCGAGTGCGCTCTTGGCCGTGCCCGGCGGACCGATGAGGAGCACATGCTCGCCAGACAGTAGCGCGAGCAGCAGCACGCGGGCATGATCGTCGCGTTCGAGGAGAGCCCCTGCCAGCCAGTCGATGACCTCGCGAAGCGTCTGTGCGCTGGGCAAACCATCGGCCGTTGGTTCGCGACCCGGTGTTTCACCTGGGGGCGGCTGATGGCGGACCGGAGCGCGTCGGTTCATGGGAGCTCCGATCAGGCAAAACTTGTGGTCACCCCGCGGCGCGGCGCCTCGAGATATTCGCGACTTTGCATCTCGGCAATCCGGCTCACTGTTCGGTGAAACTCGCCAGCCATCACGCCCTGGGTGTAAAGCGATTCGGGCGGGCATTGCGCCGACACGATGAGCTTCACCTTCTGATCATAGAGGACGTCGACCAGCCAGACAAAGCGCCTGGCCTCGGACGCCATCGCCGCCGTCATTCTTGGCACATCAGACAGGATCACCGTATGAAATCGTGTGGCCAGTTCAAGATAGTCGTTCTGCGAGCGCGGTCCACCGCAAAGCGTTGCGAAGTCGAACCACACCACGCCCCCGGCACGTCGGAGTGCCCGAACCTCGCGGTTTTCGATCAGCAGCGCTGACGATTCATCGGCGGCTTCAGCGATCGCCTCGAATGCCGAGGTCAGCGCGCGCTCGGCCGATTCATCGAGCGGGGTGAGGTAGGCCTGAATTTGGGCCAGCGACATCCGCCGGTAGTCCTGACCCGAATCGAGCTGCAGGCAGTCGGTGTGCTCATGAATCAGCGCAATGGCAGGCAGGATCCGGTCGCGATGCAGTCCATCAGGATAAAGATCGTCCGGACGGTAGTTCGAGGTCATCACGAAGCAGACCCCATGGCTGAAGAGGCCTCGCAAGAGCCGCTCGAGAATCATGGCGTCGGCAATGTCCGACACATGAAACTCGTCGAAGCAGATCAACCGGTGGCGCTGCGCCACGCGCCGTGCGAGTTCATCCAGGGGGTCGGGCCGCCCCTTCAACGACTCCAGCTCGCGATGCACCGCGCGCATGAACTCATGAAAATGGAGCCGCGTCTTTTTAAGCGGTCCGACTGCGCCATAGAAGCAGTCCATCACGAAGCTCTTGCCGCGGCCGACCCCGCCCCAAAGCCACACCCCACGTACCGCGCGGGGTGCCCGCCCGAACACCCGACCCAGCAGCCCGGGCATGCGATCGCCCGCCTGCTCGAGTTCATCGGCCAGTTGCTGCAGACGCAGCACCGCCCCGCGCTGCGCCGGATCGTCGCGGTAACCGCGCGCTGCAAGCGAGCGCTCGTAGGCCTCGACGATGGAGGTTCCTGCCACCGTCACCCCAGCGGCTGCTGTCAACCGTTCAGCGCCCGATTGTCGGTGGCTGCGAGCGCCGCCTCACGCATGACTTCCGACAATGAGGGATGGGGATGACATATCCGCCCGATGTCCTCGGCCGAGGCCTTGAACTCCATGGCGAGAACCGCCTCCGCAATCAGGTCGGAGGCGTTGGAGGCAACGATATGAACGCCCAGCACCTCATCGGTGGTATCGCATGCAAGCACGCGCACGAACCCGGCCGACGCGCCCGTACCCAACGCCCTGCCATTGGCCGCAAACGGAAACTGGCCACTCTTGAACGAACGGCCCGCCGCCTTCAGCTGCTGCTCGGTCTGGCCGACCCATGCGATCTCCGGCGAGGTGTAAATCACCCAGGGAATGCAGTTGTAGTCGATGTGCGGCTTCTGACCCGCGATCAGTTCGGCGACCATCACGCCTTCGTCTTCGGCCTTATGCGCAAGCATGGGGCCGCGCACCACATCACCGATCGCCCAGATGCCCGGCACCGCGGTGCGGCAGCCCTCGTCCACCGGAATGAACCCACGGGCGTCAGCCGACAGGCCGACCGAATCGAGACCCAGACCATCGGTGTTGGGCACCCGGCCCACCGACACAATCAGACGGTCGCACTCCAGGGTCTGCGCGGCACCAGCCGAATCCGTCCAGGCGATGCTCAAGCCCTTGGCGCTTCGCGTGACCTCACCAATGCGGGCGCCGAGATGAATGGCGAGTCCCTGCTTGGTGAACTGCTTCCATGCTTCCTTTCGAACCGCTTCGTCAGCTGCCGCCAGAAACTCGGGCAGGGCCTCGAGGATCGTGACCTGGCTGCCGAGGCGGCGCCAGACCGAGCCGAGCTCAAGCCCGATGACACCGGCCCCGATCACGCCCAGCCGCTTCGGAACCTCGCCCAGGGCAAGCGCACCCTCGTTGTCGCAGATCAGTTGATTGTCCACCGGGATCGATGGCAGATGACGCGCTTTGGAGCCAGTGGCCAGGATGACCTGTGCTGCATCGCAACTGACCGGGTCGCCCTCGCCGCTCACCTCGACCAGAAAGCGGCCCTCGCGCGTGCCCGTCAGCCGGCCATGTCCCTTGAGCCAGGTGATCTTGTTCTTTCGGAACAGAAACTCGATGCCTTTGGTCATCTTGCCAACGATGCCGTCCTTGCGCGCCATCATCCTGGCGACATCGACGCTCGCACCTTTGACCGCAATGCCGTGATCAGCTGCGTCGTGCTGCATCGATTCGAACATTTCCGACGAGGCGAGCAGGGCCTTGGATGGAATGCAGCCCACATTGAGGCAGGTGCCGCCCAGCGCCGCCTCCCCGCGCGGGTTGCGCCACTGTTCCACGCAGCCCACTTTCATACCCAGTTGCGCCGCGCGAATCGCAGCGATATAGCCACCGGGCCCGGCACCGATCACAATCAGATCAAAGGTCTGTGACATGGCTGGTTCTCCGCCGATCAGATATCAAGCAACAGGCGGGCAGGATCTTCCAGCGCATCCTTGATGGCCACCAGGAACAGCACAGCCTCGCGCCCATCGATGATCCGATGGTCGTACGACAGCGCGAGGTAGTTCATGGGCCGCACGACGATCTGGCCATTCTCGACTACCGCACGATCCTTGGTCGCATGAACACCCAGAATGGCGGACTGCGGCGGATTGATGATGGGGGTGGAGAGCATGGACCCAAACACACCACCGTTACTGATCGAGAACGTGCCACCGGACAGTTCCTCGATCCCGAGCTTGCCGTCCTGCGCACGCTTGCCAAAATCTGAAATCGCCTTTTCGGTCTGGCCGAAGCTCAGCTGATCGGCATCACGCAGCACCGGCACCACCAGCCCGCGCGGCGAGCCAACGGCCACGCCCACATCAAAGAACCCGTGATACACGATGTCGGAGCCGTCGATCGATGCATTGACCAGGGGATATTTCTTGAGCGCGTGAACCGCCGCTTTCACGAAGAAAGACATGAATCCCAGCCGCACGCCATGATCTTTCTCGAAGCGGTCCTGGTACTTCTTGCGCAGGTCCATGACCGGCTGCATGTTCACTTCATTGAACGTGGTGAGAATGGCATTGGTCGCCTGCGACTGCAGCAACCGCTCGGCCACCCGCTGCCGAAGTCGCGACATGGGAACACGCTGCTCGGGCCGCCCCTCGGTGAGGCGCTCGATGTCGACTGGCGCCTTCACCACCGGCAGCGCGCCAGCGGGTGCACCAGTGGGAATTGCCGCCGGGGCGGGGGTCTGGCTCTGCGCCGCCACGGCGCCGATGACATCCCCCTTGGTGATGCGCCCATCGCGGCCGGTTCCCGCGACCTGCGATGCCGCGAGCCCGGACTCGGCCATCATTTTCGCTGCGGCGGGCATGGCGATTCCAGCCTTCGCCTGCGAGGCTGGTGCTGTCGCGGCAGCCGGCGGAGCAGCCGCAGCGGCAGCCGGCGCAGGCGCAGCCGTCGGCGCGGCGCCGGTCGACGCCTCGGTATCGATCGTGGCGATCACTTCACCCGAGACCACGGTAGATCCGTCGCCTTTCACCACCGAAACCAGCACACCTGCGGATGGCGCGGGCAATTCGAGCACCACCTTGTCGGTCTCGACATCAATCAGGTTTTCATCGCGCGCCACCGCCTCGCCCGGCTTCTTGTGCCACTGGAGCAGCGTCGCCTCGGCGACCGATTCGGATAGTTGTGGAACCTTGACTTCAATCAGGGCCATCGGAGTTCTCCGGTATCTGTTGTTTGTATCTGAACGAGTGAACAGGTACGAACGCGGGCTGCGCTGTCAGAGCGCGGCCCGGTCGCAAATAAGTGGGGATCAGCTCGCCTTGCGACTGCGCGTGCGCGACTCGCCGAACGCGGCAGCGATCAGGTCCTTCTGCTGCGCATAGTGCTTGTCGTAGTAGCCAACGGCGGGCGATGCGGATGCAGGGCGGCCCGCGTAGCTGAGCGTCTGGCCTTCACGGAGCACCTCGCCAACGTGATGCTGGGCGTAGAACCAGGCACCCTGGTTCTGCGGCTCGTCCTGGCACCACACCACCTGCGTGGCGGCGCTGAACTTGCGCATCTCGGCCTCGAACGCCTTGTGCGGGAACGGATACAGCTGCTCGATGCGGATCAGTGCAATGTCGTCGAGCTTGCGCTCGCGGCGCGCGGCGAGCAGGTCGTAATAGACCTTGCCAGTGCAGACCACCACGCGCTTGACCTTCTTTGCCTCGATCGTGGTATCGGTTTCGCCGATGACCGTTTTGAACTCGCCCTTGGCGAGATCGTCGAGACTGGACACCGCCTCCTTGTTTCGCAGCAGCGACTTGGGCGTGAACAGCACCAGCGGCTTTCTGAACATGCGCACCATCTGTCGGCGCAACACATGGAAGATTTGCGCAGGGGTGGTGGGCTGGCAAACCTGCATGTTGTGCTCGGCACAAAGCTGCAGGAAACGCTCGATGCGCGCCGACGAATGCTCGGGACCCTGCCCCTCATAGCCATGCGGGAGCATGAGCGTGAGGCCGCACGCGCGCCCCCACTTGGTTTCGCCCGAGGAGATGAACTGGTCGATCACCACCTGCGCACCGTTGACGAAGTCGCCGAACTGCGCTTCCCAGATCACCAGCGTATTGGGCTCGGCAGTGGCGTAACCGTATTCGAACCCGAGCACGGCCTCCTCGGACAGCACCGAGTCAATGACAATGAACTGCCCCTGCTTGTCGCTCACGAACTGGAGCGGTATGTAGGCGCCCTGATCCCATTTCTCGCGCGCCTGATCGTGCAGGACCGAGTGGCGGTGCGTAAAGGTGCCGCGACCGGAATCCTGACCGGACAGGCGCACGCCATAGCCCGCCGCCACCAGCGATGCAAACGCCAGATGTTCGCCCATGCCCCAGTCGAGTGGCTGGTCACCATTGGCCATGGCCCGACGGTCGCTCACCACCTTTTCCACCAGCGGGTGGAGCTTGAAGCCCGCTGGAATGGTGGTGATACGCTCGCCCAGACGCTTGAGTTCGGCGCGCGGCAAGGCGGTATCAGCCGAGTCGGTCCACTTGCGATTGAGGAACGGCAGCCAATCGACGGCAAACTTGCTCTTGAAGTTGGTGATCAGCGGATCGAACGTGTTCTTGCCCTCGTCCATGGCGGCGCGGAACTCGGCAACGAACCGGTCACCATCGGCCGCAGCGATCACGCCCTGCGCAGCCAGCTTGTCGGCGAAGAGCTTGCGCGTGCCCGGGTGCGTGCCGATGCGCTTGTACATCATGGGCTGCGTTACAGCAGGCGTGTCCTGCTCGTTGTGGCCGAGCTTGCGGAAGCAAACGATGTCAACGACCACATCCTTGCGGAACTGCTGACGGAAATCGAGCGCAAGCTGCGTGGCAAAGACCACCGCTTCGGGATCATCGCCATTCACATGCAGCACCGGCGCCTCGATCATTTTGGCAACGTCGGTGCAATAGATGGTCGAGCGTGTGTCGCGGGGATCGGAGGTGGTAAAGCCGATCTGGTTGTTGATCACGATGTGGACCGTGCCGCGCGTGCCGTAACCACGGGTCTGGGCCAGATTGAGCGTTTCCATGACCACGCCCTGCCCGGCGAACGCCGCATCGCCGTGCACCACGATCGGCAGCACCTGATCGCCATTGCGGTCACCGCGGCGGACCATACGGGCCTTCGCCGAGCCCGCCACCACCGGGTTGACGATCTCCAGGTGCGAGGGATTGAACGCAAGCGACACATGGACCGGACCGCCCGGGGTCGTGAGGTCACTCGAAAAACCGTTGTGGTATTTCACATCACCCGAGGGCAGGTCATCGGCATGCTGGCCTTCAAACTCGGCAAACAGGTCGCGCGGCATTTTGCCCAGCACATTCACGAGCACATTCAGACGCCCGCGATGCGCCATGCCGATGACGATTTCCTCCACGCCCGATTCACCGGCGCGCTGGATCAGCTCGTCCATGGCCGCAATGAAGCTCTCGCCGCCCTCGAGCGAAAATCGCTTCTGACCGACATAACGGGTATGCAGGTAGCGCTCGAGTCCCTCGGCCGCGGTCAACCGTTCGAGAATGCGCTTTTTCTTGTCCGCAGAAAAATTGGGCTTGGCCCGCGACGATTCCAGACGCTCCTGCATCCAGCGCTTTTGCGCGGGATCGGTCATGTGCATGAACTCGGCGCCGATTGAGCCGCAATAGGTCTCGCGCAGCGCCCGGACAATTTCGCGAAGCGGCGCGGTATCGAAGCCGAAATAAGTGTTGGCCGCCGAATAAATGTTGGCATGATCGCCTTCCGAAAAATCATAGAAGGCGGGTTCAAGCTCGGGGATGGAGGGCTGCTCCTGGCGCTTGAGCGGATCAAGGTCGGCCCAGCGGTTGCCCAGGAACCGGTACGCTGCCACCAGCGACTGCACGAACACCTGCTTGCGTGCTGACGACGCATCGCCCCCCATGAGGCGGGGCCGCAGCGTACCCTCGCGCGACCGCTCGGCAAACGACTGCACGATGGGCGCATGCGCAATGTCTCGCGACTGCGCACTGCCGTCAGCCGCCGGCACCATCTGCATGTTGTCGAAATATTCCCGCCAGGTTTCAGGCACCGAGCCGGGATTCTTGAGGTAACTCTCGTAGAGTTCCTCGAGGTAAGGCGCGTTCGCGCCGAACAGATAAGCGTTGGACTGGAAGGCCTTCATCATCGCGCGTCACCTTTCTTATGAACGAGCTTCTCGTTTAAGAGGCCCGGCTCCAGCCGAGAGGGACTGGAGTCGGCGGAGCGGTGTCCGGCTTCCGGAGCACTGATCCGTGACTTGAACGCGCCCGAGCCCCCCTGCGGGAGCGCGGGCACTCAAGATTGCTGATCTTACAACGTGATCGCCTAGCGACTCAACGGATGTCGCGACGGGGCGCCCCGTTGTAGAGCTGACGGGGCCGACCGATCTTCTGATCGGGATCACTGATCATCTCCGCCCACTGGGCGATCCAGCCGACCGTGCGGGCCAGCGCAAAGATGCAGGTGAACATCGAGGTGGGGATGCCCAGTGCGCGCTGCACGATGCCGGAGTAGTAATCGACGTTCGGGTAGAGCTTGCGCTGCACGAAGTAGTCGTCCTCGAGCGCAATCTGTTCGAGCTTCATTGCGATCTTGAGGAGCGGATCGTTTTCCAGACCCAGTTCGCCCAGCACCTCGTAGCAGGTTTCGCGCATCAGCTTGGCCCGGGGGTCGTAGTTCTTGTAGACGCGGTGGCCAAAACCCATCAGCTTCACGTTGGACGACTTGTCCTTGACCTGGCGGATGAACTCGCCGATTTTTTCCACACCGCCCGCGCGCTGCAACTCATCGAGCATCACGAGGCAGGCTTCGTTGGCACCGCCGTGCGCGGGCCCCCACAGCGTGGCGATACCGGCCGCGATACACGCAAACGGGTTCGCGCCCGACGAGCCCGCCAGCCGCACCGTGGAGGTGGATGCGTTCTGCTCGTGATCGGCATGCAAAATCAGGATGCGGTCCAGAGCCTTCACCAGAATCGGGTTGGGGACATACTCCTCGCAGGGCGTGCCAAACATCATCCGCATGAAGTTCGCGGTGTAGCTGAGATCATTCTTCGGATACATGAACGGCTGGCCAATCGAATATTTGTAGGCCATGGCCACCAGCGTGGGCATCTTCGCGACCAGCCGGATCGAGGAAATCATCCGGTGTTCAGGGTTCGAGATGTCGAGCGAGTCGTGATAGAAGGCCGAGAGCGCGCCGACACACCCCACCAGCACAGCCATCGGGTGCGCATCGCGACGGAAGCCCTGGAAAAACCGGGTCATCTGCTCATGCACCATGGTGTGGTGCATGACGGTGTAATTGAAATCCTTGCTCTGTTTGCCGTCGGGCATTTCGCCATTCAGCAGCAGATAACAGGTGTCGAGGTAATCGCACTTCTCGGCGATCTGCTCGATCGGATAGCCGCGATACAGCAACTCGCCCTTGTCGCCATCGATGTAGGTGATTTTTGACTCACAGGCAGCCGTGGACAGAAATCCCGGATCGAAGGTGAACTTGCCGGTTGCGCCGTAAAGCTTGCGGATGTCGATGACGTCGGGTCCGGTTGAACCTGAATGAACCGGAAACTCGATCGGCGCGGTGCCATCGCTGAAGGAGAGCGTTGCTTTCTTGGTTGTGGTCATGGTCGGAATCCTTTCCATTCATCAGCAGTCCGGCGCGGCGGGCCGCGGCCGGACGGTATCCTAACAGCGCCTGAGCATTTCAAGCACCCGCCTCGTCTCGCTGCCTCCAGCGAGCGCGCTGTCATCGACCCGCTCCAGCAGCAAATCGAGCAGTTCGTTGTCGGGCAGGTCAAGCAGATGATCGAGCCCCGTTACCGTGGCCTCGTCGAGGGCGTCGCCATGTGCGGCAAAAAACCGCTCGAGAACCAGATCGTTCTCGAGCAGCCCTCGCCGCGCACGCCAGCGCAGGCGGCGAAGCCTGGCGTCATCGAGCGCGCCGGCGGTGGTTTGCACGGGCAGCGTGCCCGGACTGCCAGCGTCAGACTGCACGCCTCACCATCAGTTCCTTGATTTTTCCGATCGCCCGGGTGGGGTTCAGGCCCTTGGGGCAGACATCGACACAATTCATGATGGTATGGCAGCGGAACAGCCGGTACGGGTCTTCCAGGTTGTCCAGACGCTCGCTGGTGGCCTGGTCACGGCTGTCGGCAATAAAACGATAGGCCTGCAGGAGCCCCGCCGGTCCCACGAACTTGTCGGGATTCCACCAGAACGACGGGCAGGACGTGGAGCAGCACGCGCACAGCACGCACTCGTAGAGACCGTCGAGTTCCTCGCGCTCCTGGGGCGACTGCAGACGCTCTTTTTCGGGCGGCGGCGTGTCGTTGATCAGGAAAGGGCTCACCGAGTGGTACTGCTTGAAGAACTGCGTCATGTCGACGATCAGATCGCGGATGACGGGCAGCCCGGGCAGCGGCTTCAGCACGATGGGCTCTTTGAGATCGCGCAGGTTGGTGATGCAGGCCAGTCCGTTCTTGCCATTGATGTTCATGGCATCCGACCCGCACACCCCCTCGCGGCACGAACGACGGAACGACAGCGAATCGTCGTTGGCGATCTTGATCCGCATCAGCGCATCGAGCAGCATCTTGTCGGTGGGTTGAAGCTCGACCTCGATGTTCTGCATGCGCGGCTTTTCATCGCGATCCGGGTCGTATCGATAGATGGAAAAGCGCACGACCCGCGTGCCCTGGGCGGCTGCAGCGAGGCTCTGGGGGTTTTCAACGATTGCGTTCATGACTGCTCCGAAAATCCTTGATGGGAGGCACGCTGTGCATCAGAAGGTGCGAGCCTTCGGCTGGAAGGTTTCAACCGTGAGCGGCTTCATGTTGACCGGCTTGTAGTCAAGCCGGTTGCCAGCGGAATACCACAGGCTGTGCTTGATCCAGTGCGCGTCGTCGCGATCCGGGAAGTCGCGGTGTGCATGGGCACCGCGGCTTTCCTTGCGGGCTTCAGCCGACACGATCGTGGCCTTGGCGGTCTCGATGAGGTTGTCCACCTCCAGCGCCTCGACCCGTGCGGTATTGAACACCTTGGACTTGTCCTGCATGTGGATGCGGCCCACACGCTCGCCGATCTCGTTGATCCGGCGCACGCCCTCTGCAAGCAACTCGGAGGTGCGGAACACCCCGCAGTGCGCCTGCATGGTCTTCCGGATGTCGTTGGCCACTTCCTGAGCGTTCTCGCCAGAACTTGACCCCTGAAGACGCGCCAGACGCGCCAGCGTGGCATCGCCGCCATCAGCCGGAAGCGGCTTGTGCTCGGAGGCCCGCCGGTTCTCGCTCACGATGTAGTTGCCCGCGGCGCGACCAAACACCACCAGATCCAGGAGCGAATTGGTGCCCAGACGGTTCGCGCCGTGCACCGATACGCAGGCGCACTCGCCAATTGCGTAGAGCCCGTTGACCACCGAGTTGGGATTGCCCTGGTGCGGCACCACCACCTGCCCGTGGATGTTGGTGGGAATGCCGCCCATCTGGTAGTGAATGGTGGGCACCACGGGAATCGGATCACGGATGGGGTCGACGTTGGCAAACTTGATCGCGATTTCGCGGATCGACGGCAGGCGCTTCATGATGGTTTCGGCGCCCAGGTGATCGAGTTTCAGCAGCACATGATCGCCGTCTGGGCCGCAGCCGCGTCCTTCCTTGATCTCCTGGTCCATGGAGCGCGAAACGAAGTCACGCGGCGCCAGGTCTTTGAGCGTTGGCGCATAACGCTCCATGAAGCGCTCGCCGTGCTTGTTGAGCAGAATGCCGCCTTCGCCTCGTACGCCCTCGGTGATCAGCACGCCCGCCCCGGCCACGCCGGTGGGGTGGAACTGCCAGAACTCCATGTCTTCCAGCGGAATGCCGGCGCGCGCTGCGATCCCCATGCCGTCGCCGGTGTTGATGAACGCGTTGGTCGAGGCGGCCCAAATGCGGCCCGCACCGCCGGTTGCGAAGACGGTGACCTTGGATTCAAGGATCATCACTTCGCCGGTTTCCATCTCGAGCGCCACCACGCCCACGCAGTCGCCTTCGGCGTCGCGGATGATGTCAAGCGCCATCCACTCCACAAAGAACTGGGTGCGCGCCTGCACATTGCGCTGATAGAGCGTGTGCAACAAGGCGTGACCGGTGCGGTCGGCCGCCGCACAGGCGCGCTGCACCGGCTTTTCACCGAAATTGGCGGTGTGGCCGCCAAAGGGGCGCTGGTAGATGGTGCCATCTGGGTTGCGGTCGAAGGGCATGCCGAAGTGTTCGAGCTCGTAGACCACCTTGGGCGCCTCACGGCACATGAACTCGATCGCATCCTGGTCGCCCAGGTAGTCCGAGCCCTTGACGGTATCGAACATGTGCCAGTACCAGTTGTCCTCACTCATGTTGCCGAGCGAAGCCCCGATACCGCCCTGCGCCGCCACCGTGTGCGAGCGGGTGGGAAACACCTTGCTCAGCACGGCCACACTCCAGCCCGCCTGCGCGAGCTGGAGTGAGCAGCGCATGCCGGCGCCGCCCGCACCAATGATCACCGCATCAAACTTGCGGCGGGGAAGATTGTTTGACAGATGGTTGAGAACGTCGGCCATCTCAGATGCTCCAGAGGATGTTGGCAGCCCAGATCACATAGGCAAACAGCAGAACAATGGTCGCCACCTGAAGCGTGAGACGCACGGCGGTGGGTTTGATGTAATCCATGTAGATGTCGCGCACGCCGATCCAGGCATGCCAGGCCAGTGCCACAAAGGCCAGCACCGTGAGCACCCTGATGAACGGCCCCGAAAACAGCGCCTTCCAGCTCGCCTGCCCAAGCGGCGGCCCGGCGAGAATGGCAAGACCCAGCACGAGCGTGTACACCGCAAGCACCACGGCAGTGATGCGCTGGGCGAGCCAGTCTTTCAGACCATAGTGGGCGCCAACGACGATTCGCTTGGTGGTCATGTCAGAAGGCTCCGAACAGTTTGAGCGCAAACACCAGCGTGAGCGCAAGGCTCACCGCCAGCACGGCAAACGACGAGGTGCGCGCCTGGTCTTTTTCGGTGCCGACGTGCAGGTCGAGGAGCAGATACCGGATGCCAGCGCAGAAATGATGCAGGTAGGCCCAGATCAGTCCGAGGAACACCAGCTTCACGAACGGCTGAGCGGCCAGGGCCTTGAACCTGGCAAACGCGGCGTCAGGCCCAAGGCTCAACTGCAGGCAGTAAAGCAGGAACGGCAGGCCAAACAGGAACAGCAGCGCGCCGCTCACACGATGCAGGATCGACACGATCCCCGCCGGCGGCAGCCGATACTGGAGAATCTGTCCGACATCGATGTTGCGAAAGCGCGGCCGTGCGCCTGCCGCGCCCGAACCTCTGGCAGCTTCACTCATTATTGTTAACCCCCCGGTGCAAAACCTGCATATTGTTACCCAAACCCAACCGAGCCACCAAGCTCGATGCCATCAGCCTTTGAATGAACAGTGTTGCCTGTGCGTCATCCAAGCTCGTTGTAGTAGTGATGCCGCGCGGTGAGACACCAACCGCGCCGAAATTCCACCGGCTCCGATTCATAGGTGCTCGAGACCCTGTCAACCCGCAGAAGCGGCGTGCCCGCCTTCACGTGCAGGACGCGCGCCACATCGGCGGGCGCCGTGACGGCCTTGATTCGCTCCTCGGCGCGAATCATGCGTACGCCAAACTCCGCCTCCAGAAGTGCATAGAGTGGACCACTGTAATTCGCGAGCCGCTCGGCGGTGAGCCCGCGAAACCGCGCCCCTGGCAACCAGATTTCGTCGAGCACCGTGGGTTCGCCCTCGAGATCGAGCACCCGGCGAACCTGGATCAGGGGCTCCCCCGCGCGCAACTGCAACACGCGGGAAATCTCGGCTGACCCGCGGGCGCGGCGGCATTCAAGCACCTGGCTGCGCAACACCTGGCCCTGCACGGAACGCTCGCCCGGCATGGCCGGATGAGGTTCGCCGGTTATCGCCTCCGGCAGATCATCGGGGCGCAGACGCAAAAACCGGAACTGGGTTCGCACTTCGAGGTGCGACGCCACGAAAGTGCCCCGGCCTTGTCGGCGAACCAGCAGGTTGTCGGCGGCGAGTTCGTCGATGGCCTTCCGGACCGTGCCCTGACTCACCCGAAAGCGCGCCGCGAGTTCGGTTTCGCTGGGGATGGGCTCGCCCGGCTTCCACTCACCCGCACGCAGCCGCTTGGTGAGCAGTGTCTTGATCTGGCGGTAAAGCGGCGCAAAGCGCGGCGCCACCTCGTCGGGGGATGGCGCGGGAAGCTCTTCGTGCTCGACAGACGCGGTCGTTGCCATGTGCGGATTTCAGCACAGCAAGCGCCCGCAGTCCAGTCAATCATGTCTTATATAAGACATAACACTGGATTGACACCACAAAGTAGCCGGCCTACACTCGCGCCAGCGTTCCAGCCAGCCGTCGGCGGGCGCCTCGGCGCCGCCCGGCTCTGTCTCCCAACCGAACCGGAATCGAGAGGTTTTCCCCATGGCCAATCCCCCGAAGCGAATCGCGGTCACCGGCGCTGCCGGCCAGATCGGTTACAGCCTGCTGTTCAGACTCGCCAACGGCGACATGCTCGGCAAAAACCAGCCGGTCATCCTCCAGTTGCTCGACATCAGCGCTGCCTTGCCGGCGGTGCGTGGCGTGGTGATGGAGCTCGAGGACTGCGCGTTTCCGCTGCTCGCGGGTGTGGTGGTCACCGACGATCCCAAGGTCGCCTTCCGCGACGCCGATTACGCGCTTCTGGTCGGCGCCCGCCCGCGCAGCAAAGGCATGGAGCGGAAAGATCTGCTTGAGGCGAATGGCGCCATTTTCACCGTTCAGGGCCGCGCGCTCGACGAGTGCGCAAACCGCAATGTGCGCGTGCTGGTGGTCGGCAATCCCGCCAACACCAACGCCTACATCGCAATGAAATCTGCCCCGAATCTGCCCAAGAAAAACTTCACCGCCATGCTGCGGCTGGACCATAACCGTGCGCTCTCCCAACTCGCCGCGCGCTCGGGCAAGCCGGTGGAGTCGATCGAAAAACTCGCGGTGTGGGGCAACCACAGCCCCACCATGTACCCCGACTACCGGTTTGCCACCATCGGCGGCCAATCGGTGAAGGCCATGATCAACGACGAAGCCTGGAACCGCGACACGTTCATCCCCACCGTCGGCAAGCGCGGCGCAGCCATCATCGAGGCCCGCGGCCTCTCGTCGGCAGCCTCGGCCGCCAACGCCGCCATCGACCACATGCGCGACTGGGTCATGGGCACGGGCGACCGCTGGGTCACCATGGGCATTGCGTCCGATGGCAGCTACGGCATCCCCCAGGACACGATGTACGGTTTCCCGGTCACCTGCGCCAACGGCGAATACAGCATGGTGCGTGGCCTCGAGATCGACGACTACAGCCGCCAGATGATGGACCGTACGCTGGCCGAATTGAACGAAGAGCGCGAAGGCATCAAGCACCTGCTCGGCTGAGCTCAGCGCCCGAGGGCGAAATCAGGGAGAACACGAACATGAGCCAATCGGCCGGTCGCAAGTTTCGGGAAGCAATGGCGGCGGAAACACCGCTTCAGATTCCGGGCGCCATCAACGCCAACCACGCACTGCTCGCGCAGCACGCGGGGTTTCGCGCCATTTATCTGTCGGGTGGCGGCGTCGCGGCCGGCTCGCTCGGGCTGCCCGATCTGGGCATCTCGGGCCTGGACGATGTCCTCACCGACGTTCGCCGCATCACCGACGTGTGCAGCCTGCCGCTGCTCGTTGATGTCGACACCGGCTTCGGTTCGTCGGCCTTCAACGTGGCGCGCACCGTCCGCTCGCTCATCAAGTTCGGCGCAGGCGCCTTGCATATCGAGGATCAGGTGGGCGCCAAGCGCTGCGGGCACCGGCCGGGCAAGGAAATCGTCACCCAGCAGGAAATGGTCGACCGGATCAAGGCTGCGGTCGATGCCCGTACCGACCCTGATTTCTTCATCATGGCTCGCACCGATGCGCTGGCCTCGGAAGGGCTGGAACGGGCGGTGGAGCGCGCGGTCGCCTGCGTCGAGGCGGGTGCCGACGGCATCTTCCCCGAGGCAATCACCGAGCTCTCCATGTACAAGGCGTTTCGTGATGCGGTCGGTGTGCCCATTCTTGCCAACATCACCGAGTTTGGCCAGACACCGCTCTTCACGGTGAACGAGCTTTCCTCGGTCAACGTCGATATCGTTCTGTACCCGCTTTCGGCTTTCCGGGCCATGAACAAGGCGGCCGAGCTCACCTATCGAACGCTGCGCACCGAAGGCAGTCAGCAGTCCATCATCGGCACCATGCAGACCCGCAAGGAGCTCTACGACTCGATCGGGTACTGGGACTTCGAGCGCAAGCTCGACGAGCTGTTTGCCAAGAGCAAATGATCTTCTTTCGACACTGACCTTTTGGCGTGGCGCCCTCGCGCTGCGCCCTGCCCTCTGGAGACCGATCCATGTCCGCAGATACACCTGTCGCAGGTCCGAAGCCCAAGAAATCAGTCGCCCTGTCGGGCGTTGCCGCCGGCAACACCGCCCTTTGTACCGTGGGCCGCAGCGGCAACGACCTTCACTATCGGGGCTATGACATTCTCGACATCGCCGAAGCCGCCGAGTTCGAGGAAATCGCCTGCCTGCTGGTTCACGGCAAGCTCCCCACTGCAGCCGAACTCTCGGGCTACAAGGCCAAGCTGAAGGCGCTCCGCGGCGTGCCCGCCAATGTGAAAGCTGTGCTCGAGTGGCTTCCTGCATCCGCCCATCCGATGGACGTCATGCGTACTGGCGTATCGGCGCTTGGCTGTCAGCTTCCCGAGAAAGACGACCATGCGGCCCCGGGTGCGCGCGACATCGCCGATCAGCTGATGGCCTCGCTCGGCTCGATGCTGCTCTACTGGTATCACTACAGCCACAACGGCAAGCGTATTGATGTCGAGACCGACGACGACTCCATCGGCGGACACTTCCTGCATCTGCTGCACGGCCAGGCGCCCTCCGACCTGTGGGTACGCGCGATGCACACCTCGCTCAACCTCTACGCCGAGCATGAGTACAACGCGTCCACCTTCGCGGCTCGCGTCGTGGCGGGCACAGGTTCCGACATGCATTCGGCGATCGTTGGCGGCATCGGCGCGCTGCGTGGGCCGAAGCACGGCGGCGCCAATGAAGTTGCTTTCGAGGTGCAAAAACGCTACGACAGCCCGG
Organism: Burkholderiaceae bacterium; assembly: GCA_049423065.1. Lineage (GTDB taxonomy): Bacteria > Pseudomonadota > Gammaproteobacteria > Burkholderiales > Burkholderiaceae_E > SYIM01. The sequence goes on from JBMSQB010000060.1 coordinate 24,408, forward strand.
ACGAGGCCGAGGCCGACATCCGCCGGCGCGTGGAAGCCAAGGAGGTTGTGATCGGGTTCGGTCACCCGGTTTACACCATCGCCGATCCGCGCAACAAGGTCATCAAGGAAGTTGCCCGCCGGCTATCGAAAGCCGCAGGCGACATGAAGATGTTCGATATTGCCGTGCGAATCGAATCGGTCATGGCCGACGCCAAGAAAATGTTCCCCAACCTCGACTGGTTCAGCGCGGTGAGCTATCACATGATGCGCGTGCCCACCAGCATGTTCACGCCGCTCTTCGTCATTTCGCGGACCTCGGGCTGGGCCGCGCACGTGATCGAGCAACGCATCGACAACAAGATCATCCGCCCGAGCGCCAACTATGTTGGACCCGAGAACCGCAAGTTCGTTCCCATCGAGAAGCGTCGCTGACGCGCCCTGTCTTCCAACCCCACACACCCGCTGAGGCCACCATGCCGCACAACGCCTTCAAGACCCTCAAGGACTTCAAGATGGAGTCCGGCAAGACCGGAAAGCTTTACTCGCTGCCGGCGCTTGCGCGCAAGTTCCCCAATGTCAACCGTCTGCCGGTATCGATCCGTATCGTGCTTGAGTCGGTGCTGCGCAATGTGGACGGCAAGAAGGTGACCGAGGCCCATGTCGAGCAGCTCGCCAACTGGAAGCCCAATGCCGAGCGAATTGACGAGATCCCGTTCATCGTCGCCCGCGTGGTGCTGCAGGATTTCACCGGCGTGCCACTGCTTGCCGACCTGGCCGCGATGCGCAATGTCGCGAGCAGCATGGGGCGCGACCCCAAGCGGATCGAGCCGCTGGTGCCGGTCGACCTGGTGGTTGACCATTCGGTCATGATCGACCACTTCGGTTCGGCCAAGGCGCTGGACCTCAACATGAAGCTCGAGTTCCAGCGCAATCGCGAGCGCTATCAGTTCATGAAGTGGGGTATGCAGGCCTTTGACACATTCGGTGTCGTGCCCCCGGGCTTTGGCATCGTGCATCAGGTCAACCTGGAATACCTCGCACGCGGCGTTCATCGCACTGCCGACAAGGTGTATTACGCCGACTCACTGGTCGGCACCGACAGCCACACCACCATGATCAACGGGATCGGCGTGGTGGGCTGGGGCGTGGGCGGCATCGAAGCCGAAGCCGGCATGCTTGGGCAGCCGGTCTATTTCCTGACGCCAGACGTGGTCGGGGTCGAGCTGTCGGGGCGTCTGCTCGAGGGCCTCACCGCCACCGATGTGGTGCTCACCATCACCGAAATGCTCCGCAAGGCCAAGGTGGTCGGCAAGTTTGTCGAGTTTTTCGGCGAAGGCACCGAGCGTTTGTCGGTCACTGATCGTGCCACCATCGCCAACATGGCACCCGAGTACGGCGCCACCATGGGATTCTTCCCGGTTGATGACAAGACCATCGACTACTTCAAGGGCACCGGCCGCACCACCGCCGAAATCGACGCATTCAAGAGCTGGTTCAAGGCGCAGGGCATGTATGGCGTTCCCAAGGCGGGCGACATCGACTACTCCACGGTACTGAAGCTCGATCTGGGATCGGTTGTGCCGTCGCTTGCCGGCCCGAAGCGCCCGCAGGATCGCATCGAAATCGGCAAGGTCGCCGCTACCTTCGCCGACCTCTACTCCAAGCCTGCCGCGCAGAACGGGTTCAACCTGCCCGCCGACTCGCTCAACACCGTCCACAAGAACGCGGATGGTGTTGAAGTCCAGAACGGCGACGTGCTGATTGCCGCCATTACCTCGTGCACCAACACGTCCAATCCGGGCGTGCTGCTGGCTGCCGGTCTGCTCGCCAAGAAGGCAGTCGAGGCCGGGCTCAAGGTTGGCAAGCACATCAAGACTTCGCTTGCACCCGGCTCGCGCGTGGTCACCGAATACCTGGAGAACGCGGGTCTGTTGCCCTACCTCGAGAAGCTCGGCTTCTCGGTGGCCGCCTATGGTTGCACCACGTGTATCGGCAACGCGGGCGACCTCACGCCGGCCATGAACGAGGCGATCACCCGGAACGACCTCATCTGCGCCGCGGTGCTGTCGGGCAACCGGAACTTCGAAGCCCGCATTCACCCCAACCTCAAGGCAAACTTCCTCGCCTCACCACCCCTGGTGGTTGCCTACGCGATTGCAGGCAATGTACGGGTCGACCTGATGACCGAGCCGGTGGGCAAGGGCAAGGGTGGGAAGGACATTTACCTCGGCGACATCTGGCCCTCGAGCGATGAGGTCAATGCGCTCATGAAGTACGCCATGAACCCGAAGATGTTCAAGGGCAACTACGCGCAGGTGAAGGAGAACCCCGGCGCGTTGTGGGAGAAGATCAAGGGTGTGAGCGGTCAGGTCTACGACTGGCCATCGTCCACCTACATTGCCCGCCCGCCCTTCTTCGACGAGTTCGGCATGACGCCGCAAGACTCGTCGGGCACCATCGCCGACGCACGGGCGCTCGCTCTGTTTGGCGATTCGATCACCACCGACCATATCTCGCCGGCCGGTTCCATCAAGGAGTCGTCACCTGCAGGCAAGTGGCTGATCGAGCATGGCGTGGCGAAGGCCGACTTCAACAGCTATGGCTCGCGCCGCGGCAACCATGAAGTGATGATGCGCGGCACCTTTGCCAATGTCCGCATCAAGAACCTGATGATCCCGGCTGCGGCCGATGGCAGCCGCGAGGAAGGCGGCGTCACGCTCTTGCAGCCCAGCGGCGAAAAACTGTCCATCTATGACGCAGCCATGCGCTATGTCGCGCAAGGCACCCCCACCGTCATCTTCGGTGGCGAGGAATACGGCACGGGGTCCTCCCGCGACTGGGCAGCCAAGGGAACGCAGCTTCTGGGGGTTCGTGCGGTCGTCGCGCGCAGCTTCGAGCGCATTCACCGCTCGAACCTGGTCGGCATGGGTGTGCTGCCGCTGCAATTCAAGGGTTCGGATTCATGGCAGTCGCTGGGCATCACTGGCAACGAAACCTTTGATATCGAGGTGCCCGACGAACTCAAGCCGCAGCAGGACATCACGCTGGTGATTCGACGTGCCGATGGATCGGTCCAGAAGGTGAAGCTGTTGTCGAGAATCGATACTGCCATCGAGGTCGATTACTACAAGCACGGCGGCATCCTGCCCTACGTGCTGCGTGATCTCCTCGCGGCGTGATCTCCTCGCGGCGTGATCTCCTCGCGGCCGCTGCCTGACTGTCAGCCGAACACCAGATCGCCAAACCGGGCGCTGAACACCGCGCCGGTCTGG
>JBMSQB010000061.1:0-27603 GCA_049423065.1 Burkholderiaceae bacterium
TCTAATCCTGTTTGCTCCCCACGCTTTCGTGCATGAGCGTCAGTGTTATCCCAGGAGGCTGCCTTCGCCATCGGTGTTCCTCCGCATCTCTACGCATTTCACTGCTACACGCGGAATTCCACCTCCCTCTGACACACTCTAGTCTCACAGTCACAAATGCAATTCCCAGGTTAAGCCCGGGGATTTCACATCTGTCTTATGAAACCGCCTGCGCACGCTTTACGCCCAGTAATTCCGATTAACGCTCGCACCCTACGTATTACCGCGGCTGCTGGCACGTAGTTAGCCGGTGCTTATTCTTCAGGTACCGTCATTAGCAGGAGATATTAGCCCCCACCGTTTCGTTCCTGACAAAAGTGCTTTACAACCCGAAGGCCTTCTTCACACACGCGGCATTGCTGGATCAGGGTTTCCCCCATTGTCCAAAATTCCCCACTGCTGCCTCCCGTAGGAGTCTGGGCCGTGTCTCAGTCCCAGTGTGGCTGGTCGTCCTCTCAGACCAGCTACAGATCGTCGCCTTGGTAGGCTTTTACCCCACCAACTAGCTAATCTGACATCGGCCACTCCAATAGTGCAAGGCCTTGCGGTCCCCTGCTTTCATCCGTAGATCGTATGCGGTATTAGCCAATCTTTCGATAGGTTATCCCCCGCTACTGGATATGTTCCGATGTATTACTCACCCGTTCGCCACTCGTCGCCAGGGTTGCCCCCGCGTTACCGTTCGACTTGCATGTGTAAGGCATGCCGCCAGCGTTCAATCTGAGCCACGATCAAACTCTATGGTTCGATCTTGATTGCCTCTTTCGAGGCGGCTCAAACGGAATTGACTTTCATTGGTGTGAACCAATGATTGATTCCGTGTGAGCATTTGATTTTCTCGAGACGCTTGGCCGGGTTGCCCCGGATTCGCGTATCAGCGCTTCATTCAAACGCCCACACTTATCGGCTGTTGGTTTTTAAAGACCACCGTCCTGCCTGTTTCTCTCGCATACCAGACTTCTGGCAAACCAGATTACAGACCTGACTGACTGCTGCACCTGCCTTTGCAGGTTTGCTTTTCGCTAAAGCCCGAAGGTTGTTCGCGATCAGCAAAGAAGCGGGAGTATGGCGGGTTTTTTTAACCCTGTCAAATCGGTGGGATTCACCGCCTTGACTGACACCGATCCGGACTGGTGCCTGCTCTCGCTCCTGCCTTGCTCCCTTCGCTTTCCTTCTCATCCAGAAGACCTTATCTGGCAGGAAGTTTGTGAAGAGCCCGCCATTATGAGGAGCTTTTCACGCGATTGCAAATTGAAGGCGTTGTGCGCCTGCACTGCCCTCGAAGCCCTGTGTCATCGATGACGAAACACCGGCTTTCGCTTTTCAACAAACGCAGCCATTCCCTCCTTCTGGTCATCGGTGGCAAAGAGTGCATGGAACAGGCGGCGCTCGAACAGCAGACCCTCTGTCAGCGGTGATTCAAATGCCCGATTGATCGACTCCTTCGCCATCAATACCGAGGGCAGCGAATACGACGCAATGATGGTCGCGGCCTCGAGCGCCTCGGCGAGGAGACGCTCCGCAGGCACGACGCGAGACACCAGGCCCGCGCGCTCGGCCTCGGCGGCGTCCATCATCCGGCCAGTCAGACAGAGATCCATCGCCTTCGCCTTGGAGACCGCCCGGGGCAGGCGCTGGGTGCCGCCCGCGCCGGGGATCACCCCGAGCTTGATTTCAGGCTGACCAAATCGCGCGTTGTCGGCTGCAATGATGATGTCGCACATCATGGCGAGCTCGCAGCCACCGCCAAGCGCGAAGCCCGCCACCGCGGCGATCACAGGTTTGCGAACTCGGCGAAGCGTTTCCCAGTTTCGGGTGATGAAATCCCGCCCGTGTGCCTCGCTGAAGGTCATCTTCGCCATCGCACCGATGTCAGCGCCTGCGGCGAATGCTTTCTCGCTGCCGGTGATGACGATTGCACCGATATCGGCGTTGTCGTCGAACGCGAGCATCGCAGCACCCAATTCATCCATCAACAGGTCGTTGAGCGCGTTGAGCGCTTTGGGGCGGTTGAGCGTAATGAGGCCAACGCGGTCTCGCGCCTCAACAAGAATGGTTTCGTAACTCATGAGCGGCTCCTTCAGGGTGGCGAGATTGTTCCTTGGCGATTGTGCCAGCAGCGGGTGTTTCGCACGGCAGCAAGGGATCGATTCTTTGTGCGCGTCGGTAGTATCCTCTGTCGCCATGCGGCAGCCGACCGCGCGCATTTAACGACCGGAGCCTTCATGTCTGATCCCACCGTTATTCTGTCCGTCCAGGCGGGAGTCGCCCGCATCTGTCTGAACAGGCCCGACAAGCTGAACAGCTTCACTCGCACGATGCATCAGGCGTTGCGCGAAGCGGTGAGCGCTGTGGCCAATGATGCCGGCGTTCGTGCAGTGATTCTGACCGGCAGCGGCCGGGCTTTCTGTGCTGGCCAGGACCTCGCCGATCTCTCGTTCGAGCCCGGCAACATGACCGATCTCGGCGCACTGGTCGACGAGCTGTTCAACCCGCTCGTGCGAAGCATTCAGGCCATGCAAAAGCCAGTCATCGCCCGAGTGCAGGGCATTGCTGCGGGCGCCGGTGCCAACCTCGCGTTGGGGTGCGATCTGGTGATTGCGTCCCGCTCGGCAAGCTTCCTTCAGGCCTTCGTGAACATCGGCCTCTTGCCCGATTCGGGCGGCACGCATCTCCTTCCTCACCGGGTAGGCGTCGCCCGGGCCATGGGTCTTGCAATGCTCGGCGAGAAGCTGCCGGCCGAAAAGGCCGAGGCATGGGGGCTCATCTGGAAATGCGTGGATGACGCCGAGCTCGACGCAGAGGTCGATCGCGTCGCGGCCAAGCTCGCAGCCATGCCCACCCTGGCCCTTGCCGCCACCAAGCAGGCAATCCGGGCAGCGCTCACCCAGACAATGGATGCCTCGCTCGATCTCGAACGCGACCTCCAGGCTGCGTTGTCCGCCAGCCATGATTATCTCGAGGGTGTCCAGGCTTTTTTGCAGAAGCGGCCCGCCCGCTTCGAGGGTCGCTGAGGGCGGCCCATCATGACTTCTTCAGCCCTCAGCCCGCTTGAACTCGCGCAGGAATCGGCCCGCATCATGTGGGCCGAGGACACAGCCACCCGCCACGTCGGCATGCAGCTCCTTGAGGTGACACCGGGCCGGGCAAAGCTCAGCCTCACCGTGCGCGAAGAATTCACCAACGGTCACGGGATGTGCCACGGGGGTTACATTTTCATGCTGGCCGATTCAGCCTTTGCATTTGCCTGCAACAGTCACAACCAGCGCGCCGTTGCCGCGAGCGCGGCGATCGAATTTATCGCTGCCGCCCAGCGCGGAGATCTGCTGACCGCGGAGTGCGCCGAGCAAAGTCGCGGCGGACGGAGTGGTCTCTATGACACGCGTGTCACCGATCAGAACGGGCGCCTGATTGCGCTCTTTCGCGGCCGCTCTGCAACGATCCGCGGTCGCTTCGTCGAGGAGGTCCCGACATGACGGCAACCGGTCTATCGCATCGTTCGGCAGGCGGGATGCCGCTTGAGCCGATCGAGCATGCAAGCACCGACGCGTTGCGGGCCCTGCAGCTCGAGAGGCTCCGAAAGCAACTTGTGCTGGCTTGGGAAAAGGTTCCGCATTACCGGGCGAAATTCGATGCCGCGGGCGTGCATCCGGGCGACTTGCGCACGCTTGAAGACCTGTCGCGCTTTCCGTTCACCACCAAGGAAGACCTGCGCAGCAACTATCCCTTCGGCATGTTCGCGGTGCCGCGTGAGCAGGTGGTTCGCATCCACGCCTCAAGCGGCACAACCGGAAAACCCACGGTGGTGGGCTACACCGCCGCTGACGTGGACACCTGGGCCCGCCTGGTCGCACGCTCGATCCGTGCAAGCGGTGCACGAGCCGGCGACATTGTTCACGTGAGCTACGGCTACGGACTCTTTACCGGCGGGCTCGGTGCCCACTACGGCGCGGAAAAACTCGGACTCACCGTGGTGCCCTTCGGCGGCGGTCAGACCGAGCGCCAGGTTCAGCTCATTCGCGACTTCGGCGCCTCGATCATCATGGTCACGCCCAGCTACATGCTCGCCATCGCCGACGAATTCGAGCGTCAGGGGCTCGATCCCGCGAGCAGCAGCCTGCGGATTGGCATCTTTGGCGCTGAACCCTGGACCAATGAAATGCGCACGGAGATTGAGCGCCGAATGGGCATTGATGCGGTCGACATCTATGGCCTGTCCGAGGTGATGGGCCCCGGCGTGGCAAACGAGTGCATCGAAACCAAAGATGGCCCCACCATCTGGGAGGATCATTTTTTCCCGGAAATCATCGACCCCGATACCGGCGCACCGCTGCCCGATGGCGAATTCGGCGAACTGGTGTTTACCTCGCTCACCAAAGAGGCGCTGCCCATCATCCGCTATCGCACCCGCGACCTCACGCGGCTTCTGCCGGGCACAGCGCGCACCATGAGACGGATGCAAAAGATCACCGGCCGATCGGATGACATGATGATCGTGCGAGGCGTCAATGTGTTTCCGTCGCAGATCGAAGAACTCATCCTGCAGCGCCCCGAGCTCGCCCCGCACTATGTCTGCGAGCTTGGAAAGGACGGGCCGCTCGATACGCTCACGGTCCGGGTTGAATCGAAACCCGGGCTCGCGCACGATGGCGCGGCAGCCGTGCAATCGGCCCGCGCCCTGCAGCATGCCATCAAGACCTTCATTGGCGTGAGCGCCGACATTCGCGTTGAGCCCACGAGCGCAATCGAGCGCTCGGTCGGCAAGGCCAGACGCGTGATTGACAAGCGCCCCAAGCCTGGAGCCGTTTCATGAGCTTTCGTGCCCTGTTTCTCGAGAAGAGCGAGTCCGGTTTTCACGCGGGCCTGCGTGAGCTCGCCGATACCGATCTCGCGACCCACGCGGCAGATGGAAATGTGACGGTCCGGATCGCGTGGTCTACCGTCAATTACAAAGACGGCCTCGCACTCACCAATCGGTCACCTGTGGTGCGCAAGTGGCCGATGGTGCCCGGCATTGACGGCGCCGGCGTGGTCGAGGCAAGCGATGATCCGCGGTTTGCGCCAGGCGACACCGTGGTCCTGAACGGCTGGGGCGTGGGCGAAACCCATTGGGGTTGCCTGGCAGGCAAAGCCAGGCTCAAAGGCGACTGGCTGATTGCGCTGCCCGCCGGGCTCGACGCTCACGGCGCCATGGCGATCGGCACCGCGGGGTATACCGCCATGCTTGCCGCGCTCGCACTCGAGCAGGGCGGCGTTCGGCCCGGTGACGGCGAGGTTCTGGTCACCGGCGCCGCCGGCGGCGTGGGCAGCGTCGCCATTGCAATCCTGGCCGGATGGGGGCACCGGGTCGTTGCGTCCACCGGGCGTATCGATGAAACCGACTATCTGACCGCGCTGGGTGCAGCCGAAGTGATCGACCGCGCCGCCCTGTCAGCACCAGGAAAACCCCTCCAGAAGGAGCGCTGGGCGGGCGTGATCGACGCGGCAGGCTCACACACCCTTGCAAACGCCTGCGCACAGACGAGGTCGCGCGGTGTGGTCGCCGCCTGCGGACTTGCGCAGGGCATGGATTTCCCATCCACCGTTGCTCCGTTCATCCTGCGCGGTGTCACGCTCGCCGGCATCGATTCCGTGATGTGCCCGCGAGCGCTGCGCGAGGCCGCCTGGCAGCGGCTTGCAAGCGATCTCGAGCGCTCACGGCTGGCTGCGATCACGCGTGATATCGGGCTCGCTGATGCAATCGACGCAGCCCCGGAGGTGCTGGCCGGCCGTGTCCGCGGGCGCCTGGTGGTCGATGTCAGCCGCTGACGCGCAGGCACCCGTTGGGCTGCTGCTCGCCGGGGGTCGGGGAAGCCGTTTCGACCCGAGCGGTCACCGCGACAAATTGCTCGCGCTGCTCGATGGCGAGCCCGTGAGTGTGCATGCTGCGCGTGCATTGAGAGCCGCCTGCCCCCAATCGTTCGCAGTGCTGCCTTCAGGCAAACCCGAGCTGCGCGGTCTGATCGAGCAGACCGGCTGCGAGGTGTTGGTCACTGATGCGACCCGGCTTGGCATGGGGCATTCCATTGCGTTTGGCGCCGCGCGCATTCTCGAACGGCTGGGCAGCCGGCCGCTGGTGCTCGCGCTCGGTGATATGCCGCGCGTAAGTATCGACACGTTTCACGCGCTGATTGCCCGGCTGGGCGGCAATCCTCTTGCCATTGTCGCGCCCACTTTCGATGGCCAGCGCGGCCATCCAGTGGTGTTTGGTGCGGCGCATCTGGAGGCGCTCGCCCACCTGCAGGGTGATCGCGGTGCGTTCGCCCTGCTGCAAACCAATCCGCCGCAGCTCGTTCCGGTCGCCGACCCCGGTGTGCTGCAGGACATCGACACGCCCGGTGATCTCGCGGCCGATGCGGCGCACGACAGCATGGATAGAAGGCGGGACACCCCCGATTCCCACGCCCGATGAATTTTCGAACTGGATTGACCCGATGACCCGACGCATCCGAACCGCTGGCGCACCGGCGCATCAGTATCGGCTCATGCCGGTCGACCCGCATGCTCACCTGTTCGAGGTTGAACTCACGGTTGTCGAACCCGACCCGGAAGGCCAGCGGCTTGCCCTTGCGGCCTGGATTCCCGGCAGCTACATGATTCGCGAATTCGCCCGGCACATCGTCTGGATCGAGGCCCGCGCAGGCGCACGCGCCGTTCCCCTTGCCAAGACCGACAAGCACAGCTGGCAGGCGCGTCGGTGCACGGGTCCGCTGACCGTTCGCTACCGCGTCTATGCCTGGGATTTGTCGGTGCGCGGCGCGCACCTTGACGCCACGCACGGGTTCTTCAACGGCACCAGTGTGTTTCTCTCGGTGACCGGACAAGAAGACCGGCGCTGCGAGCTTGAACTGCTGCCGCCGCCCACCCCGATGGGCGACGACTGGAAGGTCGCGACCACGCTGCCTCGCGCGGGGGCGCCTGCGTATGGGTTTGGCCGCTTCGCGGCAGCCGACTTCGATGAGCTCGTCGATCATCCGGTTGAAATGGGCCGCTTCACCCTCGCGAGCTTCAAGGCAGCCGGTGCGCGCCATGACATTGCCATCACCGGTCGCCACGATACCGATACGGCCCGCCTCACCAGCGATCTCTCGCGGGTGTGCGCGCTTCAGGCAAAGCTTTTCGAGCCGCGCGGCGGCAAGGCGCCGTTTGATCGCTACCTGTTTCAGCTCATGGCGGTGGGCGATGGCTATGGCGGTCTTGAGCACCGCGCAAGCACCGCGCTGATTGCCAAACGGACCGATCTGCCGTGGGCCGGGATGAGCGGGGTGCCCGAGGGCTATCGGCGCCTGCTCGGACTATGCAGCCACGAATATTTCCATGCCTGGCATGTGAAGCGAATCAAGCCTGCCGGGTTTGTGCATCACGACCTGAGATCGGAAAGCTACACCAGGCTCCTCTGGCTGTTCGAGGGCTTTACCTCCTACTACGACGATCTGATGCTGCGCCGCGCAGCCGTGCTGCCCACCAGCGACTATCTGGAGGCGCTTTCGGGCACGATCGCCACCGTGATGCGGTCTCCCGGGCGACGGGTGCAGAGCGTGGCCGAGTCGAGCTTTGACGCGTGGATCAAGTATTACCGGCAGGATGAGAATTCGCCGAACGCGATCGTGAGCTATTACGCGAAGGGGGCGCTGGTCGCGCTCGCGCTCGATCTCACCATTCGAGCGGAGTCGGGCGGAAAGTCGTCGCTTGACGATGTGATGCGGCTCCTGTGGCTGCGCTTTGGAAAGCATTTCTATGATGAAAGCGGACGCGTGTCGGCGACCGCCACGGGTGTCGATGAAGGCGATATGCCAGCGCTGATCGCCGAAGCCACGGGTCTTGATCTGTCTGCGCAACTTCGGCAGTGGGTCGATGGCACGGCCGAGCTCCCCCTTGCCAGATTGCTCGACCGGATGGGCGTGTCGCTTACGCTGCGGCGCGCCGATTACGCGGGCGCTGCGCTCGGCATCCGGGTCAGCGACGCTGGTTCAAGGCTGAAAGTGAGCACCGTATACAGCGACAGTGCTGCTCAGCGTGCAGGCCTGTCGGCGGGCGATGAGCTGTTGGCGATCGATGGCCTGCGCGCCGACACCGCGATGCTCAAGGCCGCCCTGGCAAGAAGGCGCCGCGGTTCACGGCTTGAGCTTCACGCCTTCCGGCGTGACGAACTGATGCGCTTTGAGGTGGAGATTGGCGACGCACCGGAAAGCGAGGCGAGGCTGGTGCTCTCGCCCTCGGCGCGCGCGCCTGCGGTGCGCCTTCGCACCAGCTGGCTTGGCGCGCGCTGAGAGGTTTCTCTCACAGGTCGAACAGGTCCGTGAGTGCGGTGCCGGGGTCGGCGGCTCGCATGAAGGCTTCGCCCACCAGAAACGCGTTGACGCCCGCGTCACGCATGCGACGCACATCGGTCGCCGCGAGGATTCCGCTCTCGGTAACCACCAGCCGATCGGACGGAATACGATCAAGCAGATCGATGGTGGTGGCCAGCGACACCTCGAAGGTGCGCAGATTCCGGTTGTTGATGCCGATGAGCGGCGTGTGCAGCGCAAGGGCCCGGTCGAGTTCCTGGGCGTCGTGCACCTCGGCCAGGACATCCATGCCGAGATCGCGTGCGCAGGCCTCGAGCTCATGCAGCCGTTGATCATCGAGTGCCGCGACAATCAGCAGAATGCAATCGGCGCCCCAGGTGCGCGCCTCGATGATCTGCCAGGGGTCCACCACAAAGTCTTTGCGCAGAACCGGCAGCGAGCACGCGGCACGCGCCTGTCGAAGATGCTCGGCCGCGCCCTGGAAGAACTGTTCGTCGGTGAGTACCGACAGGCAGGCAGCGCCACCCCGCTGATAACTTGCTGCAATGGCGGCAGGCTCGAAAGGGTCGCGCAGCAACCCCTTGCTCGGACTCGCGCGCTTGACTTCGGCAATCACTGCGGGCTTGCCGCTCGCGGTACGTGCCCGGAGTGATTGGGCAAAGCCACGCGGGGCAAGCGCCTGTCCAGGCGCACATGTTTGGCGCGCCGCGGACTCGAGATCGGCGATCGAACGGATTGCCCGGGCTTGCGCCACCTCGGCCGCTTTCACTTCGAGAATACGCTGGAGAATGTCGCTCATGGTGATGTCTTTTGCTGCCCGGGTTATACGGACACCGGCGGGTTGCCCAGGCGGCGCGTGATCTGTATCCACTGGTCAAGCTTTGCGCGCGCGGCGCCACTTGAAATGGCTTCGCGTGCGAGCGCAATACCCTCGCCGATGCTGGCTGCCCGATCGGCCGCATACAGCGCTGCCCCGGCATTCAGGGTGACGATTTCACGCGGCGTGCCAGGAATGTTGTTCAACGCCTCAAGGACCATTTCGCTTGATTCCGCCGCATCGGACACCTTGAGGCCGCGATTGCTCACCATCGAGAGCCCGAAATCTTCGGGGTGAATGTCGTATTCGCGAATTTGTCCGTTGCGCAGTTCGCCCACCATGGTGGCGGCACCCAGCGAGATCTCGTCCATCCCGTCGCGACCGTAGACCACCAGCGCGTGGCGGGCACCCAGCTTTTCCATCACGCGAACCTGTATTCCAACCAGATCGGGATGGAACACGCCCATCAGGATGTTGGGCGCCTCGGCCGGATTGGTGAGCGGCCCAAGGATGTTGAAGATGGTTCGAACACCGAGTTCGCGCCGCACCGCGACAACATTCTTCATGGCCGGGTGATGATTGGGGGCGAACATGAAACCCAGACCGGTTTCGCGAATGCACTGTGCAACCTGCTCGGGGCTCAGCATGATGTTGGCGCCAAGCGCTTCAAGCACATCGGCGCTTCCCGACTTGGAGGACACGCCGCGATTGCCGTGCTTGGCCACCGTGGCGCCGGCCGCTGCTGCAACGAATGATGATGCGGTTGAAATATTGAAGGTGTGCGAGGCATCGCCACCCGTGCCCACGATGTCAATGAAATGCGGGCCGCCATCGACCACCACTTTGTTGGCGAACTCGCGCATGACCTGTGCGGCAGCCGTGATCTCTCCGATGGTTTCCTTCTTGACGCGCAGGCCCGTGAGCAGCGCAGCCGCGATGACATGAGATAACTCGCCTCGCATGATCATGCGCATGAGCGAGAGCATTTCATCGTGAAAAATTTCGCGGTGTTCGATGGTGCGCTGAAGCGCTTCCTGTGGGGTGATCGCCATGGGGGTCGACTCCGAATTCGTGCGGGGACAATGAGGATTTGGTGGCGCCTCGTCGCGGAAGAGGCGCCTTGAACAGCCAGGGGTGCGCCAGGAACGCGGGCGCGCGCGGGGGGGTCAGGCGGCAGGCTTACGCCAGCGCCAGCAACGGGCCGATGTGAGCAGGACACTCTGGCCGACAAAGGAAGGGCTAACACGCATCAGGGGATTGTAGCGTGTTCGCGGATCACGCCAAATCGATGCGCCCCCTCGCGCCGGAGCAGGCAGGGCGGGGGGCGTCGGGACCACGCGCGTAAACGGGTCAGGCCGCGCCCGAGAGGAGCCCCGTGCCGATCATGGAGTCGCGACTCACGATCGCGGCGAGCGCTTCCTCATCTAGGTGCTCGGTATCGGCCGGGCGCTCGGGGATCACGAGGTAACGCAGATCGGCGGTGCTGTCGACCACCCGGATTTCTGTGGTCTCCGGGAGCGATACGCCAAATTCCTCGAGGACCACCCGCGGCTCGCGAACCACGCGCGCGCGATATTCGCGGCTCTTGTACCAGGCTGGAGGGATGCCCAGGATCATGCGCGGATAACAGGAGCACAGCGTGCACACCACCACATGGTGGACGCCGTCACGGTTTTCAAGCACCTGCAGGGCGGGCGTATTCGCAACGTCGATACCCAGGGCCGTGATGGCGGGCTTGGGGTTGGCGAGCAGGTCAGCGCGAAATGCAGGATCGGTCCAGGCCTTGGCAACGATCCGGGCTCCCAGCGCAGGGGTGCGCATTTCCTGCCTTTCGATCTGCCGCTGAATATCGGCTGCACTGAAAACGCCCGCTTCGATCAGGAGTTCGCGCATCGCCTGCTCAAGCAGGTGGAACTCGGTGACCGTGTCGTGATCTTCGATCGCAGCGTGCGGGTGCGAGTGATCATGGTGATCGTGATCGCCGTGATCATGGTCATGATCGTCGTGGTCGTGGTCGTGGTCGTGCGGGATGGTCATGATGGGTCTCCGGCAGCCGCGCGCGCAGCGGGCGCAAGCCAGTGTTCGTAGATGTCGGCCTCGAGCGTGTCGCCCGCGTTGGGGTAACCGCTCCAGAGGTCTGCCTGCCGAAACCGCACCCGGTAGAGCCGCTGAAGCGGCAATCCAGGCTTGTGATAGGCAAGCGTTTCGGGGTTTCGCCATGCGCCGGTGTAACTCACCACTTCACCCACTTTGCCCTTCAGGTAGAGCGGCGTACGGCAATGGCCGAAGATGGTGTGATCAAGCACGCGAACAAGTGAGCCTTCAGCGAACATGTCACTGGCCTCCGGATTCCTGGCGGGCGCGAAGGGCCGAAAGACGCGCCTCGATCGCTTCGTCAGTGAGCACTCGTTGCTCGACCAGCAGCTGGCGGATGGCCTTGAGCCAGCGGTGGTAATAGGGGAGCTGCTCATAGTCGAGGCGCGAGTAGTTTTCAACAGCCCGCCGCATGGCGTCGACCTTGAAGGCTCCGCAGCCGGGATGTGTGAGCAGCATCAGCATGGCATCGACCCGCATTTCAAACAGCGTTCGCGGATGCTCATGGCGGTCGATGGGGCCGAGCTCGAGCCCGCCCAGATCGTGCTGACGCCGGGTGGAATCCCCCGCGGCTGGATCGGTGACAGTCATGCGCCGTTCTCCTCGAAAATCAGACAGTGTTCATCAGGTAACCGGACCGCAACGGTGTCGCCCCGTTGAATGTTCAGGCCTTCGGCAGGCAGATCGGCGCTGAGCCTGACCGGTCCGCCTGCGGCGGACGCCTGAAGCAATACTTCGGCAAGCGCGCCACGATAAATCAGATCGACAACGCTTGCAGAAAATTCGCCGGTCTGCGCGTTGGCACTCGCACGACGCACCTGGACGTGCTCGGGACGAATCGCAAGCTGCGCCTTTGCGCGCGCAGCGAACACCCTCAGGGGGTCGGCCGGTTGCGCCCGCAAACGTACCCCCATGGGCGTCTCCACGCCCGCGCTCACGCCAGCAGGATCGAGCGTGACCAGCAGGAAATTGGCCCGCCCCAAAAAGGCCATGACGTCGGCCCGCGGCGGCCTGCGGTAGAGCGCCGCGGGTGAATCGACCGCCGCGATCCGGCCTGCGAACATGACTGCCACCCGGTTCGACAGCGACAGCGCCTCTTCCTGATCATGGGTGACGATCAGCGTTGTGATGCCCAATTCGCGCTGCAGGCGCTTCAATTCAACCTGCATGCCGTCTCGGAGCTTGCGGTCGAGCGCGCCAAGGGGCTCATCGAGAAGCAGCACGTCGGGCTCGATCACGATCGCCCGCGCAAGCGCCACCCGCTGACGCTGACCGCCCGAGAGCTGGGCCGGAAGACGCGCCTCGAACCCCGACAACTCCACGCGCGCAAGCGCCTCGCCCACCGAAGCCCTGATTGCAGACCGCGATTGGCCGCGCATCCGCAAGCCATAGCCGACGTTTTCGGCAACCGTCATGTGAGGAAACAGCGCGTAGTCCTGAAACACCAGGCCTACGTTTCGGCGATGGGCGGGCAACGCATCGACCGAGCGGCCGTTAAACCGCACCTCGCCGCGGTCGCCCCGCACAAAACCCGCGAGCGCGCGCAGGGTGGTGGTCTTGCCGCAGCCTGACGGCCCGAGGAGCGCCACGCACTCGCCATCGGCCAGTTCCAGCGATACGCCATTCAACACCGGATTGCCGCCCAGGGCGAGGTGAAGATCATCGATCTGAACGCTTGCCACCCGGGCCCCCTTCCGATGCCACCGACAACGAGATGATCGACCAGCGACGCTCGGCCCACACGATGATTAACGCGAGAAGCAGCGTATAGATCGTGGAGAAGGCCGCGGGCGTGGGATCGAAATTCTGGCTGATGTAGTTGAAGACCTCGATCGGCAACACGGTGAGCGCGCCGCGAACCAGAAAAATGCTGATCGGGTAGTTGTCGAAACTGATCAGAAAAGCGAACAGGAACCCGCTGATGAGGCCAGGTTTCATCTGGGGAAGCGTGATGGTGAAGAACGCTGTCAGCGGCCTCGCGCCCAGACTGGCCGCCGCTTCTTCAAGCGCAGGATTGGATAGCGAGAGCGAGGCCACCAGCGTGCGAACCGGATAGGCAATCACCAGCACCAGATGCCCGATGAGGAGGCTGTACCAGGTGAACGAGATGCCCAGCCAGATGAAAAACTGGATGAGCGCGATGCCCAGCGCAACGATGGGAACCGCCACCGGCGAGGTCACGAGCGCACCGATCACCGCCTTGCCAGGAACCGGCAGGCGCACCAGACAAAGCGCCACCCCGATTGCCAGCAGCGTGGCCAGGACACCCGCGCAGGTCGCGATCAGGAGACTGTAGAGAACGGCAGCCCCCACGCGATGGATCTCGCCGATGTGCGCATACCAGCGAAGCGACCAGCCAGCCGGCGGAAATTCGATCAGTTCGCCCGCACCAAAACTCACCACCGTGGTGAACACGACCGGAAACAGGAGAAACAGCATGGCTCCCCAGCCGGCAATCGCGATCAGGCGCTCGAGCGGATGCGCGACCAGCTCAGACCTGCGCACGGAACACCTTGCGGACAAGCAGCGTGAACACGACCACGATCAGAAAGGTGATGAGCACCAGTGCCACCACGATCGCGGACCCGAACGGAAAAGCCAGTTGCACCAGAAACTGCTCGGCTGCAACCTGCGAGATCATGGCCGTGGCGGGCGAACCCAGCATGAGCGGCGTGACGAAGGCACTCATGCTGAGCGCAAACGTGAGCACGACACCGCCAAAAACACCCGGCATCGCAAGCGGCCAGATCACGTCGCGGATCACCCGCCAGGGCGGAGCGCCCAGGCTGGCAGCGGAATCGGACAGCGACGGCGGAATCCTGAGGAGCGCGGCGAAGATCGGCAGCGTCATGAACGGAATCGCGTAGTGAACCAGCGCCACAATCGTGGCGCCTTCGCTGTAGACCATGCGCAGGGGCGCATTGAGAAACCCAAGCGCGATCAGCAGGCGGTTCAGCGGACCGGCATCCGCAAGCGTCACCAGCCAGCCGTAGTTGCGTACGATGAGACTGGAGGCGAGCGAAACAAACAATGCAATCAGGAATGCGGTACGAATGGTGCGCCCGGCTCGAACCAGGTAGAGCGCAAGCGGAAACGAGATCACGAGTGTGATCAATGTGACCCAGCCCGAGATTCGAAGCGTGCGGGTGAATGCCCGCTGCACCCGGCCGCTCGAGGCCAGGCGATCAAAATGCTCCAGACTCATGCCCATCCAGCCGGCGCCCGCGTTGGCAGGCGCCAGGCTTTCAGCAATCATGCGCAGGAACGGGATCGCGTAGAACGCGATCAGCAGCACCGCGGCAGGACCCAGCAGGCAGGCGACCGCGAGCCCGGTACTGGATCGTTGCCGCAGCGGCGCAACAGCTTCGGTCATGACGGTCCGATGGACGCGTCAGCCGAAGACGTTGTTCCACATGTCGGTGAGCTTCGCGCGGTTCTTGGACAAAAACTTCCAGTCGGCGTAGAGAATATTGTCGCCAGGCCCCAGGAGCTCGCGGGTGCGCTCGGACGGGTTGACGTCGCGGTGTGCCGAGCGGGCGCGCAGCACGCTGTCGATCTTCGACTGAAATTCCTTCGACAGGCTCATGTTCACATAGACCTCGGCCAGCTCAAGGTTCCTGGCCTTGGCCGGCATGTTGAGCCCCACCACTTCGCCGTGCAGCCCCTCGCGCAACGTGGTGGCCGGCGCAATCGGTGCGCCCTTGTCGAGCACCGGGTTGATGAAGATGCCGTAGAACGGCACGAGCGGCACTTGCCCCGACTGCAGCATCTGGATTGCCTGCGGCGCGCCGGTGTAGGCCACGGCACCCGCGTCTTTCAGTTTGGCCAGATGACGCATGCCGGCTTCAAGGTCGTACTGCGCATCCTTCATCGGCTTGCCGGTGGCGATCTGCGCGGCGGTGGTCACCATCCGCACACCGCTGTTCCAGGTGATCGGCGGAATTGCGATCCGGCGAGCGTTCGCAGCGTCCCACATCTCGGCCCAGGCCGCAGGCCGGGTTTTCTGCGCATTGGTGTTGTAGTAGAGCGTGTGCACGGCATCGATCACGCCCGCGGAAAAATCTTCGGCCAGACGAAAGGCCGGCCGCAGCATCGCCATGTTGGCGATGTTCTTCGCGTTATGCGGACGGAGAAGCCCCTCTTCGGCGGCAAGGAACACGCCCGCTTCGGAGAACTGCATCAGATCGGGCGGGTTGTCGCGCTGGGTCTTCAGCATGGCCAGCATGTTGGCGGTGACCGACTGCTGCACGTTCACCTTGGCACCGGTCGCCTTCTCGAACGCCGGGTGAAGTTCATCGATCCAGAGCTTGGCGAGCAAACCCTGATTGAGAACGACGTTGAGCTGACCCGAGGCCTTGGCGGGGCTTGCCACCCAGGGTGCTGCGAGACCCACCGCACCGGTACGCAACACGCTGCGTCGCGTGACAGAGACTGGGGCCGGGTGGGCTGAAAGGGATTTCGGGTTCAAGACGGATCTCCGGTAAGGATTGTGTTTTGAGCTAGGATCGACTTTCGGATTCTTGCTTTGCCTGTCGACCGGAGTCAACGATGACCGCCACCGCATCACGGATGCTCGTTCCGATACACCGCCTGATCGCAGCGGGTTGGGTCCTTCTCGCACCGGTTGCAGCCGTCGCGCATCACGCCCACGACTACGCACCGCCTGCCACCGTCTGGCAGGCGCTTGCCTCGGGGCTCGCGCACCCATTGCTGTCAGGCCCGCATCTGGTCGCGCTGCTTGCACTCGGCATGCTGGCCGCCGCGCGAAGCCACGGTGGCGCCATGCTTCTCGCGTTTTGTGGCGGCTCGATACTGACCGCGCTGGCGTTTGCTGCGGGGACCGCCGGATGGCCCGCCCACGATCTTTGGGTGGCCGCAACCCTGGCGCTGGCCGCCGCGTGGCTCTGTCGCGAGCAGTCGGCGAGCGGATCGAACCGGCTCGCCATGCTGCTGCTGGTGGGCCTCGCCGGTTCGATTCACGGGCAGATCGCAGCCGAGTCGATCGAAACCGACAGCACGACCATCCTCGCGAGCTATTGGGTGGGGATCGTGATCGCGCAACTTGCACTGGGCGGTGTGGTGCTGGGCGGCATTCGCCGGGTGCGCGCCACGCGAGAAGCACTGCTCGGCAAACTCCGGCTCACTGCGGCCGCCCTGTCGGCGGGCGCTGCATGCGGCGTGTTCTTCGCCTTCGCCTGACCCAGGCGCAGGTCAGCGCTCGACGCGGGCCCGCGCTTCCACCGCCACTTCGCCCACGTTGTTGGTTGACCAGAGCGAGAAGTCACCCGTCGCGTCAGGCGCATCGGCATGGAGCGCAAACGGCGTGATGTCGAACGTGGGACGTTTTGCCCGGAAATCGAAGCGGGTGACACGCGAACCCGGCGCCACCACGGTTTCGGCAAACCCGAGCAGCAGGCTTGCGATCAGCGGCCCATGCACGACCAGGCCCGGATAGCCTTCCACCGCGCTCGCGTAATCACGGTCGTAGTGAATCCGGTGCCCGTTGAACGTGGCGGCGGAGTAACGAAACAGCATGACCGGATCAGGGCTGACCGCCTGCTGAAACTGCCCGGTTTTCTCGGGTGCGGTGCCGCCGGCCCGCGCCCGCTCGGCCAGGCGCGCGAGCGCTGCGATCTCATCGGGCCCGGCGTCTCCCCGATAGACCAGATCCTGCTCCTCTTCGGCGATCAAACGACCACCAACCTCGAGCCGATGAGCCAGCGTGACAAACACCATCGTGCCACTGCGACCCGATTTCTCCTCGGCCGACCCGATGGTTGTGGTTCGCGTGACCTGATCGCCTACCCGGAACCGCTCGTGCCAGACGAGCCGGCTGCCTGCCCACATCCGCCGCGGCTGTGACGTAGGCGGCAGGAAATCGCCTGTGCGCGAGGGATGACCGTCCCGGCCGAGCAACGACTGCGCGGCCACGGGCGCAAACAATGTCCAGTGCCAGCCCGCGGGCAGGGCTTGACCCGCCGGTGCCGCCATCCAGTCGGGCCGTTCCAGCGTGGCTGCGAGCCAGCGCACCAGACGCGCGTCGATTGATTCGGTCTCGGCACGCGAGCGGCCGATCCATGCGGAAAAATCGGCCATGCGCGGCGTCAGTAGGAGCGCGGCATGCCCAGCACGTGCTCGGCAATGTAGGACAGGATCATGTTGGTGGAGATGGGCGCCACCTGATACAGGCGGGTTTCACGGAACTTGCGTTCAACGTCGTACTCGGCCGCAAAGCCAAACCCGCCGTGCGTCTGCAGACACGCGTTGGCCGCCTCCCAGGAGGCATCGGCCGCAAGCAGCTTGGACATGTTCGCCTCGGCTCCGCAGGGCTCGCCCGAATCGAACAACTCGGCCGCGCGATAGCGCATGAGGCTCGCGGCCTCCACGCTGGCATACGACTTGGCGATCGGGAACTGCACGCCCTGGTTCTTGCCGATCGGCCGCTCGAACACCACGCGCTCACTCGCGTAGCGGCTCGCCTTTTCGACAAACCAGTAGCCATCGCCAATACACTCGGCTGCGATCAGGATGCGCTCGGCGTTCAGGCCGTCAAGAATGTATTTGAGGCCCTTGCCTTCTTCACCGATCCGGTTCTCAACCGGAATCTCGAGGTTGTCGATGAAGAGCTCGTTGGTTTCGTGATTGACCATGTTGCGGATCGGCCGAAGCTCAATGCCCTTGCCGATCGCCTCGCGCAGATCGACCAGGAACACCGACAGGCCTTCGGAGCGCTTCTTGACCTCTGCAAGCGGCGTGGTGCGGGCCAGCAGAAGCAGGTAGTCGGAATGCTGGACCCGCGAGGTCCAGACCTTCTGACCGTTCACGACATAGCGGTCACCTTTCAGCTCGGCGAACGTCTTGAGCCGGGTGGTGTCTGAACCGGTGGTGGGCTCGGTCACGGCCATGGACTGCATGCGAAGCTTGCCTGCTGCAATGGCGGGGAGGATGCGCCGCTTCTGATCTTCCGAGCCGTGGCGAAGCACGCACCCCATCACATACATCTGGCCGTGGCACGCGCCGGAATTGCCGCCCGCGCGGTTGATTTCCTCCATGATCACCGACGCCTCGGTGAGCGACAGACCCGAGCCGCCATATTCCTCGGGAATGAGCGCGCCCATCCATCCCGCCTGGGTGAGCGCATCGACGAAGGCCTCGGGGAAGGCTCGCGCTTCGTCAACTTCCTGCCAATAGCGGGAGTCGAACTGCTGAACGACAGCGCGCACGCCGTCACGGATGCTCTGATGGGGATCGTTGGCTCGGGTAACCATGTGAAGACCTCTGCAATGAAACTGTGATCAGGATTTGGGCGGCGGGCACTGCCCGACAAACCAGTCTGCGATCTGCCCGCCGGTCATGAAGGTGACGCCTTCGGTGCGCATCAGCAGGTCGAGCATGCGCTCGAAATACACAAACCGGTGGGGCGGTCCCACCAGGTGCGGATGAAGTCCCAGCGCAAGCACCCGCGGCTGGCTGCGACTTTCGCGAACAAACAGCTCGAGCGTGCGCTCGAGCCGCAGATAAAACTCGGGCGACGAGTGCTTCTCCACTGCGTAGATGATCGAGTCGTTCAGTTCGAGGTTGTAGGGCATGGCCATGAGGGGGCCGCGCGCCGTGTGCATCCAGCTGGGGAGGTCATCGATCACCCAATCGAAGGTGTACTCGATACCGGCATCCTTGAGCAGCTCGGGCGTGTCATGCGTCTGGCGCAAGCCCGGGCTCAGCCAGCCTCGCGGACGTTGACCCGTGAACGCTGCGATCTTGGCAAGCGAAGCTTCGATCACCTCGGCCTCGCCCCCGACATGGTTCAACGCCTTCTGGTGCATGCCATGACCAATGAACTCCCAACCGGCATCGTGCATGGCCTGGGCCGCGCGCGGATAGGCATCGATCACGCCGGCATTGAAGCTGGTGGACGCGGGCAGGCCACGTTCTACGATCGCATTGATCATGCGCGGCAGACCGGCCCGCATGCCGTAGTCGGCCCAACCGAAGTTGGGAATGTCAGGGACGGTTTCCTTGCCATGCGGCGGAGTCAGGATGGTGCGCGGCATGGGTTGGTCGAACTGCCAGTGTTCGACGTTGACCACCAGATGCACCAGAATGCGACCGCCCGACGGCGGCGCGATCGGCGCTCGATCGCTGGTGAATGCATACGGGACGCGGGGGTTGGCCATGGTGAACTCCGTGTAGCGGCTCGCGGCGGGCGAACTGCAGAAGTCGGGACGATGGGGGGCGTGCCCCCGCTCAAGCGCTCAGATGACGCCCTGCTCGCGCAGCGAGGCGATCTCGGTATCGCTGTAGCCCACGCCCTTCAGCACTTCATCGGTATGCTCGCCCCAACCCGGCGCCGTGCGCACCACATCGGCAGGCGTTCGCGACAGCGTGACTGGCTGGGTGAGGAAGTGCCGCATGGGGCCCTGCGCGCTCTCCACCGATTTCACCACGCCAAGGTGCTGTACCTGCGCGTCATCAAACATCTGTGGAATGGTGTAAACCGGACCGGCGGGTACGCCCGCCTCGTTCAGCGCATCAACCCAGTAGGCCACCGGCCTGGTACGGAAAATTTCATTGATGATGGCATCGCACCGTTCACGGTTCTTGACCCGGAGCTTTTCAGTGGAGAGCTCCGGGTCGTTGATCCATTCGGGTTTGCCCAGCAGGTTGCACAGCCGGATCCAGCTGCCATTGCCCGATGCGCCGAGGTTGAAGTGACCGTCCGAGGCCTCGAAAAGCCCCATCGGCGCGCTGGTGGGGTGGGAGTTCCCAACCTGGATCGGCACGTCGTTGTCGTTGAGATAGCGCGCGGCCTGAAAATCCATCATGGCGATCATGCTGTGCAGAAGCGATGCATGGACCCACTGTCCGACGCCCGACTGCTGGCGCTCGAGGAGCGCCACCATGATGCCAATCGACGCATAGAGACCGGTGCTCGAATCGGCCACCGCAAGCCCAGCGCGTACCGGGCCCTGACCAGGGAAACCGGTGACCGACATGATTCCGCCCATGCCCTGGGCGATCTGATCAAAACCGGGACGCTCGGCATAAGGACCGTCCTGACCGAACCCTGAAATGCTGGCGAGGATGATTCGCGGATTGATCTTCTTGAGACTTTCGTAGTCCAGTCCCAGGCGCGCCTTGACGTCAGGCCGCCAGTTTTCAACCACCACATCGGCCTGCTTGATGAGGCGCTCCAGAAGCTGCATGGCGCCCGGCTTCTTCATGTTGAGCGTAAGCGAACGCTTGTTCCGGTTCAGATTCTGGAAATCGCCGCCCATGCGGTCGGCGGCAAACATGCCTTCATTCGGATCCACGCCTTTGGGGGGTTCGATCCGGATCACATCGGCGCCGAAGTCGGCCAGCATCCGCACGCAGGTGGGGCCAGCGCGAACCCGCGAAAAATCGAGCACACGAATGCCGCGTAGCGCGCTGCTTGCGTGAATCGCCTGACCTATTGCGTTCATCTCTGCCCCCTGGGGAACCTGAATGGACTGAACACCCGCGCGACTCCCTGGGCCGGGCTGGCCGGTGCCGCGCGAGCGGGTAAATACGGATGGACTTCTTCTGTATACCAATCGAACTTTAGCGTATAAATCAAGATGACCGGCAAATTCCTGTGGTCGGTATTCCGGTAACCCCTTTTGAGCGCAGTTCATTGAAAGCCAGCGACACCATCCGCCGAGCCATCGAGGAAGCCGTGCAGTCGGGCACCCTGCAACCGGGCGATCCGGTGGATGAGGTCGCGCTCGCGGCTGCACATTCGGTCTCACGTACCCCGGTTCGCGAGGCCATCTTGCAACTCCAGGCACAGGGGCTGCTCGCCGCGGCACCGCGCGGCGGCACGGTGGTCGCCAAGGTCGATATTCAGCGCCTCTTTGCGATCTGGGAGGTGCTGGGTGAGCTTGAGAGCCTCTGCGCGCAACTCGCCTGCGAACGCATGACCGATGACGAGCGCGACACGCTGGCCGGCCTGCATCGCCGCGCGGCAGCCGTCGTCAAGCGCAGCGACCGTGAGGGCTGGCAGGAAGCCAACCAGGCCTTTCACGACTGCCTTTACCGGGGTGCGAGGAATCCGTACCTGAGGGAGGAGATCCTGCGCGCACGCACGCTCACCGGGGCGTACCGAAAGCACGCCTTTGGCGCGCTCGGCGATCTCGACGCGTCCTACGCGCAGCACGGCGAATTGCTGCATGCGATCACTGCCCGTGATGCCGCCAGCACCCGCAACCTGATGCGCCGACACATGACCCCAGGCCAGGGGGTCAGAAGCGTCAACGATGTGCTGGTGAATCTGCCGCGCGAACTGCTGGTGTGAGCGGCTCGATCAACGCGGCGGCCTGCGCAAGCGATTCAATCACCGCGTCGGCGTCGAGTTCGTTGACGCTGCGGCCTTCGTTGTAGCCATAGGGCAAGACAAAAACCGCCATGCCGGCTGCGCGGGCGGCAAGCGCGTCGTTGGCCGAATCACCAATCATCACGGCTTCGGCGGGGGCAATGCCAAACCCCTCGCAGGCATGGAGCAGCTGGGCAGGATGCGGCTTCTTGCGGGCAAGCGAATCACCACCAATCACCATGTCGAACCAGGCGGACAAGCCTGTACGGTCAAGGAGCGGCAAGGTGAACGCAACCGGTTTGTTGGTGACACAGGCGAGCTTCAAGCCGTTCGCGCGCATGGCGGTGAGGCCCTCGACCACGCCGGGGTAGCACCGCGCACTCAAGCCGTTTTCCCGCGCGTAGTGTCGCCGGAAGACCGGCAGGGCTTCGGCAAGCATGTCGGGGTCGATGGGTGCGTCGAGGCTGCCGGTGAGCGTACGCTGGACCAGCGACTCGGCGCCCTTCCCCACAAACCGCCGCACGTCGGCAATCGGGCGCTCCGGTCTGCCCAGTTCGACCAGCATGGCGTTGGCGGCGGCCGCCAGATCGTCGATGGTGTCGAGCAGGGTGCCGTCGAGATCGATCAGTACCGCTCGGGCAGACCAGCGGCGGGAGGCATCATCCATCGGGGTGGGTCCTGGTTGAGCGTCAGCGCACAGGCCGGGCCTGCACCGCAGCGAGCGCGGCGCGGAGTTGGCCCATGACGCCCTGGTAGCCGCCCTCGGGATCGGGTGCGCCAAAGACGGCCGATCCCGCCACGAAGGTATCAGCACCCGCGGCCGCGACCTGGGCGATGTTTTCCACCTTGATGCCGCCATCGACCTCGAGCCAGATTGGCTCGCCGCCTGCTGCCACGTGTGCATCGATCCGCGCCCGGACCGCCTTCAGCTTTTCAAGCGTGGCATCGATGAAGCGCTGGCCTCCGAAACCTGGATTCACCGACATGAGCAGAATGATGTCGAGCCGATGCATCACATGATCGAGGTAGTGGAGTGGCGTTGCCGGATTGAAAACCAGACCTGCCCGACAGCCGCTGTCTCGAATCAGCTGGAGCGTACGATCGACATGGTCGGACGCTTCGGGGTGAAAGGTGATGAGGTTGGCACCCGCCTTGGCAAAATCAGCCGCCAGGCGGTCCACCGGGCGGACCATCAGATGAACATCGATCGGAATGCTCACATGCGGGCGGATGGCCTGACACACCATCGGCCCCATGGTGAGATTGGGCACGTAGTGGTTGTCCATCACATCGAAGTGGATCAGGTCGGCGCCAGCGGCCTCGATGGCGCGCACTTCCTCGCCGAGGCGGGCGAAATCGGCAGACAGGAGGCTCGGTGCGATGCGAAATGAACGGTTCATCGGAAAGGCCTTGGCAGGCGCGGACGGCAAGTCCAATACAATGGGAGTTTACCCTCGAGCCCGCAAGGCGCCGGACGGCGCGCTGCGCCGCCGACCCGCACGCTGCCGGATCCAGGCAGCCCTCCCCCACTCACCACCGCGAAGGTCAGTCACGTGAGCGAGCCTCGCTATCAGTTCAACATCAGCGTGCAGGTGCGCTATCTGCCCGACCAGTCCGAGCCGTCAGCAGCGCAATACGCGTTCGCCTACACGGTCACCATCGTCAACACCGGCAAGGTGGCGGCGCAACTGATCAGCCGGCACTGGATCATCCGTGACGAACAGGATGAAACCGTCGAGGTGAAAGGCCTGGGCGTGGTCGGCCAGCAACCCTTCCTCAAGCCTGGCGAAAAATTTGAATACACAAGCGGCAGCCGCATCGCCACGCCGATCGGCACCATGGAGGGCAGCTACTTCTTCGTGGCCGAAGACGGGCATCGGTTCGATCAGCCAATCGCGGCATTCACGCTTGCCGTGCCCCGCACACTGCACTGACCCGCGTCATTTTTTGCCCCGCATGGTCCACCAGACAAAGAGCAGCACCAGCGCCAGAATGCCGCCAGCCTCTGCGAGGAGAATCCAGGTTCCGTCCATCATGATCGGCGCGTGGTTGAGGACATGGCAGTGTAGCGCGCGCGCCCTGGGACTGATCCTCATCGCTGGTGCGGTGATGGCGGGCGCCAGCTTCGCGCGAGCAGCCAGTGGCACGCCGGCCGCGTCGCAGTCGGTGCCAGTCGTGCAGCTTCCGGGCTGGTCACAGGATCGACTGGACGGCCTCAGGCAGGCGCTCACCCGGCAGTGCGCGTTGCGCTCGCCGCCCGCCCCCTGGCCACAGCTCTGTCGCGAACTGCCGCCTGCCGCCGAGCTTCGCAGCTGGATCGAGCGACGGTTCGTGGCCTGGCCGCTCGCCGACGACAAGGGCCGGCACGAGGGGCTGATCACCGGCTATCACGAGCCCCTCCTCACCGGCAGCCTGCAGCGAGAGCATGACCGCCAGACGCCCCTCTACGCGCCCCCTCCGGAGGTGGTCTCAATCGCGCAGAGTGCTGCCAATCCAGGCGGGCGCGTACGACGCTGGCATACGCGTGCCGAGATCGAATCCGGGCAGATCGATGGACTCGAACCGATCGCATGGATCGACGACCCGGTCGAGGCATTTTTTCTGCATGTGCAGGGGTCAGCCCGCGTACGCCTTCGCGACGGCAGCTGGCTCCGGGTGGGCTATGCCGGGCATAACGGGCACACCTACCGGGCCATCGGCCGGGTGTTGATCGAGCGAGGGGCCCTGAGCCGCGACGAGGCCACCGCCCCTGGCATCAAGGCGTGGCTTCGCGCCAATCCGGGTCAGGCCACCGAAGTCATGCAGAGCAATCCGCGCTATGTGTTTTTCCGCAGGCTGGAACACTCTGCCGCCGACGGTCCGTTTGGCTCACTGGGCGTACCGCTCACCGCCGGCCGATCAATCGCCACCGACCGGTCGCGCATCCCTCACGGGGCCCTCATGTATC
The DNA here is from genome assembly GCA_049423065.1 of Burkholderiaceae bacterium. Taxonomy (GTDB): domain Bacteria; phylum Pseudomonadota; class Gammaproteobacteria; order Burkholderiales; family Burkholderiaceae_E; genus SYIM01. Next base: position 24,558 of record JBMSQB010000061.1, read on the forward strand.
TGGAGGGGATCGACCCGCTCAATCGCCGACCCATGCGGATGGCGGTGGTCAATCAGGATACGGGCGGTGCGATTCTCGGCGTTGTGCGTGCCGACGTGTTCTGGGGCGCAGGCGACGAGGCCGAGAAACGCGCAGGCCTGATGCGGGAAAACGGCCGGCTGTGGCTGCTTTGGCCAGCCGATCTTGACCCGCCGACGGTCGTTACCCGGACCTCGACGCCCTGATGCTTCAGCGCCTGGATGCCTCGGCAAGCATGCGCTCAAACGAATCAGGCGGCGCGTAGCCCTGCAGCCGGCGACCGTTCGCGAAAAACACCACTGGCGTACCAGTAATGCCAAGCCGGCGCGCAAGCTCAGCCACCTTGGCAATCGATGTCTGGCACTTGCCATCATTGGCCGGCACCCGGTTCTGCAGCATCAGATCGTTCCACGCGCGCACCGGATCGGCAGCACAAAGCGCGCGCGCTGCCTTGGTTTCGGAGTCGGGCGCGAGAAAGGCCATCGGGAAGGTGTAGAGGGTGACGTCGTCGAGCCGCAGGAGATCGGCGCGCAGCTTCCGGCAGTAGCCACAGTTGGGATCTTCAAACACCGCAAGCACCCGGCGACCCGCGCCAATTTTCTGGGTGACTGCGAGCTCAAGCGGCAATTCACGGAAATCGATCGTGAGCAGCTCCTCCACCCGCTCGCGGGTGAGATTGCGCTGCGACTTCATGTCGATCAGGTCACCCGAATAGAACAGATACTGGCCGCGCTCATCGACGTAAAGCAGCTCGTTTTGAATGCGTACCTCGTAGATGCCGGGCAGAGGCGTCCGGCGGATGTCGTCAACCTTCAGGCGACCACCTGAAAATCCCTCGACCGCGGCCCGGATCCGCTCGCGGGCCTCGGCGCTTTGCGCAACCGATGGCGCCGGGTGAAAGAGCAGGGCCACCAGCATGGCGAGCGCCGCAACAGGGCGGAGGAGGACGGAGGAAATCATTGCAGAGTCCTTTTGAATCGGGCGAGCGGCGAGGGCTTGCGCAGCGCGCATCGAGCGCAGGATAACGCGACGCGGCACACGCGACTTGTCTAGAGTCGACCTGCCTGCGCGGCGAGGTGCCGGCGAAGCAGCGGGGACGCGGCCACCAGACGCCAGCCAAGGTCACGCGCCAGCATGACTGGCGGCGCAAACGGGCCCAGCGAGGCGATCCGGCGTGAATCGAACAGCCGCTGCAAGCCATCGGTGACCACACGCAAGGCAAGCACCGGCTCGGCCCGGCTGCGTTCATAACGGCGCAGGACCGTTCGCACTCCAGGATCGGGGGCACCTTCCAGCGCGTCGCGAAGCGCGGCGATATCGCCGAAGCCGAGGTTCATGCCCTGCCCGGCGAGGGGGTGTACGACATGGGCTGCATCGCCCACCAACGCCAGACGGTGGCCGATCAGCGTTCCGACCCGGCCCAGGCGAAGCGGATACCGAGCGATGTCCGAAAGCGGCGCCAATGCGCCAAGTGCCCCGCCTGACAGCGCCCCGACCCGCTCGGCAAGTTCACTGGCGGGCAACGCCGAGAGTTCGTCCGCCAGATCGACTGGCGCCGACCAGACCATGCTGACGCGTCCGCGAAAATCGGGGGAGTCGGCCGACGGTGCCGCCGGCAGCGGCAGGAGAGCAAGGATGCCATGCTCGCCGAACCACTGAAACGCCGTATCGCGATGCGGCTTTGCGGTGAGAAAACTGCCCACGAGCGCGGCCTGACCATAATCACTGAACTGTGCATCGATACCGGCAAGGGTGCGAACGGCAGATCGCGCGCCGTCTGCGGCCACGATCAGCCTGCTCTGCAACTCGCGGCCGTCGGCAAGACGCAGGCGGGCATGGGCGTCAGAGGCATGCTCGACCGCCGAAACCTCACCATCGAGCACCCGAACCGCGGAAAACCGGAGCGCCTGCTCAAGAACCCGACTCAGTTCCCCGCCTTCGACAATGGAGGCGAGCGAAGAAACCGCCGCGTCGTAGGCATCAAATTCGAGCGCACTGGCGGTGGCTGCCGTGGACGGCAGAACGCGCATGCGATGGACAGGGTTGGTTCGGGAGGCATCCAGCGACTGCCAGACACCGAGTTCGCGCAGGAGCGCGGCCGACGGCGCGGAGATGGCAAACACCCGGGTGTCCTCGCCGGGCGCGGGCTGCGCCCGCCCATCGGATGGAGGGCCGACCAGGGCCACGGAGCGCCCCAGCCTCGCGAGCGCGAGCGCGACCGACACACCAATGGCACCCCGCCCCACGACCGCAATGTCGGCGAAAACACTGTTTGATGAAACGTTGACCATCGATCGATTATAGGGACTTGCACGGTCAGTCCCGGGTTAACCGGATGCCCTGTGTCCGCCGCCTGCACCGCCCGCCACCCACCGTTTCGGGGGAGTCTGATAATATTGAGGGCTGTGTACGTGCGAGCTTTTTGCGCGCGTCACCGGGGCCAAGTAGCTCAGTTGGTAGAGCAGCGGACTGAAAATCCGCGTGTCGGTGGTTCGATTCCGCCCTTGGCCACCATCGATTTGGCGAGCGCATGCGAGCAAAATCGTTTGGTCAAGGCGATTCCGCCCTTGGCCACCATCGATTCAATCCAACCGTCCTTTTCGCGATAGAGTTTTCAGCGTGAAGGTCTCCGCTATTCTTCGCCTGCTCGAATCAGACGGCTGGTCTCTGGTGGCCATCCGTGGCAGCCACCGTCAGTTCAAGCACGCCGTCAAACCGGGGCGCGTGACGGTTGCGGGCAAACCCAGCGACGACTTGGCTCCGGGTACTCTGAACAGCATACTCAAGCAGGCCGGTCTGAAACTGTGAGGCAATGATGCGATACGCAATCGTGATTGAACGCGCTGGAAGCAATTTCTCAGCCTACGTGCCAGACCTGCCCGGATGCGTGGCAACAGGCGACAGCGAGGCGGCAGTCGAACAAGAGATTCGGGCCGCTATCGCATTCCATATCGAGGGCTTGCGCGAGGATGGCCTGGCGGTACCCGCCCCCTCGAGTCGTGTGGAATATGTGGAGGTCGCCGCTTGA
>JBMSQB010000062.1:0-27492 GCA_049423065.1 Burkholderiaceae bacterium
CCGCGCGGGCGCCGCGCGTTCGCGGGCCCAGGCCGATGCGGGGATTCACCCTGCTTGAACTGTTGATTGCCGTGACCCTGATGTCAGTGCTCGCACTCATGTCGTGGCGGGCGCTTGATGCGCTGATCGATGCGCGCGAACGCATCACCCGCGCGGGCGATGAACTGCGCGCGCTGGTGGTTGCCTATGCCCAGATCGAGGAGGATCTGCGGCGCTCCTGGCCGGTACGGCTGCTTGATACCGGGCGGGGACCGGTTGCGCTCGCCGAATCGCCCGGCGGACGCGACACCACCACGGGCGGCCAGCTCGATCTGATTCGCGAGGCGCCCGCCGTGGCGGCGTTCGCACCCACGGGCCCGGCTGGAGGCGATCCTTCACGCGCAAGCGGGCTGCAGCGTGTGGTCTGGCGACTCGAAGGCGGCCGGCTTGAGCGCGGATTCGTACTGTGGTGGCCAGGCAGCCCCGATGCGCTCGCCGACACTGCGTTCGGTGCTCGGTCCACGGTCGATGCGACCACCTGGCAGCCCCTGGTCGAGCGGGTCGACGCCATCAGCTGGCGCCTTTACCGACCTGGCCAGGGCTGGTTGCCGCCTGGCCAGCGTGTCGACGGAACAGGCGAAAGCGTCACCGGGGTCGAGCTGTCCCTGATCCGTGGCGGCGAGCGGCTCGTGCGCGTGTTTTCCATCCGGGACTGACCATGCGCCGTGACTCCCGACATGAGCGTGGTGCGGCAATCGTGAGCGTGCTGGTGCTGGTCTCGATCGCAACGCTGCTGGTGGCCAGTCTGTTCTGGCGTCAGCATCTGGCCACACGGTCGGTGCAGAATCGTTTCGCAAGCGCGCAGCTGCGCTGGATCGAGACCGCGGTGCTCGACTGGGCGGCGGTCGTGCTTCGGTCGGACCAGAGCTCGAGCGGTCAGGTTGATCATCTCCAGGAGACCTGGGCTGTGCCGGTGGCTGAAACCCGGCTCGATGAAACCGTGACCGCAGGCGCTCGCATTTCCGGCAGCACCCGCTCCGCCCTGATCGCCGGACAGATCTTTGATGCCCAGGGGCGACTCAACCTGAGCAACCTGGTGCATGACGGCAAACCCGTGGAGAAACAGGCCGCAGCCTTTCGCCGGTTGCTCGCGTTCCTTGGCCTTCCGCCCGAGCTGGAATCAACCCTGACGCGGCGACTGCTCGAGTCTTACCCCGCGCCCGCGGCGGCAGCCGATCAGGGTGCCGGCGGGACCACGGGTTCGGCGGCTGTGCCGGCAGCGGGGTCGGCGGCTGCGCCGGCGGCGTCTGGTTCGCCCCCGACAGCGTCTGGTTCGCCCCCGACAGCCGCTCCCGCCCAGAGAGCCACAGCGCCAATTCCTCTCCTTGCGCCGCCGCTCAAGATGAGCGAGTTGCTGCGGCTGCCGGGCTTTGATGAGCGCGTGGTGGCCGCTCTCATGCCGTTTGCCGTGCTGTTGCCCAAACACATTCCATCGGGCGATACCCGTCACAGCACGGCCAGCACGAGGGTTAACGTGAACACTGCGCCCGCCGAGGTGATCGCGGCATTGGGGGACGACATCACGCTTGATGCCGCGCGCGGCTTTGTTCTGGCGAGGGAGCGTGTGGTTTCTACCGCCATCGAGCAGGCGGGCAGCCGGTTCAATCCCCCGATCTCGCTCAATGCGGAGCTATTTTCCGTCGGATCGAGCTTTTTTCTGGTAGCCGGGATGGTACGCTTCGAGCGAGTTGAGGCGTCTACCGAGGCGCTATTTTTCAGGGGGCCGGCGAGAGTCGATCTGGTATGGCGGCAGCAGTTCTGAGGCGGGGAGAGGCGATCGTCTGGCTGCCGCCGCGGGTTGCGGGCGAGCGGTCGCTGGCGGGCGAGAGCAGTCTGCTGGTGGCGGCTGGCCCATCGCGCGATCGGCCGGTGATGGCGCGCGCGAGTCTCGAAACGCTCCCGCCCATGCGGTCCGTGCGCCTCATCGTTGACGCGCGGGATGTGACGCTCCTTCGCGCGCGTCTGCCGGCCCTTCCCGCAGCCCGGCTGCAGCGGGCCCTTCCCAATCTCCTTGAAGATCAGATCCTGCAGGATCCGCAGACCTGCGCGTGGGCGCTGGGCGGCTCTGAAGGCGGTGCCGAGCGCCTGGTGGCGGCAGTCGACAGGCACTGGCTCGATGTGGTCACTCAGGCCTTCGAGCGTCGCGGAATTCGGGTGACAGCGGTGTGGCCGGCTCAGGCGCTGCAGCTGAAGCAGCCCGATTCGGTGGCGGTGCTGCTCTGCGTCGGGTCGTCGATTGCGGTGCTGCCGGCCGTGGGCGATGGGGTGGGGCTTGCCGCGGGCACCGAGCTCCACACCCGGCGTGAGGCCCTGAGGTCGGCCCTGGCTCTGCTTGCGGCGGCGGGTGGGGGTGAAGTTCTGGGTCTGACCGAGGATGACGGCTGGCGCGCGGTGCTTCGCGAGTCGGCCGCGGAAGCAGGCGTTGCGCTTCGGCTGGGTGAACTGCCAACACCGGGCGCCGCCTCGGTCGATCTGCTGGCTGCCCAGCGGTCGGGCGCGCTGGCGCGCTGGGCCTCTGCCTTCGATTGGCGTGCCTGGCGTTGGCCGCTGGCGGGCGCGCTGACCTGTGCGGCGCTGGCGGTCGCGGGTCTCAACCTGCACTGGTACGCGCTCGCGCGTGAGCAGGCCGAGTTGCTGGCCACGCTCGACCGGTCCTTCGCCCAGGTGTTTCCTGCCGGCACCACACGGGTCGATCCCGTGCTCCAGATGCAGCGGCATGTGGCGCAACTGCGTGCCAGGGCCGGACAGGCCAGTCCCGACGATTTTCTGCCGCTGGTGGTGGGCCTCAGTCTTGCCCTGGGCACCCAGGCGCAGGATGCGATCGGATCACTCGAATATCGGGACGGTCGCTTGCGCGCGCGATTCCGGCCGGGGATTGCCGACACGCGTGCCGCGCGCGATGCGCTTGAACTCGCCGGACGCAGACAGGGCCTGCGGCTGCGGTTTGACAGCGAGCGCGAGCCGCTCGCGACCATCACCGTGCTTCGCTGAGGGCGGCTGGCGATGGAACATCTGCTTCAGCGGTGGCGGCAGCTTTCCTCCAGGGAACGTCGGCTGCTGGTGGGCGCGCTGGTGGCTGCAGCCTGCGCAGTGGTCTATCTGCTCCTGATCGAGCCCGCGTGGCAGGGGCGCGAAGCGGTGCAGGCGCGACTGCCCGCCCTGCGTGCGCAAGTCGCCGAGGCCGACCTGATGGTGGCCGAGGCGCGCCGCCTCAGCTCGGCGGCTGCAGCGTCGCCCCGCCCGTCGCTTCAATCGGTACGGGTTCGGCTCGAGCAGTCACTTGATGCGGCCGGCCTGCGACCGGGGCTGCAGCAGATTCAGGCCACCGAGTCGCTCATCGACCTGCGCCTGCGCGGCGTGCCCTTCGCGAACTGGGTCGGCTGGCTCGATGCCGCGCTTCGCGAGACCCGTTTGCGGGTGGCCGATCTTTCGGTGACGCGCGACGCTGAGCCCGGGCTGGTGAGCGTGCGGATGGTTCTGGAGCTTCCAGGGGGCGACCGGCGATGACAGCCCGAACGGTCTTTGCTGTGGCGGTCACGGCACTGGTGTCGTTACTGGTTGCGCTGGGCGTGGTGTTCACCACCGCGCCAGCAACCTGGCTCGATGCGCTTGCTGCCAGCCTCACAGGCAGCAGGCTGAGACTCGCCGAGGCTACCGGCACGGTGTGGCGGGGGAGCGGCCGCCTGGTCTGGGTTGACACGGGTGAGTCGGCGCAAACGCGGCGCTCGCTCGCGGGCGTCGCCCTGCCGGGGCGGATTCACTGGCAGCTCGCGCCTGCGCCGCTGTTCCTGGGCCTGATCGAGGCAACCCTGAAGGTTGATGGCATGACCCAGCCCGTGGCGCTCCAGGGAAGCTGGCGCGAACTGAGGCTGGGCAACGGACGGCTGGAGCTGCCGCGAATCGAGCTCGGTGCGCTGGGATCGCCCTGGAATACCGTGCGCCCTGCTGGTGCCGTCATGCTGTCATGGTCCAACATCATGCTGGGGCCGCAGCGGTTTGATGGCGGGGTCACGGTCGAATTGCGAAATGTTGCCTCTGCATTGAGCGCCGTTCGGCCGCTGGGCAGCTACCGGATCGAGATTCAGGGGCAGGGCACTCAGGCTACGATCAGCATGCAGACACTTGATGGGGCCCTCACGCTCACTGGCCAGGGAGCGGCCAGCGCGCGCGGGTTTTCGTTCGTGGCGCGCGCCCAGCCAGCGCAGGCCGACGATACCCGGTTGCAGGGTCTGCTCGGGTTGGTCGGGATACGCGACGGGCAACAGACGATTATAAGAGTAGGGTCATGAACAACAGTCTCATGCGCAGAACCATTCGTACCCAGCCCCGGCACGCAACGGTCGTCGCCGCGGGCGGCCCTGTCGTGGTCAGTGTGCTGGCCCCGCTTGCAAACAGCGTCGCGGCATGGGGTCTCGCCCTGGCTGCCGCACTGGCCTCGTTTGCGGCCAGTGCCCAGCCCGCCGCGCCAGTGCAGCCCGCTGCCGCGGCAGGCCCGGGCAGTGCGGCCGCCGCGCCGCCGCCGCTCGCGCCGCGCGGCGACGATGTGGTGCTCAACTTTCGCGATGCGGAGATCGAATCCATCGCCAATGCATTCGCCCACCTGATCGGCCGCAATCTGGTCGTCGACCCGCGCGTGCGCGGCAAACTCACGCTGGAAACCGCGCGGCCGGTGGGGCGTCTGCAGGCGTTCGAACTGTTCCGGATCGCGCTGCGCGGCCTGGGGTTTGCCTATGTGGACGTGGGTGGCATCGGGCGGATCGTGCCGGAGGCCGATGCCAAGGTGCTGGCCTCCGCTGTGCTGGGCCCCGAGGCACCCGCTGCCCCGGCTGGCGAGCAGGTCATCACGCAGGTGTTCCGGCTGAAGCATGAAACCGCGGCCAACCTGGTGCCGGTGCTGCGTCCGCTTATCACACCGAACAATTCAATCGTCGCCTATCCGGGCAACAATTCGCTGGTGGTCACCGACTATGCGTCCAACATGGCCCGGCTCGCCAAGATCATTGAATCGATCGATACCGCGATTGCGAACGAGGTTGAAGTCATCCCGATGGTTCACGCGCTCGCCATCGACGTGGCGGTAGCCGTCAACCGGATGCTCGATGAAAGCGCACGCGCAGGCGCGCAACAGCAGCAGTCGGATCCCACCCAGCGCGTGACGGTGTTTGCCGATGCCCGCCTCAACTCGGTGCTGGTGCGCACGTCCAGTCCCGAGCGCATGAGGCTTGCGCGCAGCCTGATCGCGCGGCTGGATGTGGCGAGCAGCGAGCCCGGCAACATCCATGTCGTCTATCTGAGGAACGCAGAGGCGGTGAAGCTCGCGCAAACCCTGCGCGGCGTCCTGGCCGGTGACGGGGGGCAGGGCTCGGGTCAAAGTTCCACGACCTTTGGTCAAAGCCTGTCCGGGGCTGCGGGCCAGCAGGCTTCACTCGGCGGAACCAGCCTCGCGAGCGGGCCTCAGTCGGGACAGGGTGCGCTTGGCGGCAATGCGCCGCTGGGCGGCGCGATGGGCCAGTCCGCAGCCAGTGGTGGGCAGCAATCGACAGCCACCAGTGTCCGGGTGGGTGGGGCCATCATTACCGCCGATCCGGCGAGCAATGCGCTGATCATTACCGCGCCCGATGCGATCTATCGCAGCCTGCGCGCGGTTATCGACAAGCTTGATGCGCGACGCGCCCAGGTGTTCATCGAATCGCTCATTGTCGAGGTGCAGGCCGACAAGGCGGCCGAACTCGGCATCCAGTGGCAGTTCCTCGGGGCGCCCGAGGGATCGACCCGCGGGTTTGGCGGCACCAACTTCGGTACGGGTGGAGCCAATATTGCGACGCTTGCCGCCGACCCCAGGCAGATCGCCAATGCCAATGGCCTCAACATCGGCGTGGTCCGGGGCTCCGCGCAAGTCGGGACCACCCAGATCCTGAATCTGGGCCTCCTCGCGCGCGCGCTGGAATCGGACGCATCGGCCAATGTTCTGGCAACGCCCAACCTGCTTACGCTCGACAATGAAGAAGCGCGCATCATGATCGGCCAGAACGTGCCGTTCATTACCGGGCAGTTCACCAGTCTCGCCAATGCGGGCGCTGCCACCGCCAATCCGTTCCAGACGATCGAGCGGCGCGACGTTGGAACCACGCTGCGGGTGCGACCCCAGATCTCGGAGTCGGGCACGGTACGCCTGCAGATCTTTCAGGAGGTTTCCAGTGTTCTCGATCGGACCAACGCGTCGGGCATCATCACCAATCGTCGGGCGATCGAATCGAACGTGCTGGTCGACGATGGTGAAATCATTGTCCTCGGCGGTCTGATCGAGGAAACGCTGTCAGGGTCCGAGTCAAAGGTTCCGGGGTTGGGGGATCTGCCACTGATCGGTGGATTGTTCCGCTACGAGAGCCGCAAGCGCGTGAAGAACAACCTGCTGGTGTTCCTCCGTCCCGTCGTGTTGCGCGACATGGACGCGGCGAACGCGGTGTCGGCCAATCGCTACGACTATATCCGCGCCATCCGGAACGACGTCCGGCTGCCTTCGCGAAGCGGCCTGCCCGACCTGACCAGCACGCCGCTGCCGGCGCGCCCGGAAGTGCCCGAGGGTCAGCCCCGGCTGCCCGCTGCGGTCAGGCAGCCCGGGTTCAGCTTCTTTCCCCAGGCACCATCGGCCCCAGATGTGCCGAAAGTCGAAACGCCCTGAGCCTGTCCGGTCAGACTGCCCGCCTCATGACCATGCAACCCGTTCCCGCCTCTCGCTACGTGCCCTATGCCTTTGCGCGCGCCAACCAGATTCTGGTCGCTGCGGCGAGCGCCGAGGCGCTCGAAATCTGGATCGGCGAGCGCACGCCGCTGCGCGCAGTGGCCGAGCTTTCGCGCACCGTGCCCCTGCGCCTGGTGTCGGTCAGAAAGCCCGCCGATGAGCTCGATTCTGCGATCACGCGCGCCTATGCGCAGCGCGAGGGGTCGGCTGCTGCAGTGGTCGATGAGGTGGAAAGCGATCTCGATCTGTCGCAGCTCATGCAGGACATTCCGCGCATCGAAGACCTGCTCGAGTCCGAGGACGATGCGCCCATCATCCGGATGATCAACGCGCTTCTCACGCAGGCAAGCCGCGACGGCGCATCCGACATTCATTTCGAGGCGTTCGAGAGCGCCTCGGTCGTGCGATTCCGGGTCGATGGCACGCTTCGCGACATCGCCCGGCCGCGTCGCGAATTGCATGCGGCGATCGTCTCTCGGGTCAAGATCATGGCGCAGCTGGACATCGCCGAAAAACGCCTGCCCCAGGACGGCCGCATCGCGCTTCGAATCGGGGGGCGTGCGGTCGATGTGCGCGTCTCCACATTGCCCACCGGCCACGGTGAGCGCGTGGTGCTGCGGCTTCTTGACAAGGAAGCGGGACGGCTCGATCTTCAGTCGCTGGGAATGAGCGTGCCCACGCTCGCGGCTTTCGACCGCCTGGTGCATCAACCGCACGGCATTCTGCTGGTGACCGGGCCCACTGGTTCCGGCAAGACCACGACGCTCTACGCCGCGCTGGGCCGCCTCGATTTCAATCGCATGAATGTGCTCACGGTGGAAGACCCCATCGAATATCACCTAGAAGGTATCGGTCAGACCCAGGTGAACGCACGGATCGATATGAGTTTTGCGAAGGCGCTTCGGGCCATCCTTCGGCAGGATCCCGATGTCGTCATGATCGGCGAGATCCGCGACCTTGAAACCGCGCAGATCGCGGTGCAGGCCTCGCTCACCGGCCATCTGGTGCTCGCCACGCTTCACACCAACGATGCCGTGTCGGCGGTGACCCGCCTCACCGATATGGGGATCGAGCCCTTCCTGTTGTCGTCGTCGCTGCTGGGAGTCGTTGCGCAGCGGCTGGTCCGCCGACTCTGCGAGCAATGCCGCGAGCCTGATCCGGTTGCCGGAGGCTGGCGGGCGGTGGGGTGTCCGGCGTGCGATCGAACCGGCTACCGCGGGCGCACGGGCGTGCATGAGCTGTTCGTGGTCGATGATGCGGTTCGCGCGCTCATTCACCGCGGGGCCGCCGAGAGCGAGCTGCGCGATACCGCGCGTCGCGACGGCATGATGTCGATGCGCGAGGATGGTCAGCGCTGGGTCGCGGCCGGTGTCACGTCAGCCGATGAGGTGGTGCGTGTCACACGCGACTGACCGGGCTTTTGCGCAGGGCGTTCGCTGATGCCGGCTTTTCGATTCGAGGCCTCGGACGCCGCAGGCAGGATAGAACGCGGTCTGATCGACGCCGATTCGCCACGCCATGCCCGGGCGCTGCTTCGGGAACGGGCGCTGGCTCCGCTCGAGGTTGAGCCTCTGCAAACGTCATCCGGCGCGACGCGCCGCACAATCGGTGCACGCCTTCGCGCCAGTGATCTGTCGCTCGCCACCCGGCAGCTCGCGAGTCTGCTGTCTGCGCGACTGCCGCTCGAACAGGCGCTCGATGTCGTGATTGAACAGGCCGAGGGCCGGACGGTGCGCGAGCGGTTCGCTGCGGTGCGAGCCGAAGTGGTGGGCGGGCAGACGCTTGCGAGCGCGCTGTCGGGCTATCCACGCGACTTTCCCGAGGTGTATCGCGCGCTGGTGGCAGCGGGTGAACAATCGGGCGATCTCGCGGGCGTGATGACCCGGCTTGCTGATTACATCGAAGCGCGTGGCGCGCTGGTTCAGCGTGTTGCGCTCTCGTTCATCTATCCGGCCATTGTCACCGTGGTGGCCTCCGCGGTGGTGATCGTGCTCCTGACTTACGTGGTGCCGCAGGTGATCGATGTATTCCGTCAGACCGGGCAGGCGCTGCCGTTTCTCACGCAGGCGCTGATCGTGGTCTCCGACTTCACCCGCGAGTGGGGCTGGGCGGTGGCGCTTCTGCTGGGGGCGGGTTGGATTGCGTGGCGTGCCGCGCTGCGTTCGCCCACGGTGAAACTCGCCTGGCACACCCGCGCGCTGTCGCTGCCAATCGCCGGGCGATTGCTGTCAGGCCTTGAGACCGCGCGTTTTGCGTCCACGCTGTCCATTCTTGTCGCTTCGGGGGTGCCGCTGATCCGGGCCCTGGAGGCGGGTGCCCAGACGCTTGCCAACGAGGCGCTCAAGCACAACGTGCATGATGCGATTGGCCGGGTGCGGGAGGGCGTGTCGCTCGCGAGGGCGCTTTCTGCCGCCAGGCGTTTTCCGCCGCTGATGGTGCACCTCATTGCCAGTGGCGAAGCCACTGGAACGCTCGCCGACATGCTTGAGCGAACTGCCCGGACGCTCAGCTCGGAGACCGAGCGTCGCGCGCTCGCCCTCACCAGTCTGCTCGAGCCGCTCCTGATCCTGGTGATGGGTGCCATCGTGTTGCTGATCGTGTTGGCGGTGATGCTGCCGATTATCGAAATCAATCAGCTGGTGCGCTGAGCGTCATTCAAATCCGCATCGCCTGCGCGTAGCCGGTGAGTTCCAGGTAGCCGCGGCCAATCATTCGTCCGGCTTCGGTGACCGTGACCGCGCCCTCCCAGTAGGTGATGCCGGTGCTGCCGCGGGTCTCGAGCTCCTGATCATCAAACATGGGCTGCAGCTCGATCACCCGGCCACCGATCCGCAAGCGCTGTGCCACCGGCCATGATGCGCCGCTGCGCGGCGACCGCCAGCGGCGAAGCGGCTCGAAGATCACCGCGCCCGAATCGCCCGAAGCACCGATTTCCCGCTGTTCGGCGTCGACCCAGCGGGCGTATTGCCAAAGCGCCCGGCCATCGGCGCTGCGGACCTGGAAAGCCGTGAGCGCGCTACCGTCTGTGAGGTGAAGGCCGACCCAGTCCCAGCCCTGCGCCTGGGCATCCAGCAGTTCGCTCGACCATTCGTGATCAAACCATGCATGGCCCCGTACCGGGCGTGGAACAAGCCGCGTTCGATCGGGATCGGCCCAGGCGATTTCGCCCTGGGCAGCAAGCCAGGGGCGGCTGTAATAGAAGCTTGCCTGCGCGGGTTGGGGGCCCTTCTGTGAAAAGCCCGCCGCGCCCTGCAGCAGGGGCGGACGTTGCGCCTGAAAATCAATGCTGACCGACAAAGCGGCGTCGCTGATCCGGGCCCGGTAGCGATCGGCCGAATCGCGAACCAGCTGCCAGTGACCGATGCGAAGCGCGGTATCGGTTTCGTCAGCCTGCGCCATGCCCAGACCCATCCGCGCTGCGCGCTCGGCCTTGATCAGTCGGCCGCGCCCCGGCACCGCGATGGCGGCATGTGCAAACATCAGCTGCTGCGCGGCAAAGCGGCTGGTGTGATCCCGCTGCCAGCCGGTCGCCACCCTGAAAAACGTAATCTGGAGGCCGATGGATGTGCGCGCGTCCGAGAGGGTCGTCTCCATCCAGCCGGTCAGGTACCACCATTCAATCCTGAAGTCCGGGTGTGCGCCGTGATCGCGTGGAAACGACAGGCGCGTATCGGGCGTGACCGCTGCAAAGCGGGGCTGCGTGGCGTCCGCGCGGGCGGATATCGACCAGGGCGACGCACCGCCCGCGAGGGCGAGCGCCTGGATCAGCTGACGCCGGGTGGCGCTCACCAGTCCTGCCTTACCGCCAGCACGGGCGCCGCACCCGTGGCCTCCCGGGCAGACAGCCGTGCGGCGACGGCGGCCAGCATGATCATGGCGAGCGCGCTGGTGGCAAGCATGCCGGTGGGCCAGTGCATGGACATCGTCCAGTGGAATGACTGCGGATTGACACGATGCACGAGGACCCACGCGACGACAGCGCCCAGCATCAGCCCCCACAGACACGCAACCACCGTGCCCAGGGCCGCCTCGATCGCGAACTGCTGACCGATCTGCCTGCGGGTGAGCCCGAGGTGGCGAAGCATGCCGAACTCCCGTTGCCGTGCGAGGGCTTCGCCCGCGACCGACGTGGCAACGCCAAACAATGCCACAGCGATGGCGATCGCTTCCAGCACATGTGTGATGGCAAAGCTCCGGTCAAAGATTCTGAGCGACAGCGATTTCAACTGGCCGGTATCGCGAAACTCCATGCTGTCGGTGAGCGCAGACAGCGCTTGGGCCTGGGCAATGAAGGACTCGGTCTGCGCACGATCGACGAGCCACCACGCCACTTCATTGGCTGCCTCGTCGCCTGTCAGACGACGGTAGTCATCGATATCGATCGCAATCGCGCCGTGCTGACGGGCATAGTCTCGCCAGATACCGGCAACCAGGGCTCGCACCGGAGTCGGGGAGTTGCCGATTGGCAGCGACAGCATGTCGCCCGGCTGCACCCGGTAAATGTCGGCGAAGGGCTCACTTACCCAGACGCCCAGCTGATTCCCAGGCACCGGGACCTGCTTTCCTGTCAGGGGGAGGCGTGCCGCGACGCCGGCCGAGTGCAGAGGACGCGCCACCAGCGCAACCGCCGGGCGGCGCTCATCGAGCAGGATTGATCCGACCCGTGAAAACTCGACCTGGCTTGCGCCCGGCAGAGCGCGGATACGGGTCTGCAACGATTGATCGAAGCCCTCGCCCGCCGCGCTGGCGGGCAGCCGCGCATAGAGATCGGCGGGTAACACCTGGTCCAGCCAGTCGGAGACCGAGACCCGAAAACTGGTCACCATGATGGCCATCGCACTCGCGAGCGCGAAGCTTGCGACCACACCGCCCAGAGCGGAGCCGGCGCTGCCGGGAGCCCCGGCCATCCGCGACAGCGCAAGCCAGACCGTGGCAGGCGGCGTCCGCTGCTCCAGCGCCTGGATCAAAGCGCGGGAGCAGGGTCCGATCAGCGGGCCCGTCAGCATGACGCCCGCGAGCAGCAGTATCGCGATGCTTGCGTAGGCTGCCAGCGGCAGCTCGGCGATGGGCGGCGCTGCGAGCAGCACCAGTGCGATCGCCACGAGCCCCGCCGCCCAGCGCGCGCGTCCGCCCGGATCGAGCACGCTTTCCGTCGAGCGTGCGCGCAGGGCACGCGCGGGAATGATGCGTTGCGCCGCACGCATCGGCGAAAACGCGCCCACCAGGGCAATGGCAAGGCCACCCGCTAGGCCTGCCGCGATCGATAGCGGGTCGATGGCAAGCGCGATCACGCGACGATCGAAGTAGCCGCCACCCAGATCACCCCCGGTCAATGCGAGAAGGAACGATGCGAGCGCCATACCCCCCAGCACCCCGGTGACCGAGCCGATTGCGCCGATTGCCAGTGCATCGACCAGCACGCGTCGTGCAGCAAAGCGGCGAGGGGCCCCCAGCACGCCGAGCAGCGCAATCTCATGCTGCTGGCGGGCCACCCGCAGCGCGAGCGTCGCCTGAACGATGAAGGCGCCGGTAAAGAGTGCCACCAGCGCGAGCACATTGAGATTGACGCGATAGGCGCGCGACAGGTTTGACATCCGCTGTCCGGCCGCCTGCGGGACGCTCCATAGCACCTGCACGGGAAGCCTGGGCTCGACCGCTGCCCGGACGCTGCCCGCATCAGCGTGTTCCTCAAAGCGCAGGTCGATCCTCGACAGTTTGCCCAGTCGACCGAAGTATTGCTGGGCATTGGCAATGTCGAGCACTGCCAGCAACTGACCCTCATCGGCGCCCTCCACGCTGCCCGCCACGCGCAACGTCTGCTGGTGTGCGCCGGTCTGAATGACAAGCCGCTCGCCTGGCGAGATGTCGAGCGCGCGCGCCGCCGCCCGCGACAGGAATACGGCATCGTCGGCAAACAGCGCTGCCGGATCGTTGCGAAGGGGTTCAGCCAGCGAGGGCAACAGGGTGGGCGTGACCTGTGCCGCTCGAAGCGGATCAATCCCCAGTACACGAAGCACGACAGGCTGCCCCGCTTGAGGCGCACCCGACTGCGTGCGTACAGGGGCTTCGGTCTCGCGGCTGGTGGTACGAGGCGTCGCCGGCGCGACTGCTGTTGCAAGCGCTTTGAACTCGATCACGGGGCTTGCTGCCGCGATACCCGCTGTATCGAGCAGCGACGAATAGATCTGCTCATCGAAGTCGGCGCTTCGGCCCACCAGCTGCGCCTGCGCGTCGCCGTTCACCATGGCGATCGCAGCAGAAAATTCCGCCAATGCCGAGCGGTTGACCCAATGCACGCCCAGGGCGAGCGCGACACCGATCGCAATCGACAGCGCGCCAGCCAGCATGGCGGCCGGGCCTTCTCGCCAGTGGGCCGCGATCAGCCATCGGAGAAGCGCGCGATGGGGATTGGCCGACTGCGTCACGCCGGTTCGAGCCGCCCCTCGCGCAGGACCAGCTGGCGATCGGCGATGGCGGCCGCCTCATGCGAGTGGGTGACGAGGAGCAATGCCGCGCCCGATTCGGAAGCCTGCTCGGCGATCAGGGCGAGTGCCGTACGGGCGCTTGAGGGGTCGAGGTTGCCCGTGGGTTCGTCGGCGAGCAGCACGCGTGGCGCGGCCACGAGCGCGCGGGCGAGCGCGACCCGCTGTTGCTCGCCCCCCGAGAGTTGGCTGATCGGAGCCTGAAGGCGGTCGCCCAGGCCCAACCGGCCCAGCACGGTGGCGGCGCGCTCGAGCGCCTGGGCGGGGGGCATGCCGTTCAGGAGGAGCGGCACAGCCACATTCCGCTGGACAGAGAGGTGGGCAAGAAGGTGAAACGCCTGGAAGGCAAATCCGATCAGCTGACGGCGAAGCGCGGCGGCGTGATCGTCGTCCAGACCGATGAGCGAGCGTCCGGCCACCTCTACGCGCCCAGCGTCGGCGGGTTCGAGTCCGGCGATGATGTTGAGCAGGGTGGACTTGCCGCTGCCCGACTCACCGAGCAATGCGATCCGTTCCCCTGGCTCGGCTCGAAGCGTCAGATCCTGAAGGATGATCCGCTTGCCGAAGCGCTTGTGAAGTGCCTCGAGCAGGACGGCGGGCGGATCCTCCCGCTCAGTCATTCGATGGTTCTGCGATCCCGCCCACGGTCTGGCTGAATCCGCCGTCGACATAAGTGATTTCAGCGGTGACACCGCCCGCGAGCTCGGACAGCAGGAAGGCGGCGACGTTGCCGACGTCTTCAATGGTGACATTGCGGCGCAGCGGCGCATGCGACTCGACGAAATCAAGGATTTTGGAGAAGCCCTTGATGCCGCTTGCCGCCAGCGTCTTGATCGGACCGGCTGAAATGCCGTTGACGCGAATGCCGCGCGGGCCGAGGCTTTCAGCGAGATACCGCACCGACGCCTCGAGGCTGGCTTTGGCCAGGCCCATGGTGTTGTAGTTGGGCACCATGCGCACGGCGCCGAGGTAGCTGAGCGTGAGGAGCGCCGCGCGCCGGTTGGCCATGAGCGGTTGGGCTGCCCGCGCGAGCGCGATGAAGCTGTAGGCGGAGATGTCGTGGGCCACGCGGAAGGCCTCGCGGCTCGCGCCCTCGAGAAAGTCGCCCGCGATCGCCTCGCGCGGTGCAAACGCGATGGCATGTACCAGGCCGTCGAGACCGTCCCATTCTTCGCCAAGCGCAGAAAACAGTTGCTCGATCTGCGCATCGTCGGCAACGTCACAGGGGAAGATTCTTGTTGATCCGAAGGCTGCCGCCATGTCGGCAACGCGATCACGGAACCGGTCGCTCTGGTAGGTGAAGGCGAGCTCGGCACCCTGCGCATGACAGCTGCGGGCGATGCCGTAGGCGATGGACCGGTTGGACAACAGACCAGTGATCAGGATGCGCTTGCCGGCAAGAAAACCCATCGTCGAGGTCTCCGCTAGAATCGAATGTCATTCATTGTCGCACGCGTCATGTTGAAGGCAGTTGTCGTCAGAGCCCTGCAAGCGATCTCTCGTCTCCGGCGCGGCCGGCGACCGGGTGCGCATGCGTTCGCCTGGATGGCCGCAGCTGCACTGACTGCGCTCTTTCATGCACCGCTTCAGGCGGCGCACGGCATTGCCTGGGGCGAAGCGCTCAAATACCCCCAGGGGTTCCCGCATTTCGATTACGTGAACCCCGCTGCCCCCAAGGCTGGCTCGATCAACCTCGACGGCTATGGCAGCTTTGACAAGCTGAACCCCTTCACGCTGAAGGGGATCGCAGCGGCCGGGATCGGCACGCTGATGTTCGAAACCCTGGCTGAGCCCAGCAAGGATGAACCCTTTTCCATGTATGGGCTCCTTGCCGATGACATCCGGTTTGCCGAAGACGGCCTGTCCATCACCTTTCGACTCAATGCAGCCGCGCGGTTTTCTGATGGGTCGCCCGTCACTGCCGAAGATGTGCGGCACTCATTTGTCACCCTCACCAGCCGGCAGGCTCATCCACGTTATCGGCAAAGCTTTGCCGACGTGGCGCAGGTGCGGGTGATCGACTCCCGCACGATCCGCTTTGACTTCAAGCGTCGCAACCATGAGCTCCACATGATCATCGGCATCCAGATGCCGGTGTTCTCGCGCAACTGGGGCAAGGGCAAGAATTTCACCGATCTCATCGAAGATGAGCCGATCGCAAGCGGCCCCTACCGGATCGAGCGCATCGAGTGGGGGCGGTCCATCGTGTTTCGGCGCAACCCCGACTACTGGGCCAACGATTTGAACGTCCGACGCGGCATGTTCAACTTCGACCGCATCGTCTACAAATACTTCAAGGACGAAACCGCGAGGCTCGAGGGTTTCAAGGCGGGCGAGTTCGACTGGATCTACGAAAATTCTGCGCGAAACTGGGCACGCGGCCACACCGGCCCGCGTTATGCGAGCGGCGAACTCGTGAAGCGCGAGTTCTCGCACTCGAACGCCGCCGGCATGCAGGGCTTTGCCCTCAACGCGCGACGACCACAGTTCTCGGATGCAAGGGTGCGACGCGCCATTGCGCTCGCGATGGATTTCGAGTGGATGAATCGCCAGGTGTTCTACGGGCAGTATCGGCGCACGCCCAGCTATTTCACCAACACCGACATGGTGGCCACGGGCGGGCCCGATCAGGACGAGTTGACCTATCTTGAGCCGCTCAGAAAGCAGCTTGCGCCGGAGGTGTTTGGCGAGGTACCCCTGCCGCCCACCACCGCTGCGCCCTCCTCGCTCAGGGCGAACCTGCGGCTCGCGCGCGGCCTGCTGATGGATGCGGGTTGGCGGGTCGATGACGAGGGTGTTCTCAGAAATGCGGCCGGGCAGGCGTTCGCGTTCGAATTTCTCACCTACTCCAAGGCCTTCGAGCGCGTGGCCGAATCCTGGGTGCGCAATCTTGCCAAGCTCGGTATCGAAGTGACCATGCGCACCACCGATCCGGCGCTCTACCGCAAGCGCATCGAGGACTATGACTTCGATGCCATCGTGCATGTGTTCAGCGCCAGTCAAACCCCCGGCAACGAGCTGGTGGAGAGCTACACCTCCGGAGCTGCCGCCGAGAAGGGCTCGCAGAACATGCCTGGCATTCGCGACCCCGCGATCGATGCGCTGGTGTCGCGCATTCTCGAAAGCCGCTCTCGTCCGGAGCTCGCAGCCGGTGCGCGGGCGCTTGATCGTGTGCTGCGGCATGGCTACTACATGGTTCCGCATTTTCACGCCCCGGCAAACCGGGTGGCCTTCAGCAAGCGGCTCGGGCACCCGGAAACCATCCCAAGGTATTACTGGTCTCCCACCTGGATGCTGAAAACCTGGTGGGTTCAGCCTGATGCGGCGGGCGCGCGGTCGAGGTGAGCACATGATCGGCTATGTCATCAAGCGCCTGCTTCTCATGATCCCTACGCTGATCGGCATCTTGCTGGTGAGCTTTGCCATCATTCAGTTTGTTCCAGGCGGCCCGGTCGAACAGCTGGTGCAGGAACTGCGCGGCGCCTCGCTTGCCGGCGAAGTGTCCACGTCGTCGGCCGGGCTCTATCGCGGCGCGCAGGGCGTTGACACCGAGCGGCTGAAGGAAATCCGCGAGCTGTACGGTTTCGACAAACCCGCCACGCAGCGCTTTTTCGAGATGCTCGAGCGCTACGCACGCTTCGATCTGGGGCACAGCTATTTCCATCACAAAAGCGTCTGGCAGCTCATGATCGAAAAGCTGCCGGTGTCGATCAGTCTTGGATTCTGGAGTTTCCTGCTGGTGTACTCGGTCTCCATTCCGCTGGGCATCGCGAAGGCGGTGCGCAACGGATCGCGCTTCGATCTCTGGACCAGTACCGCGATTCTGGTGGGCTATGCCATTCCTGGCTTCGTTCTCGGCGTGGCGTTGCTGGTGTTCTTCGGGGGCGGCTCGTTCCTGCAATGGTTCCCCCTTCGAGGGCTGGTCTCTGACGACTGGTCGCAGCTGTCTGCGGGTGCGAAGGTGCTGGATTATTTCTGGCACCTCGCCATGCCGCTCACCTGCCTGGTGGTGGGCAGCTTCGCGGTGACCACCATGCTCACCAAAAACACGTTTCTTGAAGAGGTTCGCCGGCAATACGTCATGACCGCACGGGCCAAGGGTCTGAGCGAGCGCCGGGTGTTTTACCGGCACGTGTTCCGAAATGCGCTCATTCCGTTGGTGACCGCCTTTCCCGCCGCATTCATTGGCGCGTTCTTCACCGGTTCGCTTCTGATCGAAACCCTGTTTTCGCTAGACGGCCTGGGGCTCCTCTCCTATGAGGCCGTGGTCAAACGCGACTACCCGGTGGTGCTTGGCTCGCTCTACGTGTTTTCGCTTCTCGGGCTGATCACCAAACTGATCACCGACGTGCTCTACACCTGGGTCGATCCACGGGTGAAGTTTGGAGCCGCTTCATGAGTCCGGGACGTCGCGCCTGGCTCAGGTTTCGCGCGAACCGGCGTGGCTATGTGAGCCTGTGGATTTTTTCAGTTGCGTTCATCCTCTGTCTGGGCGCCGAGTTCCTGTCCAACGACGCGCCGATTCTGGTGCGCTACGAAGGCCAGTGGTATGTGCCGCAGTTCAAGGTGTATCCGGAGACCACCTTCGGAGGCGACTTCAGGACCGAAACCGATTATCTCGATCCCTTCATTCAGGCCCGTCTGTCGGCGGGCGCCAACTGGGCGTGGTGGCCGCTCAATCCCTACAGTTTCGACACCCTCAACTATTTCGCGCCCAGCCCCAATCCGGCGCCGCCCTCGGCTGCCAATCTGCTTGGTACGGATGATCGCGGTCGCGATGTGCTCGCCCGGCTGATTTATGGCTTTCGTGTGTCGGTACTGTTTGGCCTGGCACTCACTGCGATTGGCGTATTGCTGGGAGTGGCGGCGGGCGCGGTGCAGGGGTATTTCGCAGGGCGGGTCGACCTGGCCATTCAGCGCTTCATTGAAGTCTGGAGTGCGGTGCCTGAGCTCTATCTGCTGCTGATCCTGGCTTCGCTCTTCCAGCCCAGCATCTGGATACTGCTGGTGATCCTGTCGCTCTTTGGCTGGATGGGGCTCTCCGATTATGTGCGCGCTGAATTTCTTCGAAACCGTGCGCTCGACTATGTGACAGCCGCCCGTGCGCTGGGGCTCTCCGATGCGCAGATCATCTGGCGTCACGTGTTGCCCAATTCACTCACGCCGGTGATCGCATTTCTCCCGTTTCGCATGAGCGCGGCCATTGTGGCCCTCACCAGCCTGGACTTTCTTGGGCTGGGCGTGCCGTCGTCCACACCCAGTCTGGGCGAACTGCTGGCTCAGGGAAAAACCAACCTCGACGCATGGTGGATTTCGCTCGGTACCTTCGGGGTGCTGGTGTTCACGCTGATGCTGCTGATTTTCATCGGCGAGGCGCTCCGCGATGCGCTGGACACGAGGAAGGGCTGACATGGAACCGATGCGGGCCTCCAGTGTTTCCGTGCACGCGCCTCCTGAGCCTGCCGCGAAAGCGCCGCTGCTCAGCGTCGAATCGCTGTCGATTCGCTTTGCCACGGCGAGCGGTTCGGTGCAGGTGGTACACGACGCATCGTTTTCAATCGGACAGGGAGAGCGGCTCGCGCTGGTTGGCGAGTCGGGTTCGGGCAAGACCATCACCGCGCTGTCGGTGTTGCGGCTCAACACGGATGCGCACTACACCGGACGCATCATGTTCGATGGCCGTGACCTGCTGGCTGCCGACCTGTCCGATGTGCGCCGGATCCGGGGGCGAGACATTGCGGTGGTTTTTCAGGAGCCGATGAGCGCCCTCAACCCGCTGTTCACCGCGGGCGATCAGATCGCTGAATTGCTCGAGCGTCATGAAGGTCTGAGCCGCGGTCAGGCCCTGCGTGAGGCGCAGGCGCTCCTCGCGCGAACACAGATCAGCGATCCCGAACGCTGCGCGGCTGCGTATCCGCATGAAATCTCGGGCGGCCAGCGACAACGGGTTCTGATTGCCATGGCGCTTGCCTGCCGGCCGCGGCTTCTGATTGCTGATGAACCGACCACGGCGCTTGATGTCACCATTCAGCGTCAGATCATTGCACTGCTCGATTCGCTGCAGCAGGAATTCGGCATGTCGGTGTTGCTGATCACGCACGACCTGCCGCTGGTTCGACAATTTGCCGACCGCATTGCGGTGATGCAGGGCGGGCACCTGGTCGAGTTCGGCCCGACCGCGGAGGTGTTCGCGCAGCCTGCTCATGCCTACACGCGACGCCTGATCGACAGTCGGCCGCGCCGCCTGGTTGATCCCGCACCTGCGGATGCGCCCGTGGTGCTCGATGCAAAGGGCCTGGCGTGCAGTTTTGCCATTCGCCGGGGCTGGTTTGGTCGCGATCGACTGGTGGCTGTCCAGCCGCTCGACCTGCAGTTGCGTGAGGGTGAGACCCTGGGAATTGTGGGTGAGTCCGGGTCGGGCAAGACCACGCTGGGCATGAGCCTTCTGCGGCTGTCGCAGGCCGAGATATCGGGTCGGATCGATTTTCGCGGGCACCACCTTGATTCGCTCAATCGCAATGGTCTGCGCCCCCTGCGGCGGGCCATGCAGGTGGTGTTCCAGGACCCCTATAACGCACTGTCTCCGCGCATGACGGTGGGTGCAATCATCGGCGAGGGTCTGTCACTGCACCATCCCGAGATGTCCGCAGCCGATCGCGAGCGCGCCGTTGGCGAGATTCTTCACGAAGTGGGGCTGTCGGGCGACATGGTGGAGCGCTATCCGCATGAGTTCTCAGGTGGGCAGCGACAGCGAATCGCCATCGCCAGGGCGGCTGTGCTCAATCCCGCGCTGATGCTGCTCGATGAACCCACCTCGGCACTCGATGTGTCGGTACAGCAGCAGGTGCTCGAACTTCTGGTGGCGCTTCAGAGGCGGTATCGGATGAGCTATCTGTTCATCACCCATGATCTGGCGGTGATTCGCGCGCTCGCGCACCGCGTGATCGTGATGCGCGCCGGGCAGGTGGTTGAGGCGGGCGACCTCGAATCGGTATTTGGCGCGCCGCGCCACGATTACACCCGCGAGCTGCTTGCTGCTGCCTGGTCGCACTGAGGGCTGCGGCCGGAGGTCGCCGGGCGCAATTTTCAGATACTGCGATCGACCGGTCGGGCTGAATTGGCTGGCGCGGAAGGCGGGACAGCGGTTGACGCGCGGCGTGGCTCGGCTGAATCGGCACCTGCCCGCGTGTCGGGGTTGGTGGGCTTCGCGGTAGCGGCGGCCGGTTTGTCGGTCGAGGCGGCCACGGGTTTGGCGGGGGACGCGGCCGCCGTGCCTGCTGCCGGTTTGTCGGAAGCAGCTTTCGTTGCAGGAGCGCCTGCCGACGGTTTTTCGGGAGCAGCCTTGGCTGCGGTCTGCGGGGCGGGGGCGGGCCTGGCGGCCGGGGCTGTTGCAGGGGGCTGTGCCGATGGTGCGGCGGCGGACGTCGCCTGCGAGGCTGAGGCCGGTCTGACAGCCGACTGGGCGGACGTTGCTGGCTTGGCTGTTGCCTGCGCTGAAGGGACCGTGGTGGCTGCTGCGGGCGTGGCAGCGCTGGGCTTCGCAGCGGCGGCAGCCGCAGGTGCTTGCGGTGCAGGCGCCGGCATTGCCGCGACTGTCTGCCGACCGTTTTCGGTGGTCACCAGTGTTTGCGCGGCGCCCGCGCGAATCACCAGCCGGGTGCCCTGCGCCGGTTCACCCTGAACGCCAGGATTGAGTTTGCGCAGGTTTGCCTCGGCGATCTTGTGACGACGAGCGATCGAGGCAAAGGTGTCGCCGCGAGCCACCGTGTGGTGCACCGGGCGTTGCTCCGCGATTTCAACGATGCGCGGACCCTGGAAATCCTCGATCTTGCGCTCATCACCAGTGGCCTGACCCGGAATGAGCAGCCGGGTTCCGGCGATCGGGCGCGCAGACGGGCGGACACCGTTGGCGCGCCGCAGGTCGGCAGCGCTCAGTCCGGCTCGCGTGGCCACCAGCTCCAGGGTCTCGCCCGCCTTGAGCGTGTAGGGCTGCCAGGTGACGAACGGCTGACCCGACGCCACATGGCGCTCGATGGCTTCGAGGAATGCATCCAGCCGCTCGGCTGGCAGCTTGATCTCACTGTTGCGGCTGGCCGCGATCACTGGACGGTTGTGAGCGGGGTTGAGTTCAAGGAACTCGTCGACGGTCATGCCGGCAAATTCAGCTGCCAGCTTCAGATCGATCGGCCGGGTCTTTTCGATCGTGACGAAGTAGGGGCGGTTGGGCAGACGCGGCAGCGCGAGACCCAGTTCGTCTGCGCGCATCAGAATGTTCTTGAGCGCGATCAGCTTGGGGACGTAGTAGCGCGTCTCGTTGGGCATGTTGAGCGACAGGTAATCAGCCGGCTTGTTGCGCGACTTGTTGAGCTTGATTGCCCGCGCAACCGCCCCCTCGCCCCAGTTGTAGGACGCCAGCGCAAGGAACCAGTCGTTGCCTTGCATCTCATAGATCTTCTGCAGATATTCGAGCGCTGCCTGGGTGGACTTGACCACATCGCGCCGGTTGTCCACCCACCAGTCCTGCTGCAGGTTGTAGGCACGGCCCGTGGATGGAATGAATTGCCAGAGACCCGAAGCTTGCGCAGTGGACAGTGCCGTGGGGTTCATTGCGCTTTCAACGAACGGAAGCAGCGCCAGCTCGGCCGGCATGCCGCGCTTTTCGATTTCCTCGATGATGTGGAACAGATAGGGCCCGCCTCGGACCATCATGCGCTGAAGATAGTCGGGCTTGCCGAGATAGAAGCGCTCCATGCGTTCGACCAGCGGGGTGTCCAGAGGCGGCATGGCAAAGCCGGCGCGGATCCGGTCCCAGATGTTGTCGAAGCGCCGGCCAGGAAGGCCGGGATCGGCGCCGCGCATGGCATCGTCTTCGTCGATCACCAGCTCGAGCCGCGCGATTGCTTCGGCCCGCTGGCGCTCGCGAAGGCTCACGTGTCGACCGGGCTCGGGCTCAGGTCCTGGCAGGGCAAAAGCCTCGGCCACTGGCGCTGGGGCGGCAGGTGGCGACTGCTCGACCGCAGGCTTCAACGCCGCGCATCCACCCAGCACCCCGACGAAACCGGCAAGGCTGAGGGCACGCGCGAGCCGATCGGTCAGCGTGCAGGAAGCCGAACCCGCTCTCCGGTTTTGCATGCCAACGGTCTGATCGGCAGGACCTTGGTGCTCGGCTCGCTGCAACAAAACCTCCAGGCAGGTGGTGAGTCTGAACGCGGTACGCCGCCCCGGAATGTGGCCCATGTGGCCCCCGGCGCCTGCCAAACTGTTGTTTTCTGGCAAACGGCCGTCGGTCGGCTAAACCTCCGGAATTTAGGAGAACTGACCGTAACGGTCAAGTCGGACTGTCGGTGTCGGAGTCGGGCTCGGGCAGGGGGTGATTCAGCGGAAGTCGTTTTTCCACTGGCGCAGCACTGCAAATGTTTCCACCCGGTCGGCGGGCGCTGCGTGCTGATGGTGGGCCGCCTGCTGCATGACCGCGGGCTGGTCGGCGCGCAGGAAAGGATTCGTGGCGCGCTCGATTGCGATGGTGCTCGGTACCGTTGACAGCCCGCGCGCGCGCATCTCGGTCGCCTCGGCAAGGCGGTCGGCCACGGCGCTCGAATCGGGCTCGGCGGCCGCCGCAAAGCGCAGATTCGACAGCGTGTACTCATGGGCGCAGTAAACCATGGTGTCGGGCGCCAACGCCGCCAGGCGGTCGAGCGAAGCCACCATCTGCGGGGGCGTACCCTCGAACATGCGGCCGCAGCCGGCCGCAAACAGGGTGTCGCCGCAAAAGAGGAGCGGTCGCGGGTCTGCGCCCAACGAGGGGAGGACGTAGGCGATGTGATCCAGGGTGTGGCCGGGTACGGTCAGCACGCGAGCGAGGTGTCCACCCAGCCCGGTGTCTACGCTGTCGTGGTCCTCCACGGGTTCGGTCACCGTTGGAATCTTTGCAGTGTTGGGACCGACCACCCGGGCGCCGGTGCGTGCGACCAGCTCGGCGACGCCCCCCGCGTGATCGGCGTGGTGATGTGTCAGTAGAATGCAGACGAGATGCAGTGAGCGGTCTTCGAGCGCTTTCAGCACGGGCCCGGCGTCGCCCGGATCCACCACCGCCGCGCGGTTGGAGTCCGGCGACTGCAGCAGCCAGAAGTAGTTATCGCTAAACGCGGGAATCGGATGCACGAGCGGGTGTGCCGGTGCCGCATATCGCCAGGATGTCATTGAAGTGACCGATCGTCGTCAAGAGGATCCGGACATTACAGGAAGCGGCCCGCCGCGTGTGCCTCACCCGTTGGATGCGGGCGGTAACGGAGCCGGCTCGCCGTCGGCCTGGGCGTCATGGCTCCAGTCCCCGCCCGGACGCTACCTGCTCGCCTGGGAGCAAGCGGCGCTCGATCACGCGGTAGTTGATGTCTTTGGCTACCACGCCCTGCAGTGCGGGACCCCCAGCCACGATTTTCTGCGCAGCAACCGGATGCCGCACCGCGTGGTGGCTTCCACCGGCGCCGAGCCCGGGCTGGTGGCCGGGCATGGGCATTCGCTGCTCACCATCGATCAGTTTGAAGAGCTGCCATTTGCGACCCAGTCGCTCGACCTGGTGGTGCTGCCGCATGTGCTGGAGATGACGGCCGACCCGCACCAGGTGCTCCGTGAAGTCGACCGGGTGCTGCGACCCGAGGGGCGGATGATCGTGACCGGCTTCAATCCGGTGAGCCTGTGGGGCCTGCGCGAGACCGTGGGGCTCCCGCTTGGTTACGGTTTTCTGCCGCCGCAGTCAAAGCTCATTTCGCTTCTCAGGCTGCGCGACTGGCTGCGACTGCTCAGTTACTCCCCGTCCGACTCCGTGCACGGATGTTTCCGACCTGCCTGCCTCAGCGAGCGCTGGCTTGAGCGCTTTGGCTTCATTGAGCGGGCGGGTGATCGCTGGTGGCCGATTCTGGGGGCGGTCTACCTTCAGTCGGCGATCAAGCGTCTGCCCGGCATGACGCTGCAGGGCCCGGTCTGGCGCAAGCGCTTCAGTGGGCGGGCGTCGGCGCCGGTGGCGACTCATCGCGGTACATGTAATCGCGAGCCAGCGGAAGCGGGCTCTGCAGACCGTGTGGTCCCGCCGTCGGTTTGAACGCAAGCAACTGGTACAGATTGACCCAGCCGTGCGCGAACGCGTGCGCGCAGCCGGCGAGGTAGACGCGCCAGATCCGGGCGATGCGTTCGCCCGCGAGGGCGATCAGCGCTGCCTGCTCGCGCTCGAAGGCAGCCGACCAGGCCGCGAGCGTGAGGGCGTAGTGGCGACGCAGCGACTCCGCGTCCGCCAGCTCCAGCCCGGCCTCCGACAGTTCCCGAATGGCGAGCGACACGTGGGGCAGTTCGCCGTTTGGAAAAACATATCGGTCGATGAATTCCCCGGCGCCCAGACCCACCCATCGGCTGTCGACCGATGCCGAGGTAATGCCGTGGTTCATCACGATGCCCCCGGGTTTCAGCAGCGCATGAATCTGGCGGAAGTAGGCACCAAGATTGGCGAGCCCGACGTGCTCGAACATGCCGATCGATGCGATCCGGTCAAAACCCGCGTCGGCCTGGATGTCGCGGTAATCCTGGAGGCGGATCTGGACCCGGTCGCCTAGCCCCGCCTCCTCCACCCGTTCCCGGGCAAGTTCGAACTGGTTGCGTGACAGCGTGATGCCGACCGCATGTACGCCGTAGCGTTCAGCGGCCCGCATCACCAGCGCGCCCCAACCGCAGCCGATATCCAGCAGTCGCTGCCCGGGGGCGAGCCGCAGTTTGCGACAGACGTGGTCGAGTTTCTGCAGTTGTGCGGTGGCCAGGTCTTCGTGGCCGGTCCGGTAGTAGGCGCAGGAGTACACCATCCGGTGATCAAGAAACCGTTGATAGAACGCGTTTGAAACATCGTAGTGATGGGAGATTGACGACTGGTCGCGCTTGCGCGTGTGGCGCGACAGCCAGCGGGGCAGCCGACCTGCCTGCGCGCCTCCCTGATGAGCGGACGCGAGTCGTGAGGCGATGGCGATGGCGTCGATAACGGGCCCGTCCACATCGATCAGTCCCTCTACATAGGCTTCGCCCAGCGCATCGAGGCTCGGCCGGATCAGGCGCCGTGCGGCAGCAGGGCTGCGCAGATGCAGCGTGACCATCGGCGGATCATTTTCCTCGCTCGTGGACGCGGACGGGGCCGACATCAAGACCTCGTCGCCCTGCCACAGGCGCACCTTGAGCGGCAGCGGATGGGTGTCGCGCAAGCGGTCAAGTTCGCGAATCATCCGGCGGTCGAGTCCCAGCATGCGATTGGCTCCCGATGCCCAGACCTCAGCGTGTCCCCGCCCCAACGCCTTGATGGCCCCGGCGCGGGTAGAATCCGTCGCGGTTGTCCGGACCTGAATCTGGTTGAGCCATTCTGCCCGCGACCGTTCACCTTGCGCCTTCACCTGAATCAATGACCGCTCCGATCGAGATCTATACCGACGGTGCCTGCAAGGGCAATCCGGGACCGGGGGGCTGGGGCGCGCTCCTGCGCTGGCGCGGGCATGAACGCGAGTTGTTCGGCGGCGAACCCGCCACCACCAACAACCGGATGGAACTGACCGCGGTGATTCGCGCCCTGGAAGCGCTCACCCGCGAGAGTGTGGTCGTGGTGCATACCGACTCGCAATATGTTCAGAAGGGCATCAGCGAGTGGATGTCAGGCTGGAAAGCCCGCGGCTGGATGACGAGCGACCGCAAGCCGGTCCGCAACGTTGATTTGTGGCGTGAACTCGACGCCCTCGCGCAACGACACCAGATCGAATGGCGCTGGGTCCGCGGCCATTCCGGGCATCCTGAAAATGAGCGCGCCGATGCGCTGGCCAACCGCGGTGTGGTCGAGGTGGCCCGGCAGCAGCGGGCTTGACCGGCGAGGGGGATCGCGGGGCATCGCGGCGGGCTCGCGGCGCGGGACCCGTTCAGCCAAGTACCCCTTGGGCCGCTTGATCGCCGAGTCTTGTGCTAGATTCGGATGACAAAAATCCCTCCGATGAAACGATACATAACCTACGCGGTGGTCATCGCCGGGCTGTCGGGCCTGGGCGGCTGGGCCTATTACACGCAGCACGCGCCCGCTCGCCCGGCACTCGAGATCGGTGCAAGCTCGTCCGCTGCAGCGAAACCCGCCGTCTCGTCGGCGGCTTCCGGTGCTGCGCCTGCGGGTGCCGGATCGGCGCCGGCGGCTGCGGGTGCAGGTGCGGGTGGGGGCGGCGCTGGTCCGCGTCCGGCCGGTGGGGCCGCGCCTGGAACAGCGGGTGGCGGACGCGGTCCTGTGGGCGTCGAGGCAGCGCGGGCGCAGTCGATGGCGATTACCGAAGAAGTGTTTGCGGTCGGCAATCTGCGCGCCAATGAATCGGTCACGATCCGTCCGGAAATCGCGGGGCGGGTTGTGCGCATCGGCTTTACCGAGGGCGGCCTGGTTCGCAAGGGCGATCTTCTGGTGGAACTCGACCGGTCGGTGCTCCTCGCGCAGGTTGAACAGGCGCGCGCCGAGCTTGATCTCTCCAAAGCCAACTACGACCGCACCGCCGACCTTGCGGAGCGCAAGTTCGTGAGCGCAAGCGCCAAGGATCAGGCGGCCGCCAATCTCAGCGTGCAGCAGGCCAAGCTGAGACTCGCCGAAGCGCAGCTCGCCAAAACCCAGATCTTCGCGCCCTTCAATGGTGTGGTGGGGCTGCGCAATTTCAGCGTCGGTGATTACGTCCGCGAGGCTGCTGATCTGGTGGTGCTGGAAGATGTGTCTCAGATGAAGGTCGACCTGCGTCTTCCCGAGCGGTTTCTGGGTGAACTCAAGCCTGGCCTGTCGGTTGAAATGCGGGTTGATGCTTATCCGCAGCGTGTGTTTCGGGCGGCAATCTCGGCACTCGATGTGCAGGTCTCGGCTGATGGCCGCGCACTGGTCGCGCGCGGCATGCTCGCCAACCAGGAATTCCTGCTCCGCAGCGGCATGTTTGCACGTGCGCGAATCGTGCTGAAGGAGCGAGGCTCGGCGGTGATGGTGCCGGAGGAGGCGGTCTACCCGATGGGGGCCGAGGTTTTTGTCTACAAGATCATCGATGGCAAGGCCATGCGCGCCAGGGTGGCCACCGGTGTGCGCCGTGATGGCAAGGTGGAAATCACCGAAGGCGTGGTCTTGGGGGATCTGGTGGTCACGGCTGGTCAGATCAAGCTCGCCCGCGATGGCACCGAGGTACGGGTGCAGAACGCAGGGGG
>JBMSQB010000063.1:0-27468 GCA_049423065.1 Burkholderiaceae bacterium
GCCGGTACGCGGGCTTTCAGAAATTCAGCCGCGAACGGAACGATTCGCCACGGATGCGTGGTGCCGCTCCAGACTGCTTCGATCACCAGAGGCTCATCCGCACCAACGGCTGCGCGCATCAAGACCAGCACCGGTGGCATGGCATCAAACGTCGCCTCAACCAATAGCCAATCCGACAGCCTGTCGACCCGCACCACACGCGCCGACTGTGAATCCGGTGGGCTGTGCTTCTGCAGCAGGGCCTGTGCGGCACGGCCGAGCGAGCTCCCGCTTTCCGCCCCGCTCACACGCCCGCAGTCACTCACGAACCGTCCCCACTGTTCGGTGACGCCACCCACCAGGTCAAACGGCTCCCCATTCAGCGTCAACAGCAGGCGTTGGTCCTTGATCACAAACCTGGGGTGCACCAGCATGAGCGCAAGTGCAACCAGCCCGATGACGCTCACCCATCGCGCGACGCGCCGATGCCTGTCCCCGCTGGCTCTCATCCTGTCTGTCCCCTCGCCCGCTGTGTGACAATCCCGCCATCAATGCCCCGATGGTGGCGCAAAGTGCCAAGCCCTGCCGAATCCCCCCACACCTTCACCCTCAACACCCGAGCCGTCACCGTCTCCGCCGCCGGTGACGAGCCCCTTCTCTACGTCCTTCGCGACCGCCTCAACCTTCCCGGCACCCGTTTCGGCTGCGGGTTGAACCAGTGCGGTGCCTGCAAGGTGCTGATCGATGGCCGCGCCGTGGCCGCGTGCGACACGCCCATGTGGTCGGTTGCCGGGCGGACGGTCATCACCATCGAGGGACTCGCAGAATCGCCCACGGCCGGCCGGCTGCAGCGCAGCTTCGAGGCCCTCCAGGCCGGGCAATGCGGCGCCTGCCTGTCGGGCATCATTGTCACGCTGACGCAGGCCATCGACTCGGGCGCTGCGCACGACGAGCCCTCGGTCCGTCGCATACTTGATGCGCAGCTCTGCCGCTGTGGTTCGCACTCACGGATCGTCGCAGCCGCCCTCTCGGCTCTCGCCGCGCCCGCGTCGCAAGACCCTGCCCCGACGCCATGAACCTCGCCTTCCGTCTTACCCAGTCAACGGCCTCGCGCCCCGACCTGCCCGCCAGCCTCGCGGTCAATCCCTGTCGTTCCACCTGGCTCGGCTGGTGCCCCGACGGCACCGTCGAGATCCGCTCTGGCAAGGTTGAGATCGGCCAGGGCATTCTCACCGCCCTAGGACAAATCGCAGCCCATGAACTGCGGCTCCCGATCGAACGAATCCGGATGATCCCGGTCCAGACCGGTCTCTCGCCAGACGAAGCGGTCACCTCGGGGAGCCTCTCGATTCAGGAGTCAGGCACTGCCATCCGCATAGTCTGCGCAGAACTGCGCGAGCGCCTGATCGCCCGTGCGGCCGAGCGCTGGGGCATCGCACCCGTGGCGTGTGCTGCCCGCGACGGTCTGGTCACCGGGCCGAATGACAGCAGGCTGGACTATCGCGACCTCGACCCCGCCTCACTCCTGGAGGGCGAGGTCGGCGCCGTAGCGTCCACTGCCGCAAATCCATCTGCCCACCTTCCCACTCCGATCATCGGACAGTCGATACCGCGGCACGATCTACCCGCCAAGATTCGAGGCGCTCCCGCCTACCTGCATGATCAACGTCTTCCGGGACTCCTTCACGCACGCGTTGTACGCGCTGCAATCCCAGGCGCCACGCTTCAATCCGTATCCGCCGATGCGCTCAGTTCATTCGGCAACAGCGTGCGACTCATCCGCGACGGCAATTTTCTTGCGGTGGTGGCCGAGCGTGAATGGCTGGCCATCCGCGCCGCCGAACATCTGGTTGCAGCCACCCGCTGGCAGCAGCCAGGTTTGCCGTTTGACGATCAAGCGGTCGCGGACTGGCTGCGTACACAGCCCGCGGAATCGCGAGTCATTGCAGAGCACGCTCCCGAGACGTCCGCCTTGGAAAGCAGCGCAATACCGACTGGCAAGATCGGCGGGGGCACCTCGCCCGCGCAGAGCGACCCCGACGCCCCAACCTATGAAGCCGTCTTCACCAAACCCTTCATCGCCCACGCATCGCTCATGCCGTCCTGCGCACTTGCGCGTTGGACCGGTCAGCGACTCGACATCTGGACGCACAGCCAGGGTCCCTACAACCTGCGCGCCGATCTGGCGCTCGTGTTCCCGGATGCCGACATCGTGGTGCATCACGCGGAGGGCGCCGGCTGCTATGGGCACAATGCGGCCGATGATGTGGCCCTTGATGCCGCCCTCATCGCACGCGCCTGCGGCGCGCCAGTCCGGGTGCTCTGGTCGCGGCGCGACGAACTGATCCGCGCACCGCTCGGCTCGGCCATGGCCATGCGGGTTCGCGCCTGGATGCAGGGCGGTCACATCACGCGCTGGGAACACGAGGTCTGGAGCGCAGGGCACAGCCTTCGCCCCGGTCGCGCGCCCACGCCCACGCTGCTCGCGGCAACCGAAATCGCATCGAACCGGTTCGAACCCCGCGAGTCGGTCAACGCTGCGCTCGCTGCAGGCGGCGGCTCCGAGCGCAACGCCATTCCAGCCTAC
The DNA here is from genome assembly GCA_049423065.1 of Burkholderiaceae bacterium. Lineage (GTDB taxonomy): Bacteria > Pseudomonadota > Gammaproteobacteria > Burkholderiales > Burkholderiaceae_E > SYIM01. The sequence goes on from JBMSQB010000063.1 coordinate 2,567, forward strand.
CGCTTCAACGCGATGCGCATCGTCAACCACCGGGTTCGAAACATGCCGCTTCGCACCTCGGCGCTGCGCTCGCTCGGCGCGTTTGGCAACGTGTTTGCGCTCGAATCCGCAATCGACGATCTGGCCGAGCTCGCGCATCAGGATCCGATCGCGTTCAGGCTCGCGCACCTTGATCATCCCCGCGCCCGCCGCGTGCTGGAAACCCTCGCGGCCCGCCGCGGCGCGACGCGTCCACGCCATGAGATGACCGATACGGTCACCGGCACCGGCATCGGCTTTGCCCATTACAAGAACTCGGGCGCATGGTGCGCGGTCGCAGCCGACATTGAAGTGGGCGAGTCCATCACCGTGGGCAAGCTCACAGTCGTGGCCGACCTCGGAGAGGTGATCAACCCCGACGGCGCACGCAACCAGCTGGAGGGTGGTGCGATTCAGGCGTGCAGCTGGACGCTTCTCGAGACCATGCGAATCGATCGCGCCGAGGGGCCCCTTTGCACCGACTGGTCGGCCTACCCGATTCTGAACTTCTCTTCGCAACCTCGCGTCGATGTTGTACTCATAGAGGCTGCCAATGAGCCGCCACTCGGCGCTGGCGAATGCGCGCACGGCCCCACCGCTGCTGCCATCGGCAACGCACTGAAACAGGCGCTTGGAATCCGGGTGAAAGATCTGCCGCTCACACGCGAGCGGCTGATGGCAGCGATCAACGCCTGAGCAGCGCTAGCGCATCATCTGTTCCGGCAGCCAGGTGGCAAGCCCTGGGAACCAGTACAGAAGCAGCACCGCAAACACCATCACAAAAAACATGGGCAGCGTCACGCGCGCAATCCAGGGAAGCTCTCGCCCGGTCATGCCCTGAAGTACAAAAAGATTGAATCCCACCGGTGGAGTGATCTGCGCCATTTCCACCACCAGCACGATGAAGATGCCAAACCAGATCGGATCGATGCCGGCTTTGGTGACCGTGGGCATGATCACCCCCATGGTGAGCACCACCATGGAGATGCCATCCAGGAAGCAGCCCAGCACGATATAGAACAGGGTCAGGACCGCGATCAACTCGAACCGGCTGAGACCCAGCTCCGCAATCCACTCCGCCAGATGACGCGGCAAGCCGATGTAGCCCATCGAGAGGGTAAGAAACGCAGCGCCCGCGAGAATGAGCGCGATCATGCAGTAGAGCCGGGTGGCACCCATCAGCGCTTCGCGAAAGCTCACCCAGGTGAGCGTACCCTGCAAAGCCGAGAGCACCAGCGAACCCACCACACCCACCGCTGCCGCTTCAGTGGCCGTGGCAATGCCGGCATAGATCGACCCCAGCACCGCAGCGATCAGCAACACCACCGGAATGAGTGTTCGCGATTCCCTGACCTTTTCCAGGAAGGTGTAGCGCCGTTCAGCCGCGGGCACCAGTTCAGGATGACGGAGCGCCCAGACAATGATGTAGGCCGAGAACAGACCCGCCAGCATCAGGCCCGGAATCACGCCAGCAATGAAGAGCTTGGCGATCGACACGTCGGCAGTGACGCCGTAGACGATCATGATGATCGAGGGCGGAATGAGAAGCCCCAGCGTGCCGGCGCCAGCAAGCGTCCCCACCACCATGCCCTCCGGATAGCCGCGCCGGTTGAGCTCGGGGAGCGTCATCTTGCCGATGGTGGCGCAGGTGGCGGCCGACGACCCCGATACCGCGGCAAAAATCGTGCAGCCCGCCACGTTGGTGTGCAGCAGCCGCCCGGGGAGCGACTGCAGCCAGGGCGCGAGCCCATGGAACATGTCCTGGCTGAGGCGCGTGCGAAACAGGATCTCGCCCATCCAGATGAAGAGCGGCAGCGCGGTGAGCGTCCAGCTCGATGACGACCCCCAGATGGTGACCGCCATCGCATCGCCCGCCGGGCGGCTGCTGAAGAGCTGCATGCCCACCCAGGCCACACCCGAGAGCGACAGGCCGATCCAGACACCCGAGCCCAGAATGAGAAAGAGCGTGAGGATCAGGAGACCCGTGATCAACAAGTCATTCACAGGGGATCACTCATTGTGCAGCGGCTGATCCGGCCCCGCCGTGCGGCGTTGCCCGCGAAACTCGAGCACCCACTCATCGACCAGCGCGATGAACAGGATGACCGCACCCACCGCCATCGAGAGCTGCGGGATCCAGAGCGGCGTTGCATCATTGCTGGTGGAGATGTCGTTGAAGAGCCTGGACTGCCAGCAGAGCCGCACGCTGTAATAGGCGAGCAGCAGGCTCAACACGCTCGCGAGCCCCAGGGCAAACAGTTCCAGGCGCCTCAGTGCAGAACCGCGCAGCCGCGAGGTCAACAGCGTGACGCGGATATGCTCGCCGCGCTTGAGCGTGTGGGCAAGCGCCAGAAAGCCGCTTGCCGCCATGAAATAACCCGCGTACGCGTCGGTGCCACGCACATGGAAACCGAGTTCCCGCCCCAGGATGGAGGTGAGCACCATCCCGAGGAGTGCCACCATGAAAAGCGCAGCCAGGGCGGCTGCGCTGTCATAGAGGCGGTCAAGCGCCGATCGCATCAGAGCTTGCGGTACGCGTCCACCAGCGCCTTACCTTCGGCGCCGGCCTTGTCCAGCCATTCCTTCAGCATGGTCTCGCCCACCTTCTGCATGTCGGATTTGAGCTGCGCAGACGGCGGCACGATATTCATGCCATTTTTCTTCAGCAGATCGATGTATTCCTGGTTCTTGGTCTGCGCCAGCTGCCAGCCGCGGGATTCCGCCGCCGAAGCCGCCTTCAGCACCGCATCGCGCACGTTGGGCGCCAGTTTCTCGAACGCTGCGCGGTTCATGATCACCGCGTTTTTGGGAAGCCAAGCCTGGGTGTCGTACCAGTACTTGATGTGCTCATAGGTCTTGGTGTCATACCCGGTGGAGCCCGACGACATGTAGCTTTCCACCACGCCGGTGGCCATCGCCTGCGACAGCTCTGCCGCCTGAACGGTGACCGGCTGCGCGCCAACCAGTTCGGCAATTCGCGCAGTGGCCGGGCTGTAGGCGCGCCACTTCACGCCCTTCAAGTCGGCCGCCGAATTGATCGGCTTCTTCACATAAATGCCCTGCGGCGGCCAGGGCACCGAGTAGAGCAGCATCATCCCCTGCTCGCCCAGCTTCTTCTCAAGGAATGGGCGCTGCGCCTTGTAGAGCTTGTTGGCCTGATCAAAACTGTCGGCAAGGAAAGGCAGCCCATCAGCGCCGAACAGTTGCCATTCATTCTGGAAGTTGGCGAGCAGAATTTCGCCAACCTGGGCTTGGCCACCCTGGACCGCCCGCTTGATCTCGGGCGCTTTGAAGAGCGAGGCGTTGGCGTGCACGGTGATCTTGAGCGCGCCGCCGCTCGCCTTGTCCACCTCATCGGCGAACTGCTGAATGTTCTGTGTGTGGTAGTTACCCGCCGGATAGGCGGCAGGCAGATCCCATCTGGTCTGGGCGGAGACGGTCGACGCAACGGCCAGCCCGGCCATCGCAAGCAGGAAACGGGGCTTCATCGGCAACTCCTGGAAGGTCCGGCGACTGGTGGATGCCGGTTCGGTTGAGACGCGCAATCATGGCACACTGCGCCGCATACCCGTCAAGGAGAAACCCGCGTGCAGGCAACCGCCCCGCCTGTTGGTTCGCTGGCCGATACGTGGCCGCGGGTCGGTATTCTCATGCTAGACACCCGTTTTCCGCGCCCGCCTGGCGATATCGGCCACCCGGACAGCTTTCGGCGGCGCGGGATCGAGCCGCTCTATCAGGTGGTGAACGGTGCGTCGGCTCACCGGGTGGTCAGGCAGGCTGACGCCAGTTTGCTCGCGCCCTTCATCGAAGCCGGTTGGGCGCTGGTCAACCGAGGCGCCACGCGGATCGGCACCAGCTGCGGTTTTCTGGCGCGCTTTCAGCATGCATTGCAGTCAGCGCTTCCGGTGCCCGTTCTGAGTTCGGCGCTGCTTGCCTGTGCGTCCGCAGATGCCCCGGGCATTCTCACCTTCGATGCCGAATCGCTCGATAGCGATGTGCTCGCCGCAGCGGCGGTTCCGCCCGGCACACCAGTACAGGGCATTGGGCAAGACAGTGGGTTTTACCAGTGCATCATCAACGACGATGAGCAGATGGATTTTGAGGAGGCTGAACGGGCCGTGGTGAGCGCAGCGCTTGCGCTGGTGACCCGTGATCCGGCGGTGAGAACGATTGTGCTGGAGTGCACCAACCTGCCGGTTCACCAGAGCGCGATCGAGGCGGCCACCGGCCGCCCGACCGTCGATCTGGTGAGGATGCTGTCCGGGCTTGCTTAGACCGGACGAATCCGTGAAGCGGCGGGGCCTTTCTGACCCTGAACCACTTCAAACTCCACCTTCTGGTTTTCCTGAAGGGTACGGAAGCCCGAGCCTTCGATTTCCTTGAAGTGGGCGAACAGATCTTTGCCGCCGTTGTCAGGAGCGATGAAGCCGAAGCCCTTGCTTTCGTTGAACCATTTGACGATGCCGGTTTCCCTGGACATGTTGATTTCCTCTGGAGAGTTTTCGCACACGCGGGATGCATGCACGACGTGCAGAAACACCCACGAAAACTCACCTAAGGGGATTGACCGGACCGCCGAACAAGCCGACAGCGCGCAACCAAAGCGCCGATTGAGAGAAAACGGGTATGCGTCTAGCATCGGCATTGTAACCCGGGATTGACACGAAGCACAGTTGCTGTGCCTGTGAAGCGACAAACGGCCACGAGGGGCCGCGCACAGGCAGCATCGCCTCGCCCGCGTGCCAAGCCAGCCGACCCACGACAGGATTTCGAAGGAGCATTGACACCATGACCACCCGCACCCTCTCCCGCCGCCGCGTCATTGGCGCAATTGCCAGCACACCCGCGTTCGCCGCCCCCTGGGTTCGTGCCCAGTCCTGGCCCGACAAACCCGTGCGACTGATCGTGCCCTACCCCGCGGGTGGCGGTGCGGACTCCTGGTCACGTATCGTCTCGGGTCGGCTCGAGAAGATTCTCGGTCAGCCCGTCATTCTCGACTACAAGCCCGGCGCCAGCACGATGATAGGCAACGAAGCCGGCGCCCGGGCGACCCCTGACGGTTACACCTTCCTGCTCTATGACAGCACTGGTTTTGCCTATGTGCCCAACCTGAGAAAGATCGGCTACGACCCGATCAATGCCTATGTGCCGCTCGCGCATCTGGGGGCCATTCCGTTTGTGATGGTGGCGCATCCCAGCCTGCCGGCGCGCTCCATTCGCGAGCTGGTGGCCTATGCCAAGGCCAACCCCGGAAAGATCAACCATGCCAGCGCGGGCATCGCCTCACCGCATCATCTGATCGCCGAGCTGTTCAAGCTTCGCGCGGGCATCCAGATGAACCATGTGCCCTACAAGGGCGCGGTGCAATATGTGGCCGATCTGCTGGGCGGGCAGGTGGATCTGGCGGTCTCCACGGTGGGGCCGGCGCTGCAACACATCCAGGCGGGCAAGCTGGTTGCCCTCGGGGGCGCCATGAAGCAGCGCATCAGCGTATTGCCCAATGTGCCAAGCATTGCCGAGCAGGGGTTCGACGGCTTTGATGCCAAGCCCTGGAATTGTTTCGTCGCGCCCGCAGGCATTCCGCAGGTGGCGCTCGACACGCTTCGTCGCGCGCTTCGGGCGGTCATCGCCGAACCCGAAGTGGTGGCGGCGCTCGCCAAGGCGGGCATTGAGGAAGCTGGAACGATCCCGCCAGACGGCATTGCGGAGGCCATGCGGGCCGACTTCAAGCTCTGGGGCGAGGTGATTCGCGACGCGAAGATCACGCTGGCGAGTTGAGTCACGCCCGTGGCTGAAACGACCGCGGCCCGACACTCTCGCGCCGGGCCGCAGGGTCTACCGTCAACCTGAACGCTGCGCGTCAGGCGCGTGCGGGTCCTTGTGCCATCGCAGCCTTCACCTTTTCGGGTGTGATCGGAACCGAGCGCAGCCGCGCACCGGTGGCATCGAAAATGGCATTGGCAACCGCCGCCGGAATGGCAGTGGGCGTGGGCTCGCCGGCCCCCCAGGGCTGCTCGGTCGGCCGGTCGATCAGCACCACCTCCACCTTGGGCGCGTCATGGAAGCGCAGGATCGGATAGCTCGCCCAGTCCACGCTCGTGACCCGTGCGCGAGTCCAGTTGACCTGCTCCATGAGCGTGCGGCTGACGGTCTGGATCACGCCCCCTTCGATCTGGTTGATGAGACCGTCGGGGTTGATGATCTGGCCACAGTCGTGCGACACGCAGACTCGCGTCACGCGCACCTCGCCGGTCTTGCGCTGCACCTCAACCTCGGCCACTGCCGCCACATAGGTGGTGGCATTGTTGTAGCGCACATAGGACACACCCCGGCCTTTGAGTACATCGCCAGCGCCGCCGGCCGCATTGTGGCCTACCCGCGTCTGCCAGCCCGCTTTCTTCAACACGGCACGGAGCGCTTCGAGACCGCGGGGGTCCTTCAGCACGCGCAACCGATACTCGGCCGGATCGGCCTTGGCAGCGAAGGCCAGCTCGTCCATGAACGACTCGTTGGCGAAGCTGTTTTCGATGCGGCCCGGTGAGCGCAGATGCGATGAACGGAAAAACGCCTCCGAGATGTGCCGGGTATTGACCGCCACATTCGGAAACGGATAGGGCTGTCCGGCGTTCTGGAACAGGAATCCGACCCAGTTGCCTGGCTTGCTTTGACCGATATCGGTCGCGGCGAGCAACGGAAAGTCCAGCGGCTTGAACGCAGCGATGTGATTGAGCGCAATGTGGAAATCACCTTTCCACGCGATCACGTTGCCCTGTGCATCGAGTCCGGCTTCGAAGTCCATCGCTCGCGGCGGGCTCTTCGGCGCCCGTGCGGTTTCATCGTCGCGCATCCACTGCACGCGCACCGGCTTGCCGACCAGCGTGGCGAGCAGCGCGGCATCGGCGGTCGCGTCTTCATGACCGTTGCGGCCATAGCAGCCCGAGCCTTCGCAGTAGACGAGCCGGATCGAATTGCGCGGCACGCCGGTGATGCCGGCGAGTTCGTCCATCATCGAGTGCGTGGCCTGCGAAGCGGACCACACCAGGAGCTTGCCGTCCTTGAAGTCGGCGACCGCGCAAGAGGGCCCGAGCGACGCATGCGTCTGCACCGCAAACTCGTAGCTCGCCTTGATCCGTTTCGCGCTCGCAGACAGACCTGCGGCGATGTCACCGGCCTTTTGCGTGGCTTCTTCCTTGGCAACATGACGCTGGCGCCAGGTCTGGAACACCGTGGACTGTTCGGGCAGCAGTTGGGCCGCGCCCCAGTTGACCGACACCTCGCGCGCCGCCTTGATCGCAGACCACTCGTCGCTCGCCAGCACCGCCAGGAAGTTGCCTTTGCGTACGGTCTGGACATAGCCGCGCACCTTGCGTGCGGCCGAATCATCAAACGCCAGCAGATTGGCGCCGATGTCATCGGGGCGGATGACACGCGCGTGCAGCATGCCGGGCACCCGCACGTCCTGCACGAATTCGAACTTGCCGGTGACCTTGTCGGGGATATCCACCCGGGCGATCGATTTTCCGATCACCTTGTAGTCGGCCGGCGCCTTCAGCTGGATCTTGTCATTGATCTTGAGCTCGAAGCGGCCATCGCCAATCAGTTCGCCGTAGGTGACCGACTTCGACGCGTCCTGACGAACCCGAACCACGCCATCGGCAACGACCAGATCCGTGGCCGCCACCTTCAGGCGCTCGGCCGCGCGGCCGAGGAGCGCAGCGCGCGCGGTGCCACAGGCGCGGCGCAGTTCGCCCCCACCCTGCTGGATGGTGAGGTTGGCGCCAGTGAGCCACTGGTCTGGCGTGGTCCCGGTATCACCCATGTGCATGGTGATGCGGGAGAACGGCACATCGAGTTCCTCGGCTGCAATCTGGGACAGCGCGGTACGGGTGCCGGTTCCGAGGTCAACCTTGCCGACATAAACCTCCACCCGGCCGTCACGGTGCATGACCAGGAAGGCGTCGACCTGATCTTTGGCGACGATTTTGGCAGCCGGAACGGTGGCCGCCGACGCGGGCGTTGCGCTCAGTCCCAGGGAAAAGCCGATGGTGAGCGAGCCAGCTGCACCCGCCTTCAGGAACTGGCGGCGATCAACGGTGATTGTCATCGCGTGTCCTCCTCAGGCAGCCTGGGCTGCGCGCTTGACCGCCGCACAGATCCGCTGATGCGTGCCGCAACGGCACAGGTTGCCGGCGAGCGCGTCATTGATTTGCGCATCGCTTGGCTTCGCGTTTTTGGCAAGCAGCGCGGCGCTGGCCATGACCATGCCGTTGGTGCAGTAGCCGCACTGCACCGCCTGCGCATCGATGAAGGCCTGCTGGACCTTGCCAGGCTTGCCATCGACCATCAGGCCTTCAAGCGTGGTGATTGCTCGACCCTGCACGGCCGATACCGGCACGGCGCATGACCGGGCGACCTCGCCGTTGATGTGCACGGTGCAGGTCCCGCACTGTGCGAGCCCGCAACCAAATTTCGGGCCGTTCAGCTGCAGATCGTTCCGCAGCACGTAAAGCAACGGGGTGTCGGCATCGGCGTCGACACTTTGCGTGCGGCCGTTGACGTTGAGCGAATAACGCGGCATCAGCTTCTCCTCCTGGTTTTACAACTGAAAGCCTGTGACAGGCATTGATCGTCTCCGGAGCAGGTCGGCGACCCGCTCACGAATGCAAGAGTGAGCGTGAAGGCGCACGGGCTGCGGGTCACCAATAACCTTATGACAGACCGGGGAAATCCGCATCGCGGCGTTTCGTCCAGTCGCTGTCATGGCGGTCCGGGCGCGAACATGGACAGTGCCAGGGCTTTCGCCTACAGTCTCAGCCCCGAGAAGCCCCGGCCCTGAAAAGGTCCCGGTCAAGCGCGGTCGCGGCGCCGTCCCTTCGCAAGGAAACAACCATGGAAACGCACCCTCCCAGACGCCGCTTGCTCGTCGCCCTCGCGAGCGCGTCCACAGCCAGCGCGATCGGCATGCCCTCGGTCTACGCGCAATCGGGCCCAGGCTGGCCGCAGCGGCCCGTACGGCTGGTGGTGGCCTTCGCGCCAGGCGGCCCCGCCGATATCGTCGGACGCATTCTGGCGCAGTCGCTCCAGGGCGCGCTCGGGCAAAGCGTTGTGGTCGAAAACCGCGCGGGCGCGGGCGGCAACATTGCCTCCCGCTACGTCGCCCGTGAACCCGCAGACGGCTACACGCTCCTGGTGAATACCTCGTCGATGGCGGTCAATCAGACCCTGTTCCGCGACCCCGGTTACGACCTGCTGAGCGATGTGACGGCCATCGGGCTGGTCGCGGCCTCGCCCAACATTCTCGTGGTGCCGGTGTCGGAGCCATCGAACAACCTGCGCGAATTTTTCGCGCGCTACAAGGGCCGAACGCTTTCCTACGGGTCAGCCGGCATTGGCAGCACGCCGCATCTCACCGGCGATCATGTTCTGCGTGTCCTGGGCGGGTTGGACGCGGTGCACGTCCCCTATCAGGGCGCAGCGCCCGCGCTCACCGCCGCCATCGCCGGGCAGGTCGAGGTCTCTAGCATCGCATTGCCTCCGGCTGTTCCGCAGATCAAGGCAGGAAAGGTGAAAGCGCTGGCCGTGACCAGCCTGAAGCGCCTCGAATCGCTTCCCGACGTACCCACCGTCGCCGAAGCGGGCTTCCCTGATTTCGAGGACTACACCTGGGTGGGTCTCTTTGGACCGCCGCGGCTGCCTGCCGAGATCGTTGACCGTCTCAATGTCGGCATCGCCAACATGGTTCGACAACCCGAGGTGCGCGAGCGCCTCGCAGCAGCCGGCATGGAGCCCCTGCCGGGCACACCCGCCGAATTCACTGCCTATCTGCGCCGCGAAGTGGCCAAATGGCGAACGATCGTCAAACAGACCGGAGTCACCCCGCAATGAGCGAGTCGTCAAATCTGCCCAAGGGCCATGTCCGTCGCATCGTCACCGGCCATGATGCGCAGGGCCGTTCCTGTGTCACCGAAGACCGCCCAGCCCCCACCGTGCACACCAACCCGAAGCGCGTGGGCTATGTGATGACCCAGCTCTGGATCACCGATGACACGCCGGCTGCGATCGATAACGGCCCCGATCCAACGCTCCGTCCGGTCAAACTCGAGCCCCCGCCACGAGGCAGCGTGGTACGCATCATCGAGTTCGGGCCCGAAGGCGACTGGCTCCGCAACATCGATGCCTCGGGCACGCGCGAGGCGTGGGGCGCGCTGGGCACGGCCACCGCGTCCACCAACACCGAAGGCAAGGCCAGGCATCCCTTCATGCACCGCACCGAGAGCGTCGACTACGCGCTGGTTCTCGAGGGCGAGATCACCCTCGTGCTCGACAACGAGGAGGTGCTCATGAAAAAAGGCGATTTTCTGGTCGAGCGGGGCACCAACCACGCCTGGGCCAATCGCTCGGGCAAGCCCTGTCGCATGCTGTTTGTGCTGATCGGCGGCAGCTTCGACCCCGAGATCAGTCGGCACTTTGGCAGCATCGAACACTGACCGGTTTCGCACCCTCCCGCGAGGAACCAGCATGACCACCCTCTCCCGCAGACTATTCACCCTGATCGCACTGGCCGCCACTGCACTGCCTGCCCTCGCGCAGGCACCGTCGGCAGCCTGGCCCAGCCGCCCGGTCCGCTACATTGTCCCGTTCCCACCGGGCGGCAGCGCTGATGCGATTTCCCGCCTGCTTGCTGCGGAAATGTCGCGTACCTTCGGCCAGCAGGTGGTGGTCGAAAACCGTCCTGGCGCCGGCGCCACCATCGGCGTGGACCAGGGCGTGAAGGCGGCGCCCGATGGCCACACCATCTTCCTCGCCCCGGCCGGCGCGATGGCGATCAATCTGTCGCTCATGCCGAAGCTGCCCTACGATCCGCTGAAAGACGTGCAGCCGATTTCGCTCCTGGCACTCATCCCGATGGTCGCAGCCGTGCCTGCTGACAGCGCTGCCCGCTCGGTGGCCGACTTCATCGCCCAGGCGCGCGCCAGGCCTGGCGCACTGTCGTTTGGGTCGGCCGGCAACGGCACCGCCATGCACCTGTCCGGCGAGATGTTCCAGCAAATGACCGGCACGCGACTCGGACACGTTCCCTACAAGGGCAGCGGCCCCGCGGTCACCGATCTCCTCACGGGCGCGATTCCGATCGCATTCGTTGACCTGTCCTCGGCGCTTCCCCATATCCGCGCCGGCAAGGTGCGTGGCCTTGCCACGCTCGGCGCCCAGCGCACGCTGAGCGCGCCAGAGTTGCCCACCATGGCTGAGCAGGGTGTAGCGGGCTACGACGCGGTCGGCTGGTTCGGTCTCGCCGGGCCGGTCGGCATGCCCGCCGAGGTCGTCGAGCGGTTTGCCGCCGAAGTGGGCCGCGTCATGCGGCTGCCTGATGTGCGGGACAAGTCGCTTGCGCTCGGCGCGGAGCCCGCACCGGGCACCCCGGCACAATTTGCCGCTTTCATCCGCGCCGAGATCCCGAAGTGGGCTGCCGTGGTGAAGTCAGGCAATGTGAAGGTCGACTGACCGCGCACGCCGGGCGCCTTCCGCAGGCAGCAGGCCGATGAACGATCCGCTGCTCCTGATTCTGGTCTACTCGGCGTTTCTCGCACTGACGCTCTTTTTCAGAGGCCGGGCGCTGCAGGGCCGCTGGCTGTTTCTGCTTCGGAGCTTTCTGCCCAACTGGCGCTTCTATCATCGGGTGGGGGCGCTGCCCATCATGGTGGTGCGAAGCTGTGGCCCTGATGGTCACTGGTCCGACTGGCATGGAGGTATGCCACGCGCGCGGCGCTCGTTCGGCCAGCTGATTCACAACCCGGCCAACAACAGGCGATTGCTCGATCAGAGTCTGATCGAACATCTCTACGCCGATTTGCGAGACCTGTCCGACCCCGAATCGCTGACCGGCCTGGTGAGTTACCGGCTGGCCTGTGAACTGGCACGATCGCGCGCCTTGTCTGACGTGCCCTCGGCAGTCCAGGTGCAGTTTGAAATCCGGCTGATTCCGCCTTACGGTGAAGCGAGCGCCGACACCACGATCCTGACGTCGCCGGTCCTCGCCACCTCCGCGCGCAAGACCCCACACCCATGACGCTTCCGCTCGGGCAGGCGCTTGATGCGCTGCTTTGGCTCACTGCGATCAGCGTCCTGATCCAGTGCGCAGAGGCGCTCCGTCTGCAGGCGGGCGGCCCGTCGCTTGCGCCCTGGCCCTGGTCGATTCAGCGCGATGACCTGGCGGGCAGCACACGCACGGTTCGACTGCTGTTCGACTGGCTCTATCGTCCAGCGGTCCATCGCACGCAACTGGTGCTTCACGCCCTGGCAGCGGTGAGCCTGCCGCTGTGGGGGCCAACCGTCGCAGCTGCACTCTTTCTCCTCGCAAGCCAGATCCTGATCTCGGTCCGCTTTCGCGGCGCATTCAATGGCGGCTCCGACTTCATGACGCTGGTCGTGCTGATGGGTATCGCCGTCGGCGCGACCGCCACACCGTGGGTCGGCGCCCCGCTTGCCTGGCAGGCCGGGTTGTGGGTCATCAGCATTCAGGCGCTCAGCTCCTATTTCCTCTCTGGCACAGTGAAGCTGCGCTACGCGGGCTGGCGTGATGGCCGCGCGCTGCCGACGCTGCTCGATGGCGGCATTTACGGCCCGCTGCCCGCCGACAGCATGTTGAGAAGTCGGCCGGTGGCCGTCGCCTGCTCCTGGGGCTTCATCGCCTGGGAGGCGGCCTTCCCGCTTGCCATGATCGATCCGCGCATCACCACGATCTGGTGCGCAATCGGCGCAGTCTTCCACTTTCTGGTGTGGTGGTTTTTCGGGCTGAACCGCTTCTTCTGGGCCTGGCTCGCCACGTTTCCGGCGCTGATCGGGTGTGCGACGATGATCCGGGGGTGAATCCCCTCAGAACCGCTTCATCGCCTCCACCACCCTGGCCCTGAATGCCGCAAGCGACTGCTCGGTCGCCACATTCATGTGGTAGTGCGCGTGATATTCGGTGCGTACGCCTGGCCCGGTGAGCCTCGGCAGGTAGCGCGTGATGATGCGGCGCGGCGGATCACCCATGTAGATCGCCATCCAGCGCGGACGTCCGTACGTGGTGATGCCCGCGATACGTCGGATGTTGGTGAGTGCAGGACGCACATTGGCCGGGTCGCTGATGTCAAAGGCCACGCCGGGCATGAGCACCCGGTCGAAGAAGCCCTTCAGCATGGCGGGCGGCCCAAACGTCCACACCGGAAAGCACAACACCAGCGCATCGGCCCGGCGCAAGCGCTCGACATAGCCACGGACCGGCTCGATGTTCGACGGCTCCTCGTGATAGCCCAGCCGTTCCTCGCGGGACATCACCGGATTGAAGCCTTCCGCGTAGAGATCGCAGTCATCCACCTCGTGGCCAGCCGCGCGCAAGGTGGTGACCACATCGGCGTGAAGCGAGGCGTGGAAGCTGGTCTCCACCGGATGGCAGAAGAGCACCATGACTCTCATGGCTGCAAATTTCCTCAGGCGCCGGCAAAAACTTCCTGCTCGCCGTGGCGAGCGAGAAGCTCCATCAGCTGCTTGCGGATCAGCATGCCCGGGCGGTCGCTGTCCATCGAAAACTCAACGCCGCGACGACGCGTGTCGACCAGCGCATCGGGATCGGTGGCCTCGAGCATCTCGCGGTCTTCGGCTGTGATCTGGCGGTCAAACTCGACCAGCATGGCCTCGGGACAGTCAGCCTCGCTGTCGTTGCGGAACAGCCACTGGACCAGCTGCATGCGGCGGTCGTCGATCGGCGTGAAACAGTTGATGATGACGTGCCGCACGCCACTCGGATATTCGATATCAAGCCGGCGGGAGAACGGCAGAAAATACGCGTTGCGCATCAGGCGTGTCGTGATGGGCTCGGTGGTGCCGCTCACCCGGTGGAACGCGGGCGGGTTGACCGCGTCAATCAGCGTTTCAGCGTAAAAGCCGCCCTCGCGCTCCACCAGCTCATAACGGCTGGGCCGCGGCTGCGCCGCCACGCCGAAGGTGGCGCGATGCACGAAACTGAAGTGGGCGTTGTCGAAACTGTTTTCGAGTGCACGCAGCGGACTGGTTGCCCAGGTTTCGTAAAACTGGAAGATGGATCGCCAGCCCGGTGCGCCGAATTCAGGCACCTCGGGAATGGGTGCGATCGGCTCATCGAGTGCCACCCACGCATAACCGTAGCGCTCCACACAGCGGTAAGCGGGGGTGCAGTAATCAGCCGGGATGGCGCGCGAGGGCTCGTGTTGCGGAATGCGAATCACCTTGCCTGAGCGGTCATAGCGCCAGCCATGGTAGCCACATTCGAGGACCCCACCGTCGCAGCGCCCCTTGGAGAGCCTCGCGGTGCGGTGGCAGCAGCGGTCTTTCAGCGCGGCCGGCTCCCCGGCTGCATCAAGGAACAGCACGATCGGTTCGCCCAGCAGCGTGAACGGGACCGGTTGCCTCTCGCGAAGCATGCTCATGGGCACCACCGCGTGCCAGAACTTTCTGAAGACACGCTGCTGCGACGTGAGCATGACCGGTTCCCTTGAGTCGCGCCTAGAACGACGGCAAGGTGGAGAGCGAGATGCGACCGCTTGCAGCATCGGCCATGATCGACTCCCGCTGCTCCCAGCCACGGAGCTTGCCAGGATTGAGAAGCCCCGACGGATCGAACCTCATCTTGGTGGCCACGATGTCGGGGTTCACCTGTCCCTGCTTGCCGTCTTCCACGATGAACACGTGGGGGTTCGCGATGTAGACGCCATGATCGCGGTGAATCTGCATGATTTCATTGAGCCGCTCTTCGGTGGTAAAGCGCACCAGCTGCAGCCCCGAGCAGTTCATTGCGCCTTCCTTGGTGCGGATGAATTCCAGATGCACCAGCACCTCGTCGCCCAGCTTCTGGCGCAGTGCCTTGGCCTGCTGCACATGGCGCGAGGGATCGAATCCGCTCTGGATGTAGGTGAGCCCCTTGTCCACCTTGAGCGCATGCAGCGTGGTGTGATTCCAGGTGTATTCGACAATGGTGCGATTGCTCTTTTTGACTTCCTCTGCGGTCTTGCGATAGGTGATCGACCCGCCAAACTGCCCCAACACCTGCAGCATGCCAGCCTCGGAAAACTCGGCCACCAGCAGCAGCACTGCATGCGAACCCGGCTTCATCTGCCCGGCAAGCTGGGGCACGGCACGCATCAGGATCCCGGGGATGGGGTCGGCCAGGAGCGTGACGCTTTTTTTGACGATTCCCGGCGATACCGCAAGCGCCTGACCGAACTCGATCGCAGCATCGAAGCTGTCAAAGCATGCAATTGCCTCGAGCCAGGGGTGCGCGGGCGCCAGCCCGACTTCGAGTTCAAGCACCAGTCCGTTGGTGCCATAGACATGGTGCAGCAGCAGGGCCTCGGGGGCGCGCACTTCCACCGCGCGCGGTTCAGGCTCGATGGTCATGGCCCGCACGCCAAAGACATTGCCGGTGGAGGCGAGCGGCCCGTAATTGACCGAGCCCACGCCACCAAAGCCGCCCCCGTAGAGGCCGCCCAGTGTGGCGCTGCGGAAAGTGCTGGGCACGCAGCGCAGCTCCCACCCGATTCCGCCGCCTTCCGCGCTCTGCGTCTGGCGGTCGAGCTCCATCATGCGGATGCCGGCTTGCGCGCGCGCCACACCCGGCTTGTGCCAGAGCAGCTTGTTGTACGCCGACAGGTCAAGAATGACGCCGCCGTGCAGCGGCATGCACTGCCCGTAGTTGCCCGTGCCGCTGCCGCGTACCGTGATCGGTACGCCAGAGCGGGCACACGCCCCCACCACCGCCCGGATTTCATCCTCGGTGCGCGGACGCGCCACGGCGTCTGCGCGCAGATGATCAAGCTGACGCTTGAGCACCGGGCTGAACCAGTAGAAGTCCTGGCTGAGGCGCTCGACCCGGGAGTCGGTGATCCACTCGATCGCGCTCAGCTGTGAAGCCATCTCGGCGGTGTGCGCCTGGACGCGCGAAACATCGAAACTTGCACTCATGCGGAACAGGTCCTGTCGACAAATGCCTGCGCCTCACGACGCAGACCGGAAAGATCAAGGCCAGGGATGGTGCCGTTTTCCACCACCACCCTGCCCTGCACCAGAACGGCCTTGAGCGACGGCTGCCCGCCGCACACCACCGGCCCCGAGGCAGGGTCGTGCATGCCGAAGTAGCGCGGATGGTCGAGGTCATAAAGAACCAGATCAGCCGCCATGCCCACTGCGATTGCACCAACGCCGTCCAGACCCAGCACCCGTGCACCGCCCACCGTGCCCAGATGCACCACGTCCTCAGCGGTCATGGCCCCGGCATGTCCGCCAGGCTGCATCACCCGCGAGCTGTGCGCGCGCGAATCGGGGCGCTCGCCACTGCGCGGATCGGCGCGGTGAAGCAGCCAGCAGGCGTGCGCTTCATTGGTCATGTCGGCGGCCTCGTTGGAGGCTGCACCATCGACCGCCAGGCCGATGGGAACGCCCGCCGCCATGGCCTCCGGGATCCGTGCAATGCCCGATCCCAGCCGCGCATTGCTCTGCGGGCAATGCGCGATGCCGGTGCCAGTGCGGGCGCACATGGCGATTTCGTCATCGGACAGATGCACCATGTGCGCAAACCATACGTCGCTGCCCACCCACTCATGCTCGGCAACAAACTGCATGGGTGTGCAACCGTGCACGTCCCGGGCCCAACGCACGTAATCAAAGCTTTCCGACAGATGGCTGTGCAGCCGGATGCCCAGCGATCGGGCGGCTCGCGCCATCTCGCGCAACTGATCAGGCGAGCAGCTCCATGATGGTGTCGTGATCGCGCTCACCACGCGTCGCATCGACATGGGCGAGGGGTCGTGAAAGTTGTTGACGTCGCGTTCGACCGAGGCAAGAAAGCCATCCAGCGTTTCGGGACTCACCTGAGGCGGCGCGTTGGCATCGGTCATGGCGCGCGACATGGTTTGCCCGCCCCGGCAAAGCACCATCCGGACGCCCAGCTTCTCGGCCTCCTCGAAGACCGCACGTGAGGCATCGAACGGCATGCCGGGCCAATAGTGGTACTGGTGGTCGGCGATGGTGGTGCAACCCGAGAGAAGCAACTCCACCAGGCCGATACGGGCAGCGAGCCTGAGCGAATCCTCCGCATCGAAAAATCTGCGATACGGCACCGGAACCGCGCCCAACCAGGGCACGAGCGCGAGATTGATGCCCGCCGGAATGCCCTTCAGCAGACTCTGGAAGAGGTGGTGATGGGTGTTGACCCAGCCCGGATACACCACACAGCCCGAGGCGTCGATGATGCGCTCGCCAGGCTCGGGCCGGAGCGAACCGATCGCCGAAATCACGCCGTTGCGGACCCGCACATCGGTGCCGGGGCCAGCGCGCATGGCATCACCCGCCAGCCCTGTCCAGATCGCATCCGAACCGCGGATCAGGAGATTACTCATGAGATGTCTCGCTTTCATGCCAGCCGCCCAGCGCCCAGCGCGACAGCACCGACATGAGCACAAAGAGCAGCACCCCGGCCACGGTAATGAGGACCAGCGCCGCAAACATGCGCGGAATGTTCAGCTGGTAACCCGCCTGCAGGATCTGGTAGGCCAACCCCGTTCCTGTGCCTCCGGTGCCGGCGACGAATTCGGCAACCACCGCACCAATGAGAGCCAGCCCCGAGCTGATCCGCAAGCCACCGAAAAAATACGGCAGTGCCGAGGGCACGCGCAGCCGAAACAGCAACTGCATGCGGCTTGCCCGGTTCATGCGGAAATAGGCGAGCAGGCCCGGATTGACGCTCCGCAGTCCCAGCGTGGTGTTGGAGATGATGGGAAAGAGTGCCACCAGCGTGGCGCAGATCACGAGCGACGCGAGCGGGTCCTTCACCCAGATGATGATGAGCGGCGCAATCGCCACAATGGGCGTGACCTGCAACAGCACGGCATAGGGGAAGAACGCGGTTTCGATCATGCGGCTCTGAACAAACGCCGCCGCCACCACCACCCCCACCACGACCGCTGCGATGAAGGAAAACAGCGTGATACGCATCGTGTTGTAGAGCGCGCCAAACAGCAGGTTGGCATCCGCCACCAGCGTTTGCGCCACCCGTGCCGGCGACGGCACCAGAAACGGGGGGATCTCGAACGCCACGACCAGCCCCTGCCACAGGCCGATCAGCACCACCGCAACAATGAGGGGATAAACAACGCGCGCAGCCGAATTGTTCATGCGAGCGCCTCGTCTTCCTGCGCCCCGCTTGCGCGAAGCAGGCAATCCTGCAACTGCTTGGCGTAGGTGGCGAACCGTTGGGACACCCGAAAATCGGCGTTGCGCGGATAGGGTTCGTCGATGATGACCTCTTCAACGATCCGTCCTGGCCGAGCCGCCATGACGATGACACGATTCGAGAGGTAGACCGCCTCGGTGATGGAGTGCGTCACGAAGATCACCGTGAGTCCGTTGGCCTGCCACAGGTCGAGCAGATCGCTGTCCAGGCGGTTGCGGGTGATTTCATCCAGGGCACCAAAGGGCTCGTCCATCAGCAAAAGCGTGGGCTCGGTCACCAGGCCGCGCGCGATCGACACCCGCATCTGCATCCCGCCAGAAAGCTGACGAGGCAGGTTGTCTTCAAAGCGCTCGAGCCCCACCATCTTGAGCGCCTGCCTCACCCGCGGCTCGGACTGCGCCTTGGGCATCCTGGCAAGATCCATCGGGAGACGCACGTTGGCGAGCACGCTCGCCCAGGGCATCAGCGTGGCTTCCTGGAAAACAAAGCTCAGTCGATGGCCGGTGGCCTCCACCTGATCAACCGGCTTTCTCCAGAGCAGCAGGCGGCCATCCGAGGGCTCGAGCAGCCCCGCCACCATTTTCAGCAGCGTGCTCTTGCCGCAACCCGACGGGCCGAGCAGCGTGATGAATTCGCCCTCACGCACCGTGAGGTTGACCGGCAGTAGCGCCTGGGTGCCGTTGGGATAGGTCTTTTCGACCGAAAGCACTTCAACCGCGGGCACCTGCTCGCCCGCGATTGCTGCTGCGTCACGACCCGCGTTCAGGGCATCACCTTCAGGTCGCGAACAAACTCGGTGGTGTAGGTGCGTGCGAGCGACACCTTGGCCGGATCGATGAGCTTCATCTCGACCATCATGTCGTAGGTTTTCTTCATGCGGTCGTCGGTGATCACGCCAATGCCGAGTTTGGCGGCGTCGCCACCCATCACCATGCCCGAGGACTTGAGCAGCGCGATGCCGTTGGCGAGCTTGTCATCGGTCATGTTGGGATTGTCTTTCTTGATCGCGGCGTTGGCGGCCGACGGATCGCCCTGGAGGTAATCCTTCCAGCCCTGCATCGTGGCGCGCACAAACCCCGCCACGGCCTTGGGCCGCTGCTTGACGGTCTTCTCCATGCACACGATGGTTGTGGAGTACGGGGGCCATCCATGGTCGGAGAGCAGGAACACATTGGGCTTGAATTTCGCCTGCTGCTCGATCGCGAAGGGCTCGCTGGTCATGTAGCCCTGCTGCACCACGTTCTTGTCAGCGATGAACGGCTGAACATTGAACGTGTAGGGGCGCACCTGCGAGTCCTGCAGCTTGTAGGCGGCTTTGAGCCAGGGCCAGTAGGAATTCTGGGCGCCGGTGGAGATCAGGATGGTCTTGCCGGGCAGATCCTCCATCCTGTTCACCACACCCGGATGCCCGATCAGCACCTGCGGATCCTTCTGAAACGAGGCGGCGACCGTCATCGCATTGATGCCGTTCTCCCAGCCCTTCATGGTGGACACGTCATAGCCCATGTAGCAGTCGATCTGACCGGCTGCGAGGAGCTGCATGCCATTGACCTGCGGACCGCCCATGCGGATGGTGGCGTCGATGCCCTCCTTCTTGTAGAGGCCCGACACCAGCGCCTGGTAGTAGCCGCCGTGCTCGGCCTGCGCATACCAGTTGGTCATGTAGGTGAATTTTTCCTGGGCAAACGCCCCTGGAACGGCGGCCACCGCGAACGCGGCACAGACAAGTGAACGAAGCTTCATGTTCGGACTCCATGACGGATTGAGGAAATCGGGGACCACTCGGCCAACGCGCCGAAGCGCGTTGCTTGCTGCAAATTCAGTGCCACCATCGGGCTGCCTGAAAGACCTGCGCGGGGGCGGGATAGGCCGAGCGTTCACCCCCCCAGCACATCACCGGTTTGGTGCGCCCTGCCCCAGGTTTGGGCGTCGCGCTCCAGCCAACGCATCTGGTGCAGCTCGGTAATGCCGCGCGCCCAGCTTTCAGCCAGTGAATCAAGAATGGCGTGGCCTTGCTCGGCCGTGGCGGGCAACGGATCACCGATCACGCCGGTCTCACCAAAATCGCGGGCGGTCCAGGCCGCGGCAGGCCGCCCATCGGCCGACAGCGTCGGACACGGGAACTCGGGAGGATAGTTGGCGACTGCACGCGACATCTGCACGGTATCGGGCGCAAGCGCCATGATGATGGCAGTCTCGGCGTGGCCCGCATGCATCGCGAGCTTGCGCTCCTTCTCGGACAGATAGCGCCCGGCCACGTTGGCAACGCGCCAGGTGAAATGCGGCACCACCACAAAGTCGCCATGGCGAAGGCGCAGTTCGCGCGCAGCCATTTCCATGATCTGCGGCTGACCGCCATGACCATTGACGATCAGGAGCTTCCGAAAGCCTGCGCGATAGACCGATTCGCCCACCTCGGTTACGGTGGCAAGCAGCGTCGAGCCTTCCAGCGTGACGGTGCCGGGGAAGTGCAGATGCTCGACGCTTTTGCCATAGGTGATGGGCGGCAGCCCGAACGCCGGCACCGAATCGGGAAGGCGTGCAAGCGCATGGCCCACCACACCGGCTGCAATGATGGTGTCGACCGCGCAGGGAAGATGCGGGCCGTGCTGCTCGATGCTGCCCGCGGGCAGCACGATCACCGTGTTTTCCTTGTCGGGAAGCGCGGCAATGTCGGTCCAGGCGAGGTAGGGCAGATAACGCTTCGCGGGGCAGTAACCATGCAGCATGGGCGGCTCGATGAAAGAAGGTGTGGGTGCGATGGGAGGAGTCGTTTCCGGACTCAGGTCGATGCGCGGCGGGTGCGGTCGAGCGGCACCCAGGCGGTGGCTTCGACCTCGATCAGAATGTCGGCGGTCGGCAGCATTTCGCTCACCTCCACCACCGTGGAGGCGGGCGGATCGCCCGGAAAGAACAGCTTTCGCACCCGGCTGTAGAGCGGAAAGTGGTCGAGATTGCGGAAATACTGAACCAGCCTCACCACGTCCGCCATGGAGCCGCCAGCGTCTTCCACCGTGGCGCGAATGCGATCGAGCACAAACCAGGTCTGCGCCAGCACCGGGCCTTCCTTGGCATCGGTCGAGAACTCGCCGGTTTGTCCGATGAGCGCACGCGCTGCCGGCGGGATATCGGCGTAGCCGCGCACGATCGTCCCGGTCGAGGGCTCAACGGCAATCACGCCGGAAAGAAGCACGAGGTCGCCCGCTCGCCGCCATGCGGCATAGCGGGCAAGCGGCTGGGCGGTACGGGGGTCGGGCGAGGACATGACCAAGGGTCCTTAAAGGGTTCCGCCGGGAATGCCCAGCACACGTTCATCCCAGGCCCGAACCTTCCCCGGATTCATCAGCCCCAGGGGGTCTGCCTGGCGTTTGAAGGCAAGTTGCAATTCATCGACCTGCTTCATACCGCCGTCTTCCAGCACCCAGGTGTGCGGATCAAACACCAGGCAGCCGTCGGCCTCGAAGGAGGCGATCAGATCTCGCAATTGCGATTCATCGAAATAGCGCACCAGCGGAAGCGCGAAAATCGTCAGCGCCCCACCCGCCTGACTGAATTCATGGTGCATCAGCACCTCGTCACCGAACCGCTCGCATTGCGCAGCCACGAGTCGGGGATCAAAGGGCACCGGATAGGCCACCTGAAGATAGGTGACGCCGCGATCGGTCTTGAGCGCCTGCAGCGTGGTGTGGTTGTACGCGCACTCGGTGGCTGACGGAAGGCCCGCAGCGATCAGCTCGGATTCGGTACCGCGCACTGCAACACTGCCACCCGCCGCCCGCACGCAGGCCTCGAAGGCAGCAATCGATGCCGGTGCCACCTGGGCGAAGATCGCATCCTGGTCCTGCAGCCGCTCGCGCAGGCCGTCGTAGTAGGGGGTGATCCGCCGCTCCACGGTGGACAGCTGGAACACATCAAGCGCGCCACTGCCTGCCTGACAGACGCGCTCGCCGATGTCGAGCGCACACTGGAGAGCAGCCGGGTAATCGGGAAACAGCGCGATGACATGCTGCCAGTCCACCGCTCCGGTGAGGGCAATATCCACGCTCACCAGAATTCCGTTGGTGCCGTAGGCATGGTGCGCCTTCTGGATGTCGGCGCCGCGCAATTCGACCAGCCTGGGCGGATCTTCGAGGGTCACCACCTGCAATGCGCGCACATTGCCGGGATCGGCAAGGATGCCGTGTCGAATCGAGCCGATTCCCGAGTGTCCGCCTGCGATGAACCCGCCCAGCGTGGCGATCCGCTCGGTGCTGGGCCACATCCGGAGTTGCTGGCCGGTTTTGCGCGCCGCCTCGTTCAGGTCGAACATCACGATGCCAGCCTCCACTCGCGCCCAGCCGTCGGCCAGCTCCAGCACGCGGTTGAGGCCCGTCATATCCAGGCTCACGCCGCCGTGGAGCGGTACGCACTGGCCATAGTTCCCGGTGCCCGCGCCGCGAACGGTGAGCGGTACGCGGTGCCTGACGCAGGCCGCTGCCACCTGGAGCACCTCCTCCACACTTCGCGGCCGCACAACCAGATCGGGAAGACGCCCGGCCAGCGCGGCAGCAAGCACTGGGCTGTACCAGTGGAAATCGGCGGCTGCGCGCTCGCGTGCCAGGCCGGACATGTCGCAGTCCAGCCCCTGGAGCGCCTGCCGCAGAGCGAGCAGGTTCCCCGCCTCACCGGGCCGGTAAGGCGCGGAGGAGCGAACGGATGAGTCGGAAACCTGGGCCTCGGGCAATGACATCGGCATCCGCACAAGTGGACGAACGCCGGATTGTCCGCAAACCAGCCTGCCAGTGCTCCGAATCCCCCACGCGCCCGTCAGGCCCTTGACAGCGCACCCGGTTCGCTGGGTCAATGCGGCTCATGAACGCGCCCCACCCTCACCCTGTCGTTGACGCCCACCACCATCTCTGGCGCCGCGCCGATCTGGCCTGGCTGGACGGTCCGCCCGTCCCGAGAATTTTCGGCGCCTACGAGCCGATTCGACGCGACTACCTGGCTGCCGAATTTCAGGCCGACTGCGCCCCCGCTGGTGTCACGCGCTCGGTCTATGTTCAGACCAACTGGCCCGCAGGGGGCGAGCTCGAGGAAGTGCGCTGGGTGCAATCGATCGCCGAGCAATCCGGCTTTCCGCACGCCATCGTTGCTGGCGCCAACCTGGCCGACCCAGGCGTGGCCGATCTGCTCGACGCGCAGATGAAGAGCCCGCTTCTGCGTGGTGTCCGTCAGCAACTCCACTGGCACACGAACCCTCAATATTGCTTTGCCGCGCGCCCGGACTGGGTGCGCGACCCGGCCTGGCGGCGCGGGCTCGCCGAAGTGCGCGACCGCGGACTGGTGTTCGAACTGCAGGTGTTTCCCAGCCAGATGCAGGACGCAGCCGACCTCGCCCAGGCGTTTCCGGACCTGCAGATTGTTCTGCTTCACGCCGGCATGCTGACCGACCGCGAGCCCCCGACGCTGGCCGCCTGGCGCTCGGGCGTTCAGGCGCTCGCCGCCTGCCCGAACGTGAGCACCAAGCTGTCAGCGCTCAGCACATTCTCGCGCCAATGCACCGTCGATATCTGGCAGCCCATCGTCAGCGACGCCATCACCTGGTTCGGGGCCGATCGCTGCATGTTCGGAAGCAACTTCCCGGTTGAAAAGCTCTGGACCGATTACCGTTCGCTGTTCGATGTGTTCCGGCAGTGCGTGAAGGACCGGCCGCTTGCCGAGCAGCGCGCGATTCTTCATGACACCGCGTGCCGCATCTACCGGCTGCCTCCAGATACACCCCGCGCGTAACAGACTTCGGAACGGTTCGGCCGGCCGACTCGCCTGTCAGGCTTGCCCCATCGGTCGATAGCGGTGTAGGGTTCCCGCCAGCCCATTTTCGGACCCCGACACAATGTCCAGCTATCAGCCCGAAGGCGTCATCCCCGCCGTTCTGCTGCCGTTCTTCGACGATTTCTCGATCGACGAAGCCAACTACCGCGCTCACATCCGCGACGTGGCCTCGGTGCCTGGCGTCACCGCCATCACCACCAACGCCCATGCGTCGGAGGTGGCGAGCTGCACGTTTGACGAGCAGCGCCGTATCCTTGACATCACCGTGGAGGAAATGGCCGGACGCACTCATGTGGTCCAGGGCGTCTATGCCGAGGGCAGCTTCGAAGCGCAACGCATCGCAAAAATGGCGCATGCCGGCGGCGCATCCGCACTGCTGGTATTTCCGTCTGGCATCTACACTTTCGGCCAGCGGCCGGAAATGGCGGTGGAGCACTTCCGACGAATCGCCGAGGTCACCGACCTGCCGCTCATTGCCTTCCAGTATCCGCTCTCGGGCGGCCAGGGCTACCCCCTGCCCACCCTCCTGAAAATCATCGAGCAGGTGCCTACCGTCAGGGCGATCAAGGACTGGTCGGCCAATCCGCAACTCCATGAGCGCCAGGTCCGGGTGCTGCAGTCGCTCGCCCGACCCGTGAATGTCCTCACCACGCACAGTGCATGGCTGTTCACTTCGCTGGTGCTGGGCTGCAAGGGCCTACTTTCCGGCAGCGGCTCGGTGATTGCCGATCTGCAGGCGCAGCTCTTTCGCGCGGTTCAGGCGGGCGATCAATATCCAATTAGAAAAAATAATGAACTTATAGCTTTGGTTGGATTTGAATGGACA
>JBMSQB010000064.1:0-26517 GCA_049423065.1 Burkholderiaceae bacterium
GCGCGCCACCCGGCCCGACAGGGCGCGCACCGGCTGCGCATCGCCGAGCGCACCGGCGCGCCCAACCCGCCCGCCGGCCTCGCCCTAGGCGAGCCGGGACAGCACCGTGCGCAGCGTGGTGAAGAGGCGATCGATGTGCGAGGGTTCGATGATGAGCGGCGGCGACAGCGCAATGATGTCGCCCGTGACGCGGATCATGAGACCCGCCTCGAAGGCCGACACCATGGCGTCGAAGGCCCGCGCGCCCGGTGCACCCGCCCGCGGTGCGAGTTCGATCGCACCGATCAGACCGATGTTGCGGGTATCGATCACATTGGGCAGGCCGCGCATGCTGTGGACACCATCGGCCCAGGCCTCGGCCACCGTGCCTACCCGGGTGAGCAGTTGCTCGCGCTCGTAGATGTCGAGCGTGGCAATGCCGGCCGCGCACGCAAGCGGATGGCCGGAATAGGTGTACCCATGGAAAAGTTCGATCAGGTGCTCGGGCCCCTGCATGAAGGCATCGTGGATCTCGTTCTTGGCAAACACCGCGCCCATTGGCACGGTGGCGTTGGTGAGTCCTTTGGCGGTGGTGAACAGATCGGGGCTCACGCCAAAATAGTCGGTGGCAAACGGCGCACCGAGACGACCGAAGCCGGTGATGACCTCGTCGAAAATCAGCAGAATGCCGTGGCGCGTGCAGAGTTCGCGCAGGCGCTCCAGATAGCCCTTGGGCGGCACCAGAACTCCGGTGGAGCCCGCCACCGGCTCGACGATGACCGCCGCAATGGTCTCGGCGCCGTGCAGCGTGACCAGACGCTCCAGTTCATCGGCCAGATGTGCCCCCCACGCCGGCTGGCCGCGTGACCAGGCGTTGTGTTCCGGATTGTGGGTGTGGGGGAGATGGTCGACCGCGCCCAGCAGATTGCCCGAGAACGCCCGCCGGTTGTTCACGATACCGCCCACCGAGATGCCGCCAAAGCCCACCCCGTGATAGCCGCGCTCGCGACCGATCAGTCGGGTGCGCTGGGCCTGCCCGCGTGCACGGTGATAGGCAAGCGCGATCTTGAGCGCAGTGTCTACCGCCTCGGAGCCGGAGTTGGTGAAGAACACCTTGCCGAAGCCCTCTGGCGCGATGCGCGTGAGCCGGGTGGCGAATTCGAAGCCGATGGGGTGACCAAACTGGAACGACGGCGCGAAATCAAGCATGGACGCCTGCTCGCCAACCGCGCGCGCGATCTCCTCGCGACCATGCCCGGCATTGACGCACCACAGGCCCGCGGTGCCGTCAAGAATTTCACGCCCGTCATCGGTCCAGTAATGCATACCGCTCGCGCGCGCGAGCATGCGCGGGTTGGCTTTGAAGTTGCGATTGGCCGTGAAGGGCATCCACCACGACGACAGGTCGGGGGTGGTCATTGCATGGAGCGGGGTTTTGTCCGGGGCGTTCACAGGGGGTCTCCAGGTGACGTCTACGAGCCTCCTATACTATTCCGAAAGCCCGAAACTGCCCAGCGGATCATCCCGCCAGGAGCCCGCATGACGCTTCCCGCCACCATCGACACGCTGCGTACGCTCGTCGCCTTTGACACCGTCAGCGCCAACAGCAACATGGCCCTGATCGACTGGGTGGCCAACCGGTTGGCCGACCACGGCGTTCGCGCCACCGTGCAGCACGCGCCCGAGCCCGGCAAGGCCAATCTGTTCGCCACCATCGGGCCGGCCGATCGGGGCGGCCTCATGCTGTCAGGTCACTCCGATGTGGTGCCGGTCGCCGGGCAGGCCTGGTCCACCGATCCGTTTTCGCTCACCGAACGCGAAGGCAGTCTTTATGCACGCGGTTCGGCCGACATGAAGGGCTTTATCGCCTGCGTGGTCGAGGCCGTGCCCCGCTTCATCGAAGCCCGCCTCGACACACCGATCCATATCGCGCTTTCCTACAACGAAGAAACCAACATGGGCGGCATGCGCCAGCTCGCCGGGCAGCTGGCCAGCGCGCCGGCCAGACCGCAGGCCTGCATCATCGGCGAGCCCACGTCGATGCGGGTTGTGGTGGCGAACAAGGGTGCTGCCGGTTACCGGGTTCGCGTGCGCGGCCACTCCGTGCATTCTTCGCTTCGCGACAGCGGTGTGTCGGCGGTTGAGGTGGCTGCGCGCATCATCGTCTACTGCCAGCAAATTCAGGATCGCATGCGGGCAGCCGCGCGGCACGACGGATTCGAGTTTCCGCACACCAGCATCCACGTCGGCCGCATCCAGGGCGGCACGGCACACAACATCACCGCCAAGGATTGCGAATTCCTGCTCGAGATCCGGGCACTGCCCGGCGCCACAGCGGCCGAGCTGTTGACCGAAATCAAAGCCTGGTGCGACAGCCAGCTGCTGCCTGGCATGCGCGCCGTGGAACCAGGATGCTTCATCGAATTTGATGAAATCTTCGACACCCCGGCGCTCGACGAGCGGGGCAACACCTACCTCGCCCAGGCCATCGCACCGCTTTGCGGGCATTCCGGCGTCGGGCGCGTGAGCTTCGGTACCGAGGGCGGCATCCTGCAGGGAATCGGCATCCCGACCATCATCTGCGGCCCAGGCCGGATCGCGGTGGCCCATCAGCCCGATGAATGCGTCGAGATCGAGCAGCTTGGGCAATGCACAAGCTTCCTGGACACCCTGATCGAACGTCTGCGCCGCGAGCCCCTCACGCAGGCTGCCTGACGAGCGGCACCGCGTGGGCGTGAGCCCGCGCAAAGCGTGCGCGCGCGAGGAAGCGCAGCATCGGCCGCCATGGCCGACATTCTTCCCTTTCCCTGCCCGCAGACAGCCTCTCGACCGCCACCGGGTGATCCCGTGCGTGACCACGCGTCACAGCGCGTCTATCGCGCCCGCGGCCTGACGCGCACATATCGCAGCGGCGAGTCAGAAGTCTTTGCCCTGCGCGGCGTGGATCTGGACGTGCTGGCTGGCGAATTCGTGGTGCTGCTCGGGCCCTCGGGCAGCGGCAAGTCAACGCTCCTCAACCTGCTGGGCGGACTTGATTCGCCCAGCAGCGGCGAACTGGTCTGGCGCGATCTGGACCTCGCCCACGCGAGCGAGGCGGAGCGCACGCTTTACCGCCGACAGCACGTGGGCTTCGTGTTTCAGTTCTACAACCTGATCGCGAGCCTGGATGCCCGCGAAAACGTTGAGCTGGTGACCGATCTGGTCGAGGCTTCGATCACAGCCGCCGACGCACTCGAGCGGGTCGGCCTTGCCCATCGTCAACACCACTTCCCGTCGCAGTTGTCGGGTGGTGAGCAGCAGCGGGTCGCAATCGCCCGCGCCATCGCCAAGCGCCCGGACGTCCTGCTCTGCGACGAGCCCACGGGCGCACTCGACTATCCCACCGGCAAGCTGGTGCTCGAGGTGATCGAACGCGTCAACCGTGAGACCGGCACGACCACACTCGTGATCACGCACAACGCAGCGATTGCGGGCATGGCCGACCGCGTGCTGCGACTTGCCGACGGGCGGATCGTTTCGGATCAGCGCAACGCCAGGCGGCTGTCGCCCGCCGAGCTCAGCTGGTGAACATGGCCCGCGCGCTCGACCGGATGCTCTGGCGCGACCTGATCGCATTGCGGATGCAGTCGATCACGATTGCACTGGTGATCGCAGCCGGTACCGCGGCGTTTGTCGCCACCATGTCGACCCACGCGTCGCTCACCCATGCGCGCGACGCCTATTACACCCAGTCGCGGTTTGCCGAGCTTTTCGTGCGGCTGCGCCAGGCGCCGATTGCGTTGAGCGAATCGATCGCTGCACTGCCCGGCGTGGCGGCAATCCTGACCGGGCAAACCCACGCGGCCCGGATTGCCCTGGATGGCGTGGAGGACCTCCTGTCGGCGCGTCTGCTCAATCTGCCCGACCATCAGGAGGTCAATGCGCTCACGCTGCGCGCGGGTCGTTGGCCCGACCCCGGCTCGTCCGAAATTTTGCTGGGCGAGGCATTCGCCAGTCGGCGCGGGCTCGCGCCGGGAGCCACCCTGCATGCGGTGATCAATGGGCGCGATCAGGCACTCACGATCGCCGGCATCGCCGCATCCCCCGAGTTTCTGATCGGCGTGAGCGAAGGCGGCATGGCGGATGACCGTACCTTTGCAATCATCTGGATGGACGGCGAACGGCTGGCAGCGGCTTTCGGGGCGCGGTCGAGCTTCAATACGCTTGCCGTGAAGCTCGCGCGCGACGGTTCGGTGCGGGCAGTGAAAGCCGAGCTCGATCATCTGCTCGAGCGCTATGGTTCGCGCGGAGCATTCGACCGCAGCGAGCAGCCGTCGCATCGGGCCCTCACCCAGGAGATCAATGAGCAGCGGGTATTTGCCATGGTGCTGCCCACGATCTTTCTCGCGGTTGCGGTATTCATTCTCCATGTGGTGCTGAGCCGGGTCGTGGGCACCCAACGGGACCGGATCGCAACGCTCAAAGCCCTGGGCTATCCGTCACTGAGCATCGCGGGCCACTATCTGCTGCTGGCTGCGCTGGTGGCGCTGGCGGGAAACGTCATCGGCATTGTGGCTGGCAAGGCGCTGGGCGCCTGGATGACCGGACTCTTCACCAACATCTTCCGGATTCCCGACTCCAGCCATCGGATCGAGATCTGGATTGCTGTGCTGCCAGCGCTGGTTTC
Organism: Burkholderiaceae bacterium; assembly: GCA_049423065.1. Lineage (GTDB taxonomy): Bacteria > Pseudomonadota > Gammaproteobacteria > Burkholderiales > Burkholderiaceae_E > SYIM01. The sequence continues at coordinate 4,646 of JBMSQB010000064.1, forward strand.
AAGTGCGGGGGCCCTCGGAGCAGCCGCACTCGCCGTGCGTGAAGTGCTCAAGCTGTCAGCAGCCGAAGCGATGCAACCGCCGGCGCCGCCCGCGTACCGGCACCGTGCCGCCCGCCCGGGCGAAGCGCGCTCGCACCTGGCGCCCGCCACCCTGATGATCGCGCGCTCGGTGATGCGACGCCCGGTTCGCTCGACGCTCACCATGCTGGGCATGTCGGGGGCGATTGCAATCCTGGTGGCGGGCAGCTGGTGGCGCGATGCCTTTGAACACATGATCGGACTGCACTTTGGCGTTGCGATGCCCGCCGACCTCCATCTGGGGATCACGCGCGCGGTCCCCGATCGGGTGATGCACGAAGTCTCGCGGCTTCCCGGCGTACTGCAGGCCGAGACCCGGCGCGCCGTCGCGGTGAGAATCGGACACGGCACGCGCGCCGAGCGCGTCGCCCTGGAGACGCTTGCCGACCAGCCCCGACTGCGTCAGCCGATCGACGCCAACGGGCAGCCGGTCGCGCCGCCGGTCGCCGGTCTGATGCTGGGTAACCGGCTCGCTCAGACGCTGGGAGTGAGGCCGGGCGACAGCGTCCAGGTGGAATTTCTGGAGGGAAGGCAGCGGATCCGCGACATCCCGGTGGGCGCGGTCTATGACGAGCCGATGGGGCGCAGCGCATTCCTTTCCGAGCCCGAGCTGCGCGCGGCCACCGGCGACGGCATACAGACCTCACTCATCGCGCTGCGGATTGCACGCGACCAGCAAGCCGGGTTGATCGCCGCGCTCAGAAAGCTTCCCGCGGTAACCGGCGTTTTCGACAAGCACGCGCTGATCGCGCATATCCGCGCCAACGCCGAACGCAACCTGCTCGTCTTCACCGGTGTGCTGAGCGTGTTCGCAGCCGCCATCGCAGCGGGCGTGGTCTACAACAGCGCCCGGATCGCACTCGCCGAGCGGCGCTGGGAGCTCGCCACGCTGCGCGTACTGGGCATGACGCAGCCCGAGGTGAGCCGTCTGCTGCTGGGTGAGCTCGCGCTTCAGAGTCTCCTTGCGATTCCGGTGGGCTGCGTGGCCGGGCGCCTGCTTGCCGGGTTGCTGGTCGAGATGATGAGCGCCGAGACCTTCACCATCCCGGTCACGATCCTGCCGCGCACTTACGTCTGGGCGATTGGCGTCATGCTCCTCACAGGCGCAGCAAGCGCCTTTGCCGTGCATCGTCGTCTGTCGCGACTGGATCTGATTGCCGTGCTGAAGACTCGCGAGTAAGCCGATGCGCCAGCGCACTGTATGGCTCGGCATCCTCGCACTCGCTCTGCTAGGCGGGGGGCTGTGGGCGGCGCTGCGTCCGCAGCCATTGGAAGTGGATGCCGTGCCGGCCAGCCGCGCCCGCTTCGAGCGTACGGTCGACGACGAGGGTCGAACGCGGGTCCGGGACCGGTATGTGCTGAGCGCGCCGGTCAGTGGCCGCCTGCTCCGTCCGTTGGTGAAGGTCGGCGACAGCGTCACGCCGGGCGAGCCGCTTTTCACTCTCCTGCCCCAGGACCCCACGCTGATCGACCGGCGCACCGGTGCTGCGCTCGCTGCCCGGGCCGACGCCGCACGGGCAGCGCTCGCCCGGGCGCATGCCGAAGCCGCACGGGCCCGCACCGCCGAAACGCTCGCCCGATCCGATGCCCAGCGTACAGCCGGCCTCGCCGGACGCGGCTTCATTTCCGATGCGGCGCGCGAGAGCGCAGAGCTCACGCTGCGAGAGCGCGAGCAGGCCAGGATCGCCGCCGACCATGCCGAGTCGGTCGCCAGCTTCGAACTGATTGCTGCCACGGCCGCCCTGCAACGCGCGGGCGGCACTCGGCCCGGGTCGCCGGAAGAAGTCTGGCGGATTGCCTCGCCAACCACCGGTCAGCTCCTGCGGCTGATGCATGACAGCGAGCAGCCAGTGGCCGCTGGCGCGCCGCTGGCCGAGATTGGTGACATCAACCACCTCGAGGTGGTGGTCGATGTGCTGAGCGCCGAGGCGGCCGAGGTCCGCCCCGGGCAACTCGCGCGCCTGTCGCTTGCTCGCGGCGAACCGCCGCTCGAAGGTCGCGTTCGACGCGTCGAACCGGTGGCCAACACCCGCATATCGGCACTTGGCATCGATGAGCAACGCGTCCCGGTGCTGATCGATCTCCCACCAACCGGGCAGCTCATGCCTGGCGATGGCTGGCGAGTGGACGCTTCGATCGTGGTCCAGAGCCTCACCGACGTGCTGGTGGTACCGGCAGGCGTGCTGGTCCGCCAGCGCGGCCGCTGGCAGGTCTTCGTCATTGAGGGTTCGGTTGCGCGCGCACGCACCGTGACCCTTGGCGGGATCAACGCGCGAGCAGCCTGGATACGCGACGGCGTATCGGCAGGCGAAAACCTGGTCCTGCATCCACCCGATGCACTGGTCGACGGAGGACCGGTCCGGCTCCGGCGCAAGCCCGACACCCAATGACCGTGTGAGACAATCCGGGCGACTCAACTGCCTGCAGACCACCGCGCTGCGCACCCCGCCCGATGCTGCTCTGGACCCTCGTAGGTTGCCTCACAATCGCGGCGTTGTTGCCGGTTCTTTGGCCGCTGCTCATGCGCCGCGCGTCGGTCCCATCCGCAGCCGGCGCCGACGCGGATCCGCTGGTAGCGGTCTACCGCGACCGGCAACGCGAAATCGAACGCGAGCGGGCGGCGGGCCGCTTGAGCGCCGATGAAGCCCGCACGGCCGTTGATGAACTGGTCGCACAAATGGCGCGCGAACTGCCCGAGGAGTCCGCACCAACGGCCCCCACCCCGCAGAGCACCGGCTCCGCTGCGGCCAGAGGCGCGGCGATCGCCATTGCCCTGCTGGTGCCGGCCGCATCACTCATGGTGTATCTCGCGCTCGGTGCGCCCGAACTCGCCACCGACGAAATCGCGGTTGCCGACGGCGAAATTGACGAGCGCAAACTCGACCAGATGATTACAGACCTGGAGCGCCGCGTGCGCGGGAACCCCGACGACGGCGAGGCCTGGATGATGCTTGCGGGCGCACGCAAGTTTCGCGGTCAACCCGCCGAGGCCAACCAGGCTTTCGAAGAAGCATTGCGCCGGGTGCCGCCCAGCGCCCGGCTACTCGCCGAATTCGCAGAGTCGCTCGCGATCACCCGTGACGGGCGCTTCGACGGTCGGCCGTTCGCACTCCTTGAACAGGCGCTTCGGCTTGATCCCGATGATCCGAAGGCGATCGCCCTGATGGGTGCAGCGCAATTCCAGGCCGGCAACCTGGCGGCTGCGCGTGGCCATCTGAAGCGGCTCCTTGATTCCATGCCGCCCGACCAGCAACAACGCGACGCGCTGCGCGACGTGCTCGCGCGAATCGATGCCCGGATCGCAGCCGGCGACGGCGCGCCCTCCCCCGCCGATGCCACGCCCGCCAGCCGGGCAGCAACGACCGGCGCTGAAGCCGTATCGGGCCGGGTGGAACTCGACCCTTCACTCGCCGAACGCGCCAAAGCGGCTCGCACGCTGTTCGTCGTGGCGCGCAGCCCCGCCGGTCCACGCGTGCCGTTTGCGGTGCTGCGGATTGACAACCCCTCGCTGCCGCTTGACTTCCGCCTCGACGACTCGCTCGCCATGGATCCCTCGCGGCGTCTCTCGGGCGCCGATCAGGTGGTGATCGAGGTTCGTCTGAGCGCAAGCGGCAACGCCATCCGACAGCCCGGCGACCTCTTTGGCGAATCGAAAATCGTCCGCCCCGGCGAGCAGGGCTTGAGCCTGCGCATCAATCAGGTCATCCAGCCGTGACACAGGCAAGCCCCGGCACCCGCTCGGAATGGGGTTCGCCCGAGCCAGCCGAGTCGGGCCTCGCGGTCGACGCCCTGCGCTGCGTCGCGGGCTACCGTCTTCTGTTTGACTCGCTCAGTTTTCAGCTGCCGCCAGGCCGCTGGCTGCGGCGCACCGGCCCCACGGGCGCCGGCATGGCCACGCTGCGGCGGGCGCGGGCCGGGCGCGGCCGGCCAGCGGCGGGTGAGATCCGCTGGAACGGCGCACTGCGCGAGCCGGGTTCTGCCGAATGGCATTCGGTCATGCTTTACCAGGGCCACTCCGCAGGCTGGAAGGACACCTTCAGTGCTCGAGACAACCTCGCGCTTCAGCGGGCACTCGACGGCGGCCTGCAGCCGGGCGACGGATGGTCAGAAATCGACGAACTCCTCGAACGGTGCGGTCTGCAGTCGCGCACCAGCCTGTCGTTCGCGCGCCTGTCGGCCGGACAGCGGCACCGCCTGTCGCTCGCGCGGCTGGCTGGCGCAAAGCGCAGCCTCTGGCTGCTCGATGAACCCACCACCGCGCTCGATAGCGCCGGCCAGGCGCTGTTCGGACGACTCCTCTCCGAACACCTTGCACGCGGCGGCTGCGCCGTGATCGCCACCCATCTGCCCATCGCCTGCGATCAGGTTGCGGTCGAACTGGATCTGGGCACGCGCAGCGGCACCGCCCCGAGCGGCCAGCACTGATGCCTTACCGGGCAATCACCGAACCGGCCAGCGCCTTCGCCGCGCTTGTCTGGGCCTGCTCGCGTGACCTGCGGATTGCGCTACGCCACCGCGGCGAGGTCGCGCTGGTACTGGTGTTCTTTCTTCTGGTCGGCTCGACGTTTCCCCTCGCCATGGCACCCGATCCAGCGCTCCTGCGAGCGATCGCACCGGGCATCGCCTGGGTGAGCGCGCTCCTTGCCACACTGCTCAGCCTGCCCAGGCTCTTTGCGGCCGATCACGCCGACGGCACCCTTGAGCAGTTGCTGCTCGCGCCGGCGCCGCTCCCGGCTTTGCTCACCGGCAAGGTGCTGGCGCACTGGCTCACCACAGCCGCGCCGCTGGTGCTGCTCTCCGGGCTGGCGGGCCTGCAGTTCGATCTCGAGCCGGAAGGGATAGCCATCCTCGCAGCCAGCCTCTTGCTGGGCACGCCATTGCTCACCTGGCTGGGCGCCATTTCAGCAGCCCTCACCCTCGGAGCCCGGGGCGGCTCCACCCTGCTGGGGCTTCTGGTACTGCCGCTGGCGGTGCCGGTGCTGATCTTCGGCGCGGGGTCGGTCGAGGCAGCCAGCGCAGGGCTGGGCGCCGAAGCGCATCTGTCGCTGCTCGCAGCAGGATCCATCCTGGCCAGTATGGTCGGTCCGGCGACCCTGGCGCTGGCGGTTAAAATCGCGTTCGAATGATATGGCAGCAATCAACTGGTTCCGCTTCGCCTCGCCCGCCTCGTTCTATCCCCTGGCGGGCAAACTGACCGCCCTGTTTGGCTGGGTCGCGGTCCTGCTCGCCGTTGCGGGTCTGTACGTGGGGTTCGTCATTGCACCCACCGACGCGCAGCAGGGCGAGTCCTACCGCATCATCTTCATCCATGTGCCGGCGGCCTGGATGGCCATGCTCATTTACGTCGTGATCGCGTTCTGGTCGGTGTTTTCGCTGGCGCTCAACGCCCGGCTGCCTTCCATGATGGCGCAGGCGCTCGCCCCGACCGGTGCCCTGTTTGCGTTCATCGCGCTCTGGACCGGCGCCTTCTGGGGACGGCCCACCTGGGGCACCTACTGGGTCTGGGACGCCAGACTCACTTCGACCCTGGTGCTGCTGTTCCTTTATCTGGGCCTGATCGCGCTGCGCTCCGGCATTGACGATCCGCGCCGCGCAGACCGCGCCTGCGCGCTGCTCGCCCTGGTCGGCGTGGTCAATGTCCCGATCATCTATTTTTCGGTGCGCTGGTGGAACACGCTCCATCAGGGCGCCACCATCTCGATGGGCGCAGCGCCCAAAATGGCGCAGACCATGCTCACCGCCATGCTGCTCATGACCTTCTCTGCCTGGGCCTACGCAATTGCAACAGCCTTTCACCGCGTGCGCACCATCATCATCGAGCGCGAGGCGCTGAGCGACTGGGTCGGCAAGATTGTCGATCCGTCCATCCCGGGGCAACCGGGCACCGCACACGCGGAGCGTCAGCCATGAGCGAGTGGCTGGCCATGGGCGGACACGGCTTCTTCATCTGGAGTTCCTACGGCATGCTGGCGCTCGCGCTGGTCGTTGAAATCATGGTTTTGCGCCGCGCTCGGCGAAGCGCCTCCGAACGGGCACGCGCCATGCGGGCCGACGCCAGACAGCCATGAAGCCGCGTCATCGCCGCCTTGCCTGGATTCTTGTCGGGCTGCTCGCGCTGTCGGTCGCCACCGCGCTGGTGCTCAATGCTTTTCGCAGCAACCTGGTGTTTTTCTTCACGCCCAGCGAAGTGGCGCAGGGCAAGGCGCCCAGCGGCCGGGTGTTCCGGATCGGCGGACTGGTAGGCGAAGGCAGCGTCCAGCGCGACGGCACCACGGTGCGCTTCACCGTGACCGACAACGTCCAGACCATCAACGTGAGCTACACCGGGATTCTTCCCGACCTGTTCAAGGAGGGACGAGGGGTGGTCGCGCAGGGACTCATCCAGTCCGACGGCAGTTTCCTCGCGCGCGAGGTGCTGGCCAAGCACGATGAAAACTACATGCCACCCGAAGCCGCGGAAGCGCTGAAGCGGGCTGGCCATCCGGTGGGTGCACCTGAACAGTTCAAGCAGAAGCCAGCCAAACCATGATTGCAGAAGTCGGACATTTCGCGCTCACGCTCGCGCTCGCGCTGTCGCTGGTGCTGGCCATCCTGCCCATGACGGGCAGCTTCCTGCCGGCCGGTCCCACCGCGCGCGCCTTCACCGACACAGCCCGGCCGATCGCGGCCGTGCTGTTCGCACTGGTGCTGCTTGCCTTCATCTGCCTGGGCATGCTCTTTCTCGGCAACGACTTCACGGTATCGCTGGTGGCCACGCATTCGAACCTCTCGCTTCCGGTCGCCTATCGGGTCGCCGCCACCTGGGGCTCTCACGAAGGTTCCATGCTGCTCTGGGTGCTGATGCTTGCAGGCTGGACGGCGGCGGTCGCAGCATTTTCTGCATCGTTGCCCGCGGTGCTGCGGGTCAGGATCCTGTCGGTGCTGGGCGCAATCACCACCGGCTTTCTCCTCTTTCTGCTGTTCACCTCCAATCCCTTCGAACGGATGATCCCGCCGCCTGCAGACGGCCGTGACCTGAACCCGCTTCTTCAGGATCCGGGCATGGTGTTTCATCCGCCCCTCCTCTACATGGGCTACGTGGGGCTCTCGGTGGCCTTCGCATTCGCGGTCGCGGGCCTGATCGGCGGGCGTTTCGATGCGGCCTGGGCGCGCTGGGCGCGGCCCTGGACCACGGTCGCCTGGGCCTTCCTCACGCTGGGTATCGCGCTGGGTTCGTTCTGGGCCTACTACGAACTCGGCTGGGGAGGCTGGTGGTTCTGGGATCCGGTTGAAAACGCCTCGTTCATGCCGTGGCTGGTCGCCACCGCACTGATCCATTCACTCGCGGTCACAGAAAAGCGGGGCGCCTTCCGCAGCTGGACCGTCCTGCTTGCCATTCTCGGTTTCAGCCTCAGCCTGCTCGGCACCTTCCTGGTTCGTTCGGGCGTGCTCACATCGGTCCATGCGTTTGCCACCGACCCCACCCGGGGCGTCTTCATCCTGGTGTTCCTTGCCCTCGTGATCGGTGGGTCGCTTCTGCTCTATGCCTGGCGCGCCCCCGCACTCGGTTCAGGCAGTGGCTTTGCACTCGTTTCGCGCGAGTCGATGCTGCTGGCCAACAACGTGGTCCTGATGGTGGCCATGGCTGCGGTGCTCCTCGGCACGCTCTACCCGCTCGCACTCGATACCCTGGGCATGGGAAAAATTTCGGTCGGTCCCCCCTATTTCGAAGCCGTCTTCTATCCGCTCATGGCTCCCGCCATGTTTCTGATGGTGATTGGACCCCTTGCACGCTGGAAGCAGGCGCCGCTGCCTGACATCGCCCGGCGCCTGCGTTGGGCACTCGCAGTTGCCATCGCTGCGGCACTGCTGCAACCGCTCACCACCGACGCGGGCTTTCGCCCGATTGCAGCAAGTGGTCTTGCCTTCGGACTGTGGATCGCAGCCGGGGTGTCGATCGCAGCGCTCGAGATGCTGCGTGATTCGAACGGCAAGCTCCGGCTGTCACGCGCGCGGCTGCATCCTGCATCGGTGTGGGGCATGCAGCTCGCCCATCTGGGGGTGGCGGTGTTCGTGATTGGCGTCACACTGGTCAAGAGCAGCGAAAGCGAGCGGGAGCTGAAACTCGCGCCCGGCCAGTCGGTCGAGGTGGGCGGCTGGCGGGTCGATTTCAAGGATCTGCGAACCGTCACCGGGCCGAACTACGACGCCATGCGCGGACGCTTCGAGCTCAGGCGCGCCTCCGACGCAGCGTCGGCACCCGCGAGAGCGGTCATGCTGCCCGAAAAGCGTGTCTATCGCGCCCAGCGCATGCCCATGACCGAAGCGGCCATCGACCGCAGCCTCTGGCGGGACGTCTACATCTCCATGGGCGAACCCTTGAGCGGCAATGACTGGGCAATCCGGGTTCATGTGAAGCCTTTCGTCAACTGGATCTGGCTCGGCTGCGTATTGATGGCGCTTGGCGGATTCGTGGCAATCGCCGATCGGCGCTACCGGCGAAGGCTCGCGGCCGACGACGCTGCGCGCGTCACGCGGGCCACCGAGTCATCGACCCCGCCCGCGGCGCCGATCGCGGGTGACCTCGCCGCGCGCTGACCCTCCCCGTTCTCCGGACAGCCACGCCTCGCCGATTGCCTCCCATGAAGACACTGCGATTGTTGATTCCGGTTGCCATTTTTGCGCTGATCGGATGGTTTCTTCTAAAGGGCCTCGATCGCGATCCGCGCCTGGTTCCATCGCCCCTCATCGGCAAACCCGCGCCCGCTTTTTCCCTGCCCGTTCTCGGGGCCGAGGTCAGCTGGGCGCCCGCCGAGATGAAGGGCAAGGTATGGCTCCTGAATGTCTGGGCCTCATGGTGTGCGGCCTGTCAGGTCGAGCATCCTCTCCTCAATGATCTGGCCCGCGACAAGGTCGTGCCGATTGTGGGTTTTGCCTGGAAGGACAAGCGAGACGACTCCATCGCCTGGCTCAAGCGGCACGGCAACCCCTACGCAGTGGTGATCAGCGATTTCGACGGCCGCGCTGCCATCGACTGGGGCGTCTACGGCGCGCCCGAGACCTTCCTGATCGATCGGGACGGCATCATCCGCTACAAGCAGGTGGGTCCGTTCACACCCGAGATCATTCGCGACGAACTGATGCCGTGGCTCAAGCGGCTTGGCAGTCTCTGAGCCTCGCCACCGCCCCCGAAACCTTCAGCTTCCGTCTCTGCGCAATGCCTGCAGGTATCTCGCGGTCGCGACCGCCTGCTCGGCGACATGCCGCTGATCGGTTGGCGGCAGGGGGTGCAATTCCACTGCGATACGCTGCGCGAGATCGGGCAGGGTATCGGATGTGCGGCCAAGCAACCCCTGCAACGAGCAGCCGTAGACCTTCGCGAACTGGCGCAGCCGGATCAGCGTGGGCGCGATGACGCCCGTTTCAATGCGGCTAACGGTTTCTGGCTCGATTCCGATTCGTTCGGCAACCTGCTGCTGCGACAATCCGCAGCGGCGTCGCTCTTCAACAAGCGCTCGGCCAACGCCTTTGAGAAACGCGAGTGGGTCGTCCGGGTCACGCTCTGGCTCGGACTCAGTGGTAAGCGGATCGCTGACTGACGGTTGCCGTCTTGGCATGACGTTAATCGAAATGTTTGACCGCTAGCGTATGGCGTAAGGTATCCTTGAATGAATGACTTTTCGAGTAGTTTTTGACTAATAGAGAAGCTCTCGAGATTATTCCCGTTGCTGCTTCGTTCATTCATCAGCATTTCTCCGACTTTTCAACGTGTCCGATCTCCTGCTGCTCGAAATCGCGATGTACCGCTCCTGGATCATTGAACAGCGCGGGTACGACCTGGCCGACACCGAGGTTGAAGAACTGCTGCGCGCAACGCACGCGAGCGAGCGTCTGGGCATGGAACCTGTCAAGCTGATCGAACTGCTCGATGCGAGCATGCAGCCTGAGCACAGGCAGACGCTGCACAGCCTGCGCGCCAAGACCAGATTTGATGAGCGGCTGAAACAGCCGCCAACCGATCACAACGGCCCGAACATCGCTTGACTGTGCGAGACTCGGGCCTCAAGGCTTAACCGTCGGTCCAGACCATGTCGGCTTCTCCCCCACCCCCGGCGCCGGGCGCACAGGCGCAGGAAACCGCTTCCCCCGAGCGTCTCAAGCGCCTGTCCGAGGAATTGCGCTGTCTCGTCTGTCAGAACCAGACGCTTGCCGACTCCAACGCCGATCTGGCGGTGGACCTCAAGCGGCAGATCGAAACCCTGCTCGCACAGGGACAGAGCGACAACCAGATCCGCGACTACATGGTGGCGCGTTATGGCGACTTTGTTCTGTACCGGCCGCCACTGCAAGGCAACACCTTGCTGCTGTGGATCGGACCGTTCGCGATGCTGGCAGGCGGTGGTCTTCTGTGGTGGCTGATCCAGCGCCGCAACCGGCTCAACCGCCCGGCGGCCAGCACTTCCGTGCCCACGGTATCGGGTGCAGCGGCGCAAGCCCCCGAGGCGATGGCCCGCGCTCGCGCGCTACTGGACCGCTGACGCCTGGCCCGCGCTCGCGCGCTACCGGATCGCTGACGCCTGGCCCGTACGCCCTGCGTCAAACCGGCGCATGGCAAGGCCCACAAATGCCACGATCCCCGCGCAAACGCTGATTGCCACCCAGGTGAGCGACCAGTCCCCATGCCGCTGCGCGAGCAGCGCAATCAACGGCAGAGACAACGCCTGCCCGATGCCAGAGCCTTGCTGCATCCAGCCCACCGTTGTCGAGACGGCTCGCGGATCGGGTGCATAGGAGGGCACGGTGGCAAACAGCACGCCCGGGACCAGGCCGCTTACGATCGACAGGGTAAGCGCTGCCGCATAACGCAGCCCGAAGGGGGCGGTGCTGCCGTAGATCACCCAGGACATCATGGCGATCACGCACGCCGCAGTGATCAGCAGCGTGGATCGTTGAACGCCGCGCTGCAGCAGGTGTCCCGACGCCAGGTTGCCCACGGCGTTGCCAAGTACTGCGACCGCAGTAAGGGCCCCTCCCGCGCGCGGATCAATTCCCGCCTCGCGATACACCGTGGGGAGAAAGCTGAATGCCCCGAGAAACTGGGCGGCATAGAAAAGAAAGCCCACCGCCAGCAACCAGGGGCCGGGTGAGGCGAGCGTGAGCGCCATCAGGCCCATGAGCGACGCCCTGGGCCGCGCTGAGTGCGCCGCATCCTGCTCGGTTCGCGGGTGGGCACGCGCGATCAGGAGCGCCCAGCCAAGCGCACAGACAGCCGTCGCGACCCAGGCGCTCCGCCAGCCCACTGCGCTGATCAGCCATGGTGTTGCAATCAGCATGAGGCTCATGCCAAGCGGCATGTAGGCCCCCCAGCCGCCCAGCCAACCGCGCAGACGCTCGGGCGGCACGCAGCGGCTCAGCATCGCCGGGCCGGGCAGCACGGCAAGCAGCATGCCCACACTTTCAATTATCCGGCTTGCAAACATCAGCTCGGCGCGATGCGCAAGCGCACCCACCAGTCCGGCCACACCCACCAGCATGAGGCCGCTCAGCATGGTTCGACGGTGGCCGAATCGATCGGCAATCGATCCACCCGCAATGCCGAAGCACGCTCCGGCAAACATGAGAAGCGAGGTCAACCAGCTCACCTCGACCAGCGTGAACCCGAATTCGGCTCGAAGCTCCGCGAGCGCGGGGGGCAGCTTGCCGAAGTTCAGCGCGACAATGACGCCGGCGCCAACCGTGATGGCTGCCCGGAGTTCAGCTCGCAAGTCGGGCGGCAGCGGCGTCGATCAACGCCCGCAGCTCATCGTAGGACTCGGTGACCGGGAACTGCGGAAACTGGGCGACGATCGCGGCCGGGGGATGGAAAAAGAAGCCGGCATCGGCTGCGCCCAGCATCGCGGTGTCGTTGTAGGAATCACCGGCTGCCATCACCTGAAAATTGAGCGCTTTCAGTGCGTTGACAGCCGCCCGCTTCTGATCGGGCATGCGAAGCCGCCAGCCGCGAACAAAGCCCTCGGCATCGATCTGCAGTCGATGGCACAAGAGCGACGGCCAACCAAGCTGGCGCATCAGCGGGCTCGCGAACTCGTAAAAAGTATCCGACAGAATGAACACCTGGTAGCGCTCGCGCAGTCCATCAAGAAACGCGCGCGCACCCGTCATGGGACCCATGCCTTCAATGACCCGTTGAATGTCGGCGAGCTTCAAACCGTGGCGTTCAAGGAGGCCCAGGCGAAAGCCCATGAGCTTGTCGTAATCCGGCTCATCGCGCGTGGTGCGGGACAGTTCGGCAATACCGGTCCGCCGCGAGAATTCAATCCAGATTTCCGGGACCAGGACACCTTCGAGATCGAGACAGACCACCTGCACGGGCACGCTCCGATAAAGCGCCGACCGAAAGGGTTCCGGTCGGCAAGCCGCGAATTATAAGGATCCGCGAGCAGCCCAGGGGCCGCCGGGGCTCAGCGTTGTTCGAAGATCCCGAGCTTGCGATGCACGGGAGATTCGTCGGCCATCGCAATGAAGGCAGGCGCCTTTGACGACCGGTTCTGCAGCTTGAGCGTGGTCCACCCCGGCACACACGCTGTGTCGGACTGGGTCAGATCGAGCGTGGTATCGCCCACCAGCGCCTGCGCATCGCCTTCGACCATGTGCAGCATGCGCGCGGCCGACATGCGCGGCAGCGAGGTTTCCTCGCCGGGACGCAGCATCAGCACCGAAAAAGAAATGGTGTTGAGGCAGTCAGCGCCGGTTTCGGGGTTGATGTAGGCAAGCAGGACCGGCTCGCGCGAAGGCAGGCTGGTCGCGAGCGCCCCCAGCGCGGCCCGGGTACGGGCCCAGGGATAGCGCAGCAGCGGGTAGTCGGCGCTTGAGCGCACGCCATCACGGATCGGCGCGAGCCCGCCCGAGGCATAGGTCCAGGCGGGCTTCGAGGCTTTCTGGGTTTTGCCGTCAATGTGATAGGAGCAGTCGATTGCCACCATCAGCGGCACGTCGAGCACATCGAGCCAGATCATTGGCCCAGGCCCCTTGTGGCGATGCTCGTGCCACTGCCAGGTGGGGGTGAGAATGAGATCGCCCGGCTCCATGGGGCAGCTTTCGCCACCTACGATCGTGACCCCACCCGTGCCTTCCACCACAAAGCGGGCCGCGTTGGGCGTGTGCTTGTGGTTGGGCGCGTTTTCGCCCGGCAGCACCAGCTGCATGCCCAGATAAATGCAGGCCGACGCCTGCAGCGCCTCCAGCCCGCGTCCGGGGTTGGCGAGCACCAGAACCCGCCGTTCGGCCTTTTCCATGGGGGTGAGATCGCCCGCGCGCATCAGAAGCGGCCGAATGTCGCTCCAGGCCCAGCGACACACCTGCGTGGCGCTGCGGGGTTGCGTCGGCGGCAGCAGCGCGCGCAGGCTGGGCCAGAGCGGAACCAGGTTCCTGGCCCGCAAAGCGTCGAGATATTCGCCAGGCAGTTCGTCCAGCGTTCCAAGCGGCTTCATAATCCGACTTCCCCCTGTTTTGATTGTTCCTCTATTTTCCAGAAAGCCCGGCTTTCATCAAATTGGGAGTCGGAATCCCCGGACCATGCAACTGCTCACCAGTCTGCTGCTACTGATCGTCGTCGCTCGCCTTCTCGGACATCTGTTCACGCGCTGGGGGCAGCCGGCAATCGTCGGCGAAATGCTGGCCGGGGTGGTACTCGGCCCCTCTGTGCTCAATCTGATCCAACCCAACGACGCGCTGTCGGGAATCGCCCAGCTGGCGATTTTCCTCGTGGTGTTGTCCGCCGGTATCGAGATGGACTTCCAGCGCGTGGTGTCTGCCATGCGGGGACGCGGTCTGGTGGTGGCGCTGCTGGGCTTTGCACTGCCGTTCATCGGCGGCGTGCTGGTTGCATGGGCCTACGACCTCGACCCGATGCGAACCGTTTTCATGGGGCTCTGCATCGCCATCACCGCACTGCCGGTGGCCGCCCGGATGCTGTCGGACATGGGGTTGATCAACACCCCGATTGCCCGGTACGCAATTGCCACCGCGGTGCTGAACGACGTGGTGGCATTGTTCATCCTCGGCATCGTACTGGCCCTGCCCGCCGATTCCGGTACGACCGACCTGCTGAGCGGCGGCCTAACAGCCTGCGCCAAGCTGCTCGGACTGCTCGCGCTGGTGGCAAGCGCCAACCTGCTGATCCGCTGGCTCGAGGGGCGTGGCATCAACCTGTCGAGCATCAGCGAACGACTGATCGGCACCTTCGGCGCCGAGGCCTTGTTCGGCATGGTGGCGGTGTTTGTGCTGTTTTTTGGCATGGTGAGCGAAAACCTTGGTTTCCACTTTGTGATCGGCGCGTTCTTTGGGGCGCTTTTGCTCGACCGAAGGCAGTTCGCGCCCGAGCGTTTCGAAGACCTCAAGCGAACGCTCGCCTCGGTGACCGCAGGCTTTCTGTCGCCAATCTTCTTCGCTGATCTGGGTCTCGACTTCACCTTCCGTTCATTCGGTCAGCTCGACTTCATGGCGGTCGTGCTGCTGGTATCGATTGCCACCAAGCTGATTGCCGGTTGGTGGGGCGGGCGGCTGATCGGCATGCCCCACCGCGAAGCCTTTGCGCTGGGTGCCGTGCTGAACGGGCGCGGCGTCATGGAACTGGTGGTCGCAACCATCGCCTACGATCGAGGGTTCATCGGGCCCACCATGTTTTCAGTGCTGGTGCTGATGGGCGTGGTCACTACGGTGCTGAGTCCCATCCTTCTGAATGCTGCGCTGGGGCGCGAGGCACGCGAGCGCTATGCCCGCGCGAACGCCAACGCTCCGCCTCAGGACAGGTAGTCGGCCCGCAAGGCGCGCCGCCAGTCGCCGCCCTGGCCGGGCGAAAGCGCACCGATCCGCTCGAGACCACGCTGCATGGTGACCATCCCGGTTTCATCAAAGCTGCCGTCGCTCCAGAAACCGCTGCCTGCCAGCAGGCGCTCCACAATGGCCAGCGCGGCGGCGGGCTCGATGCCGTAGTGCCCGCTGATTACCAGCGCACCCTGCCCCGGCTCGTCGCGGATGGCCAGCACGGCGCGGCGGCGGGCTGCAACGATGCCGCGCAGCGTCGCGCCATGCCGAAGCATCCAGTCGCTGCGCACCACGCCAACCGTCTGAACGCAGGGCCCCAGCACCTCGTCGGCGCTCCATACCGGGCGCAGCCAGTCGCGCTCACGGGTAAAGAGCGGCTCGGCCACCATCGCCACATCGACCGTCCCGTCGCGAAGCGCGGCAAGCTTCTGGCGGACCGGCCCCACGATCTTGCGCTCTACACGCGAAGCGAGCCCAACCGAATCGATCATGGCGCGGCTCACCATGTCGCTCAGCGTGCCGGGTGCGGTGTAGCCCACCTTGCGGCCAGCCAGGTCGCGCGGGGAAGCAATGGCAGATTCGCCGCGCCGCACCACCCATACCTGATCGGACACTGTCTGCACACCGCCGTGAACGATTGACAGTTCGATGCCCTGCCCGATGGCCGCTATGGCGGCCGGCAGGCTGACCTCGCCATAGGGCACCTCCGCGGCCAGCGCATTTCGAAGCGTTGCCCCGCCTTCGGACGAGCCGATGAACCCCCTCACACCGATGCCCGCCATTTCGCCAAACCAGCCGCGTTCACGGGCGAGCAGAAACGGGACGGCATGCAACCGGTTGGCGATCTGCGCCACCGTGAGATCGTGCTGGCGCGCCTGCGCCACACGATGAAACGATGCAAGGCCCGCGAGCGCCGCCGCGGTCACCCATCCGAAAGCACGCCGTGACGGCATGCGCCCACCCATTGCCTGCCCCTCCGTATTCAGTCGCAATGAGTATAGCGCCGGCACCCGCGTGCGGGCCCGCTGCCGTGCCGCTTCCGCGCCCGCCTCGGAGCCCGGGATATCCGTCTGGCGATACACTGTCGGCCTCTGCCAAACGGAAGGAATCCGCCATGATCAGGTTCTGGTACAACCTCGCACCCAATCCGATGAAGGTCGCGCTGCTGCTCGAGGAACTGGGTGTGGCCTATGAGGCGGTTCCGGTCGACACCCGCAAGGGCGAGCAGCACACGGCCGACTTCAAGGCCATCAACCCGAACGCCAAGGTGCCAGCGATCGATGACGCAGGCACGGTGGTCTTCGACAGCAACGCGATCCTGCTCTGGCTCGCTGACAAGCACGGGCGATTTGTCAGTCGTGATCCGGCATCCAGCGAGCGCGCGCAGACCCTGTCCTGGCTCATGTTCATTGCGAGCGGCGTCGGCCCGTATTCCGGTCAGGCGGTGCACTTTCGGACAGCCGCCCCCGAACCCAAGGAATACGCGCTCAACCGCTACGATTTCGAAGCCCATCGCCATTGGGGAATCCTCAATGACCATCTCGCCTCGCGAACCTGGATGGTTGGCAACGACTACGGCATCGTCGACATGGCGTTCTGGGGCTGGGCCCGCATGGTCCCGTTCGTGCTCGATGACAAGGAGGCGTGGTCGCGCTATCCGCATCTGAAGCGCCTGCTCGATGCGATCAATGCCCGCCCGGCAGCCGCCCGGGTCGAAGAACTCCGCAAGCGACACAGCTTCAAGACCGACATGGACGACGCCGCGCGTCGGGCCATGTTCCCCCAGAACGAGCGGCTCGCCAGGCGCTGAACGGCAAGCGGTCGGACACCAGCCTGCCCGGTGTCCCGTCAAGGAATCCCACCATGAATTCACGTCCGCTGATCGTTGGCCTGGGTGGCACGGCGCGCGAGGGCTCAACCGCCGAGCGGGCGCTGCGCGCTGCGCTCGCCCGCGCCGAGCATCTGGGCTGTGACACCGCACTGTTTGCCGGCGGCGCCTTGCCGGCCGAGATCTACGACCCGGGCAGCAGCGAACGCAGCAGTCAGGCGCGGTTGATGGTTGACGCCCTGCGACGGGCCGACGGCGTGATCATCGCAACCCCGGCCTATCACGGGAGTGTGTCGGGTCTGGTCAAAAACGCCATCGATTTCATCGAAGACCTGCGAGGCGATCAGCGGGTCTATCTGCAGGACCGGGCGGTGGGCACCATTGTGTGCGCCGACGGTCCGCAGGCCATGGGAGCAACGGTTGCGGCGCTGCGCGCCATCGTGCATTCGCTACGCGGGTGGCCTACGCCCTATGCTGCCACCCTCAATTCGCGCCAGCGACCGTTTGGTCACGATGGTCAGCCCGCCGACCCAGCCGCTGTGCAGGCTTGCGAGGCGGTGGCCGATGACGTGGTGCGCTTTGCGCGGCGGGGCGCGCCCGCGCAGTAAGGCGCCTCAGCGGCCGCCAGCCAGACCCGGGGGCAACCGGACCGCGCACAGTTTCCAGTCGAGCCATCCCCGCCGCTCGAACACCAGACCGAATTCATTCGACGGAGCGGCTGATGCCGGCGCAACCGGGTCGGCGCGAGAAACCCACACAATCATCCGATCCGCCGAGGCGCGCTCCGGGCGCCATTTGAAGCGTGGCGGCTCATTGGTGCCGCTCCCCTGCTGCACCGCACCCGGCGCAGACGCCCCGCCCGGCGCTGCTGCGCCCGCGCCCGGCACGGCCCCGCCGCGCTGCGCACCGCTCCCGCTTCGAGAAGCCCCGCCCTGGGCGTCACCGCCTGCCTGCGGGCCACTGCCGCCCGCCCCAGGACCGCGATCGCGTTCACCTGGTGAGCGACCCGGCAATACGAACTGGCCATCACGAATCGCCCGAATGACAAACTCGGGCCGGACCATGACCTCGACCAGCTTGTCGACCAACGCTGATGCAAGCACCGCGCCCAGCGTCGCCCCGGTTCGACCGGCCTCGCCCAGCCCCGACGCCCCCTCGCGCAGACGCCCGACCAGCGCCGAGTTGAACTCGCCCTTGAGACTTTCACGCAGCTTGGGATAGTCGATCACGTCGCTCAAGGCCTGCGCATCATTGCGCTCGGCGGCCGCTTTCACCTGATTCAGCACCCACCAGGGCGAGAACCACCAGGCGCCCGCGGCCAGGCCGGCCGCGATCACCAGCACCGCGATGAGGGCGCGCGCTTTCACCAGCTTCCTCCCCTGAACTTGGATGAGCGGCCTTTCATCAGGCTACCCCCATCCGCTCGGCCATCCGTGCACGCCACCGTTCATGCGGTTCAAATCCGGGTAGCGAGCGGGCGTGCGCCTCGAGCGTGCGCATCAGCGCCTCATCGCCCTGCGTGAGATCGACCTGTTCGCGCATCGGCTGCGTGACATACCAGGGCAGATTGAAATACACCTCGATCCGGTTGCCTTCAGGGTCTCGGCCATAAACCGACACCGCATTGCCGTGTGTGATCGGAATCAGCTCGCGCGCGCCGGCTGCGATCATCCGCTGGTAGGCGGCCTTGAGCGTGGCGAGAGTGTCGCACCGGAAAGAAATCTGGTTGATCGGATTGAATCCCGACTCAGCCGGCCGGCCGGTGGCGAGCACCAGCTGGTGGTGTTCGTCTGGATCACGACTGAGAAACACCAGATCGAACGGGCCGTTCGGGCCGGTGAGCTGCCCCCGATCGGTCACGGTGAACTCGAGCACCTCGGTGTAGAAGCGCTCCATGCGGGCGATGTCGGTGACGAACATGCCAAAGTGCGCGAAGGTGAGACCAGGCCTGCTCATACGGATAGCTCCTAAGGTGGGCGCCTGCCGGATTCCGGACGTGGTTTGACAGCAGGCCCGGGATGCACTTTACTCCGCGGCTGGCTGCTGTGGCAGCCCCTTCAACGGCTATGCGATACGACATCGGCGGCCACCGTCCTATCAGGGAGATTGAATTGAAACTCGCCAGCTTCGTCCGCAACGGACAGAACAGTTACGGTGCTGTCGTCGGCGACGGCATTGTCGACCTCGGTGCGCTGCTCGGCAAGCGCTATGCCGATCTCAAGTCGCTGCTCGCCGCCGACGGGCTTACCGCAGCCGCCCAGGCGATTGCCGGTCGTCAGGCCGACTGCCCGCTCGCGTCGGTGCAAATGCTCCCCGTCATTCCGAATCCTGGAAAAATCTGGTGCTGCGGTCTGAACTATGCCGACCATGTGCGCGAGACCCAGCGCGACTTCACCGAGCAGCCCACGTTTTTTCAGCGCTACGCCGACTCCCAGGTGGGCCACAACCAGCCGCTGCTGCGCCCGCGTGAATCCATCCAGCTCGACTATGAGGCGGAGATTGCCGTCATCATTGGCAAGCCCGGCCGGCGGATCAGCCGCGAGCAGGCAGGCGCGCATGTAGCGGGCTACGCCTGCTACAACGACGGAAGCGTCCGCGACTGGCAGCGTCACACCTCGCAGTTCGCGCCAGGCAAGAATTTTTATCGTACTGGCGGTTTCGGCCCCTGGATGGTCACTGCCGACGAAATCCCGTTCGGCACGATCATGACACTCAGCGCCCGCCTGAACGGCCAGGAAATGCAGCGCGCCACCACCGACATGATGCTGCACGACATTGCGCGCCAGATCGCCTATGTGTCCACGGTGGCGCCGCTTGAAGCGGGCGACGTGATCGTGACCGGCACGCCAGGCGGCGTGGGCGCGCGCCGCACGCCGCCAGTCTGGATGAAGGACGGTGATGTGATCGAAATTGAAATCGATCGGGTCGGAATCCTGCGCAACACCATCGCGGTCGACTGACCGTTTTCGCCTGGGCAACTGGCTGGTTGCCCAGGCGTCCCATCGCCCCCGCTGCCCCGGACCCAGGCACTGCCAGCCTGTCCCGGGGCGGCTCACCACTCTGCCCACCATCATGGCCATTTACGCTGCGACGATTTTCGTCAGCGCTTTCATCCTGTTTCTGGTTCAACCCCTGATGGCCAAACAGATCCTGCCGTGGTTCGGCGGATCGGCTGCGGTCTGGACCACCTGCATGGTGTTTTTTCAGGTCGCGCTGCTGGTGGGCTATGCCTATGCCGACGCGAGCATTCGCTGGTTAAAGCCCCGCACGCAGGTGATCGTGCACGGCGCGCTGGTGGCGCTCAGCCTCGCGGCGCTGCCCATCATTCCCGATGCGGCGTGGAAACCGTTGGGCGACGAAGACCCCACCTGGCAGATTCTCGGCTTGCTGATTGCGACCATCGGCATGCCTTATCTGCTGCTCTCGACCACCGGCCCGCTGGTTCAGGCCTGGTTTGCACGAAGCTTCCCCGACGGCACGGTCTACCGGCTGTTTGCGCTGTCCAACTTCGCCTCGCTCCTTGCGCTGGTGGGCTACCCCTTCCTGTTCGAGCCCTGGATTCCTACCCGTACCCAGACCTGGATCTGGAGCGGCGCCTATGGGCTCTTTGCCATCCTGGTGATAGCGGCCGCGTTTCAGTCGCTGCGACCGTCCACGCGCCCCGGCGCGCGCACCGACTCCAGCACCCCGGCCGCCGCGCCCGGGCCGATACCGGTCGATGCTGGCTCGCCGCCAAGCGCCGCTCACCAGCTGTCGTGGCTCATTTTCTCGGCACTGGGTTCCTACCTGCTGCTGGGCATCTCGAACCACATCACGATCAACGTCGCCTCGATTCCGTTCCTCTGGCTGCTGCCACTCACGCTTTATCTGATCACCTTCATCCTCTGCTTCGAGGGCCGGGGTTGGTACAGCCGCCGCCTGTTCGTTTTGCCGCTGTTCGCGCTGCTCGCTGCCATGGCCTGGGGGTTGCACGCAGAGGGCGAGGTGCTGCCCATCCTGATCGAAATTCCGCTCTACTCGGCGGGGCTGTTCGTCTGCTGCATGTTTGCCCACGGCGAACTCGCCGCCATGCGGCCGTCACCGCGCTGGCTCACGCGCTTCTATCTCATGCTGTCGCTCGGCGGCGCGCTGGGCGGGCTCCTGGTCGGCATCGTGGCGCCCAAACTCTTCAGCGGCTACTGGGAAGTGGGTATCGGCCTCATCGCGACAGCACTCGCCGCGCTCTGGATCGTGCGGCAGGCGGCGTTGGCGCTGCGCCTCACTGCGGTCGCGGTCGTGTGCGTTTGCAGCGTGTATGTATGGCTGTACGTGGATTCGATGGTCTCGGATGCGCGACTCATGTCGCGCAACTTTTATGGATCGTTGCGCGTCAAAGATGAAGGCTCGACCAACGACCGCGATGCCACACGCAATCTGCTGCACGGCGTGATCCTGCATGGGAAACAGTTCCTGGCACCCGCACGCCAGAATGAACTCACCACCTATTACGGGCCCACATCAGGCGTGGGCCGCGCCATTGCCCTGCGCCAGCGGGAGGGCCCGGTCAAGGTGGGCGTGATCGGCCTGGGTACCGGCACGCTGGCTGCCTGGGGACGACCGGGGGATACCTTCCGCTTCTATGAACTCGACCCTGAGGTGATCGACGTCGCGAAAACCCACTACAGCTTTCTTCGCGATTCGAAAGCCCGTATCGAAACAGTGACTGGCGATGCGCGACTGCAGCTTGAACGCGAACCCGTACAGGGCTTTGATGTGCTGGTGATTGATGCGTTCTCGAGCGATTCAATTCCCGTGCATCTGATCACCCGCGAGGCCTTGGCCGCTTACATCCGGCAGCTGAAGCCCCAGGGAATCGTGGCTTTTCATGTCACCAACCGATTCCTGAAACTCGCGCCAGTGGTTGCCGGCCTTGCGGGTGAAGCCGGGCTCCATGCCGTGCGCGTATTCGACCGCCCGGAGGGCGATGCGCCGTTCAACAATACCGATTGGGTGCTGGTGTCTCGCAATCCGACGCTAGACCGTGAGCCGGCGCTTCACGGCGCCACGACAGCGTTTGAGACCATCCCGGGTTTGCGCCCCTGGACTGACGATTACTCGGCGTTGTTCAGGGTGCTGAAGTAAGGATCACGCGCCGCTCGACTCGCGCCTGGGCTGGAATTAC
>JBMSQB010000065.1:0-26411 GCA_049423065.1 Burkholderiaceae bacterium
TCATGTCCATGACCGACGCCATCGAGTAGTAGCTGATGGCCTGCTCGTAGTCACCGGTCATTTGATGGGTAGATGCGAGTGCCTGATGAAAACGGCGGTCAAACGGATTGCAGGCAACGAGAAAATCGAACAGTTTCTGGGCGTCGCGGTAACGCTCTTGGGCATACATGCCATGAGCCACGGCATACATCGCCTCGTAGTCACGGTCTGTCATGCCGTGAAGGTCGCCAAGCGTGCCACCCGCGGCAAAATGCTCGCTCGCCTTGGCAATGTAGGACTCCTGGCCTGCGGTAAGTGGCGCTGAATCAGCCATCACAAATACTCCGGTGGGCGCTCAATTAACGGAAATTGGAAACCACCGACGACTTGCTGTCGGCAGCTTTCTTGAGCATGTTGGTCATGGTATCGAACGCCTCGCTTCGCTTGTTGTTGAGCGATTGCAGTCGAACCATGTCCATCTGAGAGCTGCTGCTGAGACTGTCGACCGAACTCTTGATGATCTGGTCAGCGGCGTCGATCTCGCCCTTGGTGATTGTGCCGTTCTTGATCTTGTCGATGTAACTCGCGTCAAGCCCCGCCTTGCTCCAGGCGTCACTGAGTGACTGGGCGGTTTGCTTGATCTTGTCGGCGTTGTCTTTCCATTTGCTTTGGCCAGAGAGCGAGTCGGTGCCCTTGGCGTCATCGGCAAATGCCGATTTGAGCTGCAGGAGCTGACTTTTCATGTCGTTCAGCTTCCGCATCTGCTCGTTTTTGTCGCGAATGGTGTTGATCTGGTCTTGCAACTGCGATTCGCAAAGGCGTACCCGGTCCATTTGCACCAGCATTAGGGCGTCTTCAATGCTGAGACTGCCAACATCAGTTCCAAGATAAACGCTGCCCGTGCCCGCTGTGTTTCCAATTGCTGGCGTGCTCATTTGCTGCAATCTCCCTTTGTTTATTCAGATACGAAAAACCCGGATCGGCTCTTACCTGAAATTGCCGACGATCGATGATTTGTTGTCCTGCTGCTTCTTGAGGCTGTTGGTCATGGTGTCAAAGGCTTCGGAACGCTTGTTGTTGAGCGATTGCAGCCTCACCATGTCCATTTGCGAACTGCTAGACATGGAGTCGATTTGCGACTTGACCATGGTGGTCATGACCTCGATGTCCTTGTACCGAAAATCGACCTTGGCCCAAAGCGGGCCGCTCAACTTGGCGCCATAAGTCGGGTCGAGTCCGGCATCCTGCCAGGCCTTTGCGGCAGCCCGCATTTCGGTGAGCGGTGCCTTTTCAATTTCCTTTCCGTCTGCTGTTTTCCCAGCCACCAATTTATCGGTAATGCCGGGAATATCCGAAAACTTCGCATCGCCTTCGGTTTTCTCGAACATCCCCTTGACCTTGAGGAGCACTGACTGAATATCGTTCAGTTTCCTCATCTGGTCGTTTCGCGACCTGATGGTGTTGATTTGATCGGTAAGCTGGGATTCGCAGAGGCGAACGCGATCGATTTGAACCAGAACCAAGGCATCGTCAACCGAAATGTCGCCCGCGCCCGATCCGATTGTGATGCCAGGGGCGGATGCTGAAGCCGGATTGATCGAATTCATTATTTCTCCATGAAACACGCGTCAAGTCAGCGCATGTTGGACACAACACTGGAGCGGCTGTCGCCCATCTTCTTGTAGGTGTTGGTGACCACATCGAACGATTCGGTTCTGCGCTGCTGCAGAGCCTGCAGGCGAATCATGTCGAGTTGTTGACTGCTGGACAGGCTGTCGGCCTTGGCATTAACGGCCGTTTTCACCGAATCGAGCTCGGCGGCGGTAACACTGCCATTTCCGACCTTGTATACGGTCTGGTCGTCGAATCCGTTGTTGCGCAGCGACTGCGCGAACTCGGCAAGTTCCTTCCCGGCGTCGCCGTAGAGCCCCGCCTGCGCGTCGGTCAATGCTTTTTCCGGGTCGTCCGTGTAGGCCTTCTTCAACCGCTCCTTGTCGTAATTGGATGGGTTGTAGTGCGCCTGGTCAATCAGCTGACCTTTCCCGGCATCGCCACCAAAATATGACGCCTGAGTACTGATACTGCCCTTGAGCGTGTTGAGCGCAGCCAGTGCGTTATTTCGGCCCTGGACATCCTGAACCTGCTGCCTTAATTGACCTTCGATGAGGTCGGCTCGCCTGAGCTGAACCGCCGCGAGCAGTGTTTCAATGTCGGTGGTATTTAAATCGAGTCCATCCAGACTGATTGAGCTGACGCCGGAAAGACCGCCCGCGCTGCCAGAACCGATTCGAGTCATGAAATACCCCTTACACCATTCCCATCCGCCGGCGCTGCCGCGCGGCAGATGCCTGGGGAGCGACCGCAGGCGGAGAAATGCCAAGCTCGGCTGCGCGCGATTCGACCTCGCGGGCAATATCGGCCATGTCGTCGGCAAAAAGCTCCCGGGCCTGCCGCTCGAGATCGGGATTGCTTTCGGCTTGAAAAAGTTCCCGGACTTTTTCTGGATCGAAACCCTGCGCCTGGCACCAGTTGCTGAAATCACCGGACTGCGCCTTCTCGATCGCTGCTTCGGCGTCGGCAATCAGCTGTTCAATATCGGTCGGCATATTCGATGCGGATAGATTGTTGGTTTGTTGCATATTCGACGAATATGCTCCTGGACGAGCCTGTAGGTGAGAGGCTCAGCTAGGCGACAAAGAACCGCGACACTATACTCGGTCGGTTGGATTTGGAATACCCCACCGGTGATCCTGCTGGCAGGCGTCTGAGTAACTGGACTTCCTGTCACGTTCAGCTGCCGGTCAGTCCGTTAAAAAGTTCATGAATCAAACCCGATCGGTCACCGCACCGTCCACGTCGGCCGGGCAGTTCGCAGGTCAGGCCTCGCTCCCCGGGGGCACGCAGGCGCATCTCGCTGGTCGCAAGGTGGTTCAGCGCCAGACGAGCGAACAGAATGTGCTGCTCGATGCTGCCGGTGAACTCACGCAGGCGTTTGCGGCGCGGATGCAGCAGCGAGGGGTGAAAGAGCGAACCATTCTCACTGGCGGTGCGCTTGCGGGCCTCTCCCGCGAGGTTCGGCACAAGGCGCTCGAGCACACCAGGCTGGGAAAGCCCCGCGGCGGGCGGTCGGCCGACGAGGAGCGTGAATCGGGCGAAGGCGGTGCAACGGCTCAGGGAGATCTGGCTCGCGCCATCCTCAAGCGGCCTGACCGAATCCGGCAGTTTGCAGAGGAATCGGACGGCGACCCCACCGCGCAGTTTCTCCTCCTGCTCGACGCCGCCGATGAAATTGAATCCGGGCAGGCCGGCCCCGATGCTGGGGGCGCAGCTGCGGCTGCGGTTCGCGAAGTGCTGGAGGAGATGTTCGCCGAGCGTGGCGAGTCCATCCTCGCCGACGTCAACACGGTGGAGGTTTACAGCCGGCTCAGTGCAGATCAGGCGCGTGAGTTCCGCTCTGCCTATCACGATGCGGCGATTGGTGCCGACTCGCTTGGCGGCGTGGTCAATCACCTGCTGCGACTGGTCAGCGACGGGGGCGCCGCAGCGAGTTTTCTGGATGCTCACCGCGCCATGATCGCTGCGCTCGGCCTCGATCTGGCTGCATCGCGCTCCTCTACCGACAAGACCAGGCTGCAGTCGCTGGTGAGCGACCTTTATCATTTGGAAGTCGTAAGTACGCTTCTGGAGGCAAGCGGTGAGCTGTCCGGCCAGTTGCAGGCCCGACACGGGACGGCGCCGTTTGCGCCCAACCAGCTCACCAGCGATCTCGTCAGCCTGTCCGGGGAACGCTGGGTCGATGCCGACCACTTCAAGCGTCTCGCCGATCGTTATCGCGCGATGGACCCACTCGCTGCCACGGTTGACTTCCTCTCGGGGGTCCGGAATCTGGTCAAGGAGATTCCGGTGAAGGTGTTCGCAACACCCGAGGCAAGACAAACCCTGATCGACGCAGCGCAGGACGCGGTCGACTACGCCATTGACCGGGAAGAGGGAATCGTCGAATGAATTGGACGGTTTGCTGATGGATGCCTGGCGTGCAACAGAGGAGTTCGGGCGTGCGATGGGTTTGCCCAGCCTGTCGCTCGATTCCGGCCAGGCATCGCTCGAGCTCGACACCGGCGTCACCGTTGGCTTGCTTTTGTGCGGTCGTGATCTCCTGGTTCACGTCGTGCAGCCAGTTCCCTACCCGGACGATCCGCTTGTGCGCAAAATTCTTCAAAGCGCCGAGGCGCGAGACCTGCCCGGCGTCGCGCTTCAGGTGGGAAGCCGAGGTTCGGGGTCGGAGTTTTGCATCGTTGGCGCGGCCCGGTTGACCGAATCGCAACTTTCGCCGGATTCGCTCATGAAGACGGCCGAGCGGCTCCTCGCCTGGGCTGAACGCCTGGCTCAACCTGCCTGAGTGTCATGGCCACGACAATTGATTCCAGCTATGCGCTGAACTTTGGTCTCGCCGGCCTGCCGGTGGAGGCCGAGTTCCCCACGGCGGCACTTCCTGATTCGCGCGCCATTCCGCCAACCGGCATGCCTTATGTGGGCGAGGTCGATCGACTGTTGGCGGCGGGCGGCACCAGCGCCTTGATCCGGCAGTGGGGGCATCCAAAGACCGTATCGCCGGAGGTCCTGAGCAGCAGCGGCTTTACCGATGCGCTCGAGCAGGTCAGGCAACGGCTCGATGCCCGGCCGCGCGCCGCGGGCGAGCGCAGCGACGCGCCGGAGGTCGATCTGGCGCTGCGCCGATTGAACGCCGAGGTGCGGCAGATGCTGTCCCTGCGCGACCTGGTTCGTCAGAACCAGAGCCTGCTGCTTCAGGGGTGAGCACATGGGCCTGCCGCTTCCCGATGCCGAACGAGACGCGCTGGCGCTGCTGGGCGGGTTTTTTCTTCAGCAGGGACAGGCCGAGCGGGCGCTCACCGTGTTTGCAGGGCTCGAGGCGCTGGAGCCTGATGTGATGTCGCATGCGCGCCTGGTGGCGGTGGCCGCGCTCGCTGCGGGACGACCGGAGCGGGCCCTGATCGCGCTCGACCGAATCGCACTCGGCGGTCAGATCGACGCGGTGTTTCATCTCGCACGCGCGGAAGCGCTTTCGGCGGTGGGCCGGGCCACCGAAGCCTCGGCGGCGATGCGGGCGTGGCTGTCGCTTCGCGACGCGGCGCAATCCCCATTGGACCTCGCAGCATGAACCGACTTCAAGCAGCGCTCCAGGGTCTCGCCTTGAAGGCAGCGAGCCGGAACGACATCGTGCTTGCGGTGATGATCGTGGCGATCATCTTCATGATGATCCTGCCGTTGCCCACGCTCCTGGTCGACGTCCTGATCGGTATGAACATGACGCTGTCGGCTGTTTTGCTGATGGTGGCGATGTATCTCCCGACGCCGCTCGCGTTTTCGTCATTTCCGTCGGTTCTTCTGGTCACCACGCTCTTTCGGCTGGGGATTTCTATTGCCACCACCCGGCTGATTCTGCTCCAGGGCGATGCCGGCAGCATCATCGATACCTTCGGCAATTTTGTCGTGGGTGGCAATCTGGTGGTTGGCCTGGTGGTGTTCCTGATCCTCACCATCGTGCAGTTCGTGGTAATCACCAAAGGCGCCGAGCGCGTGGCCGAGGTGGCCGCGCGTTTCTCGCTCGATGCCATGCCCGGCAAACAGATGGCGATCGATGGCGACATGCGCGCCGGCACCATCGACATGGACGAGGCCAAGCGCCGGCGGCGGGCAGTCGAGAAGGAAAGCCAGTTGTACGGCGCCATGGACGGCGCCATGAAATTCGTCAAGGGCGATGCCATCGCCGGCCTGATCATTGTGGCGGTCAATCTGCTGGGTGGCATCCTGATCGGCATGCTGCAACGGGGAATGACCGCCGGCAAGGCAATGCAGACCTACTCCATTCTGTCGATCGGTGACGGCCTGATTTCCCAGATCCCGGCGCTCTTCATCTCGATCTGCGCGGGCATCATCGTGACCCGGGTGCAATCCGACGAGGGGCCGTCCAACGTCGGCAAGGACATCGGTTCGCAGATCCTGGCGCAGCCCCGCGCCCTCATCATAGGGGGCTGCATTGCGCTCGGCATGGGGTTCATCCCCGGAATGCCTTCCTTCGTGTTCCTGTTGCTTGGCATTCCGCTGATTGCGATGGGCATTGCCATGCGGCCGCGGCGACAGATTGACGAGAAAACCGGTGAAATCACCGAGGTGCCGGCGCTCGCCGCAAGCGATTCAGCGGCGAGAAAACCCACGCGCGGTGACGGCACCGATGAGTTTGTTCCCACCGTTCCGCTGATTCTGGATGTGGCGGACAACCTCCGCACGGCACTGAAGGCCGATGAACTGAACGATGAACTGATCAAGATCCGGCGGGCGCTCTATTTCGATCTCGGCGTGCCGTTTCCCGGAATCCAACTGCGCTTCAACGACCGGCTGGACGCGAACACTTATCACATCGTGCTGACCGAGGTGCCGGTCGCGCAGGGAATGTTGCGAATCGATCAGGTGCTGGTCCGGGAGTCTGCCGACAAACTTTCTGCGCTTGGCGTTGACTTCGAAAAGGACCGGGCCTTTTTGCCAGGCGTGGAGTCGATCTGGGTGGCCACCGAAACGGCCGAGCTGTTGTCCAGGGCCGGGATGTCGTTTATGAACCCCACCCAGATCCTCACCTTTCATCTTGCGACGGTGTTGAGGAAATACTCCGCAGAATTTATTGGCGTTCAGGAGACGCGGTTTTTGCTTGGCGCCATGGAGCAGCGCTTCCCCGACCTGGTGAAGGAGGCAACGCGGGTGATGCCTACGCAGAAAATCGGCGAGATTTTGCAGCGCCTGGTGTCGGAAGATATTTCGATTCGCAACCTGAGGACCATCCTCGAGTCGCTGGTCGAGTGGGGCCAAAAGGAAAAGGACTCGGTGCTTCTCACTGAATATGTTCGTGGCTCGCTCAAGCGGCAGATCAGTTTCAAGTATTCCTCGGGGCAGAACATGCTGCCCGCCTACCTGTTGGCACCCAAGGTGGAGGAAACCGTGCGGAGCGCGATTCGGCAGACCTCGGCAGGAAGTTATCTTGCGCTTGACCCGGCGGCCTCGCGCAAGCTTGTCGACAACCTGAAGAAGGCCGTTGGCAAGCTTCCCACCAGCGGCGCCCGTCCCGTACTGCTCGCTTCAATGGATATTCGGCGCTACATGCGAAAGCTGATCGAAGCCGATCTCTACGATCTTCAGGTGCTGTCCTATCAGGAATTGGTGCCTGAGGTGAACATTCAGCCGCTTGCCAGGGTGGACCTGTGAACGACGCCCGCAAGGTCCAGGGCGAGGTGGACACCACACCGCTTGAATTGCGGTTGTTGTCGGGGGTGCACGCCGGCGCGTCATTGTCGTTGTCGCCGGGCGAGAGCCTCACGATTGGTCGCTCGCGCAATTGCGATGTGGTGTTGCATGACGCGCCGTTCGAACAGGCACGTCTTGAGGCCAGTGCCGAGGGGTGGATCTGGCTGGAGCCGGATGGGACCCGACAGACCATTCCCAGAGGGCAGGGCCTGAGTGCAGGTCCGCTCGTCCTCACCGTGCAGCCAACAGGGGAGTCTTGGTCGGGCGCAACCGATCTGCCGATTGCCTGGGTTCGGCCTGAAGCAGGTGACGGCAAATCGAGCGGTGCGTTCCCGCCCAGCACCAGCGCAGCCGACATCAGCACGGACGGGGAGGGGCTGGGCCCGAATTCAGAGGGCGCTCCACCGGCCAGTCCCGGCGATTTGCCAGAGGCCATCCCTCCGGTCGCTGACAACACTGCCGGGTCGCTCGAACCCGTTGCCGTCGCGGCTTCGCAGGCGGGTCGATCCCCGGGCGGAAACAGGGTCTGGTTGCTCGCCCCGGGCGCGATACTGGTTGGCTTGGCGTGGTATGCAGCGGGCCTCACAGATCCGTTCCTCCGGATGTTTCGCGCGACGCCCGTCGAGCTGCCGGTGGCGGCCGCGCCCGCGCCTGCCACCGGCGCTGATGCGCAGGACCTCGCGCGCGTTGTGGAGCGTATCGCTGCCGCCGGTTTCAATGATGTGGTTCGAGTGGCGCTTCGGCCCGACGGTCGGATCGAGGTGACCGGCGTTCTTGAAAGTGTGGATGAACAGGACCAGGTGATTCAGCTGCTGTCGCCCGAGCGGCGCTGGCTTGCGCTCGCGCTTCTCACCCAGGCCGAGTTTGGCGAGCGTGTGCGGGACGCGGCCAGACTGCTGCCCGAGGGGTTCGGCGCCGAGGCGCTGCCCGGAGGCCGGATTCGCATGACCGGTCTTGTACTTCGCCCGGAGGACGGCTCGCGCGCGCGTTCGATTCTCGAAGAGCGGCTTCCTCAGACCGTTGCAATGGTGAGCGGTCTTACCACGCCTGAGGACGCAGCCGCGCAGCTGGGGGGCGAGTTGCAGGGGCTGGGCTTCGGGTCGGTCAAGGTTGCCTGGGCCGATGCCCGGATCAGCATTGACGGCATGATTCCCCGAGAGCGTTCCGCCATGTGGGAGCAGATTCTGCTCAGATTCAACCAGCGGTTCAGTGATCGACTGCCTGCCCGTGTGGCGCTCACCCTGTCCGATCCGGCAGCGGCTCCGATTGCAGCCGCAGCCACTCAGGCTGTGCTGCCCCCGCCCAAGCTGCCTCGTATCGTTGCCATTCAGAGCGGACCCCTTTCTTATCTGCTGTTTGCGGACGGTCACCGGGTGCTGCCGGGCGGAATCGTGAACGGCTACCGGCTGGCCGCCATCAGCGACACCGAACTCGTGTTTGAAGATGCGAATGGCATTCAGCATCGGGTGGCAAGGTGAGCGACCAGGTCATTACCTTCAGCAAACTCGAGGAGCGGCTTGCAAGCCCCGAGGCGGCTCAGGCGCTGGGAGAATGCCGGCAGCTGCTCTCTTCGCTCTCCGAACGCCTGCGCAGCCTGTCGTCGGGTCACCTGCCAGTGGCGCAGTATCGGCGCATCGAGGCCGCACAACTTGCGATCGAAGCCGCATCCGAGGTACTGTCTGCGGCCGGGACCGCGCACACGGTTGCAGCGCCCAATCCTTTCCAAACAGGGCCCGATCAGATACGCGGTTCAGCCACACGGAAGCCAACACCATGAATGTCTTACCCGGTAACGGACTCAGTCTCGACTACGTGTCGCAGACCATGCTCACTGCGGTCAGCAATGCCGAGACCACCTTGCGCGCGACCATCCAGGCGCAGGCTGCCTCGCAAACCCAGACCCCGTCGGATCTACTGGTGCTCCAGAAGCAGATTCAGGAGTGGGCCATGATCACGCAGCTGCAGAGCACGGTGGTCAAGGAACTCGCCGACGCAGCGAAGTCGGTGATTCAGAAATCGGCCTGAGCGTGCAAGCGCCGCGCGCAGCGGCCACTGCAGACACCGCCCCGGGCAATGCGGGCGAGAGTCCAGACGATTCGTTTTTCATGCGGGCCGCGCTTGAGCAGGCCCGGCTCGCCCTCGCAAGCGGCGAGGTCCCGGTGGGCGCCGTGGTGGTGCAGGCGGGCAGGATCATCGGTCGCGGTCACAACCATCCCATCAACCGTCACGACCCCAGCGCGCATGCGGAGGTGCTGGCCCTCCGTGATGCCGGCGCAGCGCTGGGCAATTACCGTCTGCCTGGCTGTGATCTCTACGTCACACTCGAACCGTGCGTGATGTGCGCCGGCGCGATTCAACACGCGCGTATCCGGCGGGTGGTGTTCGGTGCGCAAGACCCCAAGACCGGCGCCTGCGGAAGCGTGGTGAACCTGTTTGAAGATCGCCGGCTGGCACCGCACACGGCTGTCGCCGCTGGCGTGCTGGCTGACGAGTCGGCCAGCCTGCTTCGGGGGTTTTTCGCCGATCGCCGTCGTGCGGCGAGTCAACGCGATCCGGGTTCAGCAGGTTGAGGGCGAACCCTGTTCGCAGCAGCTGACGCGGGTCTGCACTACTGGACTTTGGCTTTGGCGCGCAGCGCCTGCTGAAGCCGATCCACGCGTGCCCGCTCCAGATCCTGGCGAATCTGTGGCGCGACCTGCGCAATGGGCGGCGGTGTTGTGGTGCGTATGTCGTCCAGCCGTATGACGTGAAAGCCGAACTGCGTACGTACCGGCTTCTCGGTAAATCGCCCCTTCTGGAGCGCAACCATCGCCTCGGAAAATTCCTTGACGTAGGTGTCGGGCGTTGCCCAGTCGAGGTCGCCACCCTGCTGTGCAGAGCCAATGTCGCGTGACCGGCGCGCCAGCGTTTCAAACTTCTCGCCCTTGCGAAGCTGGGCGATGATCTGGCGGGCCTCTTCTTCCTTGTCAACCAGAATGTGCCGGGCGCGATATTCCCTGTCGCCGCCGGCGTCCCCGTGCAGGCGCTGGTACTCGCGATTGACGTCGTCCTCGGTGACCGGATCGACGTTCGAAAGATGGTCCTGGATCAGCGCCCGGATCAGCAGGTCTTCGCGCATCTGTTCAAGCTGGCGGGTGAGGTCGGGATTGCGGCCGAATCCCTTGGCCTCGGCCTCCTGCGCGAAGATTTCCCGAATGATCAACTGATCGCGAATGGCCGCCCGGAGTTCGGGCGTGTCGGCACGCCCCTGGGACGAGAGCTGGTTGACAACGTCGTCAAGCCGCTGCGCCGAAATGGGCTTGCCATTTACGGTCGCGACAGCTGCCGGAACGGCAGGCGTGGCGGGCTTCTGTGCCTGAGCAGATGCGTTGAACGGTGCGGCCACCGCCAGCCCGAGGGCCAGTTGTACGACCAGAAACCGAAAACAGGCTGGCCGCGACACAGTCGTGCGGCAGGTTTGGGTAGAAATCATTCGGAGTTCCTGAATGGCCTGCGCACGGTTGCTGCGCGGCAAGCGAAGATGGGGGCCAGCTAGCAGACGGGGTCGCTCACGCTACGCAACCGCGTGAATGGAAAGCGCGTGAATGCGCTCGGGCATCCAGTCTTGCAGGGCATCATACACGAGCCGATGGCGGGCAACCGGCGGCTTGCCCGCGAAGCCTGCCCAGGTGATGCGGACGGTGTAATGGCCCGCTCCGCCGCTCGCGCCAGCATGACCGGCATGGAGGTGGCTGTCGTCGATCACCTCGGTTTTCGCGTCTGGAAAACGTTCAGACAGACGGGCCAGAATTTCCGACGGTTCGGGTCTCATGGGGTGTTGTCCTGGGCGAATCGGCTCATGTAGAGCGCCTGAGCGATCACAAACGCGATCGTGAGCCCCATGGTGCCAAACAGCTTGAAATTGACCCAGACGTCGGTGCTGAACGAATAGGCAACCCACAGATTGAGCGCGCCCATGCAGGCAAAAAATACAACCCAGGCGAGGTTGATCCGGTTCCAGATGGCAGGGGGGAGTTGAATCTGCGCGCCCATCAGTTTCTCGATCAGGTTGCGGCCAAACACCCACCGGCTCACCGCCAGCGCTGCCGCAAGGGATACGTAAAGCACCGTGGGCTTCCACTTGATGAAGGTCTCATCGCGCAGGATGAGGGTGAGACCGCCGAACACGACGATGATGACCAGGCCTGCCCACTGCATCGGCTCGACCGGGCGACGGGCAATCTTGAGCCAACCGATCTGGGCGATGCTTGCCAGAATCGCAATGCCGGTGGCCAGATAGATGTCGCCGAGCTTGAAGGCGGCGAAAAACAGAATGACGGGAAACAGGTCAAAGAGAAGCTTCATCAGGGGGCAGCTCTCGAAATGGTGACGTCAGACGCTATAATCTCAGGTTTGGCAAATTCATTTCGGAGCATCACATGGCTGACCGTACCCGCACCCGCCGCAACACCCTCGAGCGCCGCTGCCTTCCCAAAATGCTCAAGCGGCTTTTCGTTGGAAAGTCTCGCCCCGTCTTTCGCATGCTTGAAAAAGTGAAGCGGGTGTAAGTCAGGCAGGCTCAAGACAAGCGGGTTCAAGACACGCGGGTGCAAATCAGGCCCGCTTCGCTGCAGCCTGCTCACGCCGGCCTGATCGCCAGATGCCCGCTGTCCTTGGCGGGCCATCAGTCTGCCGTGGGTTGATCCGGCCATCGCACGGTCAGGAGTCGTCCCGAAACCGAAGAGCGGCCGAATTGATGCAGTAGCGCAAACCGGTTGGCTCTGGGCCATCCTTGAACACATGGCCCAGATGCGCGTCGCATCGGGCACACAGCACCTCGGTACGAATCATTCCCCAGCCAAAATCCCGCTTGGTTGCCACCGCCCCCGGCTCGGCTGGCTGCCAATAGCTGGGCCATCCGGTTCCAGAATCAAACTTCTCGCGCGACCTGAACAGATCGGCGCCGCAGCAGACACATGTGTAGGTCCCGGCCCCGTGATGGTCCCAGTACTCGCCGGTGAAGGCACGCTCGGTGCCATGACAACGCGTCACCTTGTATTGAATCTCGGTGAGGTCGCGCTTCCACTCCTCTTCGGTACGAACGATCTTGTCGGTCAGTTTGCTCATGAGATGGCGGGGGCGCCCGGCGCCTGGTCAGGATCAAGGAAGGTGGGATGTTAATTGGAACCTGCGGGCGTTGCCTGATGCCCCGCCCGTCCTCCCGGTATTGCTATGCTTCGCACGCGTGGTCGCTGACTGAGGACCAGGCTCCCAAGAATATCCAGGAGGATTCATGCAAGGCCTGATGATGGACATGCCGCTGCTGATCTCATCGATCCTGCGGCACGCGGCGCGCCACCACGGCGATACCGAGATCGTGTCCCGGCGGCTGGAAGGCGATATTCACCGCTACACCTATGCCGATTGCGAGCAACGGTCACGCACCCTGGCAGACGCCTTCGAGCAGGTGGGGGTCAAGCGGGGCGACCGGGTGGCCACACTCGCGTGGAACGGTTACCGGCATATGGAGATCTACTACGCGGTAGGGGGGATGGGGGGAGTGATTCACACCATCAACCCCCGGCTCCACCCCGACCAGATCGCCTGGATCGTCAATCACGCTGAAGATACGCATCTCGCTTTTGATATCACCTTTTTGCCCATCATCGAGGCGATTGCCGCGCGCTGCCCGAAAGTGCGAAGCTGGATTGCGATGGTTGATGAGAATCGGCAACCCGTTTCCGCGGCCATTCCTAACCTTCTCAACTACGAGCAGTTTCTGCGCTCGGGTCGCAACACCTGGCGGTGGCCCGAGTTCGATGAGCACTCGGCAG
The DNA here is from genome assembly GCA_049423065.1 of Burkholderiaceae bacterium. Classification (GTDB taxonomy): domain Bacteria; phylum Pseudomonadota; class Gammaproteobacteria; order Burkholderiales; family Burkholderiaceae_E; genus SYIM01. The sequence goes on from JBMSQB010000065.1 coordinate 13,107, forward strand.
TTGCGCTCTGCTACACCTCAGGCACCACGGGAAATCCGAAGGGGGCGCTTTACAGTCATCGCTCGACAGTGCTGCATGCCTACGGCGCAGCGCTTCCTGATGCAATGGGCGGGTCGGCGCGCGATGTCATTCTTCCTGTCGTCCCCATGTTCCACGTCAACGCCTGGGGCCTTCCCTATGTCGCCCCACTGGTAGGCGCGAAATTGGTGTTTCCTGGTTCGCAGCTCGACGGTGCATCCATTTTCGAGCTCTTCGAATCCGAGGGCGTCACTTTCTCGGCAGGTGTTCCCACCGTCTGGTTGGGGCTGCTTGCGCATGTTCGTCAGCAGGGCGCGCGGTTCTCCACGCTGCAGCGAACCGTCATCGGCGGGTCGGCCTGCCCGCCCGCCATGATCCGCGCATTCCGCGACGACTACGGGGTGGACGTGATCCACGCCTGGGGCATGACCGAGATGTCGCCGCTTGGCACGCTGTCCCGTTTGCAGAACCGTCACCTGCAACTTGACGATGCTGCCCAGCAGAAAATTCTCGAGAAGCAGGGCCACGTGATCTACGGCGTGGACATGAAAATCGTTGGCGACGATGGCGCAGACCTGCCCTGGGACGGCAAGACCTACGGCAACCTGCTGGTTCGCGGGCCGTGGATCATCCAGTCCTACTTCAGGGGCGAGGGTGGCGATCCGCTGCAGTACGATGCCGATGGCGCAGGATGGTTCCCCACCGGCGATGTGGCCACCATCGACGAGCAGGGCTACATGCAGATCACCGATCGCAGCAAGGACGTGATCAAGTCGGGCGGGGAGTGGATCAGTTCCATCGATCTCGAGAACCTCGCCATTGCGCATCCGGCCGTAGCCAACGCGGCTGTGATTGGCATTGCTCATCCGAAGTGGGATGAGCGTCCGCTTCTGATTGTGGTGAAAAAGCCTGGTGTCGACGTGACGCGTGAAGAGCTGCTTCGGTTTTACGAGGGCAAGGTTGCGAAGTGGTGGCTTCCGGATGATGTGCAGTTTGTGGATGCCATTCCGCTTGGTGCCACCGGCAAGATTCTCAAGACCCGGTTACGCGAGCAGTTCAAAGACTATCGGCTGCCCGGACTCTGATCAATTTTTACCTGCGACGGATTCGCAATGAACCAGATCGATTACACCGTCAGTGGCAATCTCGCCCTGATCACGATGAAGAACCCGCCGGTGAACGGTCTGGGTTATGAGCTGCGCCGCAGCATCTGCGACGGCATGCAAAAGGCGCTCGCCGATCCCACCATCAAGGCCATTGTGCTTACTGGCGGTGGCCGGGCCTTTTCAGGTGGCGCCGACATCCGCGAGTTCAATACGCCCAAGGCGATTGCGGAGCCCACGCTCCTGTCGGTGATCCGACTCATCGAGAATTCGCCCAAGCCAGTGGTTGCGGCGGTGCACTCGGTCGCAATGGGGGGCGGTCTCGAATTGGCCATGGGCTGTCACTACCGGGTGGCAAGCCCAGGGGCCCAGATCGCGTTGCCCGAGGTCAAGCTTGGCGTTCTTCCGGGGGCAGGGGGAACGCAGCGTCTGCCACGGCTTGTTGGGCTGGAAATGGGCCTCAACATGATTGTGAGTGGGCAGACTGTGCTGTCGGAAAAGTTGGCGACCACCCGACTTTTCGACCAGATCGTCGAAGGCGATCTGATCACCGCCGCCAAAGCGTTCGCGCGGCGGGTGGTCGATGAAGGAAAGGGTCTGCCGCGGGTTCGGGATATTCGCGTCGAGCACCCTGATGCGCAGGCGCTCCTGCAGTTCGCCCGCAATACGGTGGGCGCTGTGGCGCGCAACTTTCCCGCGCCCATGAAGTGCGTCGAGGCCGTGGCGGCTGCGGTCAGCAAGCCCTTTGATGAGGCGATGCGGTTTGAGCGTGCGCTCTTTCTCGAGTTGGTGCAGACGCCAGAATCCAAGGCGCTGCGTCACGCATTTTTCGGTGAGCGCGCCGCGAGCAAGATCCCCGATGTCCCGGACGACACGCCGTTGCGCGACATCCGCTCTGCCGCAGTGATCGGCGCGGGCACCATGGGTGGCGGCATCGCCATGAACTTTGCCAACGCGGGCATCCCGGTCACGGTGCTCGAGGCCAAGGCCGATGCGCTAGAGAAGGGAATCGCCACCATTCGTGCCAACTATGAGAACACCGCGAAGAAGGGGCGCATGACTGCTGATGAGGTGGCCGCCCGGATGGCGCTCATCAGCCAGACGCTTAACTACAACGACATTGCTTCCACCGACATCGTGATTGAAGCGGTGTTCGAAGACATGGGCGTGAAGGAACAGGTGTTCCGCAAGCTTGATCAGGTGATGAAGCAGGGGGCCATTCTGGCTACCAACACCTCGACGCTGGATGTCGATCGCATTGCCGCGTTCACCAACCGTCCGCAGGACGTGATTGGCACCCACTTCTTCAGCCCTGCCAATGTCATGAAGCTGCTCGAAGTGGTGCGTGGCCAGAAAACCGGCAAGGATGTGCTTGCGACCACCATGCAGCTCGCCAAGCGACTGCGCAAGACCGGTGTGGTCTCGGGTGTCTGCGATGGATTCATCGGCAACCGCATGGTCGAGCAGTATGTGCGGCAGGCGGGCTTTATGCTCGAGGAGGGGGCGTTGCCGCAGCAGGTTGACCGTGCAATTGAAAAATTCGGTTTCGCAATGGGCCCGTTCCGGATGAGCGACCTCGCCGGCAATGATGTCGGCTGGTATATCCGCAAGCGCCGTTACCAGGAAAAGCCCGACATGAAATATCCGCGGATCGCCGACCGGATCTGCGAACTCGGCCGATTCGGCCAAAAAACAGGCGCCGGCTTTTATCGATATGAAGCGGGTCGGCGAGACGCAATTCCCGATCCCGTGGTCGAACAGTTGATCGTTGATCACCGGGCCTCGCTGGGCCTCAAGCCCCGGAAGCTGTCCGACGATGAAATCGTGCACCGGCTGGTGTTTGCGCTGGTCAACGAGGGCGCTCGAATTCTTGAAGAGGGTATCGCGCTCCGTGCCTCGGACATCGACATGGTCTACCTCACGGGCTACGGCTTTCCCGTGCACCGGGGTGGACCGATGCTCTACGCCGACTTGTATGGTCTCTACAACGTATCGGTGCGCATGGGCGAGTTTGCACGCAATCCGCACGGCGACCCTGAGTTCTGGACGCCTGCGCCGCTGCTTGCCAAATTGATTGAAGCGGGCAAGGGCTTTAACGGCTGACGGTTCAGCCCATCAGACAACCATTAGGAGAGAGCCATGCGTGAGGCAGTGATCGTTTCCACAGCGCGTACCGGGCTGGCCAAGAGCTGGCGCGGTGCGCTCAACATGACCCACGGGGCAACCATGGGCGGACACGTGGTGCGCGCCGCCATCGAGCGCGCGGGCATCGAGGCGGGCGAGGTTGAAGATGTCCTCATGGGATGTGCCAATCCCGAGGGCGCAACCGGTGCGAACATCGCGCGTCAGATTGCGCTTGCGGCGGGGTGCCCGGTCACGGTGTCGGGGGTGACTGTGAATCGATTCTGCTCTTCCGGCCTGCAAACCATTGCCATGGCCGCGCAGCGCATCATGGCGGGCGAGGCCGATGTGTTTGTGGCGGGTGGCGTGGAATCGATTTCCTGCGTTCAGAATGAAATGAACACGCACATGCTGGTGGACAGCCGGCTCGAACGGAAGAAGCCCGAAATCTACTGGAACATGCTGCAGACGGCCGAGCAGGTGGCCAGACGCTACAACATCTCCCGCGAGCGACAGGACGAATACGGCGTGCAAAGCCAGAACCGCGCTTGTGCGGCCGCCGAGGCAGGCCGATTCGCCGAGGAGATCGTGCCGATTGCAGTCACCATGGCAACGGCCGACCGGAACACCGGGCAACTCGCCACGCGCGAAGTGATGCTGGTCGACGACGAGGGCCGACGCGCCGGCACCACGCTTGAAGCGGTCGCGCAGATCAAGCCGGCGGTGGCGGGCGGCGTGATCGCTGCCGGCAACGCGAGCCAGTTTTCAGATGGCGCGGGTGCATGCGTGGTGATGGAGGCTGGCCTCGCCGAGCGTCGAGGCCTCAAGCCCCTTGGCTATTTTCGCGGGTTTGCAATCGCGGGCTGCGAGCCCGACGAGATGGGCATCGGTCCCGTGTTTGCCATTCCCAAGCTCCTCGCACGAGCGGGGCTCAAGGTTGAAGACATCGATCTCTGGGAATTGAACGAGGCGTTCGCAGTTCAGGTGCTGTATTGCCGGGATCGTCTGGGCATCCCTGCTGATCGGCTGAATGTGGACGGCGGTGCAATTGCAATCGGTCACCCCTATGGTGTGAGCGGCCAGCGTCTGACCGGGCACGCGCTCATCGAAGGCCGGCGCAGAAAGGCACGCTGGGCGGTGGTTACCATGTGCGTGGGGGGCGGCATGGGCGCGGCCGGTCTGTTCGAGATCATTCACTGATGCGCCTCGCATCGCTTCGAATTCGCTAAAAAAGGGCGCCAATGTCAGTCAGGCAATTATTCGATCTGGCCGGGCGCAAGGCCATCATCACCGGGGGCTCGCGCGGACTGGGCCTGCAGATTGCCGAGGCGCTCGGCGAGATGGGCGCCGAGGTTGTGATCGCCGCGCGCAAGCAGGCGGAACTCGATCAGGCCGTGACGCATCTCCAGTCGCGCGGCATCAGCGCGTCGGCTTTTGCCTGCGACCTGACCCAGGCCGACGCGGTTCGCCGCTTTGCCGATCAGGCACTGGCCCGTCTGGGGCATTGCGACATTCTGGTCAACAATGCTGGAACTGCCTGGGTGGCGCCGGCAGAAGACCATCCGCTCGAGGCCTGGCAGAAGCTTGTCAATTTGAATCTCACCGGCGTGTTCGTTCTCACCCAGGAGATCGGTCGTCGGTCCATGATTCCGCGTCGCTACGGCCGCATTCTCAACATTGCGTCCACAGCGGGCCTGCGCGGCAACCCCCCCAATTCCAACGAAGGCATCGCCTACAACACCACCAAGGGCGGGTTGGTCAATTTCACCCGTGCGCTGGCAGGCGAATGGGGTGAGTTTGGCATCACGGTGAACGCGCTCGCGCCCGGTTTCTTTCCGTCGCGCCTGACCCAGGTCGCGCTTGAGCAGTTCGGTCAATCCATCATCGATGCCACGCCGCTTCACCGGTTGGGCCATCCAGAAGACATGTCGGGCGCGGCAGTGCTTTTCTGCTCCGAGGCGGGGCGACACATCAGCGGTCAGATCCTCGCGATCGACGGCGGGCTCACGGCGGTCTGACAGCATGCTGGTATCCGACCGCCCGTCAGGCTTCGACGTTGCAATCCCCTTTGTCGAGTACAGCGGCATCCGGTTGCTCGAGACCACCGTTGAACGGGTGGTCACAGAGCTCAACCTTGCCGAGCATCATCTGAATTCGGCCGGCTATGCCCACGGCGGGGCGGTGATGACGCTGCTTGATGTCACCATGGCGATCGCCGGGCGGATGGTGGCGCGCGACCCCGGTCCGAAGGATACGGTGATGGCCACCGTTGAAATGAAAACCAGCTTTATGCAGGGCGGCCGGGGCAGGCTTCGTTGCACCGGATCATGTGTCCACCAGACGCGGTCCCTGGCGTTCTGCGAGGCCGAGATTCGCGACGAGGCTGGTGAACTGGTTGCGCGGGCGTCGGGCACGTTTCGCTTCATGGCACGCAGAAGGAGCCCTTCCGATGGTTGAAATGAACCGCCAGTGGCGGCTGGCCCGCCGCCCGGACCGCGAGGTCACCCCGGATTGCTTCGAATGGGTGGAGCGCCCGATCGAGCCCCTCGAGGCGGGGCAGGTTCGCGTCCGCAACCACTGGCTGTCGCTTGATCCCTACATGCGTGGCCGGATGGACGAGGCGCGCTCCTATGCGCCACCGCAGGCGCTTGGCGAGGTGATGCAGGGTGGGACCGCAGGCGAGGTGGTGGAAAGCCGGCATGCCGATTTCAAGGCGGGCGACGAGGTGGTCGGTCGACTTGGATGGCAGGTCTACGCCAATGCACCGGCGCGCGAACTTCGCAGAATCGACACACGACGCGTGCCGATGCAGGCATGGCTAGGCGCGGTCGGCATGCCGGGGGTCACCGCCTGGTATGGCGTCAACGACATTCTGTCGCCGCAGCCGGGGCAGACGCTTGTGGTGAGCGCGGCAAGCGGGGCGGTTGGGTCTGTCGTGGGACAGCTCGCCCGCGCCAAGGGGGCTCGGGTCGTGGGCATCGCGGGTGGCGCGGAAAAGTGCCGGATCGTGGTGGACGAGTTCGGGTTTGACGCATGCGTCGACTACAAGGCAGGCAACCTTGCCGGTGAACTCGACCGAGCGCTCAATGGGGCGCGCATCGACCGACTGTTCGAGAACGTCGGGGGAGTGTGTCTGGACGCGTGTCTCGCGCGAATGAACACCTTTGGCCGGATCGCGGTCTGCGGACTGATCTCGGGCTACAACGGCGAGCCGATCGCGCTTGCCAACGTGCGCTCCATTCTGGTGAATCGGCTCCATGTTCAGGGCTTTATCATTTCCGATCACATGGATCGCTGGGCCCCGGCGCTTGCCGAGCTCGCCGAGCTTGCCGCCACCGGTCGGTTGCGCTGGCGCGAGACGGTCGCCGAGGGGCTTGAACGCGCGCCCGAGGCGTTCATCGGACTCCTCAAGGGCCGCAACCTGGGCAAGCAGCTGGTCAGGATCTGAGCGACCCATATGGAGCGTTTTGCAGACCGCGTTGCGGTCATTACGGGTGCCGCGAGTGGATTCGGCTTGGCGTTCGCCCAGCACGCGGCGTTGCTGGGCATGCAACTGGTACTGGCTGATGTGGAGGCCGCGCCGCTCGAGCGGGCCGCAGCCCAGCTGGTCGCAACCGGCGCCAACGTCCGGGCCTTCCAGACCGACGTGTCCAACGCCGAGCAGATGGCGCAGCTTGCCGATCGCGCGTTTTCAGAGTTTGGTGCGGTTCACCTTCTCTTCAATAACGCAGGCGTTGCCCCGGTGGGTCTGATCTGGGAGCAGAGCGCAGCTGACTGGCAGTGGGTACTTGGCGTAAACGTGATGGGCGTTGCCAATGGTCTGCGAAGTTTCGTGCCGCGGATGCTCGAACAAAATGACGACAGCCATATCGTGAACACCGCCTCGGTCGCAGGCTTTATTTCTCCCACCACCATGGGGCTCTACAGCGCCAGCAAGCATGCAGTGGTCACGATCAGCGAAACCTTGCACCATGACCTTCGGGCAGTCGGGTCGTCAATCGGCGTGACTGTCTTGTGTCCCGCCTTCGTGCCGACGGGTATTGCGCAATCAGAGCGCAACCGGCCGGCAGCGCTTGCGGGCGACCAGGTCCAGACGAGTGCAACGCTGCGTGCCCGTGCAGCAATGGAGCGTGCCGTGTCATCGGGGCGACTGTCGGCAACCGATGTCGCAGCCATGACATTTGAGGCGATCGCAGCGCGGCGCTTTTATCTGTTCACGCATCCTGCAATCCTTCCCTCGGTCAAAAGCCGGCATGCCGCCATTGCGGCAGGGCTGGACCCCGATGACCCGTTCGCACGAAAGCCTGGGCTCGCTCCAGTGGCCGCGGGCGATACGCCCGCAGTGCGCCTGGAAACCGGTAGCTGGAGCGACCTGCGGGCAGTCTGTCAGCCCATAAGGTTCCAGGTGTTTGTCGATGAACAGGGTATCGACCCCGCGCTTGAACTCGATGCGGTTGACGAAAACTGTCTCCATTGTGTGGCCTGGTCCCAGGGGGTGGCGGTGGGTACCGGGCGATTGTTGCCCGACGGCCATATTGGTCGCATGGCGGTGTTGACAGCGTTCAGACGCGCCGGCGTGGGGGGGCAGATTCTTGAGCGGTTGGTGGAGGAGGCGCGCGCGCGAGGCCACCATCAGGTTGAACTCAGTGCGCAGGCTTATGTCGAACCGTTTTATCGCCAGCACGGGTTTACGCGGGACGGCCCGATGTATCTCGAGGCGGGAATCGAGCACGTCAGAATGTGGCGCAAGCTCTAGCGCGTCACGACGCGCTCGCCCTAGAACTGCAGCCTCCGCTCGCCCACGCACCTCGCGCCGCCTGACGACCACTGCCAGACTCGCTCCACGAAGCACACCCGCCCGTCGTGTCCCACGGTCACCACGGTGGAAGCGCGGGTCCCATAGCGGGCATCGAAGATGAATGGAGTCCGCGTGAGCACAGCGGGATCGGTGCGATCGGCGTCCGTCGGCACTTCCTCAGGGTTCACGGGGCGCTGATCGGCCAGCGCCTGAAACAGTGGTTCGATCGGGTCGCTGTCGTCGGCCACTTGCTCCACCACGCTGCCCAAGCGTAGTGATTTGGGCCAGCGTGTGTTGAGCAGGTGATTGGACAGTGTGTGAACACCCGGCGCGGGCGCCTGTATCGGCGCGTGCGGATGACGATTCGACAGGTACGCGCATGCAGGCTCTGGTCCAGCCCAGTCAAAGAGCAGCAGATTGAAACCTGCGTAACGATCTGCCCTGGCATGCAGTGCCTGAGCATGGTGCGTGGCTGGATGATTGCCCGCGACAAAGCTTGCGCCGAGTTCGCCACGAGAGCGCTCGCCCGGGCCACGGTCGGGGCGCTCCCGGTAGTTGGTGACCGCTGCAAGCTTGCCGTGCCGGCTGATCGCAAGCCAGGTTCCCCCTGCGTTCAGGTCGCGCCCGCCGTAGACAGTGGGCGCATCGTCCCACCAGTGCGCAGGCAGCGCTGGCCGGTCATGGAACTCGTCGCGGTTGGCCGCGAGCAGCAGGCGGTATCGTGAACTGGCACGCCACGCAAAGGCGATCAGGCACATGGTCAGGGATCGATTCGCTCGAAGCGCTCGACATGGCGGGGCCCCTGGGCGAGCTCAAGCAGCCCCGACGCGATGGCGCTTGCCGCAATGTGCGACTGAAGCGAGGCCAGCGGGCGATCCCCGACCGCGTAGGTCTCCATCCATGTGGCAGCGCCCGCCGGATCCGGATCGTTGCGGCGCCAGAAGCTCACCTCGATGCCGTCGGCGAGCAGCGTATCGCGATGCGTGCGCATCGAAGCCAACACCTTCGCGTCATCAGCCGCACTCGCCTTGAAATAGATGAACACGGCCACGCGGCCGGGAGCGCCGGTCATCCGCCCGGGAACGCGTAGGGAAGGTCCAGCCGAAGGAGTGCGCGGCCGTCCGCCAGTCGGGCCGAGTCTGCGGCAGCGATCTGTGACTCGAAGAGCACGCCAGCCCCGCCAGCAGGCGAGGGCGCCGCGAGCACCACCTCGCCGCATGGCTCCGTACCGTCAGGGCCCAGCACATCCGTTCCCGCCTCGGGCGCATCGCCCTCTACGTGCGCGAGAAACATCCGGCGTTTCAACTTGCCGAGGTAATGACTGCGAGCGACCACCTCCTGCCCGGGGTAGCAACCTTTGCGAAAGCTCACGCCATTGACCAGATCGAGATTGACCATTTGAGGCACGAAGCGCTCAACGCCGGCAGCGACAATATGCGGCAGCCCCGACTGAATCTCGGTCCAGCGCCAGACGGTCGAAGGGGTAGGAGTCAGCCCGGCACCCAGCACGCTCCAGGCGCGCGCGGCGTCATCGATGGGCACCACCAGCAGCGCCCTTGAAACGCTAGACGGGGCCGTCGCGTTCGCCAGGGTCTGCAGGCCGAATGGCGCGCAGCCGAGCGCGTATCCATCGCCGAGCGACGTCACGGCATGCGGGTCGGGCCAGGGCGCACCCAGGCGCCGCAGGGTTTCAGCCGCCCGCTCGCCACCGATGCCAAACAGAAACCAGCGATCGGATTCGTCGCTGATTCGAACTTTTGCCCGGAGGACAAACATGGACAGCCGCTTGCGCAGCCCGAGCAGCAACGGTTGTGAAGCCACCATCCGGATGCCATCAGAACCGCGCCAGATCATCATGCTGGCGAGGAGGCGCCCCTTGGCCGAGCAGTATCCCGAGAGCTGCCAGGTGTTGTCGGGCAGGCCCTCCAGATCATTGGTGAGTTGCGATTGAAGAAAGCGAAGCGCGTCGTCGCCATCGATGTGCAGCACGCCCAGGTCTGCAATTGGCGATATCCAGCCACGTCCGATGCAGAGGGGATCGGCGGGGCTCCCCGGATACTGCACCTGAGGCCCGGACGAATCGGACGCGAGAGTGCCGCTACAAAGTGCTGCAAGCGCCTGCGCGTGGCCGGTATCAAGCGTGGGTGGGATCAGGGTTGAATTCACGGTGGGTATTATAGGAAGGGCTTTGACCGCGCCGCCCATTGAAACCCTGATGCCAATGTTCCGAATTCTTCCAATGCTTGTCCGAATCGCGCTGGTGGGGCTCGCGTTTGCGCTGGGGGCGGCGTCGGGCGCGATGGTTTCTTACCGGGTGTCACCGCTTCACGAGGACGCGCAACCCAGGCGGGTCGTGGTGTCGCTTGGTTCGGGGCCTGCGGCACTCGCCTCGGCGTTTGAGCGGGCCGGCTTTAAAGTGTCGGCCGACAGGCTTGCCTGGATCATCCGGCTGCGTGGTGATGGCGCGCGGTATCGCGCGGCGCTCTACGATGTGCCGGGCGGGCAGTCGCTCAAGGCCTTGCTCGACTCGCTTGCGAAGGGCGAAGGCCAGCCCGCCACGCTGAGGCTGGTTGAAGGGCTGACCTTTCGGCAGGTGCGCGAGCTGCTTGACCATCACCCTCATCTGATTCCGGATGCGCGCGCGCTCGACGAGCCGTCCTTGCTCGCCCGGATCGGTGCGCCGGGCGCAAGCGGCGAGGGCCTCTTTCTGCCTGATACCTATCATTTCGCCCCGGGTTCCACAGCCACCAGCGTCTATCGGGACGCCTGGCGGGCGATGGATCGTGTCCTGCAGCGGGAGTGGAGCCGCCGCTCCGCGGGTCTGCCGATTGAGACGCCCTACCAGGCGCTGGTCCTCGCATCGATGGTCGAAAAGGAGACAGGGCGTGCCGAAGATCGCGCCATGGTTGCGTCGGTCTTTGTGAACCGGCTGAGGAAGGGCATGCTGCTGCAAAGCGATCCCACCACCCTGTATGCGTTGGGTCCAGGCTTCGAGGGGCGCTTGCGCCGTCGTGACCTTCAGCTTGACCATCCGCACAATACCTATGTTCGCCCCGGGCTGCCCCCCACCCCGATTGCGCTTCCTGGGCGCGGCGCAATCGAGGCGGCGCTGAGGCCGGCCGAATCAGCAGCCTTCTATTTCGTGGCCCGGGGTGACGGCAGCACCGAGTTTTCAAACGATCTCAAAGCCCATCAACGCGCGGTCGAGCGCTTCATACTCAAACGATGAAACCAGGACGATTCATTACCTTCGAGGGGATCGATGGCGCAGGAAAGAGCACCCATATCGCCCCGTTTGCCGCCCTTCTAGAGTCGTTAGGCCATCGCGTGGTGATCACCCGCGAGCCTGGCGGGACGGCGCTTGGCGAGCAATTGCGCGAGCTCACGCTCAATCAGGCCATGGCGCCACTCACCGAACTTTTGCTGGTGTTTGCCGCGCGCGCCGAGCACCTGGCCAGCAGAATCCGGCCGGCTCTGGCTCGGGGCGAATGGGTGGTCTGCGATCGATTCACCGACTCAACCTTCGCCTACCAGGGAGCAGGGCGTGACATCGGAACGGACCGCGTCCGAATCCTCGAGCGTCTGGTGCACCCTGATCTTCAGCCGGACCACACGTTCCTGTTCGATCTGTCACCTGCCGAGGCTGCCAGACGTCGGGCGGCGGCGCGTGCTGCTGACCGCTTCGAAGCCGAGGACCTGCAATTTTTTGAACGGGTCCGGTCAGGTTACCTTGAGCGGGCGCGGGAATCGGCCGGGCGCTTTACCGTGATCGACGGCATGAAAGGAGTGGACGAAATCAAGAAATCACTTGAAATAGTCGCTGCAAGCCTATGAATGAATTGCCAGTGTGGCTGGTTCCGCCGTTGCAGTCTTTGCTCGCCTCGCGTGCCACGCTGCATCATGCGCTGCTCTTTTCCGGGCCCGAAGGCGTTGGCAAGGAATGGCTGGCCCGGTCGCTCGCGGCTGGCCTGCTTTGCGACCAGCCGCGCGAAAATCGCCTCGCATGCGGGCAGTGCGCTGCCTGTCGCTGGATGTCGCAGGATTCTCATCCTGACTTCCGGTTGCTCCGGCCGACGGCTGACGAACCCGTCGCGGAAGAGGGTGAGACCCCCAGCCCGCGGCCGGCCAAGGTCTCGCGCGATATCCGGATCGAGCAGATCCGCGGTCTGGCGGGCTTTGTCGAGGTGGCAAGCCACCGAGGCGGTGCGAAGGTGATCCTCATTACGCCGGCCGAAGCGATGAACAGTGCAGCCGCCAACGCGCTGCTCAAGACCCTCGAGGAGCCGCCGCGCAACACTTTTTTTCTGTTGGTCACCAGCCGGGCAAGCCGACTGCCGGCCACCGTTCGTTCACGCTGCCGGCAGGTGCCGGTGCCCATCCCCCCGCAGGCGCAGGCACTTGCCTGGGTCATGGCCCAGGCGCGCGTCGAAGAGGAGAGGGCGCTTCAGTGGCTTGCGTTTTCCGGGGGCGCACCGCGCCGTGCGGTCGACCTCGCGGCGAGTGACCAGGCGGTGGTGCATCGCGATCTGGTCGAAGCGTTTGCAAACTGCGAGCATGAGTCGCTGATGAGTGCAACCGATCGGCTCAATGCCCATGAGCCGCGCGTCTGGGTGCCCGTGCTTCATGCCTGGTGCGTAGACCTGTCGCGGTGCGCGGCAAGCGCCGCGCCTCGATATTTTCCAGCCGAAGTCGCGCGACTGGAAGCGCTTGCAAAGCGCCTGGATATCAACCGTCTGCTTGCCTTCGAGGAGTGGTTGCAGCAATTGCAGCGGCTGATTTCACATCCGCTCAACCCCAGGTTGGTGGCCGACGACGCTTTCAGTCGATACCTGTCGGTATTTGCGGGTCGCCGACCCGCTGCGTGATCCTGCCTCGGTCGGCGACCTGCCGCCAACACGGGATCCGGTCGCTCGGTCGCTGCACGCCGGTAAAATGCATCATGCTGATCGATTCCCACTGCCATCTCGATTTTCCGGATCTGCTCGACCGGTTTGAAGACATCCGTTCAAACATGGCCGCGCACGGTGTGACGCGCGCGCTTTGTGTGGCGGTTAATCTGGAAGACTTTCCCAAGGTGCTCGAGTTGGTCGAGCGCGCACCCGAGCTGTGCGCCTCGGTTGGCGTGCACCCGGATTACGCCGATGTTCGCGAGCCCGACGTCGACACGCTGGTGCGGCTTGCCGATCACCCAAGGATCGTTGCGATCGGCGAGACCGGGTTGGACTACTACCGGGTCGCGGCTCACGAACTCGACTGGCAGCGCGC
>JBMSQB010000066.1:0-26366 GCA_049423065.1 Burkholderiaceae bacterium
GCGTGGTCGTGCGCGTGGTCATGAGCGTGGTCATGAGCGTGGTCATGAGCGTGGTCATGAGCATGAGCGTGATCGTGGGAGTGATCGTGATCGTGGGCGTGATCGTGTGCGTGGCTGTGGTCGTGTGCGTGGCTGTGGTCGTGTTCGTGGCTGTGGCGATGGCTGTGCTCATGCGCGTGGTGCGTGCCCTGGGCATGGCCGTGTTCATGCGCATGATCATGCGCGTGTCCGTGGTCATGTCCGCACGCGGCGCTGTGCTCATGCCCGTGGTCATGGTCATGGTCATGACCCGCCGCCTCGCGCTCCAGGTCGGCAAGTTCCTGGTGCAGCACATCGTCGGCAAGTTTCAACGACACTTCGTCGAGAACGGCGAGCGGACCAACCGGCATGCCTGCCTGCACGGCAATGTTCTCGATCATGGCGGGCGGGACCCCTTCGCCCAGCAGCGCAAGCCCTTCATTGACGAAGCTTCCGAAGACCCGGCTGGTGTAGAACCCGCGCGAGTCGTTGACGACGATGGGGGTCTTGCCGATCGCCTGTACGAAATCAAACGCCTGGGCGAGCGTGTCGGCCGAGGTTTTGTCGCCCTTGATGATCTCGACCAGTTCCATTCGGTCGACGGGCGAAAAGAAATGCAGGCCGATGAAGCGCTCAGGCCGCGTGCTTGCACGAGCCAGCCCCGAGATCGGCAAGGTGGATGTGTTGGACGCAACGATGGCGCCCGGGCCGAGCACCGCTTCGGCTTCGCGCGTGACCTGCGCTTTCAGTTCACGATTCTCGAACACCGCCTCGATCACCAGATCGCAGTCGCGCAGATCGTCGGCGCTGGCGGTGGGAATGATGCGATCCAGGACGGCCTGCGCATCGGCCACGGTCATCCGGCCCTTCTCGACCCGCTTGGCAAGCAGGCCACCGCTCACATCCCGACCCGCCGAGGCCTTTTCCAGGGAAACGTCTTTCAGTACACACGGTATGCCCCGGCTGGCGCAGGCCCAGGCGATTCCAGCTCCCATCATGCCTGCGCCCAGCACGCCGACCCGGTTGGGCTTCCAGCGTGCCGGCCCAACCGGACGACTTGCGCCCGACTTGAGTTCGTTCATCTGGAAGAAGAGCGTACCGATCATGTTCTTGGCCACCTGGCCGGTTGCGAGGCGCGCGAGCCAGCGCGATTCAATGCGCATGGCGGTGTCGAAGTCGACCTGCGCGCCTTCCACGGCGCACGCCATGATGGCGCCGGGCGCCGGGTAATTGCCCTGTGTTTTCTGCTGCAACATGGCCGGTGCGATGGGCAGCACCGAGGCAATTGCCGGGTTGGACGGTGTGCCGCCGGGAATACGCCACTTCGGATCGTCCCAGGGCTGTCGGGGCGCCGGGTTGGCTGCGATCCACGCGCGTGCGGCGGGCAGCAACAGGTCGGCGGTGGGCACCGTGGCATGGATCAGACCGGCAGCCAGCGCCTCGGCGGGCTTCATGCGGCGACCTTCGCTCAGGATGGGGAGGGCGGCCTGCAGACCCACCAGCCTGACTGTTTTGGTGATGCCGCCTGCTCCGGGCAAGAGTCCGAGGGTGACTTCAGGGAAACCGATCTGGATGCGCGGATCGTCGACGCACACCCGGTGATGGCAGGCAAGCGCCAGTTCAAGGCCGCCGCCCAGGGCACTTCCGCCCAGGGCTGCAACCACCGGCCGGCCGAGTTGTTCGAGGCGCCGAAACGAGGATTTGAGTGCCTGAATCGAGTCATAGAACGCCGGCCCGTCCTCCGGTCGCACCGCAACGAGCGCCCGAAGATCGCCACCTGCGAAGAAGGTGCTTTTTGCCGAAGTGAGGATGACGCCGGCGAGACGCTCGCGTTCGCCTTCCAGTCGGGTGACCACCGAGGCCAGATCGGCCATGAAGGCGGCGCTCATCATGTTGACCGCCTCCCCGGGCGTATCGAGGATCAGGGTGGCGATACGGTCGGCGCCGTACTCAAAGCGGATGGTGGACATGGCGTGTAGGGATGGGTAGGGGGTAGGGGATGGACCAGAACGATCAGTTCCCGATGATAAACCCCCGGCGAGCGGGTTCTGGATCAAGACGCGCTCGCGGCTGATCCCGCACCGGCGTGCGGCGTTGTCCGCGCGACTGCGCCAGGCTTTCCCAACAGGAATCCCTGGACCTGATCAAACCCGACCCGGCAGGCCCATTCCAGCGCCCTGGTCGACTCGATCCGCGTTGCGCAAGCCTCGATACCGAGCGCCCGGCAATGATCAAGCAGGAGCCGGATGCTCTGGTGAGTGGTCGGCTGCTCCCGGTCATTGTCAGCGAGCGAAACGTCGAGTTTGATCGCAGCCGGCCGAAGCGCGAGCAGTTGAGGCATCCAGACCGGAACCTGAGCCAGACCGCCAAGCACCGCGCGGGTGCCTGTGGCGCGCGCCCGCTCGATGAACCCGGCAGCCGCACCCGAACTCCGTGCCAGATGGCGCGCATTCACCTCGATCCGCAGCGCGGCGGCGGTGGAAGGCTGGGCCCTCAACAGCCGCAGTGCCTGTCGCTGGAAGCGATGATCATGCAGCGACTCGGCGTTCAGTTTCATGACCACGAACATCCCGTTTGATGACGTGGTGATTCGTGAGGCAGTGAGCCAATCGAGTGCGCGCCGCATCACCCACAGATCGATTTTGGCTGCAAGGCCCAGTTGCCGTGCGGCGGGCAGGAACTCCGAAGGGCGCCTCAGGCGGGCACTGCCGTCGCGCAGGCGTAGCAGCCACTCAACCCCTACGCGCAGGTGTCCTGCCTGGCTGGTGTGTACCCCCTGCTCGAAGAGTTCCAGCCCGGGACACTCCGCTTCATGATGCAGGCCCGCGAGCGCCGACATCAGCGAGGGTTCGACCAGCTTGCCCGGCGTGTGCTCGCCCGACTTGACCCGGGCGCAGTCGCGGTCTGCTGCCTCGAGCGCCGCATCGGGGCTGAGCGTCGGATCGAGCGCGAGGCATCCGGCGCTGAATTGCAGGGCGAATTCATGAGAGAAATGACGAAACGGGGCTGCGTTCATCCTGTGCCCGAGAAGCCGGATCCAGGCGTCGGCCTCCAGCGACGAACGGCCGCTCAGCGCCACCACGAATTCATCGCCGCCGACGCGCGCGGCAAAATCGCCGGGCAGCAGCAGCGCGCGCATACGGGTGGAAAACTGCCGCAGCACAGAGTCGCCTGCCGCATGTCCGAATACATCGTTGATGGGCTTGAAGCCATCAAGATCCATGAAGACAAGACTCACAGGGCAAACCGCGCTTCGGGCGATGACGTCAGCGAGGTGCCGTTGCAGTCCACGACGATTCATCAGCCCGGTGAGCGGATCATGGAGGGCGGCAAACCGCAGCCCGGTTTCGGTTCGTCTGAGTGCGCTGACATCCTCCACCCAGCCCCGCATACCGTCTGCGCAGCGACGCGCGCGCAGAAGCATCGTCCGACCATCGGACAGGGCGCAGTCAGCCGATGCAAACGCACGGTGGCGGGCCTGATCAAGCACCCGAGTGGCCGCACTACCCATCAATCCGCCAAGCGTGAGCGGCCGGGGACAGCGCGGGCGGGTGTGCAGCGCGAGCAGTCGCGCGAACACCGGGTCAAAGCGGCTCAGGCGGCCATCGTCTGTGGCAACAAACATTCCGATCGGCCCCACCGGCGGATTCTCGCCATGTGCATCGCGCGCAGCACGGCGTCGCTCGGCGGCAATGGGACGGCAAACGGAACGCTCGGGCATGACAGTCGCACTTCGCACAGGAACGAAGGACGATGGTAGGCCCCCGATTGCAGCATTTGGCGTGCGATCCGACCGAAGGATCGGGGCTGCGGGCGGGCGGTGGCATGACACCGCCCGGTGGCCGGGCTGGTCTTTAGAGGCGTTCGACGATGGTGGCAATGCCCATGCCGCCACCCACGCAGAGCGTGATCAGGCCGCGCCGCAGCGACCGGCGTTCGAGTTCGTCGATGAGCGTGCCGAGCAGCATGGCGCCGGTTGCGCCCAGCGGATGGCCCATGGCAATTGAACCGCCGTTCACATTGATTTTTTCCGCGGGCACACCGAGTTCCTGCATGTAGCGGAGCGGAACTGCGGCAAACGCCTCGTTGACCTCGAACAGATCAATGTCATCGATCGTGAGCCCCGCCTTCGCGAGCGCCTTGCGGGTGGCGGGCATGGGGCCGGTGAGCATGATGGTTGGGTCGGTGCCGGTCAGCGCAGTGGCCACGATTCGGGCGCGCGGGGTGATCCCCAGCGTGCGGGCGGCGGATTCGTTACCGATCAGGACCAGCGCCGCGCCATCGACGATACCCGAGGAATTGCCTGCATGATGAACATGGCGGATACGTTCGACCTGCGGATATTTGCGCAGCGCCACCGCGTCAAAGCCCATCTGACCCATCTTCTCAAACGAGGGCTTCAATTGCCCCATGGCCTCGAGCGAAGCATCCGGACGGATGGTTTCGTCGTGATCGAGAATGGTGAGCCCGATTTCGTCGTGCACCGGTACGATTGAACGCTTGAAACGACCGTCGGCGCGCGCGGCAGCCGCCAACCGGTGCGAACGCACGCCCCATTCGTCGACCTGCTCGCGCGACCAGTCATCGAGCGTGGCGATCAGGTCGGCGCCAATGCCCTGCGGAATGAATGCCGTGTCCAGGTTGGTTTCCGGGTCCATCATCCAGGCGCCTCCGTCGCTGCCCATCGGCACCCGCGACATCGATTCGACGCCACCCGCCACGATCAGGTCTTCCCAGCCTGAGCGCACCTTCTGGGCGGCGAGATTGACCGCCTCCAGACCCGAGGCACAGAAGCGGTTGATCTGGACGCCTGACACCCGGAGATCCCACCCTGCAGCCAACGCCGCGGTTTTGGGGATGACCGAACCCTGATCGCCAACCGGCGACACGCAGCCCAACACCACGTCTTCGACCAGCGAAGTGTCGAGGTCATGGCGCGACTGGAGCTCATGCATCAGGGTGGTGAGGAGCTTGACCGGCTTGACCTCGTGCAGCGAACCGCTGGACTTGCCGCGGCCGCGCGGTGTGCGGATGGCATCGAAGACGAAGGCCTCGGACATGACGGTGCTCCAGGTTGACGTGAACGGAGAGATCGGGCGCAATGCTGACCCGTTTCACCTCCAATCTTACAACCGTTGTCACCGGAGCCGCCGATGCTGGAAAGAAAGCTGTTCAACGAAGACCATGCGATGTTTCGCGACTCGGTTCGCCGCTTTCTCGAAAAGGAAGCGTTGCCCTTTCACGCCGCCTGGGAAGAGCAGGGCTATGTTGACCGGGAGATCTGGCGCAAGGCGGGTGAGAACGGTTTTCTCTGCAGCTCCATTCCCGAGGAGTGGGGCGGGCCGGGCGCTGATCGGCTGTATTCCGTGATCGTGATGGAGGAAATCGCACGGGTGAACGCCACCGGGCTGGGGTTTGTGCTGCACTCGGAGATCGTGGCGCCCTATCTGCTTCGCTACGGCACGGACGAGCAGAAGCGGCGTTACCTGCCCAAAATGGCCTCGGGCGACATGATCGGTGCCATCGCCATGAGCGAGCCGGCTGCGGGTTCCGACTTGCAGGGCGTTCGCACCACCGCGCTTCGCGACGGTGACCACTATGTGCTCAATGGTTCCAAGACCTTCATTACCAACGGCTGGCACGCCGATCTGGTGGTGGTGGTTGCCAAGACCGATCCTGCAGCCGGCGCCAAAGGCACCAGCCTCTTCCTGATCGAGCGCGGCATGCCGGGTTTTGACAAAGGTCAACGGCTGAAGAAGGTAGGCCTCAAGGCGCAGGACACCTCCGAGCTCTTTTTCAATGATCTGCGGGTGCCGGCGTCGCAGCTGCTCGGCAAGGAGAATCAGGGGTTCATCTATCTGATGCAGGAACTCCCCTGGGAGCGCATGCAAATCGCGATCGGCGCAGTGGAAAGCGCCCAGGCAGCCATCGACTGGACCGTCGACTATGTGAAGAACCGGAAGGTGTTCGGCACCACGGTCGCGAGCTTTCAGAACACCCGGTTCCGGCTGGCCGAGCTCCAGACCGAGGTCCAGATCGCCCGGGTGTTCGTCGACCGCTGCCTGGAGGCACTCCTCGAGGACAAGCTCGATACCGCCACCGCTTCCATGGCGAAATACTGGTGCAGCGACCTGCAGGGCAAAGTGCTGGACGAATGCGTACAGCTCCATGGCGGCTACGGATTCATGTGGGAATACCCGGTTGCCCGCGCCTGGGCCGACGCCCGCGTGCAGCGCATCTACGGCGGCACCAACGAGATCATGAAGGAGCTGATCACCCGCTCCATGGGGCTTGCAGCACCGAAGTGACCGCGGGAATCTTTGACGCCCGGCAGCCCCGTCGATAGACTCAGCGCACATCATTGAGGCCGCCAGAGCGGCTTCAATGCGAATCAACAGCGGGGCGCCGGCGATGCCGGCAGCCGAAGCGGGGCCTGGGGGACATGGAGTTTCTGCAACTGGCGATCGGTGGTGTCGCAATGGGCTGCATCTACGCGCTCATTGCGCTTGGCTTTGTATTGATCTACAAGGCCACCGAAGTGGTGAATTTCGCGCAGGGCGATGTGATGATGCTGGGCGCCTTTGTCGCGTTCACGTTCGCAAGCCTCTGGCAGTTGCCTTTCGCATTGGCTGTCGCGATGACCCTCGCAGTGCTGGTGGCGGTGGGCGCGCTGTTCGACCGTTTTCTGCTGCGGCCGATCATCGGTCAGCCCACATTTTCCGCCGTCATGGTGACCATAGGCATCGGCTTCGTGGCGCGCGGCATTGCCACCATGGTGCCTGGCTGGGGAACTGACACCCACGCGCTCAAGGCCCCCTGGTCTGACGGCACGATTCGCCTGGGCTCGCTGGTGGTTTCGTCCGATGATCTGGCGATCATTGCGCTGACTGCAGCGCTCTGCGTGGTGTTGTGGCTTTTTTTCAGCCGCACCCGCATCGGCATCGCCATGCAGGCGAGTTCGCAGAACCAGCTCGCGGCCTACTACATGGGCATTCCCGTGCGCCGCATCAACACGCTGGTCTGGGGCATTTCCGCAGGCATCGCAGCCTTCGCAGCGGTGCTGCTCGCACCGATCACCTTTGTACATTCCAACATGGGGTTCGTGGGTCTCAAGGCTTTTCCAGCCGCTGTGGTTGGGGGCTTTGGCAGCATCCCTGGCGCGATCGTCGGCGGTCTGATCATCGGCCTGGTGGAGGCGTTTGCGGGCTTCTACCTGCCCGAGGGCTTCAAGAGCGTGGCCGCTTACATCGTGGTGCTGATTGTGCTCGTGGTTCGCCCGTCGGGCATCTTTGCCGAAATGCGGCGCAAGAAGGTCTGACACGGCCACACCATGCGATTCATCTTCAAGACCCGATACGAGCAGGACCTGCAGCTGTTTCGTGACCGCACCGAAGCCGGCTGGTACGGCCTTCTGCTGGTGGTTCTGCTGGCTGCGCCGTTTGTTGTGCCCGAATACTGGCGCGCGCAGCTGGTGTTCATTTACATCTGGGGCATTGTCGGCTTCGGGCTGATGCTGCTCAGCGGCTTTACCGGCCAGCTCTCCATGGGGCATGCGGCGTTCCTTGCAATCGGTGCCTATACCGAGACCTTGCTGCAGGCGGCGGGCTGGCCGTTTCTGCTGAGTGCGCCAGCCTCGATCCTGCTTGCCGCCGCGGCGGGCATGCTGATCGGTGTGCCTGCACTGCGACTGACCGGCATTTATCTGGCCATTGCCACGCTCGCCTTCGGTTTCATCGTCGAGGAAGTGCTCGCGCGCTGGGAGTCGCTCACCGCCGGCAACTCCGGACTGATGGTGCCACCGCTCAATCTGGCGGGCAGCCCGCTTACCGGCTCAAACGGCTTCTACTACGTCTGTCTTGCATCCATCGTGCTGGTGGCGCTCGCAGTGCGCAACCTGCTGCGGTCCCCCACCGGTCGCGCCTTCATCGCCATCCGCGACTCGGAAATCTCGGCCCAGAGCATGGGCGTGAATCTGGCCCGCTACAAGACGCTGAGCTTTGCGCTGTCGGCCGGCATCACCGGCCTGGCCGGCGCGCTGTATGCCCACCAGATCCGCTTCATCAGCCCCGAGCAGTTCACGCTGTTTCTGTCGATCGAGTTTCTGATGATGATCGTGATCGGTGGCATGGGGTCGCTGCACGGCGCGGTGTTCGGGGCCATCTTCATGATCGTGCTGCCGGAACTGATCGCCATTGCCAAAGACTACCTTCCCCAGGCGGTAGCCGAGCAGACCGGTCTCAAGTCCACGGTGTTCGGCGTACTCATGATTTTGTTCGTACTGTTCGAGCCGCTTGGACTGTATGGTCGATGGGTCAAGATCCGCACCTGGTTCTCGCTCTTCCCCATGTACAAGGCTGGCATGTTCAGACGCCAGAAGACGTATCAGAAGTCGGAGCGGGTGCATTGATGGAACTGCTTCGCGTCGAGCAACTCACCAAACGCTTCGGCGGCCTCACGGCGGTCGACGACGTGAGTTTCGGTGTTCGCGAGGGCGAGATCTACACCATCATTGGCCCCAACGGCGCGGGCAAGACCACCATCTTCAATCTGGTGAGCCTCATTTATCCGGCGAGCGCCGGACGGATTGTTTACCGGGGGGAAGACCTGACCGCGCTCGCGCCCGATCGGGTGGTTTCGCGCGGCATCGGCCGCACATTCCAGAACATCGAACTGTTCGAACACGCCACCGTGCTTCAGAACCTTCTGATCGGCTGCCACGCGCAGGCGCAACCGAATTTCATTGCTGAGATGCTCTTTCTGCCGTCGGTCCGGCGTCGCGAGGTCGAACATCGCCGCCGGGTTGAGAAGATTATCGATTTCCTCGATCTGCAGGTGCACCGCGACAGCCGGGTGGCAGGCCTGCCGTATGGCGTCCGGAAGGTGGTGGAGCTTGCGCGGGCGCTCGCCGCACAGCCCAGGTTGCTGCTTCTCGATGAGCCTTCGTCAGGACTCAATGTCGAGGAAACCGATGACATGGCTTACTGGATTCAGGACATTCGTGACCTGCTGGGGATCACCGTGCTGATGGTCGAGCATGACATGAGCCTGGTGTCGCGCGTATCGGACCGGGTGCTCGCGGTGAACTACGGCAAAGTGCTGGCCGAAGGCTCTCCTTCGGAAGTTCAGTCGCATCCTGATGTGATTGCGGCTTACCTGGGAGACTGAAGGCGTGACCGACGACGTGATTCTGCGGCTGTCGAACATCGAGTCGAGCTACGGCCCGGTCCAGGCGATTCGGGGGGTCAGTCTGGAGGTTCGGCGGGGTTCCATCGTCACCGTGCTGGGGGCGAACGGCGCAGGCAAGACCACTATCCTGAAAACCATTTCCGGGATCATCGATCCGCAGAAGGGAACGGTGTGGTTCGACGGCGAGGACATCCAGTGCCGCGATCCCGACTGGGTGGTTCGGCGTGGCATCAGTCACGTGCCCGAGGGGCGCGAGGTGTTCCCCATGCTGTCTGTGCGCGACAACCTGATGATGGGCGCTTTCACGCGGCGCGATCCAGCGGGTGTGGCGGCCGATATCGAGCGGATGTACGGCTACTTTCCCATTCTTCGCGAACGCGCGGCCCAGGAGGCGGGCCAACTCTCGGGGGGGCAGCAGCAGATGCTCGCCATTGCGCGCGCGCTCATGTCGCGGCCGCGGCTTCTGCTTCTGGATGAGCCCAGCCTGGGGCTGAGCCCCAAGCTCACCAAGGAAATCTTTTCGATCGTCAAGCGGGTCAATCGCGAGGAAGGCACCACCATGTTGCTGGTCGAGCAGAATGCCAGCATTGCCCTCGCCACTGCCGATTTCGGCTATGTGCTCGAGGTTGGGCGGGTGGTGATGGAGGACCGCTGCGAGGTGCTGCTCCGCAAAGACGACATCCGCGAGTTTTACCTGGGTATGAAAGCGGAGTCGGCACGCGGCGAACGACGCTGGAAAAAGAAG
The DNA here is from genome assembly GCA_049423065.1 of Burkholderiaceae bacterium. GTDB lineage: Bacteria > Pseudomonadota > Gammaproteobacteria > Burkholderiales > Burkholderiaceae_E > SYIM01. Next base: position 9,950 of record JBMSQB010000066.1, read on the forward strand.
AAGCAGTGGCGATGATGGCGACGCAAATGGCGCATCCGCAGGGCGAAACCATTGGCCGAAAGTTCTGGCAAGCGGTGCAGTTGCGCGGCGACCGCATCGCGCTGCGCCAGAAGGTTCTGGGCATCTGGGAGGAGCAGTCCTGGCGCGAGCTGGGTGGGCACGCCCGGCGAATCGCCATGGCGCTCGCGGCCGACGGCCTTCAACCCGGCGAGGTGGCGGCAATCCTTGCCAACACCCGACGTGAATGGAGCTATGCCGACTACGGCATTCTTCTCGCGGGCGGAGTGTCGAGCGGCATCTATCCCACCGATGCCGCCTCTCAGGTTCACTATCTGTGCGCCGATTCCGCCACCCGGGTGCTGTTCGTTGAAGACGACGAGCAACTCGACAAAGTGCTCGAGGTGCGCGAGCGGCTGCCGTTACTGTCCCGGATCGTGGTATTCGAGATGGAAGGGCTTGAGCGCCTCGACGATCCGATGGTGATGAGCCTCGAGGCATTCGAGGCGCGCGGCGAGGCCTTCGATCAATCGAACCCTGATGAATTCGAGCGCCGGCTTGCCGCGCGCAGCCAGCATGATCTGGCCATCCTGATTTACACCTCGGGCACCACCGGCAAGCCCAAGGGTGCGATGCTCTCGCATCGAAATCTGTGTTCCGTGATGGAGCGCTTTGCGCCTGAACTCGCGGCTGACGAGACCGACGACAAGATGGCGTTTCTGCCGCTTTGCCATATTGCGGAGCGAATGATCGGCCAGTTTCTGTCGCTTGAAACCGGCGCCCGGTTGAACTACGTTGAAAACCCGGAAACCATTGCCGAGAACATCCGCGAGATCGCGCCCTCCATCATTCTGTGCGTACCGCGGGTCTGGGAAAAATTCTATTCCGCGGTATCCATCCGGCTTCGCGAGGCCACACCGCTTCAGCGCTGGGCCTATGGCGTGGCGATTTCAATCGGCTATCGCGTGGCTGATCGACGGTTCTCGGGTCAGCCGGTGGGCGCGGGGCTCCTCGCTGCGTTCGGACTGGCCCGCTTTCTGGTGTTGAACAACATCCGCAAGGCGATCGGCGTGAACCGCATGCGTTGGGCGATCAGCGGCGCGGCACCGATCTCGCCCGAACTCATCCGCTGGTATCACGCGCTGGGCGTTCCGCTCTACGAAGGCTGGGGCATGTCGGAGACCACCGCAGGGGGATCGCTCAACCTCCCCGGCGCCATCCGGCTGGGCACCATCGGTCGTCCTCAGCCCTGGGCGGAAATGAAGGTGTCGGCGGAGGGCGAGATCCTGATCCGTGGCGACAATGTCTTCATGGGGTATCTCAACCAGCCCGAAAAAACCGCCGAGGTGCTTGATGCTGATGGATGGCTGCACACGGGCGATGTCGGAACCGTTGATGAGGACGGATTCTTTCGAATCACCGACCGGATGAAGGACATTATCATCACGGCCGGCGGCAAGAACATCACCCCCTCGGAGATTGAAAACGAGCTGAAATTTTCGCCCTACATCACCGACGCCGTGGTGATTGGTGACAGGCGGGCGTTTCTGACCGCGCTCGTCATGATCGACCATGAAAATGTTGAGCGCTTCGCGCAGGAGCTCAACGTGCCGTTCACCAATTTTCAGAGCCTCTGCCGTACCCGCGAGGTGCAGGAGCTGATTCAGGGCGAGGTGGACCGTGTGAACACCAGATTCGCGCGGGTGGAGCAGGTGAAGAAATTCCGGCTGATCGAACACAAGCTCACCGCGGAAGACGAAGAGCTCACGCCCACCATGAAGTTGAAACGCAAGCTCGTGAATGAAAAGTATCGTGATCTGATCGAATCGATGTACTCTGCAAAATCCTGAAGGAGACAACCCCATGAACTCACGCAGACAGTTTCTCGAACTCGGTGCGGCAGGCGGTGTGCTCGCCGCGGTGCCCGCCTCCAGTGCCTGGGCCGATCAGGGCGTCACGCGCGACCAGATCGTGATCGGGTCCATCCAGGATCTGTCCGGGCCGCTGGTCACGCTTGGCAAGCCCATCCAGAACGGCATGATCATGCGCGCCGAGCAGATCAATGCGGAGGGCGGCATTCACGGGCGCAAGATCCGCCTGGTAGTCGAGGATTCGGGCTACGATCCGCGGAAGGCCGTGCTGGGCGCACAGAAGCTTCTGACCCAGGACCGCATTTTTGCAATGATCGGTTCGCTGGGGTCGGTGGTGTCGCTTGCCACCATTCCGCTGGTGCTCGAGAAGAACGTCGCCCACCTGTTCCCCACCACGGCGCACCACGGCAACTTCGACCCATTTCACAAACTCAAGTTCGCCATTGCCACGCCCTATCCGCAAAGCACGGCGATCGGTCTCAAGGAAGTGGCGAAGATGTCGGGCGCCAAGCGTATCGGTATCCTGTATCAGGATGACGAGTACGGGCTCGAAGTGTTGCGTGGCACCGAGTCCGCGCTGAAGGACATGGGGCTTGCCCTGGTCGAGCGCACCACCTACAAGCGTGGCGCCACCGATTTCGCCTCGCAGATGCAGCGCCTGCGAGCAGCCAACCCCGACCTGATCGTGCTGGGTACCATCGTTCGCGAAACCATCGGTGCAATGGCTACCGCGCGACGACTGGGCTACACCGGGCAGTTCTTCGGCAGTCAGGCGGCTTACATGCCGGCGGTTCCGAAGGCGGGTGGCGCTGCGGTGGAGGGCCTCTTTGCCATCAGCGAGACGCCGGTCCCCTATCGCGACGATCCCTCCAACACCCGTGTACTCAATGAATGGATGGATGCATTCAAGGCGCGCTTCAAGGAGGACGCCGAACTGTGGGCGGCCACGGGCTGGATGCTGGTGGATATCTTCGCGCGCGCCGCCGACCGCGCCGGGCCCAAACTCACCACCGACTCGCTGGTGAAGGCGCTCGAAGACCATCCCTACCCGCGCGGGTTCCTGGGCAACCCCGAGTTCGTGTTCGGGCCGCAGAAGCGCCTGGGTAACGACCAGACCCGGCTGGCGCAGATTCAGGGCGGGCGCTGGAAAACGGTGTCAGACTTCCTGCGCTGACCGCTTGCGGTGATCGAAGGCTTGCTGCGCCCGGGGTTCAATCCCGGGCGCGGGTCTGCAAGCCCATGGTTTTGGCGATGATGCCCAGCATTACTTCATCGGCGCCGCCGCCGATCGAGGCAAGCCGGGAATCGCGCCAATGGCGGTTGACCGAGGTTTCCTCGATATAGCCCATGCCTCCCCAGAACTGCAGACACCAGTCGGCGGTTTCACGCGCGACGCGTGCGGCCTTGAGTTTGCACATGGAAGCAAGCTGTGTCACATCGTTGCCTGCCACGTAGAGCGCGACGGTCTTGTGGAGCAGGGCGCCGGTAGCCTCGACTTCGGTCTGCAACTCGGCGAGCTTGAACTGGATGAACTGGTTGGCCAGCAGCGGCTTGCCGAACGCCTCGCGGCTCTTCAGGTAGTCGACGGTTTCCTGGATGATGAGGGCGTTTTTCTGCCATCCGGCGGCTGCCCACATGCGTTCTTCCTGGAACTGCATCATCTGATAGGTGAAGCCCATGCCCTCTTCGCCGATTCGCCAGCGCTGCGGGACGCGAACGCCATCGAAGTGAATCTGCGCGGTGTCCGATGAATGCATGCCGGCCTTGCGCAGCTTCCGTGCGATGGTGATGCCTGGGGTATTCATGGGTACGCAGATCAGGGTCTTGTTGCGATGCGCAGCCCCCTCCGAGGTGTTGGCAAGGAGGCACATCCAGTCGGCCTGCGTGCCGCTGGTGGTCCACATCTTTCCGCCGTCGATGACGTAATCGTCGCCGTCGCGGCGCGCGACCGTCCGGATCGATGCGACATCGGACCCGGCGCCCACTTCGGAGACGCCCAGGCAGGCCACCTGCTCACCCGAAATCGATGGCGCGAGGAACTCGCGTTTCACCTCGTCTGAACCAAAGCGCGCCAGCGCAGGCGTGGCCATGTCGGTCTGCACGCCGATTGCCATGGGTACACCGCCGCAGCGGATCCACGACAGGGCCTCGGCGACTGCGATGCCGTAGGAATAGTCGAGCCCCATTCCGCCGTACTCCACAGGCTTGCAGACTCCCAGAAAACCCAGGCGCCCCATCTTGCGGAACAACTCGCGCGCCGGAAAGATGCCTTCGGCCTCCCACTGATCGACGTGCGGGTTGATCTCGGCCTCAATGAACTTCCTGAGCGAGTCCTGAATCTGGCGATGCTGGTCGGTGTAAAGATGCATGGTGTGGCGACTCAAGGCTCAGCGTCTGACGGGGTTGCGAAGAATTCCGATCCCTTTGACCTCGACCTCGACGACGTCGCCATCGCGCAGAAAACGCTTCGGAGTCATTCCATAGCCGACACCGCTGGGCGAGCCAGTCGTGATGACGTCCCCAGGCATCAATTGATAGAACTGCGAGTAGTACGCCACCAATGTGGCCACACCGAATACCAGATCGTTGGTATTGGAAGACTGCACCACCTCGCCATTGACGCGTGTCTGAATCGGCAGGTTGCCAGGATCACCCAGTTCGTCGGCAGTGGCCACCACGGGTCCCATCGGGCAGAAAGTGGGAAGCATCTTGCCCAGCAGGTTGTGCTCCCAGGTGTTGATCGCCTGCATCCGCCCTTCAGCGGCGAAAAAGGGCGCTACCCAGTCGCGCGCGGAAACATCGTTGACCAGTGTGTAGCCCGCGACATAATCGAGCGCGTGGGCCTCGCTCACCCGGTGACAGGGGCGCCCGATTACCGCGCTGAATTCACCCTCCCAATCGACCATGTCCGGGTTCGAGGCAGGCAGCCGGATCGCCTCGCCCGTGCCAATGATGCTGGCTACGCTCTTGGTAAAGGAGGTCGGGGTTGCCGGTACCGGCGTATTCATTTCATGCAGGTGCTCCCGGTAGTTCATGCCGCACGACAGCACGATGCGCGGATCGGGAATGGGAGCCAGGAGTGTGGCATTGGCAACCAGCGCGTCGCGCGGCGGAGCGTTCGCAATGCTTTGCAGTCGACGCAATACCGGTTCGCCTGCCTCCAGGATGCCTCGTACCGATTGGGGCAGTTTCGGGTCGCAGCGGGACAGGTCGACAACGCCTTCGGCAAGCAGGATTCCAGCGCGCGCTCCGGCGGCGCTTTTGAATGTCACGAGTTTCATGAGGTTTTCTCCGGTTTGCGTCCCGTTTGGGCCTGATTTCGAGAGCATGGTATCAACACGGTGTCTGCGCCGGCACGCTGTCGGTTGACAAGCGGTTCCGGGGCGACCAACATCCGACGCAAAATCACAACCCTGACGAGGAGACTTCGATGACATCCGTTCGCCGACGCGCGCTCACTGCCGGGCTTCTGGGCGCTGCTGCGCTGCCGTCTCTGTCCCGTGCGCAAGGTCGCCCCATCCGGGTCGGTGGTACGCTGACCCTGACAGGTCCTCTGGCATCCCTGGGCATCATCCACAAAGTCGCGGGCGAAGCGTTCGTTGATGAAATCAACCAGCGGGGCGGACTGCTCGGTCGGCCAGTCGAATGGGTACTGAAGGACGACCAGTCCAAACCGGAGTTGGCGCGCACGCTGTATGAGCAACTGGTCACCACCGAGAAGGTCGACCTCTTGATCGGGCCCTACGGCACCGCAGCGATCCTGGCGGCGATGGGGGTTGCCCAGCGCTATGGAAAATTCATCCCGCACCATTCTTTCGGCATCCCGAACCTGGCGAAATACGACATGCAGTTTCAGGCTGGAGGCGTTGCGGGCGACCCCGACAATGTCTGGCCGAATCTGGTCTTCGACGCCATGGCCGCGTCGCCAACGCCGCCGAAAACCATCACGATTGCGGCAAGCAAGTTCCCGTCCCTCCACTATATTTCCCTGAATGCGCGAGAGATCGCGAAAAAGCGTGGTCTGAGGGAGGTGGCTTTTCTCGAGTATGAATTCGGCACACGGGACTTTGGCGCCATTGCGAGCCGCATCAAAGATGCCAACGCCGATTTCCTCTGGGTCGGCGCAGGCGGTATCGACCCCGTGCTGATGCTTGATGCAATGAAGCGTATCAACTACCAGCCCCCCATGCAGTTCCACATGTTCCCGGCGCCGGGTCCGATGATGAAGTTGCCCGAGTCGCGCAACAGTTTCGCGCTCACCAACTTCGAGGCGCACGCGCCTTATACCAATAATCCGCGGGCTGCCGCGTTTGTAAAGGCGTTTGCAGAGCGTGCCGCAAAAGTGAACCTGCCATACCCTGCGGTCGATCTGCAGTCGGCGATTTCCTACTCCTGCTGGCAGGTGATCGAGGCGGCGGTAACCGGCTCGGGTTCGCTCGACGACAAGGCAATCGCACAGTGGCTGCGCAACAATACCGTCAACGCGATCATCGGGCCGCTTCGCTGGTCGGGCCCCAACAACTATGTGTCGGGCTCCGACCTGTACAAGGTCAAGCAGTTGCAAGACGGCAATTGGGTGGTGGTCTGGCCGCGCGACAGCGCTGCGCCAGGCGCACAGATCCGGGGCGCCTGAGCCGAGTGCGGTCATGAGCTTTCGAATTGAACTCAAGCCCAGTGGGAATGCTTTCCAGGTAGAACCCGGCGAGCCGATTCTGCGCTCTGGGCTCGATGCCGGGTTCTCCATGCCTTACAGCTGCCAGACCGGCGTATGCAAGACCTGCCGAGGCCGGATTCTGGAAGGCCAGGTCGACTACGGCATGGTGCATCCCACCTATCTGACCGACGCTGACAAGGCCGAAGGCTACGCGCTGCTCTGTCAGGCCTCGCCTCTGTCGGATCTGGTGATCGAGGTCAGAGAGGTGGGTGGGCTTGAGAACATTCGCCCGCAGATCGTTCCCTGTCGCGTGCTGAAAATTCAGAGGCCTGCACCTGATGTGGCGGTGCTCACGCTCAAGCTGCCGATGAACGAGAACATGCTGTTTGTCGCGGGCCAGTACATTGACCTGCTGCTCAAAGATGGCAAGCGACGCAGCTATTCGATCGCGACCGCCCCAAGCTCCGATGGCGTCACCATGATCGAGCTGCACGTGCGCCATATGCCAGGCGGACTCTTCACCGATCATGTGTTCAGCACCATGAAGGAACGCGATCTGCTGCGTTTCGAAGGGCCGCTTGGCACGTTTCACCTGCGGGCCCCCAGCGGCAAGCCGGCTGTGCTGGTGGCAAGTGGCACTGGTTTTGCGCCGATCAAGGCGATCTGTGAAGCAGTTTTCCGGCGTGGGCTTTCGGCGGAGCAACCGCTCACGCTCTACTGGGGCTGCCGTCGCCGCATCGATCTCTACAGTCTGGAAACGGCCGAGCAGTGGGCGGTTGAACATCCTGGTTTTCGCTTCATTCCAGTGCTGTCCGATCCCTCTGAAGCGTGCGGCTGGAGCGGCCGTACTGGACTGGTGCATGAAGCGGTGATGGCCGACCACCCCGATATGCGCGACGTCGAAATCTATGCCTGCGGCGCGCCCGTGATGGTTGAGGCTGCACGGCGCGATTTCATCGCACGTTGCGGTCTTCCTGTTGAATCATTTTTTGCCGACTCATTCTTGAGCGAGGCCGACCGCACTGGCGCGGTCGCAACCGTCTGATTCCAATTCCACAACCAAGGAGACACCTTCATGGTATCAACGCTTGAAATCATTCCCGAAGGCGTGGTTGAACCCAAACCGCGCAACTCCATCATCAAACCGTATGTCATGTCGCACGGCACGCTCGAGTGCCACAGCCTGAAAGCATCGCGGCGTTTTTATGAAGAGTTTCTGGGCCTCGAGTGTGTTCGTCATGCGCTGCCAGCCATGGTGATCCGGTGCGGTCTGAAGTTTCATATTGTCTGTGTCGAGGTGGGTGACAAGGTGCACCCGGTCAACGTGCTCAACCACTGGGGCATTGATGTCGAGTCGAAGGAGAAGGTTGACGAGGCCTATGACAATGCGCTCAAGCACAAGGACACCTACGGTATCCGTCAGGTGTTGAAACCAGTGTTGCAACACGGCGTGTACTCGTTCTACCTCGAAGACCTCGATCACAACTGGTGGGAAGTGCAGTTCGCCAACGGATTTCAGCACGACGATCTCTATGATTTCGGGGACCGGTTCTCGATGGAAGACGGCGCCAAGGTGGGCGAATTGAAGGAACTCAACATCAAGACCACGCAGTGAATTCGGGCACCGGCTTCGCGATTGCGACATTGGCGCGGTCGCGCGGTCAGAGCGAGGCGGCGCTTCGCGTGGATGACCGCTTCTGGCCGCTCGCGCTGGCCGGTCTGCCCCTCGACACGATGCGCCTGTTCGACAACTGGCCGCGTTCCATTCGTGCGCTTGAGCATTTTGCGGCGGCCATCCGCAGCGGCGAATTCGACCCCCGGAAATCGGTTTCGCAGGCGCGTGCGCGCTTGCTGACGCCGCTTCGCTATCCGCGGAAATTGTTTTGTGTCGGTGCCAATTACGCTGATCACCTGGCCGAGATGAAGGCGTCGATCGCCAAGGTTCCCGGCCGGCCGCCGTTCTTCTTCATGAAACCACCGTCAACCTGCATCGTGGGCCCCGGCGATCGGGTGCGCATTCCGAGCGGCTGCAAGTACTTTGACTGGGAGGTCGAGTTCGTTGTGGTCTTCGGCCGGGGAGGGCGCAATATCCCCGAGTCGGACGCCCTTTCGCATGTGGCCGGATATTCGATAGGCGTTGACTTCACTGCACGCGACCTCTTCGATCAGCCATCGAGTTTTTTCCGCTTCAACTTTACGCTTGGCAAGGCGCAGGACACCATGAGCCCGCTCGGGCCGGTCGTCGTGCCTGCGCGGTTCATTGACATCGCCAGCACCCGTTTCGGTCTGGCGGTCAACGGTATCCGCAAACAATGGGGATCGACGGGAGACATGATCTATTCGGTCGCTGAACAGATTGCTGGAATCTCGCAGGCGGTAGCGATCGAGCCAGGGGATGTGATGTACACGGGCTCGCCCGCAGGCGTGGGGCTGCCGCGCGGTGAACGGCTGGTGGCTGGCGATGTGGTGAGCTTCTTTGCCGACGGTATTGGCGAAATGTCGGTGACGATCACGGGCGATGACTGATCGGCTGCACCGGATGTCGTCCCTGTCTGGCGCGGCTTAGCCCGCGCGTCTTCGTGTAAAGCGCGTCTCTGCCATCATCGAAGCGATGCCGGCTGCGCAAATGATGGCGATTCCCAAACCACCGAGTTGATCGGGCAGGTCACCGAAAAAGATCCAGCCCGCGACTGCGGCCCCGACAATCTGCAGAAAGGTGAGCGGCGCCACGAAGGAGGCGCTCGACCAGTAGTAGGCCTGGACCAGGCAGATCTGACTGACTGTTCCGCACACTCCAATTCCGATGAGCTGCGCCCATATCGCCGACGTGAAGGTCTGAGGCCAGCCGCCCCAGACGGGCATCAGTGGCAGGGTGAGCGCTGACACGACTGTGCCGACCAGCGCGGTGATCAGTACGGTTGCAGTCGTTCCTTCGCCCGGCGTTGCCGAGAGCTTTCGGGTGAGCAGCTGAAAGACGATGCTGCAGGCCACGGTGATGAGGGCGAACCCCACACCGGTCGAGTTCAGGTCGGTGCCTGGCCTCAGGATGAGGAGCATGCCTGCGAACCCGCCTGCTGCGCCAAGCCAGCGCCAGATCGTCACCCGCTCGCCGAGTAACGGCCCGGCGAGCAGCATCACAAAGAACGGGGTGATGAATGCGATCGCCGTGGCCTCGGCCTGGGGCAGATAACCCAGCGCACTGAAAAAGCTCAGGGTGAACCCGACAAGCATCAGCCCGCGGATGATCTGAAGCCACGGCCGGTGCGTCCGGATGATGGCTGTACCAAGCTTCGGTCCGAAGATAAGCACCATCAACACTGCGTGGACAGCGTGACGGGCGAACGAGATCAAAGGCGTGCCCATTTCTGCGGCGAGCGCTTTGGCAATCGCATCCATCAGGATGAAAAAAACCAATCCGGTAAGGAGGAAAGCCAGCGCGCGGAGTGGGCGCACCGGGTGAACGGATACTTCGCTCAAAATGACTCTTCCCTTGTTTTCGGCGGTCTGATTCGCTGACCTGTGTCCGCTGTACTGAGCGCGAATTCAGGTATCTTCAAACGAATGACGAAAGGTATCTCATGAGTCTCGCCCGGTCGCTTCGCGCAGTCCCGATTTTCATGATGGCTTTGCTCAGCCTGTTGCTTGGTGGCTGTGGCTATAACGATTTTCAACGACTCGACGAGCAGACCAAGGCGGCCTGGTCGGAGGTGCTCAACCAGTACCAGCGGCGCGCCGATCTGGTGCCCAATCTGGTGGCCACCGTCAAGGGGGAAGCCTCGTTCGAGCAGGAGACACTCACGCGGGTGGTGGAGGCGCGCGCTCGTGCAACCGCGATCCAGGTCACGCCTGAGACGCTCAACGATCCGCAGGCTTTGCAACGCTTCCAGGAAGCCCAGGGATCTCTGGGGTCGGCCTTGTCGCGTCTGCTGGCGGTGAGCGAAAGCTATCCCACGCTCAAATCCAATCAGGGCTTTCAGGATTTGCGAGTGCAGATTGAGGGCACTGAAAACCGGATCACCGTCGCCCGCAATCGCTACATTCAGGCGGTGCAGCAGTACAACACGCTCGCGCGCAGTTTTCCGAGCAATCTCACAGCGCTTGCGTTGAATTATTCGATCAAGCCCAACCTGAGCGTGAATAACGAAGCGCAGCTCAGCCAGCCCCCTGCTGTCGACTTCCAGAAGAAGTGAGCGCCTCGACATGATGCGCAGCCCAGGCCTTGCGTGCAGTGTTTTGCGCATGGCTCTTTGGGCGTTCACGCTGGCGAGCCTGTGCGGCCTTGCGTACGGTCAGGCGCTCCAGGCAATTCCCCCGCTGAGTGCTCGCATCATCGACACCACGGCCACCCTGAAGACCGAACAGGTACAGGCGATCGAGGCCAGGCTGCGAGCGTTCGAAGTGGCCCGCGGCACCCAGATCGTCGTACTCATGGTGCCCACCACGGCGCCGGAAGACATCGCTGACTTCACCCAGCGGGTCGGTGACGCATGGAAGATCGGACGCAGGGACATCGGAGACGGCCTGCTTCTCATTGTCGCGAAAAATGACCGCACGCTTCGCATCGCACCGGCCAAAGCCCTGGAGGGCGCCATACCCGATCTCGCAGCGCGACAGGTGATTGATCGAACCATCGTGCCTCGCTTTCGCGAGGGGGACTTCGCGGGCGGCATTGACGCAGGCCTCAGCCGGTTGATGGCGCTCATCGCTGGCGAAGCGCTGCCCGAGCCGCGGGGGGCGGGTGGCACAGCGAGATTCGCCTCCGACTGGACCGATGCCCTGGTCCTGTTGCTGGTGGCCATCCCGGTCATTGCCCGCCGGCTGGCGAACTGGTTCGGACGCAAACTGGCGTGCCTGCTCACCGGACTGGGTGCGGGAGTCCTCACCTGGGCCGCAGGCGCGGGTGTGATCCTGATCCTGCTTTCCGTGCCCCTGGCAGTCCTTTGGGGGTTGATCGCAACCATGGCCGTCTGGCGGGTTCATCCAGGTCGACAACACGGCAGCTGGGGCAACCCGAACGGCCGGTCCGGCACGTGGTCGGAGGGTGGGTTCAGGAGCGGTGGCGGCGGAAATTTCGGTGGCGGCGGCGCCTCCGGGAGGTGGTGACGTGATGCCGCGAGCAATGAGTCTCTCGCAGTGGCTGGGGTTTGCTGGCCGGCAGTTATGGTTCGACGAAACCGATATCGATCGGCTGTTGGGCTCCGGCTGGACCGAGCGTTTGACCGAGCAGATCCAGATCACCGAAGCGGGGGGCTCGGGCGAGGTGCGGCTGTGTGTTGAAGCAGCCTTGCCCTGGGCCGACGTCGTGCGGGGGCGGCGGCTTGGGTTCGATCAGCTGGTCCGCGAGCGCGCGGCGAATCTCTTTGCCCAATTGAGGGTTTGGGATACCGAGAACAACAGCGGCGTTCTGCTCTACATGCTCCTGTCCGAGAGAGCCATCGAAATTGTGGTCGACCGCGGCTTGCGCCGCGTGGACGCCCGCTGCTGGCAGACCCTGGCGGAGGACACGGCGCAGGGCTTGCGGGAAGGGCAGGGCTCGCGGGCGCTCTTGAAGAGTCTGGCGCGGTGCAGAGACCTGCTGAAGGAGGCAGGCCTGCCAGAGGACAGTGCGGGCAACGAGCTTACCGATATGCCGCATCGGCAGTAAGCGGAGTAGTGAGTGCGCCGAATGCCCGCGAAGATGCTGGCGCCCCCGACACGAATCGAACGTGTGACCCTCCCCTTAGGAGGGGGATGCTCTATCCACTGAGCTACGGGGGCGTGCCGTCGATTGTAGCCGAGCCGCCCGTTGTCTCGCGCGCCCGCTCGCGGTTGCGGTAATGCACGATGGCGTAGCGGATGCCGCTCGCCGAGGTATGCGCCTGCCGCGACTGCAGCAGCCAATTCGCGGGATCGAGGGATGGGAAGAAGGCATCGCCCTCAGGCGCGAGATCGATCTCGGTGATGATCGCCTGATCGGCCTGGTCGAGCGCGGCGAGATAGATTTCTCCGCCACCGGCAATAAAGACATGACTGACAGTGCCAGCGAGCCTCATTGCTTCGTCGAGTGAGCCCGCACGCTCGCAGCCCGGGCTTGTCCAGGCCGGATCGCGGGTGAGCACAATCGTGCGACGCCCAGGGAGCGGCCGGCCGATCGACTCGAAGGTCTTACGCCCCATCACCAGCACATGGCCCAGCGTGGTGGCCTTGAAGTGCCTGAGATCTTCAGGCAGTTGCCAGGGCAGGGTGTTGTTGAGACCGATCACGCCATTGGCGGCACGGGCCACAATCAGCGTGATCAGGGGGCGCGGCGCGACCGCGCGGGCGCCCTGCGTCATACCGCGACCGGGGCCTTGATATGAGGATGCGACTGATAACCGGAAATCTCGAAATCTTCAAACCGGTAGTCGAAGATGGAATCCGGACGGCGCAGGATCGTGAGGCGTGGCAGCGGGAAGGGCTCACGCTCGAGCTGCGTGCGGGCCTGATCGAGATGGTTGAGATACAGATGACAGTCGCCGCCCGTCCAGATGAAATCGCCGGGTTGCAGATCGCATTGCTGCGCCACCATGTGCGTGAGGAGCGCATACGATGCAATGTTGAAGGGGACGCCCAGAAAGATGTCGGCGCTTCGCTGATACATCTGGCAAGACAACCGCCCTCCCGCCACATGAAACTGGAAAAACGCGTGACAGGGAGCAAGCGCCATTTTGGGAAGGTCGGCGACATTCCAGGCCGACACGATGAGGCGCCGTGAGGAGGGATCACGGCGGATCCGGTCCACCACATCGGTGATCTGGTCGATGGTGCTGCCGTTGGCCGCGGGCCAGTTGCGCCACTGATGGCCGTAGACCGGACCCAGCTCGCCCTGTTCGTTGGCCCATTCATCCCAGATGGTGACACCGTTGTCGCGCAGATAGGCAACGTTGGTGGAGCCCTGCAGAAACCACAGCAGCTCGTGAATGATCGAGCGCAGGTGCAGCTTCTTGGTGGTGACCAGCGGGAAACCCTCTGCCAGGTCGAAGCGCATCTGCCAGCCGAACACCGACAGTGTCCCGGTGCCCGTGCGGTCGGATTTCGGCTCGCCTCGCTCGAGCACGTGACGCATCAGATCCAGGTAGGCCTTCACGGGGCGAGGCCTTCGAAAGTGGCCGAGGTCATCTGTTCGACGATGTCGTCTTCGCTGAGCGCGCCCGATTCACGCAGGAAATCGAGCGTGGGGTCGCAAGAGCGCGCATAAAAATGATAGAGGAGGAACTCTTCCCGGTAGTGCGAGTCGATTGCGCCGTCGGCCTGCGCGCGGTGGATCAGCGTGCCGATCCGCTCGGACACCGCGATCAGCAGATCGACATATTCGCGCGATCGGGTGAGCGCTTCGCGGACGGCGGCGCTGGTGGAGGGCAGGTGCGGAACGCCTCCTGCCAGCCGCTCGCGCAGCACCCATTCCAGCAGTGCCCGGAGTTGCGCCACGGCGGCAAGCGAGTCCGGAAGCGCATCAAGCGCTTCACTGGTGCGCCTCAGAAGACGCAGCATCACTGCAACGGCCAGCGTGTCTTTCGAGGCGAAGTGCTTGTAGAGGCTGCCTTTCGCAATACCGACCTCGGCCGCGATGTCGTCCATCGACATGAGTTCATAGCCGCGCACAGCCAGCAGGCGGTTGGTGGCGTCGAGGATGGCCTCTTCACGTGCCTCGAACTGCGTCGCCCGGAAGGATTTGCGCGGCGGCGACAGCGATGCCGCTTCCTGCGCGGAATGCATGCCTGCCGAGCGGGTGGAAAGATGCTCTGTCACGATCCGGGTCGTTGTCTGCGCACCGTTCTGATCGATCGGTTGCGCAGTTGTCGTTATTGAATGGCGCGGATTCTATCGAACGGGCTGCCGTCCGAGCGGAGTATCAGAGCCCAGTGAGGGGCATTGGCAAGCCTGACTGGCCCGCTAGGGCTGGGGGGCGTTGCGGTTGAGCAGATCGACGCTGGTGCGGCGCGGTGCAGCAACCTCGATGCGCTCGCCGAAGCGATCAAACACCGCGCCGTCGGCGTTGACTTCACGCAGGTTGAGCCCTGGGCTGACGCTTTCTCCCACGGTGTAGGCCTTGGGCGGCGCTCCGTTCACCGACAGCAGGGCGGCCCCCAGTCGGGGGTGAACGACCACGCCCACCACCCGGATCGAACCCAGCCGCGCATCAGGTGTGCCGGCGGCCACGCGGCCAGCCGTGCCAAACAGCGCGGATGCAGCTGCCGGATCGGGTTGGGTGAGCGTGGGTTCAACGGCGGGTGCGATGGCCGGCCTCGGGGCGCTCAGCAATACTCCCCACCAGATTGCCGTACCGGCGCACGCGACGATCGTGAGTGCGCCCACCAGGCTGGCTGAGGAGATCCGTGACGGGCCGTAACGAAAGCGACTCATGGCGGTGCGACAGTTCAATGTCCAGGGTCAAGCGGCGGGTGGCAGCGATTGCCATGGCCGCTGATATCATAGCCCGGGTTCTTCATCGGAATTTTTCAAATGCAGCGGCGGCTCGGCAGGCAGCGAAAATCGTTCGGAGACCAGCTTCGGCAGCGCGGATTCACGCTGATCGAACTCATGGTCGTCATCGTCATTCTCGGCATTCTCGCGGCAATTGCTGTGCCCAGGATCATGAGCAAGCCAGATGAGGCGAGGGTACGTGCGGCTCAGGCCGAGGTGGCGCAAATTCTGCAGGCGCTTGACCTCTATCGGCTCGACAACCAGCGCTACCCCAGTACCGAGCAGGGGCTGACGGCGCTCGCCGTGCGGCCCTCGGTTGAACCGGTCCCGCAAAACTGGAAGGCGTATCTCAAACAGGCGCCCAACGATCCCTGGGGGCGACCCTATCAGTACCTGAGCCCGGGTGTTCGCGGCGAAATCGACGTCTTCAGCCTGGGAGCCGACGGCCAGCCGGGAGGCGAGGGCGTCAATGCCGACATCGGCAACTGGTCTCTCAATCGCTGAAGCATGCCGCCCCCTGAAACGGGGGCGCGGGGTGCGCTGCCGCCAGGCCGGCTTCACGCTGGTTGAAATGCTGGTGGCCTTGCTGATTGCGGCGGTCCTCGCGGGGACGCTGATGCTCGCCGTGCCCGATCAGTCCAGAAGCCTGCGCTACGAGGCCGATAGGCTCGCCCGTCTGATGGCGATAGCCCGCGAAGAAGCGTTGCTGCGCAGCGCACCCGTCCGCTTTGAGGCCAACGGCGAGCGCTACCGATTTGTGGTGTGGCTTGATCGCGCCTGGTGGCCGCTTGCCGACGATCCCGCGCTGCGCGAGCGCTTATGGCTCGCGCCCACGACGCTCGCGCTCGAACGCGCCGACGGGCAGCGGGTGATCGAGTTCGGGCGCGAGCAGGTCGACGTGCCTTTTCGCCTGCGGCTCCTGCGGGAGGGGGCTCAGGCATCGATCGTCGCCAATGGGCTTGGCATCTTTTCAGTTGAATGAGCGCCTCATGAGCCCGCGCCACCGGCCACCCAGGACAGCACTGGCTTGTCACCCGCAGACCCGGGCGCGGGGTTTCACGCTCCTGGAGGTGCTGATCGCCTTGACGGTCGCCTCGATTGCGCTGGTGGCGGCGATGCGCGCGGGCGCTTCGCTCGCGCAGGCCTCGGGCGAGATGCGGCTGCGCACGCATGCCCAATGGAGCGCCGAGAACCGGTTGTCTGCCATCCGCCTGATGGGCGAGTTCCCGCCGGTGGGCCGCCGCACCTATGAATGCCCGATGGGGGCGGTGGCGCTGCGGTGCAGCGAAGACGTGTTTTCAACGCCCAATCCTTCATTCAGACGGATCGAACTGAGTGTCGAAAATCCCGTTGATGGACACCGGCTCGCCCGGCTGACCGGGTTCGCGGTGAACCAGCGATGACTGCTGCGCGCGGGAGACCTGCTGTCGAGGACGCTACCGATGGCGGTCGG
>JBMSQB010000067.1:0-26005 GCA_049423065.1 Burkholderiaceae bacterium
TCGACCTTTTCGCGACTTACACCGGCCGCGTTTCAGAGGCGCGCAGCCGCGTCACTCCAGACGATACCTGTACCGGACGTTCACCTTCGATCAGCGCCTGCACCATGACCTCGAACTGCGAAGCAATTGCCGGCCAGTCAAGCTGAGATACCGCTTCGCGAGCGTCTTGGCCCATGGATCGCCGTCTTTGAGGGTCGGCCGCCAGGGCACGCGCAGAGTTGACAAAGCCCCGTGCGTCCTCCGGATCGCTCAGCCATCCGGTCGACCCGCTTTCGATCAGCTCGGCAGCCGCAGCATGACGAAACGCAACCGTCGCCAGTCCACTTGCCATCGACTCAGTGACAACGTTTCCAAAGGTCTCTGAGAGGCTGGGAAACAGGAACACGTCGGCGCTCGCGTAGTGCCGCGCAAGTTCGGTCCCGGTCTGTCGCCCAGCGAAGATCGCATCCGGACAGGCCCGGGCGAGCATCTCGCGCATTGGACCATCACCGACAAACACAAGCTTTGAGTCCGGTGCGAAGTCGCACATGCCCCTGAACGCTTCGAGCGCAAGCTCCAGATTTTTCTCTGGAGCAAGCCTTCCCACGCAGATGGCAACCGGCGTATCGGGATGCGCACCCCAGCTCGCGCGAAGCGCATCACAACGCTTCGCGGGATCGAACAGCCGTGCATCGACGCCGCGGCCGAGTACACGCAGTTTTCGGAAGCCCCGGTTGCCGAGCTCCTGTCTGAGGGCAGCCGTCGGTACTGTCGTCAGATCGGTCCGGTTGTGAAACGCTCGAAGATACGCGCCAACCGGCGCCGCGAGCCAGGCGAGTCCGTAGTGCGCCGAGTATTGGTCGAACTGCGTTCGGAAGTCAGAGGAGACCGGGATACCCAGGCGACGCGCAGCCCGCAGCGCCGACCAGCCAAGCGGGCCCTCGGTCGCAATGTGCACAAGATCAGGTCGCTCCGACCGCCAGCGTCGGACGAGCAGCCGCCCCGCCGGCAAGCCCATCATCATCTCCGGATAGAACGGAATCGGTACGCCCTTGAGCTCGGTGACGTGCAGTCGCGATGGATCCACCTCCACCCCCTCCGCTCGGCCGGCTGCATCCCTCGGGCGCAGGCGATACAAATCGATACAGTGTCCCCGTTCGAGGAGTCCGCCAATGAGCCTGGACAGACTCATTGCGACGCCGTTGATGTCCGGCGGGTAGGTTTCGGTGACCATCGCGAGGCGAATGGGCTTCAACGCGCGCATCGACTGCTCCTGTGCTTGGCTCGTGTCTCGACTTCAACAGGACCTTAGCCGCGCGATACAACAAATCGATGACAGCGCAATCGCGAGCGGCCGATGGTCACGCAGTCTTCACAAACCGGGCTCACAGTGTTTGCGTCAGGCAACAATCGTCCGTTGACAGGAGACCCGATGAACGCTTTTTTTGATGAGCTCAACCGGCAGCGCTGGGATGATCACCGCTTCTATCACCACTGCCGGATCAACCAGTCGCTGCACCTCTTCAGCGCCTGTTGCTTCGTGATCGCCTATTTGCTGCTGCCGTTTGAGCCTGCGTGGTCGGCAATCATCGCCTGGTGCCTGTCGATGACCAGCCGGCAGGCAGGTCACTTTTTCTTCGAGCCGCGCGGCTTTGACGAGGTCAATCAGGTGACCGACGAGTACAAGGAGGCCGTCAAGGTCGGCTACAACATCCGTCGCAAAATTGTGCTGATGGCAATCTGGGTGGCGTGCCCGGTTGCGCTGATCGTCAACCCTTCGCTGGGTGGCCTGATCGAGCCGGCTGCAAGCTTTGCAGAAACAATTCACGACACCGGTATCGCGTGGCTGTCTCTGGGTGTCGCAGGACTCGTTTTCCGGGTGATGCAGCTAAGCCTCCAGCAATCGCCATTGGTCGGATTTGCCTGGGGTACGAAGATCCTCACCGATCCGTTTCACGACATCGTGCTCTACCACCGTGCGCCGCTTGCGCTCCTGCGCGGCGAGCGCTACGACCCGATGCATGACGTGACTCAGCGCTGACTCCGGGGTGCGCCACCCGCCCGGTGGCGCACCCGCTTGTGTATGGCCTCAGGCTTTCACGCGCCGCATCACCCCGCGCCGCAGCACTTCCGAGAGAATCGATTTACGGATAGCGCGGTTGGTGGTTTCAGGGCCCTGCCACCAGCCGTCGGCCTGCATCCGCTTGCAGGCAACAACAAAGCGATCGCAGACTTCGCTGAAATCCGCTTCGGTGAAGTCGAGACTGAAGATCAGGCGGCCGCTTCCGACCCAGCTAAGTGCCAATCCCTCCGACCGGAGGTAGAACTGCAGCATCCAGTTGTAGCGCGAAGGGGTGGTGTAGGTGATGGTCCAGACGGTCGACAGGTTGGCGACACGAACCGGCAGGCCTTGCTCACTGAGCCTCTGATTGAGATGAGAAGCACGACCGTCCCAGAGGTGATCGAGATTGGCATAAAGCGCGCGGATCGGCTGGGTCTGGAGCGCATCGAGAAACGCCTTCATGCTGCCCATGACATAGGGGTGCGCATTGAACGTGCCGCGCGCAAAGCAGATATCGGCGGGCCGCTCGTCACGGAAACGCTTCATCAGCGCCGCTCTGCCGCACACGACGCCGACGGGCAAGCCGCCACCGAGCGTCTTGCCGTAAGTGACCATGTCGGCACGAACGCCGAAATACTCCTGCGCCCCACCCGGTGCCAGACGGAAGCCCAGAAACACTTCATCAAAGATCAGAACAATGCCGCGCTCGCTGCACACGTCGCGAAGTTGCTCAAGCCAGCGGGTATAGGCGGCACGGTCAAAACCCGCGCGTCTGCCACTGTCGACCAGCGACGAGTCGCCCGGGGCCGGCGAGTTGGGGTGCAGCGCCTGCAACGGATTTACCAGCACGCAGGCAATGTCGCGACGCGACCTGAGCACCTCGAGGCTGCGCGCATCCATGTCGCGCAGCGTGTAGGTGTCCCGGGGCGGAACCGGGTTGCCCGGTCCGGGCTGAACATCCTCCCACCAGCCGTGGTAGGCCCCGCAGAAGCGAACCAGATGCGAGCGACCGGTGTGATACCGGGCGAGCCGCACGGCCTGCATCACGGCCTCGGTGCCGCTCATATGAAAAGACACTTCGTCCAGGCCAGAGATTTCCCGCAGCCGCGCTGCGTTTTCGAGCACGCAGGGGTGATAGGACCCCAGCACACAGCCAAGGCCTCGAACACTCGCGACACCAGCCTCGATCGTCGCCTTGTAAAAGTCGTTACCCAGCAGGTTGACGCCATAGGAACCGGTAAGGTCAATCAGCGGATTGCCGTCGAGATCGATCAGATGAATGCCCTCGCTGCGATCCACGAAGCTGCTTGTCCGAAGGGTTGCAGCAACCCGCTCGGAAAATTGGAAGGGAACGCGGTAGCGCGAGATGAACTGCAGGTCGGAGATCAGTTCGCGCGCAGCCCGCGTCATGGCAATGCCGTCGGCATAGCGCGCGTTGAACTCCGCTGCCAGGTTTTTGAACGCGGCCTCCCGTCTGGCGGCCACCTCCGGACCTGCACCGTCACAGGCGAAAAATTCAGCCTCTTCGTAGCGGTAGCCCGGAAGCAGCTTTGCAATCCGCCGCGCGATGCGGGCATGGCCCGCCAGCGAACGGTGTTTGGCGCGCGACAACTGCAATCTGCGCCACGCAGCCGGCGCGGCCGCTGCCGCAACACCCGCGGCGAGCGCGGAAAGGACAAAGGTCTCTTGCATGGGGTCAGGCCTCGGCTTGGCTCTTTTCAGAGCGGAATCTCACCGTTCTAGCGCGCGCGCTTGACAATCCGATGAAGGCCCCACGATGCGAAACCCGCTTTCTTACCCGTCGATCAATTTTGCGCTGACCAACCGACTGCCCAGGGCGCTCTGCACGATTGCCTTCGGCCGGCTGAGCCGTATTCGCAGTCGGTGGCTTGCAGCGGCCCTGATATCTGTCTGGAAACGCTTCTCCGACCTCGACCTGTCTGACTCACTCCGGAGTGACTTCGACAGTCTCCATGCCTGTTTCACCCGCGAGCTTCGCCCGGGCGCACGACCCATCAGCCAGGAAGCGGGCACGCTCTCGAGTCCGTGTGATGCCATCATCGGCGCGCACGGCGTGGTGGACGACATGACCATGCTGCAGGCGAAGGGCATGCCCTACAGGCTCGATGAGCTGCTGGGTAGCGATGCAAGCGCTGCGCAGTACCGCGGCGCCACCTACGTGACCCTCAGACTGACCGCCCAGATGTATCACCGCTTTCACAGTCCCGCCGACTGCCAGATCAGCCAGGTCGATTACGTGAGCGGCGACTGCTGGAACGTGAACCCGCCCGCGCTCGAGCGGGTGTCGCGACTGTTCTGCAGAAATGAGCGGGCAATTCTTCACTGCCGGCTGTCGGGCACCGGTGAGCCGGTCGCGCTGGTGGCCGTCGCCGCGATTCTGGTCGCGAGCATCCGGCTCCGTTTTGCCGATGTACTGCTCCACCTGCGCTATCAGGGCACGAACCCGATCATCTGCAACCATCAGGCATGCCGGGGCGAAGAGCTAGGCTGGTTTGAGCACGGATCGACGATCATCGTACTCGCCCCGCCAGGCTGGCAGCTTGACGAACCGCTCGGCACGGGCGCACGGGTGCGGATGGGAGAGGTGTTGCTGAAGGCGCCAGGGCCCTAGTCAACCGACCCGAGCGCGGGCGCGCCTTCCATAAGCGGCGGGATCGTTGTCAAAGGCTTGACGCGAAGCCGGTCGGACCAGTCGACGATCTCCAGCCTGCCGTCGTGATGTTCGACCAGCGCGGTGAGGCTCTCCACCCAGTCGCCGTCGTTGCAATAGAGGACGCCACCGATATCGCGAATCTCGGCCTGGTGAATATGTCCGCAGACCACACCGTCAAGGCCGCGGCGACGCACCTCGCGGGCGACCGCTTCCTCGAATGCGCACACATAGCTCACCGCACGCTTTACTTTCAGCTTGAGATAGCGCGACAAGCTCCAGTAGGGCAGTCCGAGTCGGGCGCGGAATCGATTGAGGTGCCGGTTGAATCGCAGCGTGGTCTCGTAGGCGATGTCGCCTGCGACCGCCAGCCAGCGCGCGCACTGGATCACGCCATCGAACAGATCGCCGTGGGTGACCCAGAGGCGGCGTCCGTCCAGCGTTGTGTGCACACAGTCTTCGTGAACATCGACGCCACCGAAGTTGTGTTCGACGTAGCGTCGGGCGAACTCATCGTGATTGCCCGGGACGAACACCACGCGCGTCCCTTTTCGGGCCTTGCGCAGGATTTTCTGGACGACATCGTTATGCTCCTGCGGCCAGTACCATGATCGGCGCAACTGCCAGCCATCGATGATGTCGCCAACCAGATACAGTGTGCGACACTCATACTGGCGCAGAAAGTCGAGCAGCGGGCCCGCCTGGCAGCCAGGCGTACCCAGATGAAGGTCGGAGATCCAGACCGTCCGGACCGAGGTGGTTACCTCCGGATCGGCAATCGGGATCAGACCAGGGCTCATGTCCATGGGCCTCGATGGTGGAGGAGCCACATGACCGGTTCGTTAAGGACGAATGACAACGCCGTGACAGAGGTCGAGCTCAAGTTGCAGCTCGACGAATCCGCGGCCAAAGCGGTCCACGATTGGGTTGTTTCGCGCGGCGGTCGTCGCGAACGGCTTCGGGCGCGCTACTTCGATACCTCCGGGCTCAGCCTCGCTGAATCGGGTATGGCGCTGCGACTGCGTTACGAGCGGGGGCGTTGGGTACAGACGCTCAAGGCAGCCCTGCCCGGTGCAATCACCCGGTTTGAGCATGAAGTCATTGTCCAGCGCGGGCAGCCCGACATGCCGCCGTCGCTCGATCCTGCCCGTCACCAGGGCTCCGAAGCGGCGCCACTTCTCATGCGCGCGCTCGAGCGCGCCGGCCCCGAAGGTCTGATCAATCACTTCGAAACCGATATCCGCCGCACTGCGGTCCGGTTTCGCAGCCGGCGCGGCGAGGTCGAGGTGTGCCTGGACTCAGGCATCATCGCCGCACCGGGCCGTCACCCGCTCCCGGTCTGCGAGATCGAGGTCGAACTCGCAAAGGGCTCACCGCTCGCCGTCACCGACGTTGCGCGCCAGGTCATTCGCGGTCATCCCTGCTGGGTTGATCTCGCCAGCAAGGCCGAGCGCGGTCATCGGCTTGCCGCGGGCCGGGGGCAGTCGGGTGCGGCAAAGGCCAGGTCGGTGAGCATTGACCCTCAGGCTGACTCGCTCGCGGCCGCCCGGCTGGTCACCCATGAATGCCGGCGGCAGTTGCTCGCCAACCTCGCGAGCATCGCCTCGGGCACAAGCGACGATCCTGAATACGTCCACCAGGCTCGGGTGGCAGTCCGACGGCTGCGAACCGCCATCCGGCTGTTCGACGTCGACCCCCTGCGAAACCTCGACGAGCCGGCCAGGGCGCTCGCCCGGGCACTCGGACTGACTCGCGAGCGCGATGTGCTGCTCGAATCGGTGGCGCCCGCCCTCGCTTTGGCCGGGGCTCCGACCACCGATCTGGCCGCGCTTGCGAATGCTGGCGATGCGAGGAGCGTGGTCCGCAGTCGGGACAGCCAGGTGTTCGTGGTCGACCTGCTCGCCGGCGAACTGACCCTCGCAAGGTCGGCGGCCCCCGTTATGGCCCCGGCCGGCCCTCAGCTCGTCGCCCGACTCTCGCAGTGGCATCGCCAGGTTCGGCGCGACTCAAAACTGTTTTCCACGCTCGATGACGAACGCAGACATCGCCTGCGTCGGCGAATGAAACGGCTTCGCTACGGCATCGAATTCTGCCGCGCCCTGTGCTCTGACAAGCGATACCGGCGGTACCTGCAGGAACTCTCCGAGGCACAGGAGGCACTCGGCCGTTACAACGATCTCATCGAGGCGCTCGCGAGCTATCGGGCGCAAATTGAATCCGATCCGCGGGCCTGGTTCGCGGTCGGCTGGCTCACCGCCGAGGCCAAGGCGCAGTCGTTGCGCTGCGAGACCGCGCTTTCCGCGCTTCGCAATTTGAAGGCACCCTGGAAAAACCGCTACCTCGCTCCGCAGGCTGTCACCGCCCACCCGGCCGGGATGGCCGATGCCGCCTCTCACCTCGCTCCGACCGCCGCACCCGCAACCGCTGCGGGCGCGCCGGCGGATCACCCTGCGCGCGAGCCCGTCAAGCCCACCTGATCATCCTTCATGAATCCGACCGACTCTCCCGCCGGGTCCGTGCCCGCCGCCCTCACCCCACTCTGGTACCCCAGCCCCGAGCGTGCGGGCCAGGCCCGCATGACCGCCTACCGGCACGACATCGAACGCACGCTTGGACTCACCCTTCCCGACAGCACAGCGCTCTGGCACTGGTCGGTCTCACAGCTGGGGCCGTTCTGGGATTCGATCTGGCGCCACTTCGATGTCGCGGGTACGCGCGGCCATGGCCCTGCGCTCGCAAAAGCCACGATGCCGGGCGCAGTCTGGTTCCCCGGCGCAACCCTCAATTTCGCGGCGCAGGCGCTGCGCCATGCGCCCTCCGAATTACCGGCAATTATTGCCTGCAATGAAGCCGGCGACCAGATCGAGATTTCCTGGACCGAACTCGCAGCGCGGGTCGCATCGCTCGCCGCCACACTGCGCGCGCACGGCATCACCCGCGGCGACCGGGTCGCAGCGCTTCTGCCCAACGCGGCCGAATCGGTGATTGCCTTTCTCGCCTGCGCCGCGGTCGGTGCCATCTGGTCGCAATGCTCACCCGACATGGGCGCGGCGAGCATCCTCGACCGCTTCCGGCAGATCACCCCCAAGGCACTGATTGCGGTAAGCGCCTACCGCTACGGCGGACGCATCCATGACCGGCAAGCAGTCACCGCACAGCTCCTCGACACCCTTGCAAGCCTCACGCTTTTTGTCGCGGTCCCCGGACCAGCAGAGGCAGCTGAGACCGCGAGCGACCCGCACGACGCATCGGGGCTTCCGCGCAGCCAACCGCGGCCAGATCTCGTGGCGCTCACCTGGGCGGCCGCCATCACCGACCCCGCTCCGCTTCTCATCGATCCGGTTCCCTTCGAGCACCCGCTCTGGATCGTCTACTCATCGGGCACCACGGGTCTGCCCAAGCCGATCGTCAATGGGCACGGCGGGGTCACGCTTGAAATGCTCAAGGTGATGGCGCTTCACAACGATCTTCGCGCGGGCGACCGCTTTCACTGGTTCACCACCACCGGCTGGATCATGTGGAACTGCCAGGTCAGCGCACTCCTTGTGGGCGCCACGATCTGCCTCTATGACGGCAATCCGGGCTGGCCCGATGCCGGCGCGCTCTGGCGATTCGCCGATCGCATGGGTCTCCACTTCTTCGGTGCCGGCGCGGCCTTCCACACAGGCTGCATGAAGGCCGGCATCAGACCCGCGGGCGAGCGCCTTCGTCACACCCTTCGGACGGTCGGGTCCACCGGCTCACCGCTGTCGGCCGACGCCTACCGTTGGCTGCAGGCCGAACTCGGGCAAGAAGTCTGGATCGCACCGATCTCGGGCGGCACCGATCTTTCAAGCGCCTTCATCGCCGGAGACTGCACACAGCCCGTGATCGCCGGCGAAATGCAGGCCCGCTGCCTGGGCGCGGCCGTGGCCGCATGGAATGCGCAGGGACAGCCGGTGGTGGGCGAAGTGGGCGAACTGGTATGCACCACGCCCATGCCCTCCATGCCGCTTTATTTCTGGGGTGACGACGAGCAGCAGAGTCGCTACCGCGACAGCTATTTCGACATGTTCCCGGGCGTATGGCGGCACGGCGACTGGATCGAGATCACCCCGCGCGGGGGGGCGATCGTCTACGGCCGCTCCGACGCCACCATCAATCGCCATGGCGTACGCATGGGTACGAGCGAGCTCTACGCAGCGGTCGAGGCCCTGCCCGAGGTGCTCGACAGCCTGGTGGTCGACCTCGAGTATCTGGGGCGCGAGTCGTACATGCCGCTGTTTGTGGTGCTGCGCGATGGCGTCATGCTCGATCAGTCGTTGCAGTCACGGATCGTGCTCGCGATTCGCGGGGCGCTTACGCCGCGCCATGTCCCCAACGACATCTTTCAGGTCGAGGCCGTCCCTCGAACGCTCACCGGCAAGAAGCTCGAGGTGCCGATCAAGCGCCTGTTGCTCGGGGAGGCACCCGAACGCGTCTTCAACCGTGATGCCATCGCCAACCCCGACTGCCTGGCCTGGTATCTGCGCTTTGCCGACTCGCGCAACTCGCGCGGGCCCGCGCCGCGGGGCTGAGGCGCGGGTACGATCGGGTCGTCGGTGCTGCGTCAAGCTGGCGGCGCCGGCCCTCGCGCCTTGAGTCTGTCCGCCCACTCAAGCAAACTCCGGGTTTTTCCGCTTCGGGGACTCTGATGAGCAATTCAATTGGCTGGATCGGCCTGGGCCGCATGGGCGAAGCGATGGTCGCGCTTCTGCTGAAGGCGGGCCACCGCGTCAGCGTCTGGAACCGCACGGCCTCCAAGGCCCAGCATCTTGCCGACTATGGCGCGACCGTTGTCGAGAACAAGCTCGACCTGGTCGGATGCGATGCGGTGTTCACCATGGTCTCGACCACCGATGATCTGATCGAGGTGCTGTTTGGCGACGGCGGTCTGGTTACCGGCGCCCGCAAGCCCCGTGTCGTGATCGACAGTTCATCCATCTCGCAAGAAGGCTCGGCCGACATCCGCGCGCGCCTGGAAGCCCTGGGCGTGGCCTATCTGAGCGCCCCCGTCTCGGGGAACGCCAAGGTGGCCAAGGCCGGCAAGCTTCTGATCGTGGCCTCCGGCCCCAGGGCGCTTTACGACGAGGCGGCGCCCTGGTTGTCGGCCCTGGGCCGCAAGCTCATGTGGGTGGGCGAGGGCGAACTCGCCCGGGTCTGGAAGATCGCCCACAACACCATGTTTGGCGTCGTCATCCAGAGCCTGTGCGAAATCACCGTGCTCGCCGAGAAGGCAGGCATTCCCCGCCATGTGTTTCTCGAAAGCATCAATGATTCGGTACTGGGTTCGATGTACACCCGCTACAAGTCGCCGGTGCTCACCAACCTTACGTTCGAACAGGTCACCTTCACCCCGAAGCTGCTGCTGAAGGACATGGATCTGGGGATGGGCGCGGCCAAGGCCAACGGCGTTGCGATGCCGGCTGCCGCAGCAACCCGTGAATCCGTCGCAAGGCTGGTGGGCCGCGGCTATGACGACGTCGACTTTGCGATTCTGCTCAAAGAGATCGCGAGCGACGCAGGCCTTGAAATCAAACCCGAGAATGTCGCGGTGAGCGACGGACTTCAGAAATAATCCAGGGAGATCATCATGCATCGCTCGCTTTCACGACTGCTTGCCGCACTCGCCGGTGCGTTCATGGTGGCAGGCGCCTCGGCGCAGGCCCAATTCCCCTCCAAACCCATCCGCTTCATGGTGCCCTTCACGGCCGGCAGTGGCACCGACATCATCGCGCGCACCGTGGGCGAGGCGATGAGCAAAAGCCTGGGTCAGCCGGTGGTGGTCGAAAACCGGCCCGGCGCCGGGGGCACGATTGCCGCCGCCCAGGTGGCCAAGGGCGAGGCCGATGGTCATCTGCTGCTGATCCACTCCTCGGGCCATGCGCTGAACCCGGCCATCTATCCCAATTTGTCCTACGACACGCTGAAGGACCTCACCGGCATTACCGCGCTCGCGTCGCTTCCGAACGTGATGATCGTCTCGCCCGCGCGCGGCTGGAAAACCGTCAACGATGCGATTGCAGCGGCCAAGGCCAAGCCCGGCGCCCTCAACTACGCGTCGGCGGGCACGGGCAGCGCCACGCATCTCAACGCAGAGAAGTTCAAACTGCGCGCGGGCATCGATGCGGTTCATGTCCCTTTCAAGGGCACGCCCGAGGCGCTCACCGAGATCATCGGCGGCCGGATCGACTGGTTCTTCGCGCCGCTCGCTTCCTCAATCGCCATGATCCGCGAGGGCAAGCTCCAGGCACTCGCGGTCAGCACGCCGGCCCGCGCGCCCGCGCTGCCGGATGTACCGACCACGGTCGAGGCGGGGCTCGCCGATTCATCGTATGTGTTCTGGGTGGGCATGATCGCGCCCGCGGGAGTGCCAGCTGCCGTGCAACAGAAACTGAATGAAGAAGCGCGCAAGGCGCTCGCCAGCGCCGACGTACGCGAGCGCATGGCGCGGGCGGGCGCTGATCCGCTACCCATGTCGATCGCCGATTTCAATGCCTTCATCCGCGCCGAAATGGACTCGGCTGCGCAAATCGCCAAGGCAGCCAACCTCAAGGGCCAGTGAGCCGGAGCACAGCATGACTGACACAATGCATGACGAACTGCTGATCCGGCGCATGGTCGAGCGCTGGGCGGTCTGGCGCGACGCCGGTGACTGGGAGCGCTTTGCCACTGTCTGGCATCCCGATGGAATGATGATGGCGACCTGGTTTCAGGGGCCCTACAAGGACTTCATCCGGGTCACGCAGGAAGGCTGGGCGAAGGGCGTCAGCATCCTGCACTTCCTGGGCGGCTCGGCCGTCCAGGTGGCGGGCGACCGCGCCATCGCACAAACCAAGATGACGATCTCGCAGCGCGGCATGGTCGAGGGCAGCAACGGCCCGGTGCTCTGCGATGTGGTGTGCACCGGCCGCTTCCACGATTTCGTTGAAAAGCACGAAGGCGAATGGAAACTCCTGCACCGCCAGCCGATCTATGAAAAAGATCGGATCGATCCGCTGGACCCCACCGCCGTGCTGCAACTCGACCAGGCGCTGCTCGCCACCTTCCCCGAGGGCTATCGCCATCTCGCCTACATCCAGACCCGCATCGGCTACAAGGTCAAGATGGACATGCCGATGCTGAAGGGCGACGCTGTGCAGGCGCTCTACGCGCGCGCCGGCCGGTGGCTCGCGGGCGGACCGCTCGAGCGTTAGCGGCCGACGCAGGCACGGGGCCCCGGAAGGCTGTCCCCGCGCTGCGACGTCCGCAGCCACCCCATTTCTACCGCTTCAGACGAAGGACCCCGGCTCATGACCTCGAAGACTGTTGCCACCCGCCGCGCGAGCATCGCGAAGTTGTCTGCGCTTGCCGGTGCGGCCGCCCTGGGCGCGCCTCTGCGTGCAAGCGCCCAACCCGATTTTCCCAATCGGGCGCTCCGCGTGATCGTGCCCCAGCCCCCTGGCGGCGGCTTTGATTTCGTTGCGCGCCAGCTCGCCGAGCGGCTGTCACGCCGCCTTGGACAGAGCGTGGTGGTGGAAAACCGGCCGGGCTCGGGCACCCTGGTTGGAACGGACGCGGCCGCGCGCGCCGCCCCCGACGGCTACACGCTTCTCATGGGCTCGGTCTCCAATATCGCGCTGAACATGGGGCTTTACCAGAAGCTCTCCTATGACAGCCTGCGCGACTTCGAATCGGTAGGACTCGCGGTGAGTTACGGCTACACGCTGGTTGCACGGCGCGACCTGCCGTTCGGGTCACTTCGTGAACTGATCGCATATGCGCGCGCCAACCCCGACAAACTCACCTATGCCTCGGCCGGCAACGGCTCGGGTCAGCATGTGCTTGCGGCCGCGCTCTGGCATCTGGCCGGGGTGAAGGTGGTGCATGTGCCCTACAAGGGCGCCCAGGCTGTCTACCCTGACCTGATCGGTGGCCGGGTCGATGTGTTCATCGATCTGTCGTCCACCGCACGCACCCAGATCACGGCGGGCGCAGTCAAACCGCTCGCCACCTCCGGGGCCGACCGGAGCGCCCTTCATCCCGATGTTCCAACCTTCATCGAGAGCGGTGTTTCGCTTGATCTCGAGTCGTGGTTTGGCTACTTCGCGCCGGCAAAAACCCCAGGCGACATCCAGGAAAGGCTGCGCCGGGAGCTGGCAGCGGTCATCGCAGACAGCGAGCTTCGCGAGGCCTTCACCAAGGCTGGCGGCAAACCGCTGTCGCTTGATGCTGGCGCCGAGCGGGCACTGGTGAGGCGCGACGTCGAGCGCTGGACCAAACTGGTTCGCGAAATCGGCATCAAGGCCGACTGAGCCCAGGTCACCCCGGCATACCCGAATAAGCCCCGTCAAGCCCTGCGGGTGCTGCCAGACTGCCGGGGTTTTCGTGTAGGGTTGTCTCTCGTAACCGTTTTGCCACCCATCGACACCCAGCATGCCCGCGCCCGGTAACGCATCCGACACCCTCCTGCAGACCACCGGTCTGGTCAAGGAGTTCAAGGGCTTTGTCGCCGTGGCCGACGTGAATCTGAGCGTGCGTCGCGGGCACATCCATGCCTTGATCGGTCCCAACGGCGCCGGCAAAACCACCGTCTTCAACCTGCTCACGAAATTCCTGCCGCCCACCCGCGGCACGATCGTGTTCAACGGCCAGGACATCACCCGCGAGAAGCCCGCGCAAATCGCCCGTCGCGGCATCATCCGGTCCTTCCAGATTTCGGCGACATTTCCGCACCTGACCGTCCGCGAGAATGTGCGGATTGGTCTGCAGCGCAAGCTCGGCAACTCCTTCCATTTCTGGCGCTCGGAGCGCGTGCTCGATTCCCTCAATGGCCGTGCCATGGAGCTTCTCGATACCGTCGGTCTCACCGACTTCGCCGATACCGTCACGGTTGAGCTCTCCTACGGGCGCAAACGTGCGCTTGAAATCGCCACCACGCTCGCGATGGATCCCGAGCTCATGCTGCTTGACGAACCCACGCAGGGCATGGGGCACGAGGACGTCGATCGCGTCACCGAGCTCATCCGCAAGGTAAGCGCCAACCGCACCATCCTCATGGTGGAACACAACATGGGCGTGGTCGCGCGCATTGCCGACACGATCTCGGTGCTGCAACGCGGACAGATCATCGCTGAAGGACCCTACGAACAGGTCTCGCGCGACCCCCAGGTGCTCGAGGCCTACATGGGAAGCGCCGAAACCGAATTGCAGGGCGCACATGGCTGACTCGGGGCGCGAACTGCTGCGGCTCACCGACGTACATGCCTGGTACGGCGAATCGCACATCCTGCACGGCATCAACCTGCATGTGAACCAGGGCGAGGTGGTGACGCTTCTGGGCCGAAACGGTGCCGGCCGAACCACCACGCTCAAATCCATTCTCGGACTGGTCGGTCGTCGCGCTGGCTCCATCATGGTGAACGGCACCGAAACGGTGGCCATGCCGCCGCACTCGGTGGCGCGCCTGGGAATCGGCTACTGCCCGGAAGAGCGTGGCATCTTCGCCAGTCTCTCGTGTGAGGAAAACCTGCTGCTGCCTCCAGTCATCGCACAGGGCGGCATGTCGGTCGATGAGATCTATGCCCTGTTCCCGAACCTGAAAGAGCGGCGGGCAAGCCCCGGAACCCGCCTATCGGGTGGCGAGCAGCAGATGCTGTCGGTGGCCCGCATCCTGCGCACCGGCGCCAATCTGCTGCTGCTCGATGAAATCTCCGAGGGTCTGGCGCCGGTCATCGTGCAGGCGCTTGGCCGCGCCATCCGCATGCTGCGTGACAAGGGCTTCACCACGGTGATGGTGGAACAGAACTTCCGCTTTGCAGCACCACTTGCCGACCGGTTCTACATCATCGAGCATGGACGCGTCGTCGAGACCTTCGCCTCGGGCGAACTCGAGGCGAACGCCGAGACCCTCAAAACCTACCTGGGCGTCTGATCCCGACAGTCCCGTTTCTTTCTTTACTCATTCAAACCAAGGAGACAACTCATGACCATTCGACAGATTCTGCGCAGCTCGGTCGTCGCGGCCGCAGTGGCGCTTGCATGGCCTGGCGCCCAGGCACAGATTTCCGATGGTGTGATCAAGATCGGCGTGTTGTCCGACATGTCCAGCCTCTATACCGATATCGCGGGACGGGGCTCCGAGCTTGCTGCGCGGATGGCGGTGGAAGATTTCGGCGCGGCCGCCAAGGGCATGAAGGTCGAGATCGTCTCGGCAGACCACCAGAACAAGCCCGACGTGGGCTCCCAGATCGCCAACCAGTGGTATGACGTCGACAAGGTCGATGTCATCGTCGATGTGCCCACCTCGTCGGTGGCGCTCGCCATCAACGAAGTCACCCGCAAGAAGGGCAAGGCGTTCCTGGTCTCGGGCGCAGCCTCCTCCGACCTCACCGGCAAGGCCTGCTCGCCCAATACGATTCACTGGGCCTACGACACCTGGATGCTCGCCAACGGCACGGGTAACGCCATCGTCAAGACCGGCGGCGACAGCTGGTTCTTCCTCACTGCCGACTACGCCTTCGGCCACGCGCTCGAGCGCGATACCGAGGCGGTGGTTCAGAAAAACGGCGGCAAGGTGCTGGGCAAGGTGCGGCACCCGCTCAACACCCAGGACTTCTCCTCGTTCCTGCTGCAGGCGCAGGCCTCGAAAGCCAAGATCGTGGGGCTTGCCAACGCGGGCGGCGACACCACCAACTCGATCAAGCAGGCGGCCGAGTTCGGTATCGTCAAGCGTGGTCAGAACCTGGCCGGGTTGCTGGTGTTCATTTCCGACGTTCATTCGCTGGGTCTTCAAACCGCTCAGGGCCTGATCTTCACTGAAACCTTCTACTGGGACATGAACGACCAGACCCGCGCTTTCACCAAGCGCTTCGCACCCGCCAACCGCGGCATTCATCCCACCATGGTGCATGCGGGGGTCTACTCGGCGGTGCTGCACTACCTGAAGGCGATCGAATCGGCCAAGACCGACGACGGCACCAAGGTGATCGCAGAAATGAAGCGCCTGCCCACTGACGACCCGCTGTTTGGCAAGGGCTCGGTCCGTGCTGACGGCCGCAAGATCCATCCGGCCTACCTGGTCGAGGTCAAGAAGCCTTCGGAGTCGAAAGGTCCGTGGGACTACCACAAGGTTCGCGCCACCATCCCGGCCGAAGAGGCCTTCCGCCCCATGAATCAGGGCGGTTGTTCGCTCGTCAAGTAAGGGCGATTCGTTCAGCCCGCAGATCACCGACCGCAGACAGATCGCACCATGGAAATCTTCGGAATTCCGATTCAGGCCCTGTTCGGCCAACTCCTGATCGGGCTCATCAACGGCTCGTTCTATGCGCTGCTGTCTCTGGGTCTCGCGGTGATCTTCGGGCTGCTCAACATCATCAACTTCACTCACGGCGCCCAGTACATGCTGGGCGCGTTCTGCTCCTATCTGCTCTTGAACAAGCTTGGTATCGGCTATTGGTGGTCGCTGCTGCTCACCCCGCTCATCGTCGGGGCGAGCGGCATGCTGATCGAGCGGCTGATGCTCGCGCGCCTCTACAAGCTCGACCACCTCTACGGGCTGCTTCTCACTTTCGGGCTCGCCCTCATCATCCAGGGGCTGTTCCGCAACGAGTTCGGCTCATCGGGCCAGCCCTATCGCGTACCCGCCGAACTCACCGGCGGCCAGAACCTGGGCTTCATGTTCCTGCCCAACTACCGCGGCTGGGTGGTGGCCACCTCGCTGGTGGTGTGCCTGCTCACCTGGTTTGTCATCGAACGCACCAAGCTCGGCGCGTATCTGCGCGCAGCCACCGAAAACCCGCAACTGGTGCAAGCCTTTGGCATCAATGTGCCGCGCATGATCACGCTCACCTATGGCTTCGGTGTGGCGCTCGCAGCGTTCGCCGGTGTCATGGCAGCGCCGATCTACCAGGTCAATCCGCTGATGGGCGCAGACCTCATCATCGTGGTGTTCGCGGTGGTGGTAATTGGCGGCATGGGCTCGATCATGGGCGCGATCGTCACCGGATTTGGGCTCGGCATCATCGAGGGACTCACCAAGGTGTTTTACCCCGAGGCGTCGAACACGGTGATCTTCATCATCATGGCCATCGTGCTGCTGGTGAAGCCCGCTGGCCTGTTTGGCACCCAGAAGTAGCAGGTTCAAGCCGATGAGCACCCCACTTTCAACCACCGCCGCTGCAGACGGCAGCCGTGCACAACTGATCGCCTTCCTTGTGATGGTGGTGGTGCTGCTTGTCGCGCCGATCTGGGTCTATCCGATCTTCATGATGAAGGTCATGTGCTTTGCGCTCTTTGCCTGCGCATTCAATCTTCTGATCGGCTTTGGCGGTCTGCTTTCGTTTGGCCACGCCATGTTTCTGGGGTCGGCGGGCTATGTCTCGGCATGGTGCGCCAAGTCGCTCGGGCTCACACCCGAACTCGCTATCCTTGCCGGCACGCTGGCAGCCACGCTGGTGGCCATCGTGTCGGGCATGCTCGCCATCCGCCGGCAGGGCATCTACTTCGCCATGATCACGCTGGCGCTGGCACAAATGATTTTCTTCTTTTGCCTGCAGGCGCCCTTTACCGGTGGCGAAGACGGCATCCAGGCGGTGCCCCGCGGCAAGCTCTTCGGACTGTTCGATCTCACCAACAACTTCGCCATGTACGCGCTGGTGTTCGTCATCTTTGTGGGCGGCTTTCTGCTCATCTGGCGAATCATCCACTCGCCCTTCGGACAGGTGCTGAAGGCCGTTCGCGAGAACGAGGCGCGCGCGATTTCACTTGGCTACGACACCGACCGCTACAAGCTCTTTGCTTTCATTCTGTCGGGCGCGCTGTCGGGGCTCGCCGGTGCCACCAAGGCACTGGTGTTCCAACTTGCCTCGCTCACCGATGTGCACTGGTCGATGTCGGGCGAGGTGGTGCTCATGACGCTGCTGGGCGGGCTGGGCACGCTGTTCGGACCTGTGGTGGGCGCTGCGATCATCGTGTCCATGCAGAACTACCTCGCCCAGTTCGGCGCCTGGGTCACCATCATTCAGGGCATCATCTTCGTGGTCTGCGTGCTCGCGTTCCGGCGCGGCATTGTCGGCGAGATCGCGCATGCGATCCGCAAGCCCCTCTGACGCGGCGCCGCCCGCGCACGTCAACATCCTGATCGCGGGCGCCGGCGTCATGGGCGCGGCAACCGCGTTCTGGCTGACTTCCCGCGATCCGTCGCTTCGCGTGCTGCTCGTTGAGCGCGAGCCTGATTTTGCGCGCGCATCCTCCAGCCTGTCGGCGAGCTCGATCCGTCAGCAGTTCACCACCCCCGTCAACATCGCGCTGTCGGCATTCGGGATCGAGTTTCTGCGCAACGCCGATCGCGCACTCGCCCCCGAGGGTGCAGCCACCGGCACGCTTTCGCTGGGCCTGACCGAGCCTGGCTACCTGTATCTGGCGGCGCCCGAGCATGAACCGGTACTGCGTACCGCAAACGCGATTCAGCGCGCAGCAGGTGCCGATGTGGCGCTGTTATCGCCCGCCGAACTCGGGGAGCGCTTTCCATGGCTCGCCACCGACGGCATCGCCCTGGGGTCGCTCGGACTCTCGGGCGAGGGCTGGTTCGACGGACCAGCGCTCCATCAGGCGCTCCTCGCCCGGGCACGGGCGCAGGGCGCGCGTCTGATTGCCGATACCGTGTGCGGCATCAACCTGAGCGATGGCGCGAGGTCGGGAACGAAACGGGTCACCCGTGTGCAGCTTGCGAGCGGCGCACACATTGAGTGCGACCACTTCGTGAACGCCGCAGGCCCCTGGTCGCGGACGCTCGCCGCGCTGGCAGGGATCGCGCTCCCGGTGGCGGCCAGACGTCGTACAGTCTTTGTGCTGTCGTGTCCGTCGCAATTGCCAGCCTGCCCGCTGCTGATCGACCCGTCAGGATTCTGGCTGCGCCCGGAGGGTCGGTATCTGATCACCGGCAGCCCCCCTATCGATGACACCGATGACCTGCCGCTTGAGCCCGATTGGCGCGAACTCGACGAGGCGAGGTGGGCGCAACTCGCCCAACGCATTCCCGCGCTCGAAGCGATGCGTATCGAACGCGCGTGGGCGGGCTACTATGAAATGAATCTCTTTGACCACAACGCGGTGATCGGTCCGCATCCGGACATTGCCAATTTTTGGATGATCAGCGGTTTTTCCGGTCATGGCATGCAGCACGCGCCCGGCGCGGGCCTCGCGTTGAGCGAATGGCTTCTCGATGGTGTGCCATCAACCATCGACGTCCGCCCGCTTTCCTATGAGCGCATTGCGCGCGGCGAGCGCCTGCCGGAACTCAACGTGATCGGCTGAGCGTGCGCACTCAACCCGCACCAATGTCGAAAACCACACCCTGTGCCAGCGGCAAGGTGCTGCCGAAGTTGATGGTGTTGGTGGTCCGCCGCATGTAGGCCTTCCAGGCGTCGGAGCCCGATTCGCGACCGCCCCCGGTTTGTTTGTCGCCGCCAAAGGCGCCACCAATTTCCGCGCCCGAGGTGCCCAGGTTCACATTGGCAATCCCGCAATCGGAGCCGCCTGCGCTCAGAAAGCGTTCGGCCTCCTGAAGGTCGCGGGTGAAGATCGACGACGACAGGCCCTGGGGAACATCGTTGTTCAACGCAATCGCCTCATCGATTGAGTCGTAGTCGATGGCATAGAGGATGGGCGCAAAGGTCTCTTCGCGCACCACGTCGGTCTGGGCAGGCATTCTGACGAGTGCGGGCTCGGCATACCAGGCTTGCGGGTAGCGATCGGCGAGGCGACGCTCACCCCCAGTCACCGTGGCCCCTTCGGCGCGAGCGCGCGCAAGCGCCGACTGCATCGACTCGAACGCCTGCCCGTCAACCAGCGGGCCCACCAGGGTGCCCGGATCGAACGGGCTACCGACCGGCAGGCTCCGCCGCGCGCGTTCCAGCGCCTCGAGCAGGCGCTCGCGTACCGAGCGATGCACGATCAGCCGGCGGGTGGTGGTACAGCGTTGGCCCGCCGTACCCCAGGCGCCGAACACCAGTCCGCGGAGCGCGAGGTCGAGATCGGCCGAGGGCGCCACAATCACCGCGTTGTTGCCGCCGAGTTCAAGCAGCGACCTGCCGAGCCGCGCCGCCACACGGGGCGCGAGGTCCAATCCCATGCGGGTGCTGCCGGTTGCCGATACCAGCGCAATATCGCGATGCTCGGCGATTGCACGCCCCATCGCGGCTCGTCCCAGTCCGACCTGAACCAGGTCGGCCAGCATGGCGCGCTCCTCCGCATCTGCACCCCGAGCCGTGGCATAGCGATCGATGGCCATGCTGAAGATCTCGCGCACTGCCAGCGCGGTGAGCGGCGTTTTTTCGGAGGGCTTCCAGATGACCGGATTGCCACAGACGAGCGCAAGTGCAGCATTCCAGGACCACACCGCCACCGGAAAATTGAATGCGGTGATCACGCCTACCGGCCCGAGCGGCAGCCACTGCTCCATCATCCGGTGAGCAGGGCGCTCCGAGGCGATGGTGAGTCCGTGCAGCTGGCGCGACAAGCCCACCGCAAAGTCGCAGATATCGATCATCTCCTGAACTTCGCCGGCCGCTTCGCTCGGAATCTTGCCAGCCTCGATACTTACCAGCGCAGCGAGCGCGGACTTGTGTTCGCGAAGCGCCACGCCCAGTAGCCGGACCAGCTCACCGCGCTGCGGGGCGGGCACCCCAGCCCAGCGTGCAAACGCCGACCGCGCGCGCCGGGCGGCTTCATCAACCCAGCCGCTCTCCTGAAGAGGCAGTTCGGCCATCAGCGCGCCATCAATGGGGCTTCGCACCGCGATGACCGTATCGCCCCGTGCAGGTGGCGAGAGCCTGACACCCAGTTCATTCAACAGCGCCGCCGCGCGGCTCGCAA
Organism: Burkholderiaceae bacterium; assembly: GCA_049423065.1. Lineage (GTDB taxonomy): Bacteria > Pseudomonadota > Gammaproteobacteria > Burkholderiales > Burkholderiaceae_E > SYIM01. The sequence continues at coordinate 20,586 of JBMSQB010000067.1, forward strand.
TCTCGCTCATGAGTATCTCCGTTCATTCAGGCCAGGCAGTGCGCGAGGCGGGACACGGGGCGCATGCGGCGCAGGGTCACTGCCTATCGCGCCTCGCGCAGCGCCGCCTCGTAGACCAGGCGGGCCGCCACCGCGTCCTCGATCGCGAGCCCCAGCGATTTGAAAATGACCGGCCGACCTGCCGGCGGACGCTCCTTGCGCCCAAGCAGAATTTCGCCCAGCTCTGCGTAAATGGGGGCGCCCGACAGGATCACATCGCCCGACTCCTTCTCGGCCGCTTCACGCTGATCGGCGACCACCGGATGCCGCATCGCATCGTCATCGAGTTCACGCCAGGTGGGGCGGGGGGCGCCCACCGCCGCGACAAAGGCATCGGGTTCGAGCCAGCGGCCCGCCAGAATCGGCTCGGCTGCATGGCTCACGGTGCACACGATGGCCGCGCCGCGCACCGCCTGTTCAGCGCTGTCGCAGGCAACCCCGTCAATTTCCTGCGCACAGCGCGCAACATTGTCGGGATTGCGGCTCCAGACCCGCAGCTCTCTCAGCGGACGTACGCGCCGCAGCAGTCGCGCGTGGCTGCGCGCGAGCACTCCGCTGCCAAGCAGTGCCACCACGCCCGCGTCGGGCCGGGCGAGCGCATCGACCGCCACTGCGGTTGCCGCCGCGGTTCGAAGTGCGGTCAGCATGTTGGCCTCGATCACAGCCAGCACCTCGCCCGTGTCTGGCGCCATCAGCAGCACGGTGGCCATGAGGGTGGGGCGGCCGCGTGCCGCATTGTCGGGCACCAGGGTGATCAGCTTGGTTGCCAGGGCGTCGCCAATCTGCGCTGGCTTCATGAAGAGGAGACCCGGCGGCTGCGCAGGATCAAATCGGGTTGAAGGGCCAAAGGGCATGACGCCACGGAGCGGCTGGATCGCCTGCCCTGCGGTCAGCGCCTTGAGCGCCTCGGCAATTCCCCGAATCAGGGCATCGGGATCGAGCAGACGCTCGACCTCGGCCTCGGATATGAGACGTGCCATCTCAGCCTGCCTGCGTCGGCTGAGCCCGGGGGGGCTGCGCCGGACGTCCCACGCCCACCACGATGCCGAGCGTCACGCAGACAAGTCCCGCGCCCAGCATCCAGGTGAAGGGTTCGTCGAGCCACAGCACTGCCGAGCCCGCAGTGATGGCGGGCACCACCGCGGTGAGCATGGGGGCCCTGACCGGACCGAATACCTGCACCATTTTCATGAAACCAATTCCGGAAATGATTGCAGCAAAAATACCCTGAAGCAGTGCCTGCAGGCCGATCTCGGACCACGCCGCCTGCGCGAGCCCCGAGCGCACCAAGCCCGCCCCGGCTAGCGCGAGATACGGAAGACCGAATACCGCAGCAGCAAACACCGCGACAGCAATGGTGGCTTCAACCGGACCGACCTCCCACCGCCGGCTGAGCGTGGTGAAGATCGCCCAGACGAAGGGTGTGAACAGGTAGAGCACATCGCCGATCCAGACCTTACCGCCCGCGAGCGCCGATGTCAGCGCCAACCCTCCCACCATCAGGGCACCGATAATGATGAGCCCGAGGCTCAGCAGCCGCCGCGAGTCGGCCCGCTCGCCATTGATGAGCCAGGCGAAGAGCGCAGCCCAGAGCGGCAGCAACCCCGGCATGAGCACCGCGCTGTGCGAAGCGGGCGCAAGTGAAAACCCGTGATAGGCGAGGAGCCCGAAGATCACGCCGCCGGTCATGCCCAGTGCAGCCGTCTGGCCTGCCGGCACCGGGGACAGCCCCAGCCAGCCACCGCCGCGTCTGCGCACCAGCCACCATCCCCAGGGCGCAAGCACGAGCGCCGAGACCGTGAACCGGATCGCGATGACATCCATCGGCAGGAGCGTTCGCGCGGCAAGCGCCCGGGAGCCCACGATAAACAGCGTCCAGGTGGCCACGGTCACCAGCGTGGCGGCAACGCCCAGCAGAAAATCAGCGCGGCGCACGCTCGAGCCAACGGCGGCGGTGAGCCGCGCGCCCGATCAGCCCAGGCTCTCCCAGTAGTCGAGCATGCGCTTGCGCATCGCGGCATCCGGAATTCGACCGCGGGCGGCGGCAAGATTGTCGAGCGCGTATTCAGGCCGATCGGTACCTGGGATGATCACCGTCACCGCCGGATGCCCGAGCAGGAACTTGAGAAAGAACTGTGCCCAGCTGGTGCAGTCGATTTCCTTGGCGAAATCGGGCAGTTCGCGCCCTTTGGCCTTGGCAAACAAACGGTTGCGTCCAAAGGGCAGGTTGATGATCACCGCGAGACCACGCTCCTGGGCAAGCGGCAGGATGCGCTGCTCGGCAAGGCGGTTGTCGAGCGCGTAATCGATCTGGATGAAATCGATTTTCTCGGTTCGCATGATGCGTTCGAACTCGGGATGGGTACGCTCAAACGAGGTGGTGATGCCGGTGTAGCGAACCTTGCCCTCGTCACGCAGCCTGCGGATGGTTTTCAGGTGCGTATCGGTATCACGCACGTTGTGAACCTGGAGCAGATCGAACCGCGCCACACCCAGGTCGGCGAAGGAGCGGGTAACTTGATCGATGCCCGCCTGCTCGCCGGTGGTGCTGATCTTGGTTGCGATGAAGGCGCGCTCGCGGATCGGCGGCTCAAGCATTTTCAGCACCTCGCCCAGCCGCTTCTCGGCCTGCCCATACGTGGGCGCGGTATCGATCATTGCGCCACCGCCAGCGATCAAAGTGCGCATGCTCTCGGCGAGTTGCGCAATCCTGGCGTGCTGGGCCTCAACATCAAAAATCACCGCCGTGCCCGAACCGATCACCGGGATCATTTCTCCTGATGACGGGATGGGTCGCTTCAGGACCGGGCCGGTGGCCGCGAGCGCCGGCAACGCGGGTCCGAGCAGCGCGGCACCAGCCAGCGCACCCGTCTGCCTGAGAAAATCGGCCCGTGTGAGGCCGCTGGAAATTTCGGGTGGAGTAAGCGGGGACATGGGGTTCTCCTTCGGGATCGGAAAAGTCTGGGGTTATGCCTGACCAGCCTGGCCATCATCGCTGCTGCGGCCAGCCTGCTTGCGTTGCATCGCGCCAAGTTTGAGCAGCATCAACGCCCAGCCCAGCGCAACCGGCACCGTCAGCCACGCGACCAGCGCGGCCTCCAGGGCAGCGGCCTGGCGAAGCGCGGTGTAGATCCAGCCGCTTGCCGCATCGGCGCCGCGAAACACCGCGGTGTCGATGAAGCTCTTGGATTTGTACATCTGCTCGCGCGTGACCACGGTAAAGAGCGTTTCACGCGCCGGATTGGCGAGCGAAAATTCGGTTGCACGCTTGACCGCCTGAAAGCCGATCACGACCGCAAGCACGGGAGCAATCGCGATCGCTGCAAAGCCTGCCGCGGTGACGATTGCCAAGAGGGCGAGCGCCGCGCCAGCGCCAAAGCGCATCATCAGGCGACCGGTAAAGAGCAACTGAACCGCGAGCGTGGTCACGCCCACCGACAGATCGATGAGCGCAAACACCCGCGTTCGCTCGGCCGGGCTGTCGAACGCGCCGGCCACGATCGCAGCCTGCTGAAAGTAGAGAAAGGTGCTGGTGAGCGACAGCAAGGCCACATGCGCGCAGATCAGCATCAGATAGCGCGAACGGAGCACCTCGGTGAGCCCGGCCCACATCCCTCCGCCGATCGCCTCGTCGGGCTGCTTTGCAACCGGCTCTGCACCCGCCGCCGGCAGCATGGGAGCCCGGTCGAGCGCGCCCGCACAGCGGGTGGCGATCTCGAGCAACAGCACCGACACCAGGAGCAGGTTGGCGGGCCCCAGCGGCACCGCCAAAAGCGCGGTGATCGAGGGCCCAAGCAGCGCGCCGGCGGTGCCCCCGGCCGCGATGAAGCCAAACAGGCGGCGGCCCCGCTCGTAGCCGAACCGCTCCGACATGAATCCCCAGAAGACGGTGACCACAAACAGATTGAATACGCTCACCCAGACGAAGAGCGCGCGCGCCACCAGCACCCGCCCCACATCCAGCGTGAGCAGTGCCCAGAACCCGAGCAGCGTGAGCGCAAAGAACCGGTAGACCCAGGGGATGAAGCGGCGCCGGGGCAAGCGCGCCACCAGTGCGCCGAAAGCCGGCATGGCAACCAGCATGACAAAAAACGTAGCGGTAAAGAGCCATTGCAGATTGGCAAGGCCTGCGGCCACGCCCATTTCATCGCGCAGCGGCCGCAAAACATAGTAGGCGCACAGCAGAAAAAAGAAATAGGCGAGCGCCCATCCCAGCGCGCGCCCCTCGCCCGGTTCGATACGTCCGAGGCGAGCCAGGCTCCGCTCGATCAGTGTTCGTTTCACGACTCAGGCGGGCTCAGGTGGCGGGCGTGGTCAAGCAACAGGGATCAGGGACTATGCCAATCAGCAGCCATTGCTGTCGGCAGCCCGTCGTAGTGTGCCGCAATTCGATCCGTGGTGCGATTTCCCTTTCAGGATCGGAAGGCCGCAGCGTGTCAGCGAGAGGATCGGCTACCATCGCTCTCGCTTTATCCACAGACCGCTGCTGAGGTTCCCATGACATCCATTCGCCGATCAATCCTCGCCTGCCTGGCGGCCGCCGCCACGGCCAGCCTTCTGCCCGCCATCGGGCACGCGCAGTCGGGCTACCCCGCAAAACCCATTCGTCTGATCGTCCCCTTCACCGTGGGCGGCGTGACCGACGCAAGCGCACGGCTTGCCGCCGACCTGATGGGCAAGCGCCTGGGCCAGCCGATCAACGTCGAGAACCGGCCGGGGGCATCGGGCAACATCGGCACCGCTGGTGTCGCCGCCGCCGACCCCGACGGCTATACGCTGCTGCTGGGCTTTGACGGCACGATGGTGATCAATCCCAACGTCATCAAGTCGGTGCCGTTCGACACCCTGAAAGACTTTGCCTCCATCGGCAAGATTGGTGATGCCAAGCTCATTCTGGTGGCCGCCAACACGCTCAAGGCCGACACGCTGAAAGAGGTGATCGAGCTGTCGAAGAAAGAGGCGAACGGCCTCAGCTACGGCACCTCCGGTGTGGGCAGCACGCCTCACCTGGCGGGCTCGATGCTCAACATTCGCAGCGGCTCGAACCTGGTTCATATCGCCTACAAGGGCGGCGGCCAGGCCATGATCGATCTGCAGGCAGGCTCGATTCCACTGGTCTGGACGGCGGTGGCCGGTGCCCTGCCGCTCATTCAATCAGGCCGCATCAAGCCGATCGCCATTCCAGCGGCCGAGCGGGCCTCGTCGCTCCCCAACGTTCCCACCTTCATCGAAAACGGACTGAAAGACTTCGTGATCGACTCCTGGGTGGGCTTGCTCGCGCCCGCCCGAACCCCGCGTCCCATCATCGACCGCCTGAATACGGTGCTCAACGAAGTGCTGAACGATGCCGACGCCAAGGCGAGGCTCGACAAAATGGGCAT
>JBMSQB010000068.1:0-25787 GCA_049423065.1 Burkholderiaceae bacterium
CAGGAAGAACTCCAATCGCTGCTCGGCTTGCGCGTCGATGTACTGACGCCTGGCGGCTCAAGATCTGATTGAGAGATTGCGAGTTTGCGTCCCATGGTTGCTTCGAGAATGCCGCTTTATCGAAAGAGGACATTTACCGGTAAGGCCATCTGGGCGTTTCGTTACTCGAGCGATCGCGCCTCGCCGAGTCTGTATTTTGGTCTGCCCAGTACAAGGGCACAGGAGACTGGCGTCAACCCAATCAACACGATTGCCTCGGAACCGCTGGATTCGAACTCAGACCGTTGGCATGGTGTCTCAGAGGGAACGGTTTTGCACTGGACCGAGCAGAGCCTGGCACAGTCTCGCCTAACGGTTTAATGCATCCCCATCTGACCCGACTTAAACGCGTTGGACCGGAAGCGAATAGGGTTGCGACCGACTCACTTCGCCGGCATCGAATGGCGCTTGGCATTTGCGGGTTGGACTGGCCATTTGGAGCTGAAGCGGGGCTGATACGCAATCGATGCAGCGATTGACAGGATCGGGTAATGCCATTTTCCTTGCTCGCCGACCTCGTTTTGATCGTCCACTTTGCCGTAGTGATCATGGTTGTCGGCGGGCTGGGTGTCATTGTGATCGGCAATACGGTTGTTCGCTGGCCCTGGGTCAACCGGTGGTGGTTTCGGGGTGCTCACGGTCTGGCGATCCTGACCATCGTTGCCCAAGCATGGCTTGATAAGCTCTGCCCACTCACGGTGCTTGAATATTGGCTTCGCGCTCAAGCGAGCGTCCAAGGCGGAGCTCCTGTGAGCTTCATCGCTTACTGGCTCCATCGCCTGCTTTACGTGGACGCACCGCTCTGGGCACTGGCAATGATTTACTCAGGCTTCGCCGCGTTGGTCGCACTTGCGTGGTGGAGGTTTCCACCCGATCGAACCTCGCGAAGATAATCCTGTCATCTCTGCCGTGTTGCATCGCGGTCCGTACCTGTGGCGGATGACCCGTCGATCAGGCGAGCGCAAAGAAGATGGTTGTCGCTGCGCGTTGAATTCTGATCATCCGGTGTGCGGACGATTTCTCGGACTGGTTAAGCAGCGATCCTCAGGCTTCTGCGGTGCTCGGCATCCAGTCGCCCTTGAGGGGGTGATCCAGCCATTCGGACCCCAGAGGGGCCCATGCCTTGGCCATGGTCGCGCAGAAGGCCTCGTAGCGCCGCCTGTGCTTGGCCTGCCCGGCCTCAGGCCCGAAGCCGGACCGGATCGCTCCCGTCCCAGTGGCGGGCGCTGTCGCGAAATCGCTCGAACATGGCCCGGGTAGCCGGCAGGAACTCGATGACCTCGATCATCGCCGGCAGCCGGCCGTGGGTGTCGAAGTAGCCCACACGGGCACCGTTCGCGACCTCGGCCTCATAGACCAGCGTGTCGCCCATGCCCCGGTAATGGGCCAAAGCGGCCGAATAGTCGGTGACCGCCATACCAAAGTGGTGCAGGCCATAGCCGCTACGCTCGAACTGATCTCGGTAAACCGAGGGCGAGTCGTCGAGTTGCTGGATGATTTCAAACTGCATGTCGCCGGCGTAGCCCAGCGCGATCGCCAGGGCCGTCTGCGAAGGCTGACCCCGATAGATCTGATTAGGAAAGACGCCTCGTTCGCGCAAGAACCAGGGGCCCGCGCCCAAGGTGCGTGTCAACTCATGCATCGAAGCGCGGATGTCATCAGTGATGAAAGCGGTCTGGATCAGCCGCCCTTCGAAGCTCGATGCGTTCGATTCGCGCATGGCAGGTCTCCGGCTGGGTTTTACCTGGCCATGATGCCACCGTCGATCGGGATGGTGGTGCCAGTCATGAAGCTGGAGGCCGGCGAGGCCAGCAGCAGGGCCAGGCCCTTGAGTTCCTCCGGGGCCGCGATGCGGCCCAGTGGCACCATGGATGCGAATTCGGCCTCGACCTCGGGCTGCCGGATGCGGCCATTGGCAATGTTGGTGCGAAAGGGCCCGGGCGCGATGCCATTGACCATCACGTTGTAGGGCGCCAGCTCCATGGCCGCCTGCCGCACCAGGTTGACCACCGCCGCCTTGGTGGCGGTGTAGGCGTAGCCGCACATGACCTCGGACTTGAGCCCCGCCACCGAAGCCACCGCCACGATGCGACCCGAGCGCTGCCGCTTCATGTGCGCGGCCGCAGCCTGCATGGTGACAAACACGCCAGATAAATTAATCGACAACACCCGGTCCCACTGCGCGTCTTGCACCGCATTGATCTGACCGATCTCGGTGCGATAGCCTGGGCCAGCGGTCACGCCAGCATTGGCAATGACCGCGTCGACCCGGCCATGACGCGCAGCAATGCGGTCGATCTCGCTTCGGATCGCTGCGCGTTCGCCGACATCGAGCACCGCCGTCTCCACCCGGCCGCCGGCGGCGCTGATTGACTCGCCCGCCGCCTCAAGCCCCCGCGCGTCAACGTCCAGCAACACCACGGTGGCACCAGCACCGGCCAGCACTTCCGCCATGGCAAGACCCAGCCCGCTGGCCGCGCCGGTCACGGCCGCCACCTGCCCCGTCATTCCAAACAGATTGTTGAACATCCCGCAAACCCCTTAAGGTATACAAATTACCGTTTTCCACACACGACGCGCCAAAGAGAAAAGTACTGTCGAGATCGAAAAATCGAAAAGTACCAACTGGGTTTCGCCAATCCACGGTTCCCGACCTGTCATTCATCTTGACCCGATTCAATCAACAAGGTGTACACTTTTTTCAAATATCGAGTAGACGGCCTGGCAGCAGGCCCAAACAGAGCACGGGAGGCCAGGAGCAACATGGCGCACGAGGAGACTTTTGAGACCGTGACCGGATGCCGTATCCGGATCATGCGCAAAGGCCAGGGCCAGCCCCTGCTCTTCCTGCACGGGGCATCGGGGGCGGCAAACTGGCTGCCCTTCATGGATATGCTGGCCCAAAACTATGATGTGATCGTGCCGGAGCACCCGGGCTTTGGGGCCTCCGAGACGCCTGAATGGCTCGACAACGTCGGCGATCTGGCTCACTTTTATCGCGACCTGATCGACCACCTGGGCCTGCCCTCGGTCCATCTGGTGGGAACGTCTTTAGGCGGCTGGATCGCGGCCGAGCTGGCCACCTGCACCTGCGAAAAAATCAGGTCCCTGACCCTGGTGGCGCCCGCCGGCATTACTGTGCCCGGGGTGCGCAAGGGCGACATGTTCATGTGGTCGCCCGAAGAGCTCACCAGCAAGCTCTTCCACGACCAAAACCTGGCCCGGTCGGTGCCCCAGCCCGCTAACGAGGAGGCGGTGATGGTCATGCTCAAAAACCGGCTGATGACGGCCAAGCTCGGCTGGAGCCCGCGAATGCACAACCCGCACCTGCGCAAATGGCTGCATCGAATCAGCGCGCCCACCCTGATCGTTTGGGGCGCCAACGACCAGTTGCTGCCAGCGGCCTACGGGCCGGCCTACCGCGACCTGATCCCTTCGTCTACGCTGCACATCATCGCCCAGTGCGGGCACCTGCCGCATGTCGAAAAGGCGCAGGAATTCGTCACCAAAGTCACTGAATTCACCCAAGAGGTCGCCTGATGAAGCTCTACATGATGCATCTGATGCCCTATGCGGATCTGGACCTGGACTACGACAAGACCCACAACTCGGCCTGGATCACGCTGCCCAACAGCTACTACGACCCGAAAAAAGGCGCGAAGCTCTACAACCGCTACCTCGACGAGCTCGAATATGCCGACCAGCTCGGCTTTGACGGCGTCTGCGTCAACGAGCACCACCAGAACGCCTACGGCCTGATGCCGCAGCCCGGCGTGATGGCCGGCGCGCTGGCCCGGCGCACCAAAAGGGTCAAGATCGCGATTTTGGGTCGCGCCTTGCCACTGCTGAACAACCCGGTGACCGTGGCCGAAGAATTCGCCATGATCGACAACATCACCGAGGGCCGCTTCATTGCCGGATTCGTGCGCGGCATCGGCGCTGAATACCACGCCTGGAGCTCCAACCCGGCCGACAGCCACGAGCGCTTTCATGAGGCGCACGACCTGATCGTGCGTGCCTGGACAGAAACCGGCCCCTTCCCCTTCGAGGGCAAGCACTACCAGTTCGAATATGTGAACCTGTGGCCGCGGCCTTACCAGACGCCGCACCCACCGATCTGGATTCCTTCGCAGGGTTCGTCCGAGACCATCGAATGGGCCTCGCACCCGGACCGCCGCTACACCTATCTGCAGACCTTCACCCCGGCAGCGATGCTGGCCAAGTACATGCAGATGTACAAGGACATGGCGGCCGAGCATGGCTACGAGGCCACGGAAGACCAGCTCGGCTGGTCGGTGCCGGTGTATGTGGGCGAGACCGACGAGATCGCCCGGCGCGAGGCAAAGCCCCACATCGAGAACTTCCTCAACAAGTTCCTGCGCATGCCCAAAGAGATGCTGCTGCCGCCCGGTTATCTGTCGCTCAAGTCAATGATCGGTGTCATGAAGGCCAAGTCCGCCATCGGCGGAAAGCAAACCATCGACGACGTGATTGACAAAGGCATGTTCATCTGCGGCAGCCCGGAGACCGTGCGCCAAAAGCTCGAGAGCTATCAAAAGGAGATCGGCTTTGGCCACCTGCTGACCATGCTGCAGTTCGGTACGCTGCCCGCCGAGCTGACGCGCAAGAACATGGAGCTGTTCGCAGCCTCGGTGATGCCTCACCTGCGGGCGCGCAGCGCCGCTTCAGTGGCCCAAGAGCCGGTCGCCGCCTGAACCGGCAGTCGTTCCATGTTTGACCTACCTTCCCTGAACCTCAGTCCGGATCAGGCGAGGGGTCATTGAGGATCGAAAACAGATGCGCGCTCATCGCTGCCTCCACCCAATCGGGGTTGCGCGCCTTCAACGCCGCAATGATCTCGCGGTGCTGGCGGTGGGTTCGCGCGGTGCGCTCGTCAAGCGCCTCTTTGTAGTAATTAAAGATCGAGGCGGGCAACTCCAGGGCCGAGGCGAGGATTTTCTCCAGGCGTGGGCTGTCGGCCGCGCGGGCGATGATGCCGTGAAAGGCGTTGTTGAGCTCGTCAAAGCGCGGCAGATGACGATGCCAGCCCAGCTCGGCGAACGCGGCCTCCATTTCATCTTCGATGGCCTCGAGGAGCGCAATGTCCTCGTCCGAAATACGCCGGCAGGCCCGCCGTGCGGCATGGCCTTCGAGCTTGCCGCGCAGCCGAAACACCTCGGCCACATCGGTCATGGAAAAGCTGGCCACCTGCGCCCGCCGGTAGCGGCCGAGCGTGACCAACCCCTCGCTGGCCAGCCGCGACAGCGCCTCCCGCACGGGCGTACGGCTGACACCAATTCGCTCGGCCAGGCGCGCTTCGAGCAAAACCTCACCCGAGGCGAGTTCGCCCCGGATGATGGCGCCGCGGATATGCCGGTAAGCGCCTTCAACGGCGCCACTGCTGTCGCGGGAATTGGCCTTGTCCGGTGTTGTCATGCCGTGTGGTTGTTGGGCCCAGTGAATTCGGCGGAGGCTGCGCACCTGCCGCGAAGGGACATAGCGCGCAGTCAGTATAGGGGAGCGGCGGCTGGACAGCAGCGCGCACGCAGCGCACCCAGGCTCGCACCGAGCCAGCCCATGACGGAGCCAGTGGGCCACTGCAGGAGGGACGTATGAAAATCGAAGCGGGGATGTGTGCCTATGTCAGCGGCGCTGGCTCAGGCATCGGGCGTGGCATCGCCCTGGCTCTGGCCGGGCGTGGCGTACGGGTTGGGGTGTGCGATATCCGCAAAGACGACGCGGCCGAGACGGCCAGGCTGATCGAAGCGGCCGGCGGCAGCGCCCTGGCATTGGGCGTCGATGTGTCAGACCGCGCCTCGGTTGAGGATGCGATGGTGGCGCTCGAACGCACTTTTGGTCCGATCGCCATCGCCTGTAACAACGCAGGCATTGCCCTGCATGGCGTGCCCCTGCATGAGATTTCGGCAGCCGACTGGCAATGGGTAATTGATGTCAATATTTTGGGCGTCATTCACGGTATTCAAGCTGTCATCCCCCGCATGCTGGCGGCCCGGCGACCGGCGCATGTGGTCAATACCGCCTCGATCGGCGGCTTTCAGGTCAATCCAAATTTTCTGACCGGCGCCTATTCGATGACCAAATACGCAGTGGTGGCCCTATCCGAGGGCCTTCACAACGAATTACGGGACACGCAGATAGGCGTCTCGATCCTGGCGCCAGCCGCCGTCGACACCCGCATCCACCTGTCCGAGCGCAGCCGCCCGGAACGCCTGGGCGGGGCCACCGTGCGACCACAGAACCACTTCATGGGCGACTTGCTGAAGGGGAGCATGGCACCCGCCGAGGTCGGCCAGCGCGTCCTGGGCGCCATTGAAACCAACGCGCTCTACATCTTCACCCACCCCGACACCCAGCACTGGCTGGACCGGCGCCATGCGGCAATCACCGCCGCCTTCGATGAAGCGCGCCGCCTGACACACGATAATCCGGCGTAAGGCCGCAGGAGACATCATGTTCGATGGCCTCAAGCCCGCGAGTGGCAAGCACCGCCCGAGACGGCTGCGCATCGTTGGCCCGCTGATCGATCTGCACACGGTGCCCAGGTGCTGGGCACCACTTCTATGAATTTATCTGCGCACAGCAGATACTTCGTGAGTGACTGGCGCCAACGCGGGGAAGGACCGCGGTCTGCACCTGAAGAATGTGTAGCTGCACGAAGGGGCGGCGCACAAGGGCCAGCCAAGTGCAAGGGGCACTGGCTTGAAGCGCGTGGCCCGGCATGCGTATCAACCCCCGCACATGCGGGATAACTGGAGACAACCAACGTGAAACCACTTTTTCTTCGTACGGCCGGTCTGGTCGCGGCTCTGGCGGCGGCAGGCACAGTCAGCGCGCAGACCGTCAGTATTTCCACCCTGCCGCCAGGCTCGGTCAATAATGTCCAGACCCAGGCGATCGCCAAGGTCGTTCAAAAAGCCGCCGGTATTCAGATGCGGGTGGTGACCTTCAATTCGCCCTACGCCTCCATGGGCGCGGTGCAGGCTGGTCAGGCGGCCTTCACCTTCATGTCCAACGACGAGTTGGGCATTGCGGTAAGGGGCAAGGACGAGCATCAGGGCAAGCCCATGGACAAGCTGCGCCTGGCTGCGGTGGTGTTTCCATTCAAGGTAGGCATCCTGGTGCGCAAGGACTCCAACATCAACTCGGTGGCCGATCTCAAGGGCAAGCGTTTCCCGACCGGCTGGCAAGGCTTTCCGCAGGGTATTGCGCTGGCCAACGCGATGCTCGCCACCGCTGGGCTGTCGCTCAAGGACACCGATGGCGTACCAACTGCCAACTTGCTGCGCGCCGCCGATGACTTCAAGGCCGGCCGACTGGACGCGACCTTGTTCGCCATTGGCGCACCCAAGATGGCCGAGGTCGACGCTGCGGTCGGTATCCGCTTCTTGAGCCTGGACAACAGCGACAAGGCCAAAGCCGCTATGGCCGCCATACGGCCTGAATACACGGTTGCTCCACAAACGCCCGCACCACCGCTCAATGGTGTGATCGGCACGACCAACCTGATGCAGTACGCGATGACGGTGGGGACCAGCGCCGACGCCGATGAAGAGTCGGTCTACAAGGTCGTCAAAGCCCTGCACCAGAACAAGGATGAGTTGGTCGCCTCTCATCCCTCCTTCATGGCGATGAATCCAGCCCAGCTGGCCTTGCAGCAGCCAGGGGTCAGCTACCACCCGGGCGCGATCCGTTACTACAAGGAAGCAGGCATCTGGCCGGTCAAGTGAACAAACCCAGCGATTGCCGAAAGCAACCTTGAAGCGGGAGAGGCCCCCATGGCCATGCCAGGCGAAGAAGATCTGCAAGCCCCAGAGGGAACGGCCCTGTCAGTCGCCACGACAGTGATGGGGGCAGCCATCGCCTTGGGCGGAATCGCCTGGGGCGCCGATCTGTACCGACTGGTCGGTTGGAACTTCCTGGCCGAGCAGTTTTTGGCGGTCGCGCTTGGGCTGGCTATGGGGATCATTTACCTGATCCGACCGCTGCGTAGCCGCAGCGGACCGACTCGCGGCACGGCTCCGTGGTACGACTGGGGCCTGGCCGGCCTCTCGGTGGCGCTCGGCCTGTATCTGGGCTGGCACTATCCGCGCATGCTTGGTGAATTTTTCAATTCGCCGCTGGATGTGGTGGTGTGCTGCTCACTGTTGTTCTTGCTGGTGGTCGAGGGCCTGCGAAGGGCCTCGGGCTGGGCACTGGTGATCGTGGTGCTGGTATTTTTTGCGTACGCCCTGGCCGGCCACAAGGTCGGCGGGGCACTACAGACCCGCGAGGTCAACCTTATCGATCTGCTGGTCTACCTGGGCCTGGACACCAGCGGTCTGTTCGGTCTGGTGCTGCTGATCGGGGTAACGGTGGTTATCCCCTTCGTGTTCTTCGGGCAACTGCTCGCCTCGTCCGGCGGCGCCAATTTCTTCAACGATATTTCGGTGGGCCTGATGGGCCGCTTTCGCGGCGGCGCGGCCAAGATCTCCATCTTGGCGTCCTCACTGTTCGGCTCCATCAACGGTATCGTGGTGTCCAACATCCTCGCCACGGGAGTGGTCACCATTCCCATGATGAAGCGCTCGGGCTTCAAGCCCGAGGAGGCCGCCGCCGTCGAGGCGACCGCCTCCAACGGCGGGCAGATGATGCCGCCGGTCATGGGGGCGGTGGCCTTCCTGATGGCCGACTTCCTGCAGATCAGCTATGCCGAGGTGGCCATCGCCGCACTCGTGCCCTCGCTGCTTTACTACATCGCCCTGTTCATTCAGGCCGACCTGGAAGCGGCCAAGGGCAAGATCCTTCGGGTGCCGGCCCAAGACATTCCCAACATGCTCAAGGTGCTGTCCAAGGGATGGCTCTTCATGTTGCCATTTGCGGTGCTGGTCTACGCGCTGTTCTGGGAAAACCGCGAACCGGAAAACGCCGCCATCTTCGCCTCACTGGCGGTGATGCTGATTGGCTTTGTCCTCGGCTATGGCGCAAACCGGCTGTCTCTTCGCGAATTGTGGCAATGCGTGGTGCGCACCGGCGTGTCGTCGGCCGATATCATCATGATCTCGGCGGCGGCCGGCTTCATCATGGGCATCTTGCAGATCACCGGCCTGGGCTTTGCGCTGACGGTGTACCTCGTGGAGTTGGGCCAGGGCAATGTGTTTTTGCTGCTGCTCATCTCAGGCGTCCTGTGCATCGTGCTGGGCATGGGCATGCCCACGCTGGGCGTCTATGTGCTGCTGGCGGTGCTATTTGTGCCGGCCTTTGTGGAGGTAGGCGTCTCGCCCATGGCCGCGCACATGTTCATCCTCTACCTGGGGATGATGTCCTTCGTCACGCCGCCAGTAGCGATCGCAGCCTTCTTTGCCGCCAACCTGGCGGGCGCCGACCCGATGCGAACCGGCTGGATCTCGATGCGCTTTTCCTGGACCGCCTACATCGTCCCCTTTCTCTTCGTGTTTTCACCGAGCCTGCTACTTCAAGGTGGTTCATGGGCAGAGACCAGCATCAGCATCGTGACAGCCATCGTCGGCGTCTGGTTTGTCTCTGCGGGCATGGTCGGCTATGGGCTGCACCTGATGAGCGGCTGGCTGCGCACCGCCTCGATCACGGCCGGTACGCTCTTGCTTCTACCCATTGGGATGGCTGGCTGGGCGACCTATGCCAATGTGCTGGGCGCCGCACTCGCGGTGGGTGTTACGGCGGTGGGCCTGACCGACCGCCGCAAGGACCTGGTCCGGGGGACCTGATTGAGCTACGGTCCTGCTCTTGCAGGGAGCGGGCGAATTGTTCAGGACTTCCCGGGGCGGGCTGGATGCTCCCCAAGGCGCATCACTCCTTGTACCTTGGCGCAAACGTACCTTCGGACCTCCAGATTGTGCGATCTTGTCAGGCATCAGCCAGAGTACCCATCGTCAAAACTCCGAGACAACTACGCTAAGGAGACATCCCGTGTGCAAGTTCCCGAAATCCGGCAAGGCCGCGCTGATCGCGATTGCCGCAATCCTTGCCCTTGCACCCTGCGCCAGCCGAGCACAGTCGGCCTGGCCGAGTAAGCCGATTCGCATTGTGGTGCCGCATCCGCCCGGTGGCCCCAGCGATATTGTCCTGCGGGCTGCGTCCGACGGTATGCAGGCGTTGCTCAGGCAGCCCATCGTGATTGAGAACAAGGCTGGCGCAGGTGGCAACATCGGCGCTGCGGAGGTTGCCCGTGCGGCACCTGACGGCTACACCTGGATGTTCGGAACCGACACCATCGTTACGGTCAATCCGCATGTCTATAAAAGCTTGGGCTTCCGCGTAGAAGACCTGCGACCGGTCATGATCACGACGCAGTTCAGCCAGACGCTTGTTTGTAACCCGGCGCTTGGCGTCAAGACAGTGGCTGAGCTTATAGCCCGGGCGCGCAGCGACAAACTGTCCTACGCATCGGGCGGTGCTGGCGTGCCTGGCCATCTGTCCATGGAACTGCTGTTCCATATGGCAGGCTTCAGTATGGCGCACGTGCCCTACAAAGGTCCGGCGCCGGCCACCCTCGATGTGGTGGCCAACCAGGTACCCTGCGGGCTGCTTGCCGGCCCCACGGTGCTACCGCACATACGTGCTGGGCGCCTGGTTCCCCTTGCCGTTTCAGGCAAGTCACGCTCTCCAACGCTTCCCGAAGTGCCGACCATGAGCGAGGCCGGCGTACCCGGCTACGCGGCCGATTTTGCGCTCTTCCTGCAGGCGCCGCGCGCTACGCCGGACGATATCGTCACCCGCATGCGCGAGGCGCTGCTCCAGTCCCTGAACATGCCGGAGGTCAAGACGCGCCTGGTCGCCTCCGATCAGGTGTTGGTGGGGTCGAGCCCCGAGCAGGCCGCCGCGGTCGCCGCATCCGATTCACGTAAATGGGGCGAAGTGGCGCGCCGAATTAAATTGGGCCTTGATTGAAGCGTGACTTGGGGGATCAGTGCGCGTGCCGTGCTGGGTAATATCTGGATGCCCGCAGCTAAAGGGCAGCAGACGTACGCCAGCCTTCAGAATTCAACGCACAGCGATACCCGGAATACCTGATGGCAACAGGTGGCGCGCCAGCGCAGGTCACCCGGGCACCTCGCCTCGCATCCGCTCGGCTCCTCGACCCCGCCCGGGCTTTGCATGCCCGGCCTTTCGAATCACCACGCACAGGCCGCAGGGCCTGTGCTCTCTCTCCGCCACATCGGCATAGGGGGCCTCCGTTATTGGAGGCACCCCTGCCACACACCACCCGGCATGCGGGTCCGCACCGGGCGGTTCGAGAATTTGAGGTCAGGACAGGCTGAAGCGCCCCGGGAATCGCGGAGGCTGGTTGGTTTAAGTGATCATGCTGCCAAGAGAGTTTGATTAACCGACTGGCTATAGAAGTTTGCCTCAGCTTCTGCCGGCGGAACATAGCCCAATGACTCCATCACGCTACTTGGCAGGACATTTCTCGCGAGGCCGCCGAGTGGCTTCGGGAGGCCGAGCGCGCCGTGGGCGACTCTCGTCCCTCGGGTCCGACAGGTATTCAGGAGATAGCGTCGGACAAGCCCCTGGGCCAATTGCAGCTCGCTGTCGCGGGTTCACTTGAGGCGGGAGCGTCGGCCTCGGACGGGGTGGCGACCTTCATGGCGGCCGCCGAGTTCGAGGCGAGCTTCGCCCACGAACTCAACAAGATGATTCGGACCGAGGCAGAGTCTCGCGTGAATCTCTTGATTCCCAAGCCAAAATTCCTGGCCGAGGGGGCAGCTCAGAACATGGGCACCCTCTTCAAAGCGAGTAGCGCCTGGATGCGGGAGAAGGATCATTCGACGACGCCATTGCCGGAGGCCACCCTGCTTGCGATCGATCGACTGCGCGCGGTGGTGGCCGATATCGATGCGAAGGAATCGAAAAGCACGGACGAGAAGAAGCGTCGCGACGATGCGGCGGTGTTGATCAACGCGCTCACTGGATTGAAGCGCGTCGCCGATGCTGCGCGCAAGATCCAGTCCGACACCGTGCTGAGCGAAGACGCGCTGCCCTACCTGCGTTCGCTCCTTGACAGAGAGCTGCTTCCCCAACTCGATCAGCTCGAGGAGCTGCTCAACAGCAAGGGTTTCAACGACATCAAGGTCCGCGGAGGCGGTTTTTTCGGCTCGACTCTTGAGAGCAAGGTGATCGAATCGATTCGTCAAGGCGTGGTGGCCGATGGCGCCAAGGTCGTCGACCAGATGCGGCGCGAGGTCATCGATCTGAAGGGCCGGCTGCCGGGCGGACCGGGCCTCAATCGTGGGCAATTGGATCAGCAGCCGGCGGGTACTGTCTCGCCGGAACGGCCCGACTTAGGCGGGGCGATCGAGATCTTCGACTTCGGCGACCGTGCCAGCCCGATTGACGATATTTCGCTTTACCTGCCTGAGTACCGCGAACTGTGCGAGCGTGTCCTGAAAGAGCCTGGCGGTGAGGCCGCGCTTTTTCAGGTCCAGCAGCTTTTGCTCAGGGGACTGGCCGGCAGCGAAACCGCGCATGCTGTGGCCGATGCCCGCGCCATCCTGACCGCCTTGGATGAGCGGATCGCGCCTGCTGCGTCATCCTCGGCGCCTATCGCTGCCCCGAAGCCCGCGAACTTCGGCCTGCAGATTCAGCGCACGCTCGGCGATGGCAACTGCTACTTCAACGCCATTGCGGCTCAGGTGGGCGAATCCCAGGACGACGTTCGTCAACGCGTTGCACAGGACATGAAGAGTTTCGTGGGGCAGGTTCAGCGGCCCAAAGGCATCGCCCGATCGGTCGATCAGATTGATGTCGACCGCACGCTTCAGGATGCGCGTTACTTTGGTTCCAACGCCTGGGGCGAGGACTATCACTGCGCGCACGTGGCGCGGGTCTACAACCGGCCAGTCGTGCTGTTTGGTAATGGCCGCGCCGAGATCTAACGGCCGAACGAAGAGATTGAAAACCTCAAGGCGGGTGCTCAACTTCCCCGAGACGCGATCTGCGCCGTTTGCCAGCGTGAACGTATCGTAGACGCCCCAGGCGGCCGCACGTGAGGACGCTGAAGGCGTTGGCTAGTTGAGGCAGTCGCCGGATCTTCACCTGCCAGGGTATTCGAACAATCAATCGTTTACCGCTTCAGAACCCGTACGTTGGGTTGCATCATTCGGCCCGGTCTGCGCCAGAGGCTCTCTCGCGCGCCGATGACAAGCAGGCTCTTCTCGATGAGCTCGTCGACCGGCGCACCCCGAAACACCTTCCCCTGCCCGGTGAGAAGGCCGAGGTCCTTGTAGTCCAGCCGCCCATCGCGCAGTGCGGTTATCAGAGCCGCGCGCTTGGCGCTCATGCACTGGGTATCGGAGTTGAGCTTGGCCAGTTCCGCGGGCTCGACCCCGCACCACAGCGCGATGGCGTCATCGATCCGGATGTGATCGGCAAGATCCCAGTAGCGCAGGCAGTGGTTGGAAGAAGTGGGCATCGGCATGGTCGGTGGTTACGGCTGCCTATTGGCGGGCACCATAGGTCCAGGGGTCGACCAATTCGACACCGCAGCCCTCGTAGTCAATGGTGTTGCGGGTTGCCACGGTAGCCTTATGCGCGCGGGCGATCGCGGCGATCTGGCAGTCAAACTGACTGATCGGGCGCCCCGCGGCGCGACGCGCAGCGGCGATGGTGGCGTAGGCCCGGGCGGCAGCGCGATCAAACGGCAGGACGCGATCGCGGAAATCTTCTTCCAGCAGGCCCTCGATCGCGATGGTTAGCGCGTTGCGACGCTTGCCCGCGGGGAGGATGGCCACGCCGTGTCGGAGTTCAGCTTCGCCGACCGTGGTGAAGTAGACCTTGGCGCCATCCTGCGCCGACAGCCACCGCTCGACCTGTTTGGCAGGCTCTGGCCGCAGGAGTTCAGAGAGGACGTTGGTGTCCAGGATGATCATCGCGAGGGGCGGCCGAGTTGGGGTGGCTCGCGCATGGGCTCACGTGCCGGTAGCTCGAGGTCGGCTCGTGCCCCTGCCGCAACGCGGGTGCGGATTGCCACGGTCAGGTCGCGTGGCGAGGCGGACTCACTCATGACCCGACGAAGGATGTCACGCACCTCCTCCTCCATCGAGCGGCCATGTTCGGCGGCACGTACGCGCAGGCGCTGCTTGATCTCGTCATCGAGGTTGCGGATGGTGATGCTGGCCATGGCGGCGCTCCGGTTCCGGGAACACGCTGGATTGTAATCGGTGATTGCAATGCAATCAATGAAGTCGATCGCCTGCGCTCCGCAAAAATTATCTGGATTCTGCACTCCAGCAAATCTCATGAGGCGAACGCGTCGGCGGGCGGCGGCGACAGGGATAGCCCCCCATGCCATGCCGTCGTCGACTTCGATCCCGCATACCCCTTCAAAGGCGGCGACAAGGAGAGGGATTTCCGCCAGTCCAAATCCCAGCAGATCGATGTCCCGCGTTGGGCGTAGCGGCAGACCAGAGACCAGGCTGGGGCGAAAAGTGGCCGATTCCGGACGTTTCGGCAAGTAGCCACCCGCAGCATACCGACGCGCTTCCCCGGGAAAACGCCAAAAGAAAAGGGCCCAGAACCAGGTCTGAGCCCTTTGTAATGGTGGAGCCGGCGGGAATCGAACCCGCGTCCGCAAGTCCTCTACGAACAGTTCTACATGCGTAGTCGATCTACTTGGATCTCGATGCAGGCTTAGCCGGTCGACAGGCCGACCCACATCCAGTCACCTTGGGTTTCGCCCCCGAACCAAGTGACCCGGCCCGGGCGCTATCCGATTGAAGTTACACCGCAGCCCTTCCGGTTGCCCGGTCAGGCCCAGCCCATCGGCTGACTGTTGCGGCGCTCGCGGGGTTTAAGCCGCGAGAGCGAAACGCTCGTCGTTGGCGTTTATTGGTTTGCCAAAGGATTTACGAGGACTTGGCGCCTCGGCATGCCCTGTGCCGCTTCGCTACCCACGTCGAAACCAGGTCGGCCCCGTGTTCCGTGTGAAAGAGATGTGCTGCAAGAGAGACCCGGATGATAGTCCGGAACCGGCGGCGAAACCAGCAGATTTCGCGCTGGGCAGCCGCCATCGGTCGGCTCGCCACTGCAACCGACCGGTTTACGCTTTCGACCTACTCCGATGCGATCGTGATCAGCGCACCCAATGCAATCGCTCCGCCGGTGGCGCTCCATGCGTCACCGCTATCACCGGGCTGCGCCTGCGTGATGGGCTCGAGCGTGGCGCCGGTACGCGGACGACGCGCATCCAGCAACCGAACACCATGGCCGAGTTCGCCGCGGAGCTGTCTCGTAAACGCAACCAACGGGGTGTGCGCCACTCGCGTGCTCACCTCATGCCCGCGTTCGCTCAGCAACTCAATGATGTCCTGCGTTGCTTCCCGGGTCCAATCTGCCCGCCAGCGCTTGAGCGCGGGTTGCGACAGAAAGCGCCCGCTGTGGCGCGGCAGCCGCGGCGGGCACCCTACGAGCACCCAGCGCTCGGGTGCGTGGCCGTCGATGAAAGCGAGCAACTGACGCTTGGCGAATTCGGCGTCGTTGATGAAGATGACGAATGTATCCATGATCAGTTTTCCTTTGTCGTAATTGATCGATAGGAACAATGAAATTCGCTGGCCAGCCTGCTCGGCTGCCGGCACCCAAAAATTAGACGGACTCCATTCGCGGGCTGTCGCCCACACGACGACGGCTGGTCCACCAGCCGAGCAACAGCACGCCAGCCACGGCGGAAACGTAGGTGCCCCAGCGCGCAATGACCTGCAAGCCAGCCGACCCATCGAAAACCGGATCAAGCCATGGCTCGTTGACGATCATCTTGGCCGCCGTGAACGCCAAAACGCCCGCGCCGAACTGGATAATGATTGGCCAGCGCTGAACGAGGCGAAGCACCACCGCGCTTCCAAACACAACGATGGGCACGCTGATGAGAAGACCCAGCACCACCAGGTCGAAGGAGCCCTGCGCGGCGCCCGCCACGCCCAGCACGTTGTCAACGCCCATCAACGCATCGGCAATCACGATGGTTTTCATGGCGCCCCAGAAGGTGGTGGCGCCGCCCTCCTGATGGGCGTCGTCCGAATCGCCGTCAGCCAGCAGCTTGTAGGCGATCCAGAGGAGCCCCAGACCCCCCACCAGCATGAGGCCAGGGATCTTCAGGAGCCAGACCACACCCACCGTCATGACCGAACGCACGACGATGGCACCCACCGTGCCCCAGACAATGGCTCGGCGTTGCAGATGATGGGGGAGGCGCCGCGCTGCGAGCGCAATGACGATGGCGTTATCGCCGGCAAGGACGAGATCGATAAGGATGATGGCCGCCAGTGCAGACCACCATCCCATGGAAAATAGCTCCATGGCAGAACCTTTCAAGAACGATCAATCGAACAGTCCGCCCGCCAAAAAATCAGCCGGAATGGACTCGCTTGATCGAAGGTCTTGCCAAGCTTGTGCTTGTGGTTCTACGCCCGACAGCCCGGAGGTTTATCACCTCGTAATGACGAACTGGCGAACCGACCGGTGCCTCATGAGACTCCAGCCGACGCGGCTACTCCCCAACGATTCAAAGAGTATAACGTCGCTTCGCGCGTGAGGGAAGTGGTTACCAGGGTGGGCGCGGGGAAATAGGAAGGTGGTTTGCGCCTACCGGGATTCGTCTTCAAGGAACTCGAGGGCATTGCGCCGCCCCGATTCCGGCCGGCCTTTTTCCTGTCCCCGCAACTCCACACGGCGGATTTTCCCCGAAATGGTTTTGGGCAACTCGGCGAATTCAATGCGGCGCACCAGCTTGTAGGCCGAGAGCCGCTCGCGAAGGAACCGGAAAATGCTGGCAGCTGTCTCGGCACCGGCGGCATGCCCAGGGGACAGCATCAGATAGGCCTTGGGGACATACCCCCGTACCGGATCGGGCGACGGCACAACCGCTGCCTCGGCCACCGCAGGGTGCTCGATCAGCACACTTTCGAGTTCGAACGGGCTGATGCGATACCCAGACGCCTTGAACACATCATCGGCTCGCCCAACGTAGGTGATGTAGCCCTCGGCGTCCCGCACGCCGACGTCGCCCGTGTGGTAGAAACCGTCGCGCATGACTTCGGCGGTCTTGTCGGCATCGTCGGCATAGCCATTCATGAGTGCCAGTGGGCGGGCCGACAGGTCGATGCAGATTTCACCTTCATCGGCGGGCTGACCGTCGGCGTCGAGCAGCACAATTCGGTAGCCAGGAAGCGGCCGACCCATGGAGCCAGGCTTGAGCACGGCGCCTGGCGGGTTGCCAACTTGCGCGGTGGTTTCGGTTTGTCCGTAGCCGTCGCGGATGGTGATGTTCCAGGCGCGCCTCACCTGCTCGATCACTTCAGGGTTGAGCGGCTCGCCCGCCGAGATGAGTTCCCTCAGCTTGACCGGCCAGCGACCCAATTCCTCCAGGATCAGCATCCGCCAGACGGTGGGCGGCGCACAGAGTGTGTTGACCTGGTGACGCACCAGCACATCGAGCACGGCCGGACCGTTGAAGCGCGTGTAGTTGTAGATGAACACGCAGGCCTGGGCGTTGAAGGGCGCAAAGAAACAGCTCCAGGCGTGCTTGGCCCAGCCGGGAGAGCTGATGGTCCAGTGCACATCGCCAGGCTTGAGCCCCAGCCAGTAGAGCGTGGACAGATGCCCAACTGGATAACTCGCCTGGGTGTGCTGAACCAGCTTTGGCCGGGCCGTGGTACCCGAGGTGAAGTACTCGAGCAACGGATCACTGGCGCGCGTGGGCTCGGGAGGGTTGAACTCGGTGGGGGCGCCCTCACTCAGCGCAAAGTCGATCCAACCTGAAGTCGGCGCCCCGCGCACCGAAATGAGCCCCACCCCCGCCAGCGTGTCTGGCGCCAGCGCAGCGAACTTGCCCACTCCCGCCGCGTTGGTGATTACCCAGCGCACCCGCCCCCGTCGCAGGCGGTCGGCCAGATCATCGCCTGAGAGCAATGTGGTGGCAGGGATGAGCACCGCGCCCAGCTTGACGGCCGCCAGCATGGTTTCCCAGAGCGCAACCTCATTGCCCAGCATGAGCAGGACTCGATCGCCCCGGCGCGCGCCCTGCGCTGCCAGAAACGAGGCCACCTGGTTGGAGCGGCGTCGAAGTTCGTCATAGGTGAGGCGCGCTTCCTCGCCGGACTCTTCAACGATGTGCAGCGCAGGCGCCGGGTTGCCGCGTGCAATGCCATCGAAATAGTCACGCGCCCAGTTGAAATGTTCGAGCTTGGGCCAGCGAAACGCGCTGACCGCAGCCTGCCAGGATGTGCGGTGCTCGAGCAGCGCCTTGCGCGCGGCGAGGAATTGATCGAGCTCTTGTTGACGGGCAGATTCAGAACTCACGCGGACCTCTTGAACAGTTCAATGAAGTTGCGGACGGCTGAGCATGTCGTTGCGATCGATCGAGCGAATTGAAAGCCGAAGCAGTTCGGCGCCGCGCGCAAGCGTGATCGGCACCGGCACACCCGCCGGTCCCGTCCGCCAGACCGCCTTGAGGAAGTCACCGAGCGTCGACACCCGCTCGCCCGCCACATCAAGCACCATGTCATCGGTGCGAACGCCAGCGCGCTGCGCGGGCCCCCCCTGGGTCACGCCCGCCACCGTGAGTTGCCCCTCGGCCTCGCCCACATACATGCCCAGCCAGGGCCGGGCCACAAGCCCTGACTGCCCGGTTTCGATCAGGTTGTTGAGGATGGGTTCCAGAAGATCGATCGGCACCGACATGTTGCCCTGGGTGGTTTCGCCGTCGGCGCTTTCCTGGGTGAGGAGCGAACCAATGCCGATCAGGCGACCGCTGCCATCGACCAGCGCCGCACCGCTCCATTCCGGATGCGCGGGCGAGGTAAAGAGCGCCTCGTCCAGGAGGTATTCCCAGTAGCCCGCGAACTCGCGTTTGTCAGCGATGCGGGTACGCAGCGCGCGCCTGCGTCCGCCATGACTGAGCATGTACACCCGATCACCTCGCCCCACATCGGCGGCACTGCCCCGCTGCATGGGCGGCACCTCGAGCGGCGACAGCGCTTTCACCAGACCAAATCCGGTGACCTGATCGTAGGCGAGCGGGTAGGCCTGCGCCACCCGCCCCGCCCGCGTGGTCAGCCAGATGGTATGCGCTTCGGTGATGAGATAACCGATGGTGAGAACCAGGCCATCACCGCCGATGACCACCGCATTGCCCCCGCGCTCGGTGCCCAGCGTGGACGCAGTAAAGGCCTCGTCGGGCACCTCGGCGCGTAGTTCCACGACCGCATCAAGTGCGGCGACCAGATCGAAGTCGAGATCCTGGACGCGCGGACGCAATTCTTCGGGGAACGACCAATCGTTACTGTCGGACATCTAGGGACCTGGCGACAAAAGGGGGATTTCAATCAGATGGTACCGGACGGCCGCCCCGTCGTGTCGGTGTTACCCGTGATCACGGCGCGTATTTCTGCAGCCGCAGCGCGAGGATCGGTTCCGGCGGGGCACTGCAGCGCGACCAGGGTTGATTCAATCTCGTGCGAAGTCGTGTCGCGGGCAATACAGACCAACCGTGACCGTGGGTCAGCATCTGGCCAAGCAACAAGCCGCTCGGGTCGATGAAATACCCGCTGTACACCCTGAATGAAAACGCTTTCCCCGGTATCAGCGACACGCAACAACCCCTTGCACCGGAGCAACCGTTCGCCCAGCATGTCAGAAAGCAATTGCCACCAGGCAGCGATGCCCGACCAGGAGGCGGCGGAATCAAACGTGAGACAGACCGCACGGATCCGGTCGTCGTGACGATTGCGATCATGCGGGTGATGATGCTGGTGCTCATGAGGGTCCGCATGAGGGTGCTCATGACGATGCTCAGGATCGTGCTCATCATGCCGCCCATGGATGGGCGCTCGGGCCAGCCGATACCGATCAAGCGGTGCAAACGCTTCCAGCGCGGCCTGCCCCGACACCGACACCACCACCGGCGCCCAGGCGTTGAGCGCAGTCAATCGCGCCCGGATCGGTTCCGTACCTCCCGTGATATCGGTCTTGGTGAGCACCAGCCGATCAGCGATCGCGATCTGCCGGGCAACCTCAGGCTGCCCGTCAATCAGCGCCAACACATGCTGGGTATCAACGGTGACGATGGCCGCCTCGAACCGGTAATGCGCCGTCACCAGCCGATGGCCAAGGAGCGTATTCAGGATGGGCCCCGGATCGGCGAGGCCGGTGGTCTCAACCACCACGCGCTCGAAGGGCGGCACCTCGCCCCGCACCCGCTTTGCGTGAAGTTCGGCGAGCGTTTCATGAAGCGATTCGGAAATCGTGCAGCACAGACACCCTGCATCGAGCAGCACCACGTTGTCCTGGCTCTGCTCGATCAGGAAGTGGTCCAGCCCAATCTCGCCGAATTCATTGACGATGACCGCGGTGTTGGCAAACGCAGGGGCTTTGAGGAGCGCATTGAGCAGCGTGGTCTTGCCGCTGCCCAGAAAGCCGGTCAGCAGATGGATGGGAATTCGTTTCGGTTCGGATGACATGATGTGGGCTCGTTTCCCCTCACCATGCCGCAGACGGAGGGACGCTGCAAATGAAGGCCCCCGCGGGCTGAGCGCTCAACGCAAGCTTAGAATTGCGCCCTGACACCGCCCACGACTGCCTGGACATCCACTATGGCTGACTTCACCATCGAGACGCTCCCCGAGGGAGCCCTGTTCCGGATCGAGCGCCCCGCCAAAATGAATGCGCTCACGCGCGCGGTCGTTCAGGGCCTGGGCGATTGCATCAGCGATCTGGAGCGCCGCAGGGCTCGGCTTTTGGTAATCACTGGCGCAGGTGACCGCGCGTTCTGCGCCGGCACCGATCTCGGCGAACTGCAGGGCCTCACGCTGGAAGAGCGGACAGCAAAAAGTGATGTTGCCCGCGCACTCCTGGTGCGGCTCCATCGTTCGAGGCTGATCAGCGTGGCGGGCATGAACGGCCTGGCCTACGGCGGCGGGCTGGAGCTCGCGCTTGCCTGCACGCTGCGCATCGCAGCCCCGCATGTGAAGATGTCGCTGCCCGAGGTCAAGCTCGCGCTGGTCCCTGCCTATGCTGGCACGCAACTGCTTCCCGCCGTGATCGGGCGCGCCCGCGCGCTGGACATGATGCTCACCGGGCGGGCTGTGGATGCAGCGGAAGCGCATGCAATGGGGCTGATTCATCGCGTCGCCTCAACCGACTCGTCGGTCACCGATCAGGCCATTGCTTTTGGCCAGGAAATCACCCGCTGGTCGCCTGCGGCTGTGGCCGCGATCCGCGCATGTATCGACGCCGCGAGCGACACCCTCACCGACGCGGGCCTTGCCGTTGAGCGCGAGCAGGTCAACACCAACTATGCATCGGCTGACGCCCGTGAGGGCATGGCGGCGTTTCTTGAAAAGCGGCCGGCGCGCTACACCGGCTGAGGCCTCTCAGGGCTTGCCGCCTGTCCGCCGCCCCCGTACTGCGATTCGCTCGACGATTGACTCGACCATGCCGTAGGGAGGCACCATCTCGCCCTCGAGGCGATCGGCCTGCACAGTCAGACGAACCGCTTTCAGCAGATTGGACGCATCGACATAGCGAAGCGACAGGCGGTCGCCTTCAATGGCAGGCGACAGGAGCGGCAGGGCCCGCCCATCGATGGTGATGGTGCCCGCAAGGCGCTGATAGCGCTGCACCAGCGCGAGCCTCGCCGGGCCGCTGGTTTCGGCCAGACCCTCGACGATCCATTCCCCCGCCACGTTGGCCGGCACCAGCCAGTAGTAGCCCACCTGCGTGCCCACCCGAACCACATGATCAGGCTCCCAGTCGCCCATCGCAAAGCTGTTTGAGACCACCCGGGTCCCGGGTTTCATGGCGAGCACACGAGGCCGCAACTGCTGATTGAGTTCATCGAGCAGATAGAGGGTGAGCACTGTCGCCGAGGAAAAATCGGTCTGAAAAAGATCAGCCTGGATGATACGAACGCGATCTGCGACCCCGGCCCGCTCGACCTCGCGCTGGGCGAAGGCAGCGAGCCTGGCGTTGTACTCGATCCCGACGGCACGCGCGCCGTGTCGCTGCGCGGCCGCGATCGCGATCTTGCCGTCGCCCGCCCCCAGGTCGTAGACCAGGTCGTTCGGACCCACGCGCGCCACTTCTAGCAGCCGATACGCCAGTTCGTCAGGGGTGGGCAGCCACATCACGTCCTTGCCGGTTTGACCACGCTGCGGGCGCCAGGTTTCGTCGGCCTGGGCAAGCACGGCAGACGGGTTCGCCAGGGCAAGCGCGAGCGAGACGATGGCGCCGAACACTACAATGCGTGCAGTCATGGAAATCATCAGCCAAGAGCCTGTGCAGGAGGGCGAAGCGCCCGCAGTGTGCGCCGAAGCCCGCGGCGCAGGCAAGCCACCGCTCTCGGTTTCCGTTCGTGCCCTGTGTGCCTTTGCTGCCCGCCAGGGCGATCTGGATCTGCGCTTCACGCCCTCGCCCACCGCGCAGCAGGGTCGCGAGGGGCATCTGCTGGTCGCCCGGCGCCGCGGCGAAAGCTACGAAAGCGAGATTGTCCTGAGTGCGGTCTGGGGCGATCTGAAGGTGAGTGGGCGTGCCGATGGGTACGACCCGCGCCACAACGATCTCGAGGAAATCAAGACCCACCGCGGTCGGATCGAGGATATTCCCGCCAACCAGCAGGCGCTCCATCGGGCACAGGCGCGCCTCTACGGCTGGATGTTCTGCGAGGCGCGGGGGCTCGAGCAGCTCACCGTGTCGC
Source organism: Burkholderiaceae bacterium (assembly GCA_049423065.1). Classification (GTDB taxonomy): domain Bacteria; phylum Pseudomonadota; class Gammaproteobacteria; order Burkholderiales; family Burkholderiaceae_E; genus SYIM01. The sequence continues at coordinate 22,763 of JBMSQB010000068.1, forward strand.
GGGTCTATCTCGAAATCGGGCTCGAGGCAGAAAGCCGGGTGAGCGAAACGCTGAGTGCGGCTGCGCTTCGCGAATTCGCCGGGAGCCTGTGCGAGCGTTATGCGGGCTGGGCCCGAAGCGAAGCAAGGCATCGCGAACAACGGCAGCGCTGGCTCGCCACGCTCGCTTTTCCGTTACCGGCGTTTCGTCCTGGGCAACGCGAACTGGCGGCTGCGGTCTGGCGCGCCTGTCGCAGTGGCGAGCGGCTGCGCGTGGAGGCGCCCACCGGTTTGGGAAAAACACTGGGCACGCTCTATCCGGCGCTGCGCGCGATGGCCGACCGTCCGCTCGACCGGATCGCGATGCTGTCAGCGCGAACAACCGCGCGCCAGGTGGCACTCGACGCCTTTGCACAGATCCGCGCCGAGCAGCCCCGCCATCAGCGCATGCCCCTGCGGGTGATCGAAATCGTGGCGCGCGAGCGCGCCTGCGAGCATCCCGACAAGGCCTGTCATGGGGAATCCTGCCCGCTCGCGCGCGGCTTTTATGACCGGCTTCCCGCCGCGCGCAGGCAGGCCTGCGAGGTTGACCTGCTTGATCAGGCAACCACGCGCGAAATTGCGCTCGCCCACCGAATCTGCCCCTATTTTTTTTCGATGGAGTGGCTGCGCTGGTGCGACGTCGCAATCGGCGACTACCACTACTGGTTCGACCGCCATGCGGTACTGGCCGCCCTGACCGCAGAATTTGAATGGAAGGTGGCGGTATTGATCGATGAGGCGCACCAGCTGGTTGCGCGCACCCGCGCGATGTACAGCGCAAGCGCATCGGCAGCCGCCCTGATCGCGCTTCAACCGCAACTGCCGCCCGCCTTGCGCGGTGCCGTGGGCGACCTGCTCAATCAGTGGGAGCAGCTCGTTGACGCGCACACAGTGCCCTCTGCCGCGAGCGATCCCGCGGAGACCTCGCGCTGGCAGCAGCTCCCCGAGCCGCCCGAGGATTGGCTGCGGGCGCTCCATCGATTCAACAGCCGATTGGGCGATCACGTCATTGAACAGGGTCGCGCGGCCTCCCCCACGGTGCTCGAGGCCTGGTTCGATGGCCTGTCGTTTGCAAGCCTCGCGGACAACTTTGCCGAGCACAGCCTGTGCGAGTTGAGCCTTGCCGAAGCGGGTGAGCCACCCGAGGCCCAGGGCCTGCTGCCCCATACATCCGACCGCGCCCAGCTCACGCTTCGAAATATCGTGCCTGCGCCGTTCATCCGCCCGCGGCTCGAGCTCGCCGATTCGGTGGTGATGTTTTCAGCGACGCTCAATCCGCCCGACTACGATGGCAATCTGCTCGGCCTTCCCGATTCCACCGCAACACTCAGGCTTGCAAGCCCGTTCGACCCCGACAGGCTGCGGGTTTCCGTGCTACCGGTCTCCACCCGTATCACCGACCGGGCGCGTACGCTGCCCCGCGTGCTCGCAGCGCTTGCCCGCGAGTACCATCGCGAGCCCGGCAATTACCTCGCGTTTTTCAGCAGCTTTGACTATCTGCAACAGGCCTTCACGCGCTTTCGCGCCGAGCACCCCGACATCACCACCTGGGCCCAGACCCGTTCCATGACCGACGCCTCGCGTACCGCCTTTCTCGAGCGCTTTCACCCCGAGGGGCAGGGTATCGGCTTTGCGGTACTGGGCGGCGCCTTCGGCGAGGGCATTGATCTGCCCGGTCGCAGGCTGATCGGCGCCTTCATTGCGACGCTGGGCATGCCCCAGGTGGACGCGGTCAACGAGGCCATCGCCGCCCGCATGGACAAGCTGTTCGATAGAGGCCACGACTACACCTACCTCATTCCGGGGCTGCAAAAGGTGGTGCAGGCGGCAGGCCGCGTGATCCGTTCGCCTGAGGACCGCGGCATGCTGATGCTGATCGACGCGCGCTACAGCTGGCCCCGCTACCAGCAGCTGCTGCCCGCCGCCTGGGGGCTGGGATGAACACGGGCGCCGCTGGACAGCCCGCGCGCGCACTCGCTGTCACGGTGGGGGTCTACGCGCTCGCCTGGACCATCGCGCAGACGCTCGCGCAGCCCAACCTCGACCGCTACCACGACATGCTCGAAAGCTTCGCGTGGTCACAGACCTTTGAGTGGGGAAGCTTCAAGCATCCGCCGTTTTTCGCCTGGGTGACGGGCACCTGGTTCGCTCTGCTGCCCCGATCAGACTTTGCCTTCAAACTGCTCGCCTACGCCAATGTGGCGGTCGGGCTTGCCGGCGTGGCCGTGCTCGCGCGCCTCATGGGCTATGGCCGGTTCGCCCATCCCGCGGTCGTGCTGCTTTTCTGGTGCCTGCCCTACACCACGCTGGCCTCCAAGTTCAATGCCAATGCACAGCTCCTGTCGGTCTGGCCCTGGGCTGCCGCCGCGCTGTTCGGAAGCCTGACCCATTCGGGCGGACGCGGCTGGGCCTGGAGCACGCTCCTTGGCCTTTGCAGCGCCGCCGCCCTCCTCAGCAAGTACTACAGCGGCGTTCTGCTGCTCGCGCTCTTCGTGGCGGCGAGCGTGCACCCGGCTGCCCGCGCGTGGTACGGCAGCCCTCGCCCCTGGTGGGCGCTTGCGGTGACCGTGGGCGCGCTGCTGCCGCATGCGCTCTGGCTCAAAGCGAGCGACTTCGCCATGCTCAACTACGCATTCGATCAGGGGGGCGGAGCAGTCAATCTGTCGATGGCTGCGCGCTTTGCGCTCGCGCCCTTCTTCTACTGGGCCCCGGGGTGGATTGCCTGCACAGTGTTCGTTGCCCTCGCGCGGCGGCGAGCCGGCAGGGCACCGCGCCTGATTCCGCTCCTTGCGAAGGCATGGCGGCCTGAGGGCTGGCGTGACAGCGTGTTCTGGCTTGCGTTCACGCCCTGGGCGGTGAGTCTGGGCTTTGGGCTGGCTGGGGTCGTTGAACTCTCCACACCGTGGGCCATTCCGATCGGCTTTGCGTTCCCGCTCCTGTGGCTGCGCAACCTGTCTCAGGAATGGGCCCCTGGCGAAGGGCCCAGCGAAAAAGCGGCCACCGAA